>NZ_LT629787.1:632667-1265335 GCF_900105655.1 Halopseudomonas salegens
CTTTGTCACCGACTCCATCAGTGATGCCGATTTTCAGGCCATCCTCAAAGATACCTATGGCGTTTTTGCCCATCAGGCAGTAGCACCACTGCGTCAGTTGGACGGCAATGAATGGGTGCTGGAGCTCTTCCATGGCCCGACCCTGGCATTCAAGGACTTTGCCTTGCAGCTGCTGGGACGCTTGCTGGATCATTTCCTGCTCAAGCGCGGTGAGCGGGTGGTGATCATGGGGGCCACATCGGGTGATACCGGCTCGGCAGCCATCGAAGGCTGCAAGCATTGCGAAAACGTGGATATTTTCATTCTGCACCCGCACAACCGTGTGTCCGAAGTCCAGCGTCGGCAGATGACCACCATCCTCGGTGACAACATCCACAATATCGCCATCGATGGCAACTTCGATGACTGCCAGGAAATGGTCAAGGCCAGCTTTGCCGATCAGGGTTTCCTCAAGGGTACTCGCCTGGTCGCAGTCAACTCGATCAACTGGGCGCGCATCATGGCGCAGATCGTCTATTATTTTCATGCGGCCCTGCAGCTGGGTGGTCCGGCGCGGTCCATGGCGTTCTCGGTACCGACCGGCAACTTTGGCGACATCTTTGCCGGCTATCTGGCGCGCAATATGGGGCTGCCGATCAGTCAACTGGTTGTTGCCACCAACCGCAATGACATCCTGCACCGCTTCATGAGTGGCAACCAGTATGACAAGGACACGCTGCATCCGTCCCTGTCGCCCTCGATGGATATCATGGTGTCGTCCAACTTCGAGCGTTTGCTGTTTGATATGCATGGGCGCAATGGAGCCGTCGTGGCCGAGCTGATGGCGACCTTCAAGCAGACCGGCAAACTCAGTGTTGAGGATGAGCGCTGGACCGAAACGCGCAAACTCTTTGATTCACTGGCTGTCGATGATGATGCAACGTGCAGCACTATCGCTGAAGTCTTCCGTGATACCGGCGAGTTGCTCGATCCGCATACGGCTATCGGTGTGCGTGCTGCCCGTGAGTGTCGACGCAGCCCGAGTATTCCGATGATTACCCTCGGGACCGCCCATCCGGTCAAGTTTCCTGATGCCGTGCGTCAGGCTGCGGTTGGTGAAGAGCCAGCACTTCCGGCGCACCTGAGCGATCTGTTCGAGCGTCAGGAGAAATTTACCGTGCTGGATAATGAACTCCCGGCAGTGCAGGCATTCGTTGCCAAGCATGGTAATCGCGGCAAACCGCTGTAAGTCTTCAAAGGTCTTGCGTTAGCGTCCTGCGGTCGCGGTATGTCGTGACCGCAGGACTCTGTGTCAATGCACATATCCCTGCCCAACATCGCCCACCCCGGCATTCCAGAAAAGCCTGATCCCGTCGACTGGCCTATACTCGCGTCATCAACTCATTACCAGCGGGGCTCTATGGATCAGCAGCATTTCGCCATCAATCTCAATGTCCGTGGTATTCAGCCGTCGGCTACCCTGCGTATCAACGAGCTGAGCAATCAGCTACGCAGTGAAGGCCGCGACATCATCAAGCTCGGTTTGGGGCAGTCGCCTTTCCCGGTGCCCGAGCGCGTGGTCGATGCGCTAAAAACCCATGCCCATGAAAAGGATTACTTGCCGGTCAAAGGGCTCAAGGCATTGCGCGAGGCCATTGCCGGTTACATCAACCGCAGTGAGCGTATGCGTTGTGGCTGGGAAGATGTGCTCATCGGGCCCGGTTCCAAGGAGTTACTGTTCATCCTGCAACTGGCCTATTACGGCGATTTGCTGATTCCGCGTCCCAGCTGGGTGTCCTACGCGCCACAAGCACGGATTATCGGGCGCTCGGTGCATTGGCTGCCCACCCATGCTGACAACAACTGGCAACTGACAGCCGAAGAGCTGGATATCATTTGTCGCGATGATCCAACGCGGCCGCGCATCCTGATCCTGAATTACCCGTCGAACCCAACGGGCTGTACCTATACCGATGACCAGTTGTTGGCTCTTGCCCATGTGGCGCGCAAGTACCGGATTATTCTGCTCTCCGACGAAATCTACGGTGAAGTGCACTTTGCCGGCCAGCACAAGTCGATTGCCCGCTACTACCCCGAAGGCACCATTATCAGTACCGGTCTGAGCAAGTGGGCCGGGGCGGGAGGCTGGCGCCTGGGAACCTTTATCTTCCCGCCGCAACTACGTGCCTTGCAGGATGCCATGGCGATCATTGCCAGCGAAACCTTTACGGCCACCAGTGCGCCCATTCAGTACGCCGCGGTAGCGGCTTTTGACGGCGGCAGTGATATTGATGATTACCTGCTGCATTCGCGACGGGTGCTCAAGGTGATCGGAGAGTATCTGCACAGTCGCCTGATTGCCATGAATATTGAGGTGCAAAAGCCGGAGGGTGGTTTTTATCTGCTGCCGGATTTCGCAGCCTACCGCAGTGTGCTGGAAAAAGCGGATATCAAGACCAGTGCCTCGCTGTGTACGCGTTTGCTCGAGTCGACCGGTATCGCCATATTGCCCGGCAGTGATTTTGGCTTTAGCCCGGATCAGTTATTCGCCCGTCTGGCTTTCGTCGATTTTGATGGTGCTGCGGCATTGGCGCTGAGCGCAGAGGAGTACGCCGGGCGCGATCTGGATGAGGCTTTTGTGGCCAATGCTTGCCCACGGCTGACAAGAGCCATGGACAAACTGCAAGACTGGCTGAGCCGAGTGGGCTGAGCCGGGCTCTGGCTCATAGCTGCATGATCAGACCCTGTTGCGGATTGACGCGGCCAGCCAGGGTGTCCTGGTAGGCAGCGGCGATTGCTTCGGTGCCGGTGACCGTCTTGATCTCCATCCATTGCTCGACGGAGTGCACCAGGGGCGACCAGAGTGCGGCAAATTGCTGCATCAGCACGCCATTACCGGACTCCTTGGCCCGCTGCGCCCAGTAACCGGGGGCGAAGAAGACCTCGGGGGCTGGCCCCGGCAATTCCTTGCTGCCGCCACGCTGATCCCAGTGTGCCGCACCCACCAGTGAGCTGAAGTACAGGTTGTCGGCAAACTGTTGGTGGATCCTGCCCAGCACATCGCTGTTGCCGGCAAAGTCGACCACCACACTACGGCGCTGCGGATCCATCTGCTCGATCTCGTCATAGCCCACTACGTCATCGTAATACCCCAGCCCAGCGACAAAGTCGCGGTTGCCCGCCGAGGTCAACCCGACAATGCGTTGCGGCTTGTCGCGCTTGCCTTTCTGGTGGTGCAGCATAAAGGCCAGGCCCAGTGCGGTCTTGCTCGAGGCGCTGGTCAGGAGGATGTCATCGGCGTCGAAAAAGTCTTTGGCCGCCAGAAAGTCATCCAACAGGAAAGAGGTGATCAGCAGCGGGCGCAGCAGCATTTGCAGGGCTTCATGCTCGCGGCGGTAGGCCGGGTCGTTGGCGGTGAACTGATACTGGTTATAGGCCAGCGCCAAATGACTGCGATGCTCACTGATATCGACAAAGCTGCTGTCGGTAATCTGGCCTGGCTGGACTCTGAGCTGTTTGCTCATTGGCAGATAACCATAGACGCGGGTACCCACCTTGATCTCAGGGTGCCGCGATGCCGTCACATCGGCAAAGCCCCAGACCGGAATTTGCCCCCAGGGTGCCGGTGCTGGAAAGAAGTCCCAGTATTGAAAGCGCTTGCCCAGGGCTGCGTAAGTGATGTTGTTGGCGGTAAAGGAAAAGCGGTCCACTGCCAGCAAGGCCTCACCATCAGCCAGATCGGCTGCTGTCAGCAGGGGTTGCTCCAGCAGGTCGGTCTGTTGGATATCATCCTTATGGACTACAAAAACGGGATTGTTGTGCGCGCTCATGCCAAGGCTCCGAAACGGGTTTGCGTTCAGTCTAGCCTGCCGCACAAAGCAGCGTTGGTCTGCCTGCAATCAGCCGACAAATGCCATGTGATAACGCTTGCCGAGATCAGCTTGATGCGGACTGTTTGCGTACCGGGTGATAGCGGGTATCCGACAGGTGATGATTGGCGATGCGTACGCGTTTGCGGTGTTGCAAGCCAATCAGAATCAGTGGCAATACGATCATCAGGCTACCTGAGAGGAACCACAGATCCGGCACCTCGGCGAACCAGATCCAGCCTATCGCCACCGCCCACAACAGCCCGGTATATTCGGCGCTGGTAATCTGATTGGCGTCTACCTGACGATACGCCAGTAGCACGCTGATATTGTAGCCGAGGATAAATATCGCCGAGCCCAGGGCGCTGAACAAAACTCCCCAGCTCCATTGCGCGCCTTCCCAAAGCATCAATGCCGCGCACAGGGGCAGTATCATCAAATAATTCAGCACCAACTTGTGCACCGTTGACTGCTGCGCTGGCAGGCGACGAACCAGGACGGCGTTGATGGCCAGTGTCAGCGCAGTAGCCAGAGCGGCCAGTGCAGCCCAGGAAAAATCGACCGGCCGCAAAATGACCAGAATGCCGGCAAAACCGCTGAATACAGCAAGCAGGCTGAGTCCGGTCAAACGCTCTTTGAAGAACACGACAGACAGCAACATGACGATGATAGGAGCAGCATAGAACACCGCGTTGGCCGTTGCCAAAGGCAGATTGAGCAAGGCATATACCATGCACAGCATACCGATCAGATGCAGGTGCGCTCGGGAAAAGTGCAAGCTGGCTCCGGCGAACAAGTGCTTGCGATCAATGTGCCGGTAGAAGGGCAACAGCACGACCAGAGTGATCAGGCTGCGCAGGAAGACAAACTGAAAAATGGGTGCATCGGCTTCCAGTAGCTTGATCATTACATCGGAAACAAGTGCCAGTGCATTGCCAATGACCAACAAAAAAATAGCACTGTTGACCGTTTTTCCGGACATGATTCGACTCGCGACAATGGAACAGCTGGCGAGTGTAAAAGACTTTGAGTATTCGATAAAATGATGTTTATTTCTTAACTATTAGAAAATTAGATAATGAAATTGCCACCCCTGAAAGCCTTGCCCGTATTTGCCGCAGTAGCTCGTTGCAACAGCTTTTCGCGTGCCGCAGAAGAGCTGTCGGTAACCCAGAGTGCAGTCAGTCATCAGATCAAGCAGCTGGAAAACTATCTGGGAGAGTCACTGTTCGTTCGTACCGGTCGATACCTTCAGTTGACCGAGCAGGGAAGGCAGTATGCCGAAGCGATCGGCGCTGCTCTGCGTCAGATCGAGCAGGCCAGTGAACAACTGCGTGGACATGAGCGGGCACAAATTCGCCTCTCGGTATTCAGTTCCTTTGCCGTGCGCTGGTTGGTACCCCGCTTGCCTGACTTGCAGCAGGCCTATCCGCAACTGGATCTGGCGCTGGAGATGAGCAGCGAGATACCGGAATTGTCCGACCGGGTAGCAGATTGCTTTATCACCGTCCGGCCGGACTCCACGGCCTACAGTTACGACTTGCTGTATACCGAGCGCCTTTTCCCGGTTTGCAGCCAGCGTCTTTGGCAGCAGATATGCCAGCGAGTCGGGCTGGATCCGTTGTCGGCACATGCCGACAGCAATCAGTTGACCGCGCATGAATTGGCCGGCTTCCCGCTACTCTCTACACACAGTATCTATAATCGCGCAGCGGGAGACTGGCAGGCCTGGTTTGCCGCTGCCGGGCTGGTAATTCCGGCCGCTACCCGGCTGCAGCACTTCAGTCATATGCTGCTGGCACTGGAAGCTGCGCGTTACCATCAGGGTATCGCCCTGACCAACGATTACATGCTCAGTACACGAGCTGATTCAGCGGATTTTGTGCGTTTGCCGGCACACTTTGTGGTAACCGGCGATGTCTTCTATTTCGCCTGGAAGAGCAGTCGGAGACAGGAAGCGGGTATTCAATTGCTGCGTCGCTGGCTCAGCAAGGAAACTATCGAGTCAGGCTTGCGCAGTCATGCGATGACATGACTTCGCTTTGCAGTGGGCATAATCAGTGTGCTATCACTGGAGGCAAGCCCATAACAGCGAGACTGATATGCCAAGACTTTGCCTGCCGATTATTCTGTTGTTCCTGCTGCCCGGCTTGAATGCCTGCTCGGACTCGACGGCCCCGGCATTGGAGTCCCCAGGTGATTCAGGCATCCTCAAGGTCGTCAGCCGAAACAGCTCCACCACTTATTATCTGGACCGGCATGAACAGGCGATTGGCCCGGAATATCAGTTGGTGACTGACTTTGCTGCGGCGCAGGGATGGGACGTTGAGTGGACGCTGGTTGATTCTACTGCCGCCGTTCTGGCTACCCTCGAGGAAGGCCGAGTGCATCTGGCTGCCGCCGGCCTGACGCATTTGCCGGAACGTGACGAGCGTTTCCATCCCGGTGCGGTCCATACCCGGGTCAGCGAACAGCTGGTCTGCTCGCGCAGCTTGCGGCAGTTGCCGGACAGTCCGGCAGATATGGTCGGTCTGACAATACGGGTAACGGCAGAATCCAGTTACATTCAGACCCTGACTCGGCTGCAGGAAGCCGAGCCTGCCATGGAATTCGAAGCGGACAACGAGCGGACTACCGAAGTTCTGCTGGCGGACGTGGCCAGTGGCGAGGTGGATTGCACGGTAGCTGACTCCAATATCGTGCAGGTCATGCGCAGGCAGTTTCCGGCGCTGAGCATTGCCATGGACTTGCGCGAAGGTGAACAGCTGGGCTGGTATACCGCTCGCGGTCAGCGAAGCCTGGCTCGCCAGAGCCGTCGCTGGATCGACTCCGGTGACGGAGAGTTATCGGTAACCTTGATGCAGCAGCGTTACTACAACTACATCGGCGATTTTGATTTTGTCGACTTCCGGGCCCTGAATCGCCGGATTGCCGATCGACTGCCGCGGTATATGGATGTGTTTGTCAGTGCTGAAGAGCAGACCGGTATGCCGGCTGATCTGTTGGCTGCACTGGCATATCAGGAGTCGCACTGGGACCCTCAGGCGGTATCACCAACGGGCGTGCGCGGGATCATGATGTTGACGCAAAACACTGCCAGTGATGTAGGGGTCAGTAACCGCCTCGACCCTGAGCAATCAATCTTCGGGGGCGCGCGTTATCTGGCTGATCGACATGCTCGCTTGCCGGAGGATATCCCCGAGCCGGATCGTACCTTCCTGGCCCTGGCCAGCTACAACATTGGTCGCGGGCACCTGCTGGATGCACGCCAACTCGCCCGCGAGCTGGGCAAGGACCCTGACTCCTGGGTTGACATGCGACAAGTGCTGCCGCTCAAAGCTGACAAACGCTACTATCCTGATACCCGTTACGGCTATGCACGGGGTTATGAGCCGGTCCACTATGTGCAGCGCATCCGCAATTATCGTGATGTGATTGCTCCGGCTTTTACGGTATACACTCAGGCTGATTGAATCGCAGGCTTGCGGGCCTATTCAACCGCAAGTCCAGGACAGGAGTTCGTATGGGGGACATCAGTGAAGCCTCAGATAGCAGCGGGCATGCTACGGAGCATGAGACCAGCGTGCTGTTGCTGGATCTGGAAAATTGCCCCCATCATCTGAACCACCTGCCGAAAAGTCTGGAGCAATTTGATCGAGTAATCATCTGCTACGCTCAACGCGGTCCCAAGGTGCCGCTGGATTGGCTGGTGCCATTGTCCAAAGCCCTGCAGCAGGAGCGTTTGACCATTCACAAGATGGACCAGACCGGCAAGAACTCGGCTGACTTCGGCATCTGCTTTTTTGCCGGCTTGCTGGCGCAGGAGTTGCCGCTGGATACCCACTTCGTCATCGTTTCCAATGACGGCGACCTGGATCACGCTATTCAACTGCTGCACCGGATTGGCCGCTCAGCCGAGCGGGTTGGCTCCCAGAAGGTCGAACCGAACAGCGAGAGCGATGATGATCAGGCATTGGCACGCTACTGTCGGCACCTGACCACCTACCGCAAGAATCGTCCTGCGCGCGAAGATACCCTGCGCAACAGTATCCGCAACAAGTTCAAGGCCGATCCCGCGCTGGCCGGACGCCTGTATGAGGCCCTGGTTCGCGAAGGGGTGATCATCATTGACGGGGGACGGGTGCAATACAACGATGAGGCAATTGCTCGTTTGTTGCGCAACTAGCTCCTTCAATCGCCTGCCCCTTCCGATTCACGCTCCTGTTCTTCAGTTCACCTTCATCACCGGTAAATCCATTGCCCGGTCATGCGCGGTTGCGCACATTTCGTGCAAAGATGACCAGTAAGTTCTATACTACGTTTAATAAAAATATCTCCATCACAGGTTAAAGTCATACCTGTCTCTTTTCTGTCTTATACGCTATTTATGTATTGATTGATTACAGTCAACGTAGTTGTACGAAATAGCAACGACAATAATATCTGCCAATTTCCGCAACGCGTACTTTTCAGCGAGGGTCGACTCTGTGAAACAACTAACACCAATGGATTCGCAATTTTTCTACTTTGAAGCGCCCAACCAGCCGATGATGATTGGTAGCCTCTGGCTGTGTGATCAGACTACTGCACCCGATGGTCTGGTTAGGCACAAGGACATCCTGCAGTACATTTCTGACCGCCTGAATACCACGTCGTACTTTCGTCGCCGCCTCGAGCAGGCACCTTTCCAGCTGGACGACCCCTACTGGCTGCAGGATGAAAACTTTGACGTCGAGTATCACGTGCGCCATGTCGGTTTGCCGCAGCCGGGCGACTGGCGTCAGCTGTGTATCTTTACCGCGCGCACCATGTCGCGCAGCGTGGATATGGAGCGGGCACCCTGGGAAATTTATATTATCGAAGGGGTCAACAACGTCGAGGGCGTGCCGCCGGGCAGCTTTGCCGTATTGATCCGTTTTCACCATGCCTATGTTGACGGCAAGGCTGGCCTGGAGCTGACCACTGCGCTGTGGGAAGACACACCGGACCACGAATACGGTCGCCGTGATCTGGTTGAAGTTGCCGAACGTCCGCCGACTCGGCTGGAAATGTGGGCTCGTACTGCCCCGCGCATGATCGGTCAATCTTTCCGCAGCATGCGTGCCGGTATCGAGATCACGCGCAAGAGTTACGAGCTGGCCAAGCGCCTGCGCGGTGACGCTCGCCCGGAACAACGCCGTGTACCGAAGACTATTTTCAATACCACCATCAGTCCTCACCGCAGTTATGCCGGATACGAGCTGACCATTGCCGAGCTGAAACGGATGCGTCAGCTGTGTACCGGGTCCAGCCTGAACGATGTCATCATTTCCTTGATCGCCGGTGGCATGCGCCGCTATCTGAATGCCCATAATGCGCTGCCGAGCAATGAGTCACTGGTATCCATGTGCCCGGTGTCGATTCGCCCGGAAGACGCCCGTAAAGACGGCGGCAATCTGGTGTCCGCCATGTTTGTCGGTATCGGTACCGATATTGCCGACCCGGTTGAGCGCCTGAAAGCCGTTCAGCGCCGCACCCAGCACGGGATTCCGCTGGCCAAAGAGGTGCTCTGCGATCTGAATAATGCCTATGGTGATATGGTGCCTGCTTATATGCGCAATATGGGCGCTGCCCTGAGCAACAAGCTGCGTCTGGCGGGTAAATACCCGATGGTCAATACCATTATTACCAACGTGCCGGGTATTCCCGGCATGGTGCCGAAGTATTTTGCCGGGGCGACCATTCGGGCAGTTTCGCCCATCGTGCCTATCTCGGACGGTGTGGCGATCAGTCATGGTATTACCGGTATTTATGACCGCATCTGCATCGGTATTCTGGCGGATCGCAAAGTGGTACCGGATATGGATTTTTATGTCAGCTGCCTGGCGGAATCCACCCGTGAGTACCTGGCTGCAACCGAAGCGGTGGAAGAAGCCAAGGCCGCGGCGGCGAAAGAAGTGACTGCGGTAGTCGAGCCCAGCAGTGACAGCAAGTCAGGCAAGTCGACGGCCACTAAAACGACTACGCGCAAGGCCGCCAATACCGCTGACAAGCAGGCAGCAGAAAAGGCTGCCACTAAAGGGGATGACGCCGTGGTTGAAGCGGGTCGGCGCACGTCCGCCAATGGCGGCTGAAGTTTTGTCCGGGTGCTGAGTCCTCAGCACCCAGAGTCCAAGTAGTGGGGATAGCAGATGATCAAGTTGATGCAGCGAAACCAGGGCAAACGCCTGTTGAAAGAAATGGAGCAGGCCGAGAGCTATGAGGAGTGGGTAGAGCTGGCCGGTGCCTATGACCATGAAATGGGTCTGGATGAATGGAAACAGGATGACGCCTGTGAGAGCTATGACTACCGTGCCATTCGTCAGCGGCTGGATCAATTACGCGATCTGCGCTTTCGCCGGGACTATCCACAATTGTTGTTTATCCTTAATGAAGGTATTCACGGCAATCTGGGAGGCATGGGCAAGCCAGCGTTGTACAGCAAGGCAAAGCTGGGTACCAAGAACCTGATTACACGCTATATCGATGAGTTGTGCGGTGCTCTGCATGATCTCAATGAAGTGGATGAGAAGATCATCTCACTGGAGGAAAAACAGGATTTTTTCCAGCGCGCCAGCCACTGCTATGGTCGTTCTGCTCTGATGTTGAGTGGAGGAGCGGTACTCGGGTTTTTCCATGCCGGGGTGCTCAAGGCATTGTTTGATCGTGGCCTGTTGCCGGAAATCATTTCAGGCTCCAGTGCCGGCTCGATCCTTGCCGCGACAGCCTGTACCCATGCTGATGACGAGCTGAAAGAACGTTTGAATCTGGATAATCTGCACCATGAGGTCGACGAAGCCGAGCAGATTCGCCCGGTTTTGTCATTGCTTGGTAATGGCCGGCCAAATATGGATGCGGACAACCTGCGCGATTATTTGCAGCACATCGTTCCTGATCTGACCTTTCAGGAAGCCTTCGAACGAACCGGCCGCAAGCTCAACATCACGGTGACCGGACTCAGTCCGCGTCAGGCGCCGCGCCTTTTGAACGCCATTACTGCGCCCAATGTACTGGTACGCTCTGCAGTTATGGCGTCATGCGCCATTTATGGCATTTACCCGCCAGTAACCCTGATGTGCCGCAATGCGTCCGGTGAAACGGCGCCTTACCTGCCAGACGAGAAATGGATAGATGGTTCCTTCGCGGATGACCTTCCAGCCAAGCGGTTGGCCCGTTTGTATGGCGTCAATCACTTTATCTCCAGTATGACGAACCCCGCCGCGTTGGCGATTACCCCGGACCCTGACCGGCCGAGCAACCCGGTGCGCAGCGTACTCAATTTCCAGGGTCGACTGTTGAAGCTGGGGACAGCGGAAACTCTGCGCTTCAGCCGTCAACACGTTCGTATCAAGTCACCCATGCTGAGCCTGGTTCAACACCTGACCTATGGCATTCTGGCGCAGGAATATACTGCCGACATCAATATATTCCTGCGCAATCGTTGGGATCATCCGCTCCGATTGCTGGCACCACCCTCCCGCGAAGCCATGCATCGCTTGATTTATGAAGGTGAGCGCTCAACCTGGGACCGTATCGAGATGGTGCGCAACTGTACTGCTGTCAGCCGAACCCTGGATGGTATCCTGCATCAGCGCGGTTGGGAGGTCTGAGCAACACGGAACAGGGGCTTTCAACGGCGGCTTGGTGCGCGCGATAATGCCGTTTTTTATCAAGGAATGCCGATGACTGCCCCTTTGCCACTGCACGCCTGTCATATAGCTTTGCCGGAAAGTCGCGAGCTTGACCTGTTCGCCGATATGCTGATCAAGCGTGGCGCCCAGGTTCTGCGTTGCCCGTTGGTATCCATTCATGATGCGCCGGATCAAACGCCGGTGCGGCAATGGCTGCAGGAATTTATCGCCACTCCTCCGGATGATCTGGTTCTGCTGACCGGTGAGGGGTTGCGTCGTTTGCTCGCCGCTGCCGAGCGTGTGGACGAGTCCCTGCGAGACAGCTTTATTGCTGCTCTGGGCAAGGTACGCACAATTACCCGAGGCCCGAAACCGGGTGCTGCGCTGCGCAAGATTGGCCTGAAACCCGATCTGCTGGCAGACGAGCCGACCACTGCCGGAGTGATTGCAACGCTCAATCGGGAAGACCTCGGCGGACGGCAAGTAGCCGTGCAGCTATACGGCACCGACCCCAATCACACCCTGATCGATTTTCTGCACAAAGCCGGTGCGCGGGTACGCACAGTCGCTCCCTATGTGTATGCCGATGATGTGGAAGATGTCCAGGTCAGTGCTTTGATCCAGCGCTTGCAGGCAGGTGAGCTGAATGCAATGGCTTTTACCAGCGCCACTCAGGTACGCCGGTTGTTCCAGATTGCACGGCGCCAGCCTGAAGGTGAGCAAGGCCTGCGCAAGGCACTTGCCGCTCTCTGTGTGGCTGCAGTGGGTCCAGTCGTTGCTGATGAGCTCAGCGCTCGCGAGGTACAGGTCAATCTTATGCCGACCAGCAGCTTTTTTATGAAGCCTCTGGTGCGTGAGCTGGTCAAAGCCTTCAATCCATCGGCAGTTGATGATTGACCACAAGGGGCCGGCACAGCAACAATGCGGCTGACCTGACGTTTACTTACCCAAGGATGCTTGATGAGCACAGAGCCGGCCGCCCTGCAACTGACCCCTGACCAACTTACCATGCCGATCGATCTGCAAGCGCTCGGATTTACTACCACCGATGACCTTGAACCCTTTCGCGGAATACTTGGTCAGGAACGGGCGGTGGAAGCACTGCAGTTTGGTGTCGCCATGCATCGCCCGGGCTATAACGTGTTTGTCATGGGAGAGCCGGGTACTGGGCGCTTTTCTTACGTTACGCGTTATCTCAAGGCTGAAGCTAAACGCCAGGTGACGCCGCAGGACTGCGTATTCGTCAACAACTTCGATGAGCCACGTGAACCCAAAGTAATCAGTCTGGTGCCGGGCAGTGCCGATGACTTGATTGATGATATTACCCAGCTGGTCGACAATTTGCTGGCGACATTCCCGGCGGTGTTCGAGCATCCCGCTTATCAGCAGAAAAAGAGCTCCATTGATCGTGCCTTCAATCTGCGTTATGACCGGGCAATAGACTCGGTTGAACGCGTGGCACTGGAGAAAAGCATTGCCATATACCGGGATGCGCAGAATATTGCCTTTACCCCGATGAAAGATGGCAAGGCGCTGGATGAGGCGGATTTTTCCCAACTGCCAGAGAGCGAGCGCGAAACCTTTCATCAGGACATTTCCAGTCTTGAAGAAGTGCTCAACGAGGCGCTGTCCAGCCTGCCACAATGGAAGCGTGAATCCAGCAACCAGCTGCGTGAACTCAATGAAGTCACCATTTCCGAAGCGCTGGAGCCCTTGCTGGCGCCGCTGCTGGAAAAATACAGCGGTAATCAGGAAATCTGTGATTATTTACACGCGATGCAGCAGAATCTGCTGAAGACCGTGATTGATCAATTGGTCGAAGAGCGGGCCCTGGAGGCACGTCCGGATGCATACAAGAAGCAGATGCTGGTCGAGCAGTATTGCCCCAGTCTGATCGTTGGCCATCACAGTAGTGGCGGTGCCCCCGTAGTGCATGAACCGCATCCATCCTACGATAATCTGTTTGGCCGCATCGAATACAGTTCGGAGCAGGGTGCCCTGGTAACCAGCTACCGGCATATTCGTCCGGGTGCCTTGCACCGCGCCAACGGTGGTTATCTGGTACTGGAAGCGGAGAAGCTGCTTGGCGAACCTTTTGTCTGGGAAGCTCTGAAACGCGCGCTGCACTCACGCCAATTGAAAATGGAATCACCCTGGGCTGAACTTGGTCGTCTGACTACCGTGACGCTGACGCCGGAAGTGATACCACTTGATGTCAAAGTCGTGATCATTGGCTCGCGTCAGCTGTACTACACCCTGCAGGACCTGGATCCTGATTTTCAGGAAATGTTTCGTGTGCTGGTCGACTTTGATGAAGACCTGCCACGAACGCCGGACAGTATTGAAGGTATGGCGCAGTTACTCAAGACGCGCACCTCTGAAGAGGGGCTGGCGCCCTTGAGTGCTGCGGCCGTAGCGCGAGTGTTGACCTACAGTGCACGCCTGGCAGAGCACCAGCAGCGTCTGTCGGCGCGTATCAGTGACATCTTTCAACTGGTGGCTGAAGCCGATTTTTTGCGCCAGTTGGCTGCTGATCCATTGACCGATCTGGCGCATATAGAGCGTGCTCTGCAAGCAAAGGAAATGCGTACTGGCCGGGTCAGTGCGCGGATTCGGGAAGATATGCTGTCCGGAGTGATTCTGATCGATACTGCCGGGGCGGCCGTTGGCAAGTGTAATGGCCTGACTGTACTGGAAGTGGGTGACTCCGTGTTCGGCGTGCCTGCACGTATCAGTGCGACAGTGTATCCCGGTGGCAGCGGTATTGTAGATATCGAGCGTGAAGTCAGCCTGGGTCAGCCGATTCACTCCAAGGGGGTAATGATTCTGACCGGTTTTATGGGTAGCCGGTACGCTCAGCAATACCCATTGGAAATTTCCGCCAGCATCGCCCTGGAGCAATCCTATGGTTATGTGGATGGTGACAGTGCATCTTTGGGAGAGGTTTGTGCGCTGATCTCCGGCTTGTCGCGCACACCGCTGAAGCAGGAGTTCGCTATTACCGGTTCAATCAACCAGTTTGGCGAAGTGCAAGCCGTTGGTGGCGTGAATGAGAAAATTGAAGGTTTTTTCCGCCTGTGCGAGGCACGTGGGTTGACCGGGCAGCAAGGGGTGATCATTCCTCAGGCCAACGTGCCCAATCTGATGCTGGATAACTCGGTGCTGGATGCCGTCAAAGCAGGGCAGTTTGCAGTGTATGCCGTACAGCATGTCGATCAGGCACTCAGCTTGCTGTCGGGTGAAGAGGTCGGCACTCTGGATGAAAAGGGACATTTCCCTCCTTCTTCAGTCAATGGTCGCGTGGTGCAGCGTTTGTGCGAAATTGCCGAGCGTGATCGCGAAGATGATGAGGAAGGCAATGATAAAAATGAACGGAAGAAAACTGACTGATCAGCCACTGAGCATTGTGCGGCATTCGCCAGATTCCCGGCCTTGAGCCGGCCTTTCCCGATCTTTCGCACAGGGTTATCCACAGTTTTTGTGGATGACTCTCCTCTTATCAGCAAGTTCTTTTACTGTCAATCGCCTGCGCGGGTGGCAGGGATGAGTCTTCGTTCCGCGGAGTCTGACCGCCAGGAGCAGTGATGGTTGGCGGCGTTGTATAGCTTGTTGACAGTTAGCGTGCATGCTTGTAGGTGTATGGTCAGATAGGTTTTCAACCCATTGTTTTATATGAAATGTTTGCCCTCTTCTGGTGTTCGTTGCCTGGTGTGATAAATGGCCAGTGGCCATGACCTGGGAGCTCGCTGTTCTGACGCATTGCCTGCCTGATGCATGACTACCCATGTAGCTGGTTGGTTTTTGCACGAAATGCCTTGCGGCTTGATCTGCTTGGGCTGGCGTCTATTGCCAACCTGCTGCCCACAGACTTATCCACAGTTTTTGTGGATGTTGTGTGACAGGCAGTGAGTCCGGGATAAAGCCACGCAAAGTGTGTTTATTTGTTGTACCTGCATTGTACGAATAGTTATCGCTGTATATGCTCGTGCCATGACTACTTCTGTTTTCCCTGCTACCGCTCCCCCCGATGTTGCTGACTTGCCGGATAGCCCGGGGGTTTACCATTTCTATGCCGAACGCGGAGCGCTGCTCTATGTGGGTAAAAGCATCCATATCCGCCAGCGTGTGCGCAGCCATTTCCAGCAGGCCAAAACCGATGTGCGGCATGCGCGCCTGTGCCGTCAGGTGGCGCGGATCGAGGTGAGGCCAACAGCGGGAGAGTTGGGTGCCTTGCTGCTGGAGGCGCAGCAGGTCAAGGATCTAAAGCCGCTATACAACAAACGTCTTCGCCGCCAGCGTGGCTTGCTCAGCTGGCGATTGCAGGCATCCGGTGAGCTGGAACACGTTACCCGCCTGAACAGCAGCAAGGAAAGCCCCTTGTACGGTCTTTTTCGCAGCCGGCACCAGGCCCGAGAACGCCTGCGTGAAATGGCGCGGGAGCACGGCCTGTGTTTGCGTGTATTGGGGCTGGAAGCCGGGCAGGGCCGTTGTTTTGCCCAGCAATTGAACCGTTGCTGGGGTGCCTGCTGCGGGCTGGAATCTCTGTCCAGCCACCAGCAGCGCTTGCAGGCGGCACTGCTGCCTCTGCAGTTGGCAACCTGGGATTGGCCAGGAGCCATTGCATTGCCGGAGTCCGATCCGGTGCAGGGCATTCGCCAATGGCACGTGGTGCGTCAGTGGTGCCTGCTGGGCAGTACCGATCAGGCGAAGAGGTGCGCGGCGCTGGCGCTGGGCGGCGGTGACTTCGATCTGGATCTTTATCATATTCTCAGTGGCTGGTTGCAACGCCACCCGGAGCAACCTGTGGAGCTGCTATGAGCGTTCGCCGTTTGATCATGTTGCTGGGCGACCAACTCAGCCCGGATATGTCCAGCCTGCAGGGAGCCGACCCCAGGCAGGACCGGGTTCTGATGGCTGAGGTGATGGCTGAAGGCACCTATGTGCCGCATCACCCGCAGAAAATCGTCTTTATCCTGTCTGCCATGCGACACTTTGCGGCGGAACTGCGCGAGCAGGGCTTTACCGTGGATTACATCGAACTGGATGCCGCCGGCAACAGCGGTACCTTGCTGGGTGAGCTGGAACGCGCGCGTACAAAGCATCAACCGGAACAGATCGTGCTCACCGAGCCGGGTGAATGGCGACTGCTGGATGTCTTTCAGCAGCAGCAAGCCGATTGGCCGGAACTGGAACTGCGCGAAGACACGCGCTTTTATTGTGACCATGCGACCTTTGCGGACTGGGCCAAGGGTCGCAAGCAATTGCGCATGGAGTACTTCTACCGCCAGATGCGCCGGCAAAGCGGCTTGCTGATGGAGGATGATCAGCCTGCCGGTGGTGCCTGGAATTTTGATGCCGACAATCGCAAAGCCTTGCCGGCCGGCGAGCAGCCGCCGGCGCCACTGCAGCTGTCGGATGACCAGACGGTGTCTGCAGTCAAGCAACTGGTGGCTGAGCGTTTCCCGGAGCATTACGGCAGCCTTGAAGCCTTCAACTACCCGGTCACCCGCGCGGCAGCCGAACAGCTGTGGGCTTATTTTCTCAAGCATGCGCTGGCGCAGTTTGGCGATTATCAGGATGCCATGGCGACGGGTGAGCCCTTTCTCTATCACGCGCGTATCGCTGCTGCACTGAATATCGGGCTGCTCAGCCCGCAGCGGCTGTGCCTGGATGTACAGGCGGCCTGGCAAGCGGGGGAGGTGCCACTGAATGCCGCCGAGGGCTTTATTCGACAGATTCTCGGCTGGCGCGAGTACGTGCGCGGGATTTATTGGCGCTATATGCCCGAGTATGCCGAGCGCAATCATTTAGGTAACCAGCGAGATCTGCCGGAATTCTACTGGACCGGCAAAACCCGTATGCGCTGCATGCAGGCGGCAATCGACCAGACGCTGGAGCACGCCTATGCCCACCATATCCAGCGCCTGATGGTCACTGGCAACTTTGCCCTGCTCGCCGGTATTCAGCCCAAACAGATATGCGACTGGTATCTGGCCGTGTATATGGACGCCTTCGACTGGGTCGAACTGCCCAATACCCTGGGTATGGTGATGCACGCTGATGGCGGTCTGCTTGGCTCCAAGCCTTATTGTGCCAGTGGCCAGTACATCAGGCGCATGTCCAATTATTGTGGTGACTGTCACTACCGCGTCCAGGAGCAGACCGGGGCCAAAGCCTGCCCGTTCAATGCCCTGTATTGGCACTTCATCATGCGCCATGCCGAGGACTTCAGCGGCAATCCGCGCATGGCCATGATTTACCGCAACTTCAAGCGCATGGCACCGGCCAAACAGGACGCTCTGTGGGAGTGGGGTGAACAACTGCTGGCACGGTTGGACGCCGGTGATGCCTTGTGATCAGAAAGGGTGATCTGCCGCAGAAAACCTGCGCCAGCTGCGGTCGACCCTTTGCCTGGCGGCGCAAATGGGCGGCCTGCTGGGACGAGGTGCGCTATTGCTCTGAACGCTGCCGACGCCAGCGCAAATCGCGACCTGCAGAGACTTGAAAATTATCCCCTGAACCCCAATGATGGCCCCTGTTTGAGTGTCGAGTAGCCGCTTTTCGTGATGGAACTGTAGTGGCTAAAGGCGGTCAATCCAGCGTTGGCAAACAATAACCTGTATGCTTGCGCAACCAGTCGCACGGGGGTGTGGCTGAGACATACCATTGGGGAAATAGGCCATGATAAGCATAAACAGCCTGACCAAGCGCTTCGGTGAGTACACGGCAGTGGATAACCTGTCTTTTGATGTACACCCGGGCGAAGTTCTTGGCTTTCTCGGTCCGAACGGGGCCGGCAAATCCACCACCATGAAGATGCTCACCGGCTTTCTGACGCCGGACGGCGGCTCAGCCACAGTCTGTGGCTACGACATCCAGACGCAGATCCTGCAGGCCCAGAAAGAAATGGGCTACCTGCCTGAAGGTGCGCCTTGCTACGGCGATATGCGGGTACAGACATTCCTCGAATTCATTGCAGAAGTCCGTGGCTTCAGCGGTGCCGAGAAAAAGCAGCGTGTTGAGCGGGTAATCAGCCAGCTGGAGCTGGAGCGCGTGCGCGAGCAGAGCATTGAAACCCTGTCCAAGGGGTTCAAGCGCCGTGTCGGCCTGGCCCAGGCCATTCTGCATGACCCCAAGGTACTGATTCTCGACGAGCCGACCGATGGGCTGGATCCGAACCAGAAATACCAGGTGCGCAAGCTGATCAAGCAGCTCGCCGCCGACAGCAACAAGATCGTGGTGATCTCCACGCATATCCTCGAAGAAGTCAGCGCCGTATGCACCCGCGCGGTGGTCATTGGTCGCGGCAAGCTGTTGGCCAATGGTACCCCGGATGAGCTGGAAGCCATGTCGCGTTATCACCAGGCGGTCACCCTGAACCTGGAAAGCCCGGTGGATATCGAGCCGTTGAAAGGCCTGTCCGGTGTGGCCGATGTGGAAGTCCAGCGTGAGGGGCTGCAGCTGACCGTTGTCGCCGAACCCGGCCGGGTGATTTTCCCGGCGGTGGGCGAGCTGGCCAAACAGCAGAGCTGGCTGGTGCGCGAACTCTCGGTCGAGCGTGGCCGACTGGATGAAGTCTTCCGTCGACTGACCGCAGAGGAGGCCGCATGAACAATCTCGGCGCAATCTTCAAACGCGAGTTGGCGAGCTACTTCGCCACCCCGCTGGCCTTTATCTTTATCGTGATCTTTCTGGTGCTCTCTGCGGTGTTCACCTTTTATCTGGGTGGGTTCTACGAAAGCGGCCAGGCCGATCTGATCCCCTTCTTCAACTTCCACCCCTGGCTGTACCTGTTTCTGGTGCCGGCCGTGGCCATGCGCCTGTGGGCGGAAGAGCGCAAGTCGGGCACCATCGAACTGCTGATGACCCTGCCGGTCTCCCGGGTAGATATGGTTCTGGGCAAGTTCCTCGCTGCCTGGGTGTTTATCGGCATTGCCCTGGTGCTGACTTTCCCGATCATCATCACGGTCAATTACCTGGGGGATCCGGACAATGGCGCCATCTTTACCGGTTACCTGGGTAGCTGGTTGCTGGCCGGCAGTTATCTGGCCATTGGCTCGTGCATGTCGGCGTTGACCAAGAACCAGGTCATTGCCTTTATCGTCAGCGTCGTCGCCTGCTTTATCTTTATCGTCAGCGGCTTTCCGCTGCTGCTAGACCTGTTCAGCGGCTGGGCTCCCCAGATATTGCTGGACGCCGTTGCCTCGCTCAGTTTCCTGATCCGTTTTGAAGCCATCAGTAAAGGCGTGCTGGATCTGCGTGACCTGCTGTATTTCATCTCGTTGATGGCCGTGTGGCTGTTGGCAACCGCCATCGTTATCGATTTGAAGAAAGCCGACTGAGGCGAAGGAGACCGACCCATGAAACGATTGATGTATTCCGGCACCGGCTTGCTGGTGCTGCTGTTGGCCTTTCTTGCCTTCAACATGGCCACCAGCGTGTTGCTGCCCGGTGCGCGGCTCGACCTGACTGAAAAGAAGCTGTTCACCATTTCCGATGGCACCCGCCAGATTCTGCGTGATCTGGAGGAGCCAATTACCCTCAATTTCTTTTTTTCCGATGATGCCAGTCGCGACATGGTGATACTGCGCAACTATGCCCGCCGCGTGGAAGAGCTGCTGCGTGAATACGAGCGTGTTGCCGATGGCAAGCTGCGACTGCAGATTATCGACCCGGAACCCTTTTCCGAAGCAGAAGATCGCGCCGCCGAGTTCGGCCTGCAAGCCGTGCCTCTGGGGCAGACCGGCGAGCGGTTGTACTTTGGTCTGGCTGGTACCAATAACCTGGCCGAGCGTGAAGTTATCCCGTTTTTTGCCCTGGAACAGGAAGGCTTGCTGGAGTATGAGTTGAGTCGCCTGGTACACAGTCTGGCACAGGAATCCAAGCCCCAGATCGGCATGATCAGCGGCCTGCCGCTGGATGGCGGTATGGATCCGATGACTGGCCAGGGTCAGCCGCCCTGGGTCGCTTTCGAGCAGATTCGTCAGCAGTTCAGCATTCAGCCGCTGGAACATGACATGGACCAGGTGCCGGAAGAGGTTGAGGTGCTGTTGCTGGTTCACCCCAAGGGGCTGAGTGAATCGGCGCTGTTTGCGGTTGATCAGTTCGTGTTGCGCGGTGGCCGTTTGCTGGCCTATATCGACCCGGTAGCCGAAATGGATCAGAGCCAGGAAGCCATGATGGATGGTATGGCCGATGGGCGCGCCTCTGGCCTTGGCCCGCTTTTGGCCGCCTGGGGTGTGGATTACAACCTGGAGCAGGTGGTGGTCGATGAGGGACTGGGCATGTCGGTCAGCCGAGGTCGTGAACGCCCGCCGGCGCGGCATATCGGTTGGCTGGAGCTGGAAGCGGGCAACCTGGACCCTGATGACAGTATCACCGCTCCGTTGAGTCTGATGACCACGGGCACGGCCGGGGCGCTGATCCCGCAAGAGGGCGCGGCTACCCGCTTTACGCCGCTGATGTCGAGTAGCCCGAACAGTACTCTGGTCGGTTCTGATCGCTTCGCGCAACTGGAAGACCCGGAAACCCTGTTACGCGGCTTCCAGCCAGATGATCAGGTGTATCATTTCGCTGCACGCATTCAGGGCCCGGTGTCGACCGCTTACCCGGATGGTCTGGAAGGGCTGCAACCGGAGCGCACCGAAGCCGACAACATCAATGTGGTCGTCGTCGCTGATACCGACTTGTTGGCGGATCGCCTCTGGGTACAGGTTCAGGACTTTTTTGGTCAACGCATCCCGCAACCTTGGGCAGACAATGGTGGCTTTCTGGTCAATGCACTGGACAACCTTTCCGGTTCGGATGCATTGATCAGCGTACGTTCCCGCGGTGACTTCAGCCGGCCCTTTACCGTGGTGGAAGAACTGCAGCGCGATGCCGAGCGGCGTTTCCGGGCCAGTGAACAGCGCTTGCAGCAGCAGCTTGCGGAAACCGAGCGCCGTCTGGCTGAGTTGCAGCAGGGGCAAGACCCGACGCAGATGACGGATCTGACCGTGGAGCAGGAACAGGCGATTCAGGGGTTCATTGATGAGAAGCTGGAAATCCGTCGTCAGCTCCGGGACGTGCGTTTTCGTTTGAATGCGGACATCGAGCGTCTGGGTAACTGGCTGAAAATCATCAACATTGCCCTGGTGCCGGCATTGCTGACCCTGGGTGTGCTTGGCTGGTGGCTGATCGGTCGCCTGCGGCGCAAAGGATAAGGAGGTCGCCATGCGTAAAGCCATCATCATCGTCGGCCTGTTGGCGCTGGTGCTCTTCGTACTGGCGCTGCAACTGCGCGACCGTGATCACATCGCCGACTTTGACAGCCGGCCTTTGCTCAATGAAGAACGGTTGGCCATCCTTGCGGCATCCGGGCAGATACGTCTGCTGCGTGATGAGCGGGTGGTTACGCTGGTGCGCCGCGACGGTCTCTGGACTGTTGCCGAGCATGACTATTTCCCCGCTCAGCGAGAGCGCCTGGCAGCTTTGCTGCATGCCATGCGGGGCGCCCGTCTGCAGGAACCACAAACCGCTAACCCCGAACATCATTCGCGTTTGGGTGTGGATGACTCGGCTGCCGCTGGCGAGAACAGTTTCCGGGTCGATGTCAGTGGCACTGAGGGCGAGTTCGGCATCATCTACGGCAATGGCGTGGGTACTGGCCAATTGATTCGTTTTAGCGGAGAGGACCAGGTATGGCTGATCAATCGCGCTCTGGGCATGTCAACCAACAGCGCTGACTGGCTGGATCTGCAAGTCGCCGAACTGCCGATGACCTTTGCCCGGCAGGCAAAATGGCAGCATGCGGACGGGGAAACCCTGTTGCTGAACAAAGGCGAAAAGGGCGATTACAACTTCCGCCTCGAGGGTCTCGCAGAAGAGCAACAGTCGGGTAATGAGCGCTGGATGAATCAGATGGTGCTGGGCCTGGTCAGCCTTACTGCCCAGGATGTTCGTCCTCGCAGTGAGCTGGAACTGGATCAGCCGATGCTGACCATGACCGTCACTACCTGGGGCGGAGCCGAGCTTGAAGCCAGCCTGCATGAACTGAACGGCCGGCACTGGCTTTTGATCGATCGCTTCCAGCCCTCTGAGGATGAAGAGATTCTGGTCAATGCCGATCCGCGCTGGGCTTTCCAGCTGGGCCCGGGGCAAGTGGAGCAGCTGAACAAGCGCCGGGAAGATATCGTGCGGGATTAAAGGGCTTATCCCCTGGCTTGGTCCTGATCAGCTCAATAGTTGCTGATCAGGGCGAGGGCCAACTGAATTCTTCGGCGCCGTTGGCATTGACCTTTAGCCAGCGGTCGGCGTCGGCTTCGCCATCGGTTTCCTGCCAGGTACCGACCGAGCAGCGCACTTCATGACCAGTAGCCGCAAATACCGCTTGCGCGCATTCGGCATCCGTCGCCCAGGGGGTGTCCGGGCTGTCTAACCAGATCGAGGTCCATTTGCCAGCAGCCTTGGGGATGATCTGTACGGGTATGCACTCGCCGTTCAGCATCAGGTTGCCCTGGCGTTTGCCGGCGGGCAGTTGCAGCTGGCCCTGGGTACCCAGCCAGTCGAGCACGGCGGGTACATGATCTTCACGCAGGTAGATTTCAATATCCGGTTGGCGCACGGGTAGTCCCTCAGTGTCGTTGCAGCATGATCAGGTCCATGGCCACTTCCAGCCCCGGCACACCCTGTTCGATCAGTTGCGTTTGACGCTCCTGCTGGCTGCGAAAGCCATGCGGGGTCATGCCGATCAGGTTGGCCAGGTCAGTAGCACTCAGGGATAAAGGATAGCGCAGGGTTTGCTGGCTGACGACTGACAGATTCTCCGGCAGTTCCTTGATCAATGGCGGGGTCGGATGCACCTCGGGGTAAAGCCCCCGGCGCAAGGCGAGCAGATGATCACTGTGCGGGCCCACCAGCAGCAAACGGCCACCGGGCTTGAGTACAGTCAGGCAGGCATCCCATTGCCAGGGGCTGAACACACAGAGCAGGGCATCAACACTGTGTTCGGCAAAGGGCAGGCGGGCACTGGAGGCCACCAGCCAGCGCACGTCGCGATTGCGTTTACTGGCCTTGACCACTGCATTCTTGCTGATATCCAGGCCACCACTCTCCAGTGCGGGCAGGCTGCGGGCCAGGCGATCCAGGTAATAGCCTTCACCACAGCCGATATCCACCAGATTGCCCTCGGGCAGGTCTGCAAACAGACTGTTGATGGCATCACTGACCGGCTGGTAGTGCCCGGCATCGAGAAAGGCCTGGCGACAGGCGAGCATCTGTGGGGTGTCGCCCGGGTTGCGGCTGTTCTTGTGCTGCACCAGCAGCAGGTTCAGGTAACCCTGGCGGGCCTGATCATAGCTGTGGTTATTGTCGCAGCGCCATTGCCGCTCGTTTTGTTGCAGCGGCGCCTGGCAGTGAGGGCAAATCAATTGCAGCATCAGACCAGCAACCGGGTCAGGCTGGCCTGATAGATATCGGTCAGGGTATCCAGGTCAGCGGCGCTGATGTGTTCGTTGACCTGGTGGATGGTCGCATTGATCGGGCCGAGCTCGACCACCTGGGTCCCCATCGTGGCGATAAAGCGCCCGTCCGAGGTGCCGCCGGAGGTCGACGGTTGGGTATCGCGGCCGGTGACCTCGCGAATCGCGGCGGCAACGCCGTCGAGCAGATCGCCTGGCTCGGTCAGGAAGGGCAGGCCGGACAGCGTCCAGTCCAGCTCATAGTCCAGCCCGTGCTGGTCGAGCAGGGTGGTGACCCGTGCCTTGAGGCCATCCACCGTGGATTCGGTAGAAAAACGGAAGTTGATCAGTGCCACCAGTTCGCCCGGCACCACATTGGTGGCGCCGGTACCGCTGTTCAGGTTGGAGATCTGAAAGCTGGTCGGCGGAAAGTAGTCATTGCCGTTATCCCAGACTTCCGCCGCCAGCGCTGCCAGCGCAGGCGCTGCCAGATGAATCGGGTTGCGTGCCAGGTGCGGGTAGGCGACATGGCCTTGTTTGCCCTTGATGGTCAGGCGTGCGTTCAGCGAGCCGCGGCGACCGTTCTTGACCACATCACCCACCAACTCGGTACTGGAGGGTTCGCCGACAATGCACCAGTCGACCTTTTCCTGGCGCGCAACCAAGGTCTCTACCACTTTGACCGTGCCCTCGGTGGCTGGACCTTCTTCATCGCTGGTAATCAGGAAAGCGATCGAGCCTTTGTGCTGGGGGTGCTCGGCGACAAAACGCTCGACCGCAACCAGCATGGCGGCCAGGCTGCCTTTCATATCCGCTGCGCCGCGGCCATGCAGCATGCCGTCGATGATTTTGGGTGCAAAGGGCGGGTTATCCCAGCGCTCGACCGGGCCGGTGGGTACCACGTCGGTATGCCCGGCAAAGCAGAGCACAGGGCCGTCAGTCCCGCGACGGGCCCAGAGGTTGTCCACATCACCGAAACGCAGGTTTTCGATGACAAAGCCGATACTGGCCAGGCGTTCGGCCATCAGTTGCTGACAGCCGGCATCCTCCGGCGTGGTGGAATCACGGGAAATCAGCTCGCAGGCCAATGCCAGGGTCGGGGACAGATCGCTCATCGGAGTACTCGGTCATCAGGTGTAATCGGTCAATATGATAACAGATGGCAGCGGCTTACTCTGCCGCTTGCCAGCGTTTGCGCCGCCAGGCGCGACGCTGTTTCTTGTCCAGATACGTCCAGGCCAGCAAACGGCTGTGCTTGTTGCCCTGGGCCATATCGATCACGCGCAGGTCAGTGACGCCCTGCTTTTCCAGCTGTTGGCGCAGGGTTGGCAGGTTGGCGGCCTTGGATACCAGGGTGGTAAACCAGAACACCTGAGTGGCAAAGGCCTGGCTGTCGGCAATCAGCCGTTGCAGAAAGCCGGCTTCGCCACCCGGGCAGATCAGTTCATGCGACTGTCCGGCAAAGTTGAGCCCGGGGTCGCGTTTGCTTTCCCGCTTGCCCAGTTGTTGCCACTTTTTCTGGTTGGCTGCCCGGGCTGTGGCCTGGTCGGCGTGGAAGGGCGGATTGCACAGGGTGACATCGAACAGCTCATCGGGCTGGATCATGCCGCTGAACACCTGCGCCGGGTCGGCCTGCTTGCGCAGCGTTATGGTCGGTAAAAAGTCCGGGTTGGCGGTGAGGATGCGGCGCGCGTTATCCAGCGCCATCTGATCGGTATCGCTGGCAACAAAATGCCAGCCATAGGCGGCCTGGCCGATCAGCGGATAAATCAGGTTGGCACCGCAGCCGATATCCAGCCCGTATAACGCGTTGCCGGGCGGTAGTTGGCCGTCGTGGCTGGTGTTGAGCAGGTCGGCAATGGCATGAATGACATCGGCTCGCCCGGGTACCGGCGGGCAGAGGTAGCCCTCGGGAATATCCCAGGTGCTCAGGCCGTACTGGGTTTGCAGTAGCGCGCGGTTGAGTTCCTTGACCGCCACGGCATCGGCAAAGTCGATGGTCTGCTCGCCGCTGGGGTTGCGGGTCAGGTGCGGCTTGAGCGCCTTGTTGCGCGAGGTCAGTGCGGCAAAGTCATAGTGCCCCTGATGTTGGTTGCGCGGATGAAAGGGCATCAGGGTTGTACTCCGACATACACGGTGTTGGTGGATTCGCCGCTCTGGAACGGATTGTAAAAGGGCACCACATGGGCGTCGCAGGCGTTGAACAATTGCTGCATGACGGCCATGAATCCAGCATCAGGCGGGTCCTGGGACCAGAGCGCAAAAACGCCACCAGAACGCAGTTGCCGGGCCATCTTGCCGAGGCTGTCGACCGTATAGAAACTGGCGTTGGAGGCATGCAGCAGGGCGCGTGGCGAGTGGTCAATGTCGAGCAAGATGGCATCAAACTGGCGGCCGGGCGCTGCCGGATCAAAGCCGCCAGCAGGATCAACCGCCATATCGAAAAAGCTGCCATGGATATAGCGCGTGCGTGAGTCGGCGTTGA
This sequence comes from Halopseudomonas salegens, assembly GCF_900105655.1. Taxonomy (NCBI): domain Bacteria; kingdom Pseudomonadati; phylum Pseudomonadota; class Gammaproteobacteria; order Pseudomonadales; family Pseudomonadaceae; genus Halopseudomonas; species Halopseudomonas salegens. Next base: position 659,087 of record NZ_LT629787.1, read on the forward strand.
GCGTCTTGCCCAGCGGGACTTTTCCTTCACGGTGCCACTGGATCACGGTATCCAGATAATCGACGATCAGTAATTCGTTGACCCGCGGATCTTCCAGCGCAGCCACCGCCGTGTACCCCAGACCCAGACCACCAACCACCACACTCAAGGGCTCACCCGTGACTGCCGCCAGACCGAGCTTGCTCAGGGCGATTTCCGCCTCCGGGAACATGCTCGACATCAGGAACTCGTCGCCCAGCTTGACCTCATAGATATCCCGCTCACCCAGCGCTGGAATGGTCCTCCGCCGCAGCGAAATCTCGCCAATGGCCGAGGGTTGGCAATCAATTTCTTCAAACAAAAGGCCCATGCTGGCTCCGCAGTCAGTCGCAGCGGGCATTTTAGCACTTGCTGAGCGGAGACGGGTGGCTGGGAACCTCTGCAAAACTACCTGCGTTGTCGCAGCCGCGTTAAAAACAGCCTCGTGCGCGAGTCCGATCAAAATGCTCATTTACAACACGTAAACTGCGCTTTTTGATTGTTTTGCCTTGCTACGCCTGCCTCGGCTCTGGCTCCTGCTTCGCCCTAACTCCTGCATCCATGCAGTCGTCGCCTACGTTTTTCAAACATAGGTATAATTGCTCGATAGCTTTACCTGCATAACCATGACAGCTCAGGCTTTGCCCAGCTCAGACTAGCCCCTCTCCCCACTGCGGGAGAGGGGTTGGGGAGAGGGGGAAGCGGTCAGTCACATTCTCCGAGGCCCCAATGACCACAATCGATCCCCGCTTTGGCGGTATCGCCCGACTTTACGGCACTGATGGCCTGGCCACTTTGCAAGCCAGTCATATGCTGGTGGTCGGCATTGGCGGCGTGGGTTCCTGGGTGGTCGAAGCGTTGGCGCGCACCGTGGTGGGCAAGATCACCCTGATCGATATGGATGATATCTGTGTCACCAATACCAACCGGCAGTTACCGGCGATGACGGGGACTGTCGGGCGACTCAAGGTGGAGGTCATGGCAGAGCGGGTACGGGCGATCAACCCGGACTGCGAGGTCAATCCGGTAATGGACTTTGTCACCGAAGCGACCTTGCCGACTTATCTGGTGGGTGAGATCGACTGCGTGGTGGATTGCATCGACAGCGTGGCCGCGAAGGTAGCGCTGATTGCCTGGTGCAAAAGGCGCAAGATACCTTTGATTACGACCGGGGGCGCCGGCGGGCAGATAGACCCGACCCAGGTTGTAGTGGCTGATTTGTCGAAAACCGTGAATGACCCCCTCGCAGCCAAGGTGCGCTCGCAGCTGCGTCGCTCGCATAATTTTGCCCGCGCCGAGAGTAAACGGAGCTTTGGCGTGCCCTGCGTCTACTCCACCGAACAGCTGCGTTACCCGATGCCGGATGGCAGCGTGTGTCAGCAGAAGTCTTTTGTCGGCGAGGGGGTGAAGCTGGATTGTGCCGGCGGCTTTGGTGCTGTGACCATGGTCACGGCGACCTTTGGCATGGTGGCGGCGGCAGAGGCGGTGAAGCGGGTGTTGGGTAAGCGCAACAGTTGATTCTTTGCGGGCCCGGGGCATGGAACGTCACAGCCTGTGACTTCGCGATGACATTGAGGTGGAATTGAGAGTGGCTCATGGCCTCGAAACGCAGGGGCACGGCATGCCGTACCCCTGCGGAACCAGCGACCACACTCAGTTATGCGCGTGCAGCATTTCGTTGAGCTGGATGGCGCTCTTGTTGGTTTTGCATTCTATGGCACCGGTCTGCGAGTTACGGCGGAACAACAGGTCGCTCTGATTGGCCAGATCGCGGGCCTTGACCACTTCCACCAGTTTGTCGCTGTCATCGAGCAGGGCGATCTTGATGCCGGCGGTGATGTACAGACCCGCCTCTACGGTGCAACGGTCACCCAGCGGGATGCCGATACCGGCATTGGCACCGATCAGGCAGCCTTCGCCGACCGAAATCACGATATTGCCGCCACCGGACAGGGTGCCCATGGTCGAGCAACCACCACCCAGATCCGAGCCCTTGCCGACGAAGACGCCAGCCGAAATGCGCCCTTCGATCATGCTGGTGCCGTCAGTGCCGGCATTGAAGTTGATAAAGCCTTCGTGCATGACAGTGGTACCTTCGCCGACGTAAGCACCAAGACGTACCCGTGAGGTATCGGCAATACGCACGCCGCTGGGCACGACGTAATCGGTCAGCTTGGGGAATTTGTCGACGCTGTATACCACCAGAGCGTCACCCTTGAGACGGGCGCTCAATTGACGCTGGGGCAATTCGTTGATATCGATGGCGCCCTGGTTGGTCCAGGCAATATTCGGCAGCAAGGGAAAGATGCCAGCCAGCACCACGCCATGCGGCTTGACCAGGCGATGCGACAGCAGCTGCAACTTCAGGTAGGCCTCTGGGGTTGAGGTCGGCGCTTCATCAGTGGCCAGTACGGTCACAACCAGCGGGCGCTGACTGTCAGCCAGTTGCGCGACCAGCTCAGCGCTCTCTGCAAAGCCGGCTGTCTTGAGCGCCTGGCTCAGGGCGGCACACTGACTGGCCGCGAGATCCAGGGCCTGATTGCCGCCACTGTAGTTCAGCTGATCAGCGATGATCTTGACCAGCTTTTCGTCCGGGTTCAACAGCGGTTGCGGATAGTAGACTTCAAGCCAGTTTCCGGCGTTGTTCTGGGTGCCGACACCAATGGCCAGGCTGAAACATTCACTCATGGGTATTCCTTGAATTCTGAGTTAGTCAAAAACGGCGGCATACCACTCGGGCTTGAAGCCAACCAGTCGTTGGGAGCCGGTATCCAGCACCGGTCTTTTGATCATCGATGGCTGGGCCTGCATCAGGGCGATGGCCTTGGCCTGGTCGATGTTGTCCTTGTCGTCATCCGGCAGTTTGCGGAAGGTGGTGCCACGTTTGTTGAGCAGGGTTTCCCAGCCCTTTTCGTCACACCAGACGCGTAGCGTCTCGGCGTCGATGCCGGCCTGCTTGTAGTCATGAAACCGGTAATCGATCCCTTTTTCGTCCAGCCAGCTACGGGCCTTTTTCATCGTATCGCAGGCCTTGATGCCATACAGGGTGATCATGTTCAGAGCCTCCCGATAAGACGGCGGATACGCTGAGCTGCTTCGATGCAATCATCCAGCGGTGCGACCAGCGCCATACGCACACGGCCGGCGCCCGGATTATACCCATCCAGGTCGCGGGACAGGTAGCGGCCGGGTACCACGGCGACGTTTTCTTCTGCCAGCAGGCGACGGCAGAAGCTGTCGTCATCCATCGGCGTTTGCGGCCAGAGGTAGAAGCCGGCATCCGGGCGTTGCACATCCATCACGTCGCCGAGAATGTCCAGCACGGCGTCAAACTTGCTCTGGTAGAGCGCGCGGTTGGTCTCGACATGACTTTCGTCCTGCCAGGCGGCAATGCTGGCGCGCTGAGTCTGCACTGGCATGGCACAGCCATGATAGGTGCGGTATTGCAGGTAGGGTTTCAGCAGAGTGGCGTCACCGGCGACAAAGCCTGAGCGCAAGCCGGGCAGGTTGGAGCGCTTGGACAGGCTGTGAAACACCACGCAGCGTGCGTAGTCATGCCGGCCCATGGCGGCACAGGCCTGCAGCAGACCAATCGGGGCGGGTTGACCCGGACGATAGATTTCGCTGTAGCACTCGTCCGACGCGATGACGAAATCATAGTCATCGGCCAGCCGGATCAGCTGCTGCAAGGTGTCCTGCGGAATAACCGCGCCGGTGGGATTGCCCGGGGTACAGATAAACAACAGTTGGCAGCGCTGCCAGATACTCGCCGGTACCTGGTCAAAATCGGGAATGAAGCCATTGCTGGCATCGCAGGCCAGGTAATGCGGTTCGACCCCGGCCAGAAAGGCTGCCCCTTCATAGATCTGATAGAAGGGGTTGGGGCTGACTACCAGGCCTTGCGAGTCGCGTTCGATCAGCGCCTGGGTAAAGGAAAACAGCGCTTCGCGCGTACCGTTGACCGGAATAATGTGCTGCGCCGGATCCAGGCTGTCGGCGGGCAGGGCGAAGCGTTGTGTCAGCCAGTCAGCGATGCTCTGACGCAGCTCCGGGATGCCGGCGGTGGTCGGATAGACGGCGGCCTGATCGAGATTGCTTGCCAGTGCTTCGAGCACAAAGGGCGGTGACGGATGCTTGGGTTCTCCGATCGACAGCGAAATCGGACGCAGTTCGGGATTGGGCGTGATATCGGCAATCAGGGCGCGCAGCTTTTCAAAGGGATAGGGCTGCAGGCGCTGCAAATCATGGTTCATGGATAGCGTCTCAAAAAGTGATGGCCTGCGTGGCGTCAGTGTTGCTGCCAGCCTGACTGTCACTCAGGGTGGCGATAATCGTCTGTTGCAGCCGTTGGCAGAGTTCCGGATCGGATAGCGCCTGGTTATCGACATCGGTCAGCACGAAGACGTCATCCACGCGTTCACCGAGGGTGACGATCTTGGCATTCTGAATGCTGATGTCGAAATCCAGGAAAATGCGACCCATACGGGCGAGCAGGCCGGGACGGTCGGGGGCGCTCAGCTCAAGAATGGTGTGTTGTCCGGCCGGGTCGTTGAATATGGTGACCTCGGGTGGGAAGGCAAAGTGCTTGAGCTGGCGCGGTACCCGGCGTTGAATGATGTTCGGGTAATCATCCGGGTCGGACAGGGCTTCACTCAACCCCTGTTTGACCTGGCGGATACGTTCGGGGTTGTCGCCAATCGAGCTGCCATCGGCATCCAGCACAATATAGGTATCCAGGCTGAACTGGCTGGTCGAGGTAATGATGCGCGCATCCTGAATGCTCAGATTGAGCTGATCCATGGCGGCTACAGTGGCAGCAAACAGGTCGTGCTGGTCCGGAGTGTAGATAAATACCTGAGTGGCGCCTTCGAATTCACGTTGCGCGGTTTCCTTGATCAGCACTAAGGGACCCTGGTGATCCGGATGCTGGATGATCGCTTCGGTATGCCAGGCGACGTCGCTGGCGGTGTGGCGCAGGAAGTAATCTTCGCCCAGTTGCACCCAGAGCTCTTCCGCATCATCCTCATCAATACCACTTCGCACCAGAATATCCAGGGCCGCCTGTTGCGTCTGACGAACATGCTCTTCGCGATCCGGTGGGTTATCCAGACCACGGCGCAGGGCGCGCTTGGTTTCGGTATATAGCTGGCGAAGCAATGAAGCGCGCCAGGAGTTCCACAGGGTCGGGTTGGTCGCGTTGATGTCGGCGATGGTCAGTACATAGAGGTAATCCAGGCGCACCTGGTTGCCCATATGCAGGGCAAAATCATGGATCACTTGCGGGTCGGAAATATCCTTGCGTTGGGCAGTCGTCGACATCACCAGGTGATTCTCCACCAGCCAACTGATCAAGTGCGTATCCCAGGCGGGTAGATGGTGGCGCTTGCTGAATTCACGTGCGTCCACGGCACCCAGTTCGGAGTGGTCTCCTCCCCGGCCTTTGGCGATATCGTGATAGAGCCCGGCCATGTACAGCAGGTCGGGTTTGGGCAGGCGGCAGAAGATTTTCCATGCCAGCGGATAGCGCTCCTGATAATCCGGGCGGCCGAGTTTGCGCAGGTGCTTGATCAGGTTCAGCGTGTGCGCATCCACGGTATAAATGTGGAAGAGATCATGCTGCATCTGGCCAACAATCTTGCCGAACTCTGGCAAATAGCGGCCCAGAATACCGTAGCGGTTCATGCGGCGCAGATTGGCGTGAATGCCTTGCTGGCAACGGAATAATTCGACGAACAGGCTGGTATTGCGCAGATCGGCACGGAAGGCATCGTCAATCAGGTGGCGGTTGTCGCGCAATAAGCGAATGGTGTCTGCACGCACCCCGCGAATTTCCGGGTGCTGGGCCATCAGCAGGAAAATTTCCAGCAGAGCGAAGGGCGTTCGCCGGAATACCTGAGGATGGGTCACTTCAATATAGTGGTTGCGCACCTGGAAGCGGTTGTTGAGTGGCTGGATATCGGCCTGCTCCGAGTCACGCAACAGCATTTCCTCGAAGTGTTGCATCAACAGGTCATTCAGCTCGGAGAGTGACATGACGACACGGAAGTAGCGCTGCATGAAGCGCTCCAGCGCCATCTTGCTGTCAGTGTCTTCGAAGCCCAGCATCTTCGCAATGCTGCGCTGATGGTCAAACAGGAGGCGGTCTTCTGCCCGGCCAGCCAGAGTGTGCAAGGCAAAACGAACCTGCCAGAGAAAGCTCTGTCCAGCATCCAGCAGTGTGTATTCGGCTTCGTTGAGAAAGCCGCGCTCAACCAGTTCTCGCAGGTCGCTGGTACCGAAATGCCGCAGCGCAACCCAGGCAATGGTCTGGATATCGCGCAGGCCCCCGGGTGAGCTTTTGACGTTGGGTTCCAGATTGTATTCAGTGTCGTTGAACTTGCCATGGCGTGCATGCTGCTCGCTGCGCTTGGCGCGGAAAAATTCGGCATCACTCCACATATGCTCGGGACTGATGGCAGCAATCATTTGCTGGCGCAGGACTTCATCGCCGACCAGGGTGCGCGATTCCATCAGGTTGGTGATCACGGTGATGTCGGCGCGGGCCTCTTCGGCACACTCGGCGATATTGCGCACACTCTGCCCAACTTCCAGGCCGATGTCCCACAGCAGCATGAGAAACTGTTCGATGCAGTCACGATAGGGCTCAGATTCATCGCGCAGCAGAATCAGCAAGTCGATATCCGAATGCGGGTGCAGTTCGCCTCGGCCGTAACCCCCAACAGCCAGCAGGGCGATGCCGCTGTCATTGGCACAGCTGAGTTGACGCCAGGCCTGCTGCAGAATGTGGTCGGTAAACCAGGCGCGCTCATGGATCAGCTTGCGTATATCGCGGCCACCGTTGAAACGGGCCTGCAAGACGTTGTCAGCCTGGCGGATGGCTTTCTTGAATGCCGCGATGGGGCTGGTTTTCAGTGCCAGTTCGGCCTGGAACTGGCTGGGATCAAACAACTCGTTATCCACGGCAACAGCCCCTTGGGTTTACTGAAAGGTTTCTTCCTGGCGCTTGGTCAGGATCTCGTGGCCATCTGCGGTCACCAGGATGGTGTGCTCCCATTGGGCCGACAGCTTGCGATCCTTGGTAATGGCCGTCCAGCCATCACCCAGCAATCGCGTCTCTGCACGGCCCTGGTTGATCATGGGTTCAATGGTGAAGGTCATGCCTTCTTTCAATTCCATGCCGGTGCCTGCGCGGCCGTAGTGCACTACCTGGGGATCTTCATGAAATACCTTGCCGATGCCGTGGCCGCAATATTCGCGTACAACGCTGAAGCGGTTGGCATGCGCGTGGTCCTGGATTATCTGGCCGATATCGCCCAGGCGCGCCCCGGGGCGCACAACAGAAATACCTTTATACAGGCATTCCTGCGTCACCTTGGCCAGTCGCTGGGCCCACTCGGGTACCTCGCCGACCATGAACATCTTGCTGGTGTCGCCGTGGTAGCCGTCCTTGATGACGGTGACGTCGATATTCAGCATGTCGCCGTTCTTCAGCGGCTTGTCATTGGGTATGCCGTGGCAGACGACGTGATTCAGTGAGGTGCAAATTGACTTGGGGAAGGGCATCCGGCCTGGAGCGCCGCCATAGTTGAGCGGTGCTGGAATAGCACCTTGTTCATCAACAATATAATTATGACAAATGCGATCCAGTTCTTCCGTCGTGATGCCGGCCTTGACATGCTCGCCGATCATCTCCAGCACTTCGGCGGCCAGCCGGCCAGCTACGCGCATGCCGGCAATATCTTCCGCAGTCTTGATGCTCACGCTCATGTCGACACCTCTTTTCTGGGCTGTACCGGGGCACAGCAATAAAATCGTGCGGGCCTGGGGTGGCTGCATGCCACTGCCCGACAAAGCGCATCATTCTAACAGAGAACCCGCACTGCGAGCGACCCGCGGGCGGACAGCAGGGGCCGGATATGCTTTAATTTGTTGCGGCAATATGGTATAAAGCGCCGCGCCTGTGAGAGGTCGAGCAATCGGCCGCAGGTGAAAACTGAATCCGCACACATATCGACACGTTGCCCTGGGTGCCCTGCGGGGTTGGACAGCGGGATATGTGGAGGCTCAACCCGATAGACAATTTGGAGTTAACATGACTCAAGTCAACATGCGCGACATGCTGAAGGCCGGTGCGCACTTCGGCCACCAGACCCGTTACTGGAACCCGAAAATGGGCAAGTTCATTTTCGGTGCTCGCAACAAGATTCACATCATCAACCTGGAAAAAACCATGCCGATGTTCCACGAAGCCCTGGGCTTTGTGGAGAAAGTCGCTTCCGGTAAAAACAAGATCCTGTTTGTTGGCACCAAGCGTGCCGCCAGCAAGATCATTGCCGATGAAGCTACTCGTGCCGGTATGCCCTATGTTGATCACCGCTGGTTGGGCGGCATGCTGACCAACTACAAGACCATCCGCCAGTCCATCAAGCGTCTGCGTGACCTGGAAGTGCAGTCACAGGACGGTACCTTTACCAAGCTGACCAAGAAAGAAGCGCTGATGCGCACCCGTGATCTGGAAAAACTGGATCGTGGTCTGGGCGGTATCAAGGATATGGGCGGTCTGCCCGACGCCATGTTCGTTATCGATGTCGAGCACGAGCGCATCGCTATCACCGAGGCCAACAAGCTGGGTATTCCGGTTATTGGCATCGTTGATACCAACAGCAGCCCGGATGGCATTGATTATGTAATCCCGGGTAACGATGACGCTATCCGCGCCATCCGCCTGTATGCCGCTGCTGTTGCTGACGCGGTGTTGCGTGGCAAGAACAATGGTGGTGCCGGCGATGAGTTCGTCGAAGAAAGCGCCCCGGCTGCAGAAGCCTCGGAAGGCTGAGTGGTTATCGGCATGTGACTGCCGGTACAAAAAGGGGGCTATGCCCCCTTTTTGCAATGTATTGAGTGCACAATTTTACCCCGCCATGCCCTGACGCGTCGGGCGTGGACAAGATCAAGCTATTTAGAGGATATGTTCATGGCACAGGTTACTGCAGCAATGGTCAAGGAACTGCGCGAGCGCACCGGTCAGGGCATGATGGAGTGCAAGAAAGCGTTGGTTGCTTCCGAGGGTGACATCGAGAAAGCAATTGATGACATGCGTGCTTCCGGCGCCATCAAGGCAGCCAAGAAAGCCGGTAATATCGCCGCCGAAGGCGCCATCGCTGCCAAGGTGTCGGCTGATGGCAAAACCGGCATGATCATCGAAGTCAACTCGCAGACTGACTTCCTCGCTCTGCAGGACGATTTCAAAGGCTTCGTCGCCGCTTCACTGGATAAGGCTTTCGAGGCAGGGTACACCGACGCCGCGCCATTGATCGAGGCGCAAGAGCCAGCCCGCGAGGCCCTGGTTGCCAAGACCGGCGAAAACGTCAATATCCGTCGTCTGACGCGCGTTGAAGGTGATGTGGTGGGTGCTTACCTGCATGGCCATCGCATCGGTGTCCTGGTGACCCTGAAAGGCGGTGACGAAGAGTTGGCCCGTGATATTGCCATGCACGTTGCTGCCAGCAATCCGCAATTCCTCGACCCCAGCCAGGTATCGGAAGATGCCGTCGCCAAGGAAAAGGAAATCTTCATGCAGTTGAATGCTGACAAGATCAAGGGCAAGCCACCGGAAATCGTTGAGAAGATGGTCAGCGGCCGGATTCAGAAGTTCCTCGCCGAGGGTAGTCTGGTTGAGCAGGCTTTCGTCAAGGACGATAGCCTCAAAGTCGGTGAGCTGGCGAAAAAAGCCGGTGCTGAAATCGTTTCCTTTGTCCGTTATGAAGTGGGTGAAGGTATCGAGAAAGCGGCTGATGACTTTGCAGCTGAAGTAGCTGCTCAGGTTGCTGCGGCCAAGAAGTAAACAGCCTGTGTCCAGACTCCATGAGCCTGCACGTCAGGACATGACAGGTTGAAGTTGAACGGGAGGCTTTTCGCGCAAGCGGAAAGCCTCTTTTGTAATAAAGCTGAAAAATTGAACATCGCATCGGTTATGCTGTCCTGTACGGTGTTGGTTGTTCCCATCACTCCGCATTCATAAGAGAGTCGCAAATGGCCCAGATACCCAGCAGTCGTCAGCCCAAGTACAAACGGATTTTGCTCAAACTCAGCGGCGAGGCCCTGATGGGCACCGAAGCCTTCGGGATTGATCCCAAAGTACTGGATCGGATGTCACTGGAAATCGGCCAGTTGGTGGGTATCGGCGTCCAGGTTGGCCTGGTGATCGGTGGCGGTAATCTGTTTCGTGGTGCGGCGCTGCATTCGGCCGGTATGGACCGGGTAACCGGTGATCATATGGGTATGTTGGCTACGGTAATGAATGCGCTGGCCATGCGTGACTCGCTGGAACGCTCGAACATACAGACTCGCGTGATGTCTGCCATCACCATGGAAGGGGTCACCGAGCATTATGATCGTCGCAAGGCTCTGCGCTACCTGGGCGGTGGTGACGTGGTAATATTTTCCGCGGGCACGGGCAACCCATTTTTCACGACTGACACGGCCGCCTGCCTGCGAGCGATTGAGGTGGATGCCGACGTCGTCCTGAAAGCGACCAAGGTAGATGGGGTGTATAATGCCGATCCGATGAAAGATCCGGATGCCGTGCGTTTTGATCGCCTGAGCTATGACCAGGTGTTGGACCTCAAGCTGGAAGTCATGGACCTGACTGCCATTTGCCTGATCCGCGACCACCAGATGCCGTTGCGGGTCTTTAACATGAATAAACCCGGTGCACTGCTGAATGCAGTGGTCGGCAGTGCCGAAGGCACATTGATCGAGGGCTGAGCAAGAATGATCAACGATATCAAGAAAGACGCGCAGGAGCGCATGAAAAAATCCATTGAATCCCTGGAGCATGCCTTCAACAAGATTCGCACGGGTCGCGCCCACCCCAGCATCCTTGACAGCGTGATGGTGTCCTATTACGGGTCTGACACGCCCTTGCGCCAGGTCGCCAATGTCAATGTCGAAGACTCTCGTACACTGGCCTTGACCGTGTTCGACAAAAGCATGATCCAGGCTGTGGAAAAGGCCATCATGACCTCGGACCTGGGGCTCAATCCGGCGACTGCAGGGACAACCATTCGCGTGCCCATGCCGGCGCTGACCGAAGAAACCCGCAAAGGCTATACCAAGCAGGCGCGAAGCGAAGCGGAAAATGCCCGCGTGGCGATCCGCAATATCCGTCGTGATGCCTTGAGTACACTGAAAGACTTGCAAAAAGAAAAGGAAATCAGCGAAGACGAAGAACACCGCGCCGCTGACGAGATTCAGAAGCTGACTGACAAGTATGTCGCTGAAGTCGATAAGGCGCTGGTCACCAAGGAAGCGGACCTGATGTCTGTCTGACATCAGTTACCCGGGGAGTTTATGAAGGCTATTGCTACCAGGGCGCGCCCGAGCGGGGTGCCGCGTCATGTTGCCATTATTATGGATGGAAACAATCGCTGGGCGCGCAAGCGTCTGTTGCCCGGTGTGGCCGGGCACAAGGCGGGAGTTGATTCGGTGCGTGCGGCGATTGAGGTCTGTGGCAATGCCGGGGTAGAAGTGCTTACCCTGTTTGCATTTTCCAGTGAGAACTGGGCCCGCCCCCAGGAAGAAGTCAGTGCCTTGATGGAGTTGTTTCTCAGTGCACTGCGTCGGGAGGTTCGCAAACTGCAGGAAAACGGCATCCGTTTGCAGATCATTGGGGAGCGCCAGCGTTTCACGACCGATTTGCAGCAGGCCATGGCGGAAGCCGAGGCCAAGACCGCGGCGGGTGACCGCATGACGTTGGTGGTGGCTGCCAATTATGGCGGTCAATGGGATATCGCTCAGGCCTGCAGGCGCCTGGCAGAGCAGGTGTCGACGGGCAACCTGGCTGTCGGGCAAATCGATGCCCAGCGAGTCGGATCCGCATTGAGTACGGCCGACTGGCCGTTGCCGGATCTGTGCATACGCACGGGTGGCGAGCGTCGAGTCAGCAATTTCATGCTCTGGCAGTTGGCCTACGCCGAGCTGTATTTTTCCGATCTTTTCTGGCCCGACTTCAAGCAGGATGCCATGCAGGCGGCGTTGGCTGATTTCGCGTCACGGCAACGCCGCTTCGGCAAAACCAGCGAACAGGTCGCTGCCGAGTCATAGGACCCAGCATGCTCAAGCAACGCATCATCACCGGGGTAATCCTCGCACCCGTCGCAGTCGCTGGAGTGGTTTTTCTCCAGGGTCTCTGGTTTGCCCTGTTCATTGGTCTGGTGGTCACTCTGGGTGCCTGGGAGTGGGCCCGGCTGTCTGGTGAGAGCGGCCAGAAAGGCAGAATAATCTATGCGGTGGCGGTGGCTATCCTGATGGTCGGCCTGTATCGGGATAGCTGGGCCTTGCCCTGGCTTATGCTGCCGGCAGTGACCTGGTGGCTGTTCGCAGCCGGCCTGGTGCTTCGCTATCCGGCATCAAAGCCTTTGATGCAAGGGCAGCTGCTGTGTCAGCTCTATGGTCTGCTGGTGCTGCTGCCGGCCTGGTACGGCCTGGTCTGGTTGCATGGCCAGCCGCATGGGCTGCGGCTGATTCTGGTGCTGGTGGTCATGGTCTGGGCCGCCGATATCGGTGCCTACTTTGCCGGCAAGGGTTTTGGCAAACGCAAGCTGATGCCTGCAGTCAGTCCCGGCAAGACACTTGAGGGTTTGCTGGGGGGGGTGGTGCTGACGGAGTTGCTGGTTCTGGCGCTGCTGTTGACCCTGAGCTGGGAGCTGCAGGCAATTGTACTGGCCATGCTGGGCACCTTGCTGGTTGTGCTGTTTTCCGTATTGGGTGACTTGAGCGAAAGCCTGTTCAAGCGTGAGCAAGGTGTCAAGGACAGCAGTAACCTGTTGCCCGGGCACGGTGGCGTGCTGGATCGGATCGACAGTCTGACGGCGGCGATTCCGGTGTTTGCCCTTGGCTGGTGGCTGATCGGGAGTCTACTCGGGTGACGCGCAAGCAAGTCACGGTGCTCGGTGCAACGGGTTCGATTGGTGTCAGCACGCTGGATGTGCTTGCTCGCCACGCCGAGTCCTACGCAGTATTTGCCCTGACCGGGCACAGTCGCATGGAGGCCCTGTATGAACAGTGCCTGGCGCATCGCCCTGTCTACGCTGTCGTGGCCAACGCCCGGCAGGCGCAGGCCTTGCAGGAGCGCTTGCGTGATGCCGGTATATCGACCCGGGTGCAGCATGGTGATGACGCCCTGGCCGCGGTTGCCGCTGATGAGCGGGTTGATGTGGTCATGGCTGCCATTGTCGGGGCTGCAGGCCTGGTGCCAACGCTGGCGGCAGCACGTGCCGGCAAGCGTGTGCTCCTGGCGAACAAGGAAGCGCTGGTCATGTCCGGAGCCTTGTTCATGAATGCGGTGCGCGACTCGGGTGCAGAGCTGTTACCGATTGACAGTGAGCACAACGCGATTTTCCAGTGCCTGCCTGCGGATTACCACAAGGGGATGTCGAGCAGTGGGGTGCGACGTATCCTGTTGACCGCTTCCGGTGGTCCTTTCCGTGAAATGCCGCTCGAGCTGTTGTCCCGGGTTACCCCAGAGCAGGCTTGTGCTCATCCCAACTGGTCAATGGGGCAAAAAATTTCCGTCGACTCGGCCAGCCTGATGAACAAGGGGCTGGAATTGATTGAAGCCTGCTGGCTGTTTGCTGCGCGACCTGACCAGGTCGAAGTGGTCGTGCACCCGCAAAGTGTCGTGCATTCAATGGTAGATTACGTTGACGGATCGGTACTGGCCCAATTGGGTAATCCGGATATGCGCACGCCAATTGCCCATGCGCTGGCCTGGCCGCAGCGGATCGACTCCGGGGTGTCGGCGCTGGATCTGTTGGCAACCGGGCGTCTGGAGTTCGAATCGCCGGATGTGCGGCGTTTCCCCTGTTTGAGCCTGGCGCGTCAGGCCGCTGAAGTCGGCGGTACCGCCTGTGCCATGCTGAATGCAGCCAATGAAGTAGCCGTTGCGGCCTTTCTGCAACAGCGCATTGGTTTTACCGACATCCCTGTTATCATTGAACAGGTAATGAACTGCCTGCCGAGTGCACAGGTCATAGATTTGGAACACATCATGTATGCCGATCATCAAGCTCGGCAATGTGCCTTCGACTGGTTGGCGCAGCACGCTTGAGTGCTGCCTGGTAACTGGTCGGACTTTCCTGTGAGGGGCTGAATGGATCTGCTGTTTACCTTGCTGGCAACTGTAGTAGCGCTCGGTTTGCTGGTCACAATCCACGAATACGGTCACTTCTGGGTGGCTCGGCGTTGTGGCGTCAAGGTATTGCGGTTTTCCATCGGCTTTGGCTCTGCCCTGTGCCGTTGGCATGACAAGCGTGGCACCGAGTACGTGATCGCCGCCATACCGCTGGGTGGTTACGTCAAGATGCTGGACGAGCGCGAAGGCGAGGTGGCTGACGAAGAGCTCGATCAGGCGTTCAACCGCAAGGACGTCAAACAGCGAATTGCCATCGTTGCCGCCGGCCCGGTGGCCAATTTTCTGCTGGCGATCGTGGCATTCTGGATTGTTGCCGTCGTCGGAGTGACGACGTTGGCGCCGGTGCTTGGCCCCGTCGTCGACGACAGTGCTGCCGCACGCGCAGGCTTGCAGTCGGGGCTGGAAATCACCCATGTCAATGGCCGGGCAACGCGCAGTTGGCACGAAGTCAACCTGCAACTGGTGCGCCGTCTCGGGGAAACCGGTGAACTGGAAATCAGCGCCCGCCCTGACAGCTCCAGTGACTCTCGGACTTATATTCTGCAACTGGATGACTGGTTGCGTGGCGCGGATCAGCCCGATCCTATCGCCGAGCTCGGTTTGAGCCCGTGGCAGCCGGCGGTAGCCCCGGTTGTTGGTCAGTTGAGCGAGGATGGTGCAGCCGAACAGGCCGGATTGCAGGTGGGTGACCGTATTGTTGCGATCAATGGCGAATCAGTCTCTGACTGGGTCTCGGAGGTGGTGCCGGCGATTCAGGCCAGTGCCAATCAGCCGCTGGTCATGGCCGTTGAGCGAGAAGGTCGCCGCCTGTCCCTGCAGCTCAGGCCGGATGGGCGTGAAGTCAACGGCGAGCTGCAAGGCTTTATCGGCGCCGGGGTGGCCGCTTTTGAATGGCCCGAGCACATGGTTCGCAGCATAAGTTATAACCCGTTGATTGCAGTGCCGGTCGCCGTTCGCCAGACCTGGGACATGACGGTGCTGACCCTGGACTCGATTCGCAAGATGTTCACGGGCCTGGTCTCGGCAAAAAACTTGAGTGGCCCGATAACCATTGCTAAAGTGGCGGGCGATTCGGCCAAGTCAGGGCTTGAGACCTTTCTCAGCTTTATCGCCTACCTGAGTATCAGTCTGGGCGTGCTGAACCTGCTACCTGTTCCAGTGCTGGATGGGGGGCATCTGGTGTATTACTTTGCCGAATGGATACGCGGTAAGCCAGTGCCCGAGCGGATACAGATCTGGGGGTTTCAGATTGGCCTGACCCTGATTCTGGGCATTATGGCATTTGCCATTTTCAATGACATCAGCCGCCTTGGCGGCTGATTGACAGGCCAGCAATACCGACACGATCCGAGCCGACGCCAGAGGGCGCGGCATGCTAATAACCAGTCAGTCAGAACGGAATTCATGAAATCTTACCTCTTGCCCGCGCTTTTGCTGACCCTCTTCGCGCCAGCGGTCTTCGCCGATGCTTTTCAGATCAATGATATTCGCGTCAACGGTTTGCAACGGGTGTCTGCTGGCAGTGTGTTCAGTGCCCTGCCATTGAATATTGGTGATGAGGCAGACGAGCGTGCTTTGGTCGAGGCCTCGCGCTCCCTGTTTCAGACGGGTTTCTTTCAGGATATTCAGCTCGGCCGTGAAGGTGACGTGCTGGTTATCCGCGTTGTCGAGCGGCCGGCCATTGCCAGTATCGAGCTGGAAGGCAACAAGGCCATCGAGTCGGAAGATTTGCTGACCGGTCTGCGTTCGGCGGGCCTGGCTGAAGGTGAGATTTTCCAGCAAGCGACCCTGGAAGGGGTGCGCAATGAGCTGTTGCGCCAATATGTCGGTCAGGGTCGATATTCAGCTGATATCGAGGCCCAGGTGATTCCTGAGCCGCGCAATCGGGTGGCGCTGAAAATCACCATTGATGAAGGTGAAATGGCACGTATTGCCGATATCAATGTTGTCGGCAACACGGTCTACAGCAACAAGGAACTGACCAACCTGTTTGAATTGAAGACCAGCCGACGCTGGCTGAAGTTCCTGCGCAGCAGCGATCGTTATTCAAGAGAGAAGCTGTCGGGTGATCTTGAACGTCTGCGTTCTTTTTACCTTGATCGCGGCTATATCAACATGGCTATTGCCTCGACCCAGGTATCCATTACTCCGGACAAGAAAGAAGTCTACATTACCGTCAACATTGAAGAAGGTGATCGTTACACGGTAAATGATGTCTCCCTCGCCGGTGATCTGGTAGTAGGCGAGCAGGACATCCGTAACTTGCTGCTGATAGCGCCGGGTCAGATATTCTCGCGCCAGGTACTGACCTCTACCTCGGATTTGATCAGTCGCCGCCTGGGTAACGAGGGCTATACCTTTGCCAATGTCAACGGCATCCCCGAGGTCAACGAAGAGGACAAGACCGTCGAGGTGACTTTCTATGTTGATCCGGGCAAGCGCGCCTATGTCAACCGCATCAATTTCCGCGGCAACACCAAGACAGATGACGAGGTACTGCGCCGCGAGATGCGACAAATGGAAGGCGGTTGGGCATCTACACACCTGATCGATGCCTCCAAGGTCCGCCTGGAACGCCTGGGCTTTTTCCGTGAAGTCGATGTGGAAACCAACCAGGTACCTGGTAGCGATGACCTGGTTGACGTCAACTACACGGTGGAAGAGCAGCCTTCCGGGTCGGTGACCGCCAGCCTTGGCTTCGCCCAGGGTACTGGTCTGATTCTGGGTGGGTCGATCAGCCAGAACAACTTCTTTGGTACCGGTAACCGGGTTAACTTCAGTGCCACCCGATCTGAATACCAGACAGCGCTGTCTTTCGGATTCCTCGACCCTTACTTTACAGTGGACGGGGTCAGCCTGGGCTACAATGCCTTTTACCGCGCGACCGATTATGATCGCCTGAATGTGGATGTTTCCAGCTACGCTGTTGATTCCTTTGGTGGCGGCTTCAATATCGGCTACCCGATGACAGAGAACTCGCGCTTGTCTTTCGGCTTGTCACTGCAGCACGACGAGATCAAGACCGGACGCTATACCGTGTTGGAGATTCAGGATTTTCTGCGTGAGGAAGGTGAGAAGCACCTTACCTACCGATTCAATGCTGGCTGGTCCCACTCAACGCTCAATCGCGGTGTGTTTCCTGATCGTGGCAGTTCACAATCCCTCAATTTTGCGGTGACTCTGCCGGGTAGTGACCTCGAGTTTTATACCCTTGACTATCGTGGTCAGCGTTTCTTCCCGCTCACCCAGGATCTTACCCTGCGCTTGCATACCGATCTGGGATTCGGTGGCCGGATGGGCAACACCAGCCGACTTCCCTTCTATGAGCACTATTATGCCGGCGGTATCGGTTCGGTGCGTGGCTTCCGTGATAATACGCTGGGTCCCCGCAGCACACCGAGTCGCAGCAATGATGATGATCCTCGCTTCCCGCCGGGTACTCTGACAGATCCGGATCAGGACCCTTTGCCCTTCGGTGGTAACGTGAAGATTACCGGTGGTGTCGAGTTGCTGTTTCCCTTGCCTTTCATAGCGGACCAGCGCTCCTTGCGCACCGTGGTCTTTATTGACGCGGGCAACGTGTACGATACCTATTGCACCAATGAAGTACTGGTCAATGGTGATGAGAACAGCGGTTGTGGTGATCTTGATCTGGGCGAGTTGCGTTACAGTGCGGGTCTTGGACTGAACTGGCTGACTGCTCTGGGCCCGCTTGGTTTCAGTCTGGGTACGGCGCTGAATGATCAGTCAGGTGATAGCACACAGTTTTTCCAGTTTACATTGGGTCAGTCGTTCTGATCCGGGGTCGCCTTACAAATACAAAACCAGCAGGAGTGATGTTAAGTGCGAAATTTGTTTAAAACCATTGCCTTGGTAGCCCTTGTCGGGGTGACCTTGCCCGCCGCTGCCGAAATGAAAATTGCGGTTATCAACTACGAGCGCGCCGTCATGGAGTCTGACGCGGCCAAGCGACATTCCGCCGAGATGGAAGAGCGTCTGGGCAGCCAGGTGCAGCGCCTGCAAAACCTTGAGCGCGAGATGCGTCGTTTGCAGGAGCGTGGTCAGGCTGAACGTGATCGCCTGGAACAGGACGAGCTGGAAAAGCTCGAACTGGAATTCCGTCAGCGTGCCCGTGAGCGTGAACAGCAGGCCCAGCAACTGCAGGAAGCCAAGCAGGCGGCTGATCGGCAGATGCTGGAACAGCTGCAGCCGCGCCTCAATTCGGTGATTGAAACCATCATCGATAGCAATGATTACGATCTGGTGCTGGATGCCAGCGCAGTTGTGCACGTTACCCCTGATCGCGATATTACCAATCAGGTAATCGAGCGTCTGAACAGTTCGCGTTGAAGCGTTCATGAGTCAGCCTGACACGCTTACCCTCATCCAATTGGCCGAGCGTCTGGACGCTCGGTTACAGGGTGATGGCAATCAGCGCATTAGTGGCCTGGCGACTTTGCAGCAAGCAGAGCCGCAGGATTTGAGTTTTCTGGCCAACAGTCAGTACCGCAAATACCTTGCCGACACTCGGGCCGGCGCGGTGTTGCTGCGCGAAAGTGATGCTGCAGGCTTTGGGGGTAACGCCCTGATTGTTGCAGATCCCTACCTGACCTATGCGCGCCTGTCGCATCATTTTGATCGCAAGCCTAAAGCAGCGGCTGGCATTCACCCGACAGCGGTGATTGCCGCCAGCGCCCATATTGACCCGACGGCGAGTATCGGAGCCGGGGTCGTGATTGAGGATGGGGTGGTGATTGCAGCGCGTGTGATGGTCGGTGCGCAGAGCTTTGTCGGTGCCCGTTCGCATATAGGGGAGGAGGGCTGGCTGGCTCCCCGGGTCACGCTTTATCATGATGTGCAGATCGGCAAGCGCGTCAGCATTCAATCCGGGGCGGTAATCGGTTCGGAAGGCTTCGGTTTTGCCAATAATCAGGGACAGTGGGAGAAAATTGCCCAGATTGGAGGGGTCCTGATCGGTGATGATGTCGATATCGGCGCCAATACCACCATCGATCGCGGGGCGCTGTCCGACACTGTTATTGCCAATGGCGTCAAGCTGGACAATCAGATCCAGATTGCCCACAACGTACACGTCGGTGAGCATACCGCCATGGCCGCCTGTGTGGGTATTTCCGGCAGCACGCGGATCGGCAGACATTGCACCATCGCCGGTGGTGTGGGCATGGTCGGACATATTGAAGTCTGTGATCACGCCTTTGTCACGGGTATGACCATGGTCACCCGCTCGATTACCGAGCCGGGTGCCTATTCATCCGGTACCGCCATGCAAACGGTCGCGGACTGGAGAAAGAGCGCAGCCCGATTGCGCCAGTTGGATGGCTTGTTCAAGCGGGTCCAGCAACTCGAGAAACAACTGGCTGACGTGACTTCGTCGGCTGCGGACTCATCAGACGCTTGAACCCGCCTACGGGCTCATCCAAACCTTTTGCGCAAGGCCTGCTAAGAACATGGACATTAACGAAATAAAACAGTTTCTACCCCACCGATATCCCTTTCTGTTGGTGGATCGGGTATCCGAGCTGGATCTGGAGGCCAAACGCATACATGCCTACAAGAATGTCTCGGTCAACGAGCCATTTTTCAACGGACATTTTCCGCAGCACCCGATCATGCCCGGTGTCCTGATTATCGAGGCCATGGCCCAGGCGGCAGGTCTGCTCGGGTTCAAGATGATGAATGTGAAACCGGAAGATGGCACCCTGTATTACTTCGTCGGTTCCGACAAGC
The DNA here is from genome assembly GCF_900105655.1 of Halopseudomonas salegens. Lineage (NCBI taxonomy): Bacteria > Pseudomonadati > Pseudomonadota > Gammaproteobacteria > Pseudomonadales > Pseudomonadaceae > Halopseudomonas > Halopseudomonas salegens. Next base: position 679,047 of record NZ_LT629787.1, read on the forward strand.
TGCGTTTTCGTCAGCCGGTGGTGCCCGGTGACCAGCTTCAGTTGGAAGCCCAGTATCTGAGTGATCGGCGAGGTATCTGGAAATTTGCCTGTCGCGCCAGTGTTGACGGCAAAGAAGCCTGTTCAGCCGAAATCGTTTGTGCGGAACGCAAGATATGAGTCGAATTCATCCCCAGGCGATCGTTGATCCCGGCGCCCGACTGGCTGATGATGTCGACGTTGGGCCCTGGACTCTGATTGGCCCGGATGTAGAGATTGGTTCCGGCACGGTTATTGGCCCCCATGTGGTCATCAAGGGGCCGACCCGAATCGGCCAACGCAACCGCATTTTCCAGTTTGCTTCGGTAGGCGAAGACTGTCAGGACAAAAAATACAACGGTGAACCGACCCGGCTCGAGATCGGTGACGACAACGTTATCCGTGAAGGCTGCACCCTGCACCGCGGTACGGTGCAAGATCAGGCTGTGACCCGGATTGGGCACCGCAATTTACTGATGGCATACGTGCATGTTGCCCATGATTGCGTGCTTGGCAACGACATTATCATGGCCAACAACGCGACGATCGCTGGTCACGTGCAAGTGGCTGACGGTGCGATCCTGGGTGGTTATACAACCGTTCATCAATTTTGCCAGATTGGTCCCTGGTCGATGAGTGCTGCAAACAGTGCAGTGTTCAAGGATATTCCAGCCTATGTCATGGTTGGGGGCAATCCGGCCAGCGCGCACGGCATGAACTTCGAGGGTATGCGTCGACGGGGTTACAGTCCAGAGCTGGTTGCCGCGCTAAGGCGTGCCTACAAGGTGGTTTATCGGCAGGGCCTGACTTTGCAGCAAGCCTTGCAGGAGTTGCAGGCCAGCGCTGAAGAATATGCCGAAATCGCGGTTTACCGCGATTCCATTATCGCCTCGACGCGCGGCATCACGCGCTGACCATGCAAGCTTCCGAGCGGCCGCTGTGCGTTGCCCTGGTGGCTGGCGAGGCCTCCGGTGACACGCTGGGCGCTGGTCTGATCAAGGCGCTGCGCGAACGCTTCCCCAACGCTCGTTTTATCGGTATCGGCGGGCCGCGCATGCAGTCTGCCGGACTGGTGTCACAGGTGCCCATGGAGCGGCTGTCGGTTATGGGGCTGGTTGAGGTCCTGGGCCGTTTGCGCGAGTTACTGCGTATTCGCCGTGAACTGGTCGATTTTCTCCGTCAGGAAAAGCCGGATGTATTTATCGGCATCGACGCGCCGGATTTTACTCTGGGCGTGGAGCGGCGTCTGCGTGATGCAGGGATTGCGACTGTGCATTATGTCAGTCCGTCAGTGTGGGCCTGGCGCGAGAAGCGCGTACTGGGTATCAAACAATCAACTGACCTGATGCTCACGCTGTTTCCTTTTGAACAGGCGGTCTACCAGCAACATGGTGTCATGGTGCGCTGTGTCGGGCATACTCTGGCCGATGAGATTCCATTGCAGCCTGACCGTGAGGCGGCGCGAAGAAAATTGGGGCTGGATACCGAGGCAAGGGTGCTGGCGCTCATGCCCGGCAGTCGCAATGGTGAGCTCCGCAAGCTGGGGCGGTTGTTTCTGGACACTGCGAACTGGTGTTTGCAGCGTGATCCCGGTCTGCGGTTCGTACTGCCCTGCGCCAATGCTGAACGCCGTCTGCAGATGGAAGCGATTCTGGCCGAAAGTGGCCTGACCTTGCCGCTGACCCTGCTTGATGGTCAGGCCCATGAGGCGTTGGCGTCCTGTGATGCCGTCTTGATTGCTTCGGGAACCGCTACTCTGGAGGCCATGCTGTTCAAACGGCCGATGGTGGTGGCATACCGGATGGCCGGATTGACCTTCAAAATTCTCAGTCGGCTGGTCAAGGTTGAGTATGTGGCCTTGCCCAATCTTCTCGCCGGGCGAGAAGTGGCACCCGAGTTTCTCCAGGATGCGGCTACACCCGAAGCGATGGGGGCTGCGTTACTGGAACGCCTGCAAGCCACTGACACCCGGGAGCAGGTAATGGCCGATTACCTTCGTTTGCACCAAATGCTGCGGCGTGATGCTGATCAGGCGGCGGCTGATGCCGTAACTGAACTCTTGATTGCCCGGGGGCGGGCATGAACCAGTTGGCAATGGAGTGGAGTTTGGCGGCAACGGATGATGAGCGGGTGGCTGGAGTGGATGAAGTGGGGCGCGGCCCCCTCTGTGGTGCGGTAGTTACCGCTGCGGTCATTCTCGATCCGCAAAGGCCGGTTGCAGGCTTGCAGGATTCGAAGAAACTCACGGAAAAGCGTCGTGAGGCTCTGTTTCCCCTGATTCAACAAAATGCCTTGGCCTGGTGTATTGCCCGTGCAGAGGTAGAAGAAATCGATCAGTTGAACATCCTTCACGCGACCATGCTGGCAATGCAGCGGGCTGTTGCAGGTTTGTCGGTTCGCCCGGATCGGGTACTGATAGATGGCAACCGTTGCCCCCCATTGCCGATGCCCGCAGAGGCGGTTATCAAGGGTGATAGCCGGGTTCCGGCGATTGCAGCAGCCTCTATTCTGGCCAAGGTGGCGCGGGATCGGGAGATGCAGATTCTGGATCGGGAGTACCCCGGTTACGGTATCGCCGGGCACAAGGGCTATCCTACGCCGGTGCACTTGCAGGCCCTGGAAATATTGGGTCCGACACCGATCCATCGGCGCTCATTCGGGCCGGTGCGCCGCTTGCTCGGCATTTGAGTCCAATGCCGGCAGCGCGCCCGGCTGGTGTCAAATTGTGAGCGGCATGGGTACAATCGATAGCCTTGATTCATCCGAAGACAGGAATCCCATGTCCGCTACTTTTGTCCATCTGCGCGTCCACAGCGAATACTCCCTGGTTGATGGGCTGGTCAAGGTAAAACCCTTGATCAAGGCGGTAGCAGAGGCAGGAATGCCGGCGGTAGCAGTGACCGACCAGGGCAATATGTGCAGCCTGGTCAAATTCTATCGTGGTGCCATGGGCGCCGGCCTGAAGCCGATTTCCGGTGTCGATGTCTGGCTGCGTGGGCTGGAGGATGACAGCCAGCTGACGCGCATGACCCTGCTGTCGATGAATGACCGTGGTTATCGCAACCTGACCGAGCTGATTTCCCGTGGTTTTACCGAAGGCCAGCGCAACGGCCTGGCCACCTTGCAGCGGGAATGGATTGCGGATGCCTCTGAGGGACTGATTGCCTTGTCCGGAGCCAAGGAGGGGGAAATCGGTCTGGCTTTGCTGTCGTCCAACCCGCAATTGGCCGATGAATTGCTGGCCTGGTGGATGCAGGCTTTTCCTGATCGCTTCTATCTTGAGTTGCAACGCACAGCCCGGCCCAACGATGAAGAGCATGTGCATGCTGCCGTTGCCCTTGCCGCGCGAACGGGTTGCCCGGTGGTGGCGACCAATGATGTACGTTTCCTCAAGCGAGAGGATTACGAAGCCCATGAAACCCGGGTCTGTATTGGTGAGGGGCGAGCGCTGGACGATCCACGTCGGGTTCGTCAGTACAGTGAAGAGCAATACCTGAAGACTCCGGCAGAAATGGCCGAGCTGTTTGCCGACTTGCCGGTAGCGCTGGAAAACAGTGTCGAGATCGCCAGACGCTGCAATATCAATGTACAGCTGGGTACCTATTTCCTGCCTGATTTCCCGATTCCCGAGGGCATGACCCTGGAGGAGTTCTTCAAGAAGGTCTCTTTCGAGGGCCTGGAAGAGCGCCTCAAGGTCGTGTTGCCGGCGGATACCCCGGATTACGAACAGAAGCGTCAGGTGTATGTCGACCGGCTCAATTTCGAGCTCGATATCATCAACCAGATGGGCTTTCCCGGCTACTTCCTGATCGTTATGGACTTTATCAAGTGGGCCAAGCAGAACGGCGTACCCGTCGGGCCGGGCCGGGGCTCCGGGGCCGGTTCGCTGGTCGCCTATTCGCTGCTGATTACCGACCTTGATCCGTTGCAGTACGACCTGCTGTTCGAGCGCTTCCTCAATCCGGAACGGGTATCGATGCCCGACTTTGATGTCGACTTCTGCATGGAAGGCCGTGACCGGGTGATCGACTATGTGGCTGAGACTTACGGCCGTAATGCGGTGTCCCAGATCATTACCTTCGGCACCATGGCGGCCAAGGCGGTTGTCCGTGATGTGGCACGGGTGCAGGGCAAGTCCTACGGGCTGGCGGACAAGCTGTCGAAGATGATCCCGTTCGAAGTCGGCATGACCCTGGCCAAGGCCTTCGAACAGGAAGAGCCGCTGCGTGAATTCCTCGCGGCTGACGAGGAGGCGCAGGAAATCTGGGACATGGCGCTGAAACTGGAAGGCATTACCCGTAATGTTGGCAAGCATGCCGGCGGGGTGGTGATTGCGCCGACCAAGCTGACTGACTTCGCGCCGCTGTATTGTGACGAGTCGGGCGGCGGCCTGGTGACCCAGTTTGACAAGGATGATGTCGAGTCCGCAGGCCTGGTCAAGTTTGACTTCCTCGGGCTGCGTACCCTGACCATTATCAAGTGGGCGCTGGAGACCATCAACCGGACGCGGGCCGAGCAGGATGAAGCACCGCTGAATATCGACTTCATTCCGCTGGATGATGCGCCGACCTATCGCATGCTGCAGAAAGCGGAAACCACTGCCGTTTTCCAGCTGGAATCGCGCGGCATGAAGGAGCTGATCAAGAAGCTCAAGCCGGATTGTCTGGAAGATCTGATCGCACTGGTCGCGCTGTTTCGTCCGGGCCCGTTGCAGTCAGGCATGGTCGATGACTTTATCAATCGCAAACATGGTCGTGAAGTCGTTTCCTACCCACACCCTAACTATCAGTACGACGGGCTCAAGCCTGTACTGGCGCCGACTTACGGCATCATCCTGTATCAGGAACAGGTGATGCAGATTGCTCAGGTCATGGCCGGTTACACCCTGGGTGGTGCCGACATGCTGCGCCGCGCCATGGGCAAGAAAAAGCCCGAGGAAATGGCCAAGCAACGGGCGGTTTTCCTGGATGGCTGTGAGAATAATGGAATTGACGCTGAGCTGGCAGGTAATATCTTTGATCTGGTGGAAAAGTTTGCCGGTTACGGGTTCAACAAGTCGCACTCGGCGGCCTATGGCCTGGTTTCCTACCAGACCGCCTGGCTCAAGGCGCATTACCCGGCACCCTTTATGGCTGCGGTGCTCTCGGCAGATATGCACAACACCGACAAGGTGGTGACGCTGATTGAGGAATGTCGCAGCATGAAGCTGCGCATCAAGGCCCCGAACGTCAATGTGTCGGAGTACAAGTTTACCGTTGATGAGGCGGGTGACGTGGTCTATGGCCTGGGCGCGATCAAGGGCGTCGGGGAAGGTCCGGTGGAAACGATCGTGGAAACCCGTCAGGCCGGCGGACCATACGAGAACCTGTTCGACTTTTGCGCCCGGGTTGACCTCAAGCGAATCAACAAGCGGGTGATGGAAGCCTTGATCCGCAGTGGCGCACTGGATTCGCTGGGTCCTTTCTTTGCTACCGAGCAGGACGCCTATCTGGAACAGATCGACCGCAACCGCGCGACCCTGATGGCGGCGATGGAAGAGGCCATGGCATCTGCCGAGCAGACCGCGAAAAGTGCCGATAGCGGGCATGATGACCTGTTTGGTGACCTGCTGGGCCCGTCTACTGAACGGGATGTGTATGAAAGTTATCGCAAGGTGCGTGAGTGGAATTTCAAGGATCGTCTGCGCGGAGAGAAAGATACGCTGGGTCTTTACCTGACTGGCCATCCGATTGACGAATATGAACAGGAGGTGCGCCGCTTTGCACGGCAACGCATTCTCGACCTCAAACCATCGCGCGACAGCCAGACCATTGCCGGCCTGGTATTTGATCTTCGGGTTATGAAGAACAAGCGGGGGGACAAGGTTGGTTTTGTGACTCTGGATGACCGTTCGGCACGGATTGAAGCTTCTCTGTTTGCCGAAGCATTCCAGGCTGCACAGGCGTTGCTGCAAAAAGATGCCTTGCTGGTTGTCGAAGGGGAAGTGGCCGTGGATGACTTTTCCGGCGGTCTGCGGATGCGGGCCAAGCGCGTCATGAGCCTGGAGGAGGCGCGTTCCAGTCTGCTTGACAGTGTGCGGATCAAGCTGGACAGCGTGCGTCACGGGCCGGATTGTCTGCAACACATGGCGGGACTGCTCAAGCAATATCAGGGTAATTGTGCGGTAAGTATTGACCTGCAACACCCGGATGCTACAGCCGAGTTGCGCCTTGGCGACGAGTGGCGGGTCGAACCGGCAGATGAATTGGTGCAACATCTGCGTGACCAACTGGGCAAAGACTGCGTCTCCTTGCAATACCGCTAGGCGGAGTCTTGTGGTATTGCGAGCTTGAAGCAGCAAGCTAACAAGCCAGCTCATAACCGCTTGCCGCCAGTTGCGGGTAGCGTGCAGCTCACAGCGCTGGTGCGCTGTGTTAGGCTATGGAAAACAACTTTTAGGACGTCAGCAGACGTGGATAATGGACGCTTATGAGCAGAAGCCAGAAATACCTGGAATTTGAACAGCCAATTGCCGATCTGCAGGCCAAGATTGAAGAGCTGCGTTTGGTCGGTAGCGACAACTCGATCAATATCAGCGAAGAGATCAACAAGCTGCAGGAAAAGAGCAAGTCGCTGACCGAGAACATCTTCGGCAGCCTGAGCAGCTGGCAGATTGCCCAGCTTGCGCGCCACCCGCAGCGCCCCTACACCCTGGATTACGTCAAACATATATTCACCGACTTTGAAGAGCTGCACGGCGATCGACATTTTGCCGACGATGCCGCCATTGTTGGTGGCCTGGCCCGTCTCGAGGGGCGCCCGGTGATGGTGATCGGGCATCAGAAAGGTCGCGACGTCAAAGAGAAAGTCCGTCGCAACTTTGGCATGCCGAAGCCGGAAGGTTATCGCAAGGCGTGCCGACTGATGGAAATGGCCCAGCGCTTCAAACTCCCGATTCTGACCTTTATCGATACGCCTGGCGCTTATCCGGGTATTGATGCCGAAGAGCGTGGCCAGAGCGAAGCTATCGCGTGGAATCTGCAAGTCATGTCGCGGTTGAAAACACCGATAATCGCTACCGTGATTGGTGAAGGTGGCTCCGGCGGGGCCTTGGCAATTGGCGTCTGCGACCGTTTGATGATGCTGCAATACTCCACCTACTCGGTGATATCACCGGAAGGCTGTGCCTCGATTCTGTGGAAGAAGTCAGAAAAGGCCAGCGATGCGGCTGAAGCCATGGGGATGACTGCACCACGTCTGAAGGAGTTGGGTCTGGTTGATAACCTGATTCCCGAGCCGCTTGGTGGTGCCCATCGAGATCCGGTTAAAACCGCCGATACCATCAAGAAGCAACTCCTGGCCGAACTGGACAAGCTGCAGGCCAAGTCTGATGACGAGTTGCTCGACAGCCGCTACCAGCGCTTGATGGCCTTCGGTATCAAGTAATTCATGGCTATGCCGCCCTTCAGTCCCGAGGCGCTGCTTGCGGCTCTCGGGCCGGTGCGGCAAGCTCCGGCGCTATGGCTTGCCTTGTCTGGTGGTGCCGATTCCATGGCTTTGCTGCAAGCGCTGGGTGACGTGCGCGAACAGCTGCCCCCGCTCAAGGCAATTCATATCCATCATGGCCTGCATGCTGACGCTGATAAATGGGCGGCTGTCTGTAACCGCGCTTGTGCCGAGCGCGGCATTCCATTTCACTGTCAGCGGATAACGCTGACGGCTGACAGCAATATCGAGCAGGCGGCACGAGATGCCCGTTATCAGGTATTTGCCCGGCTGCTTGGCGCTGACGAGGTCATGCTGTTGGCTCAGCATCAGGATGATCAGGTAGAAACCCTGTCTTTGCGTTTGCTGCGAGGTACCGGGCTGCGAGGCTTGGCCGGTATGCCACAGCGTCGTCCTCTGGGGTGCGGAGAGCTGTTTCGGCCATTGCTGAACTATCGCCGGGCTGACTTGCAGCACTGGCTGCGCACCCGCAATCTGACCTGGGTTGAAGACCCCGCTAACAGTGACCCGCGTTTTGCCCGTAGCTGGTTGCGACACCAGGCGCTGCCAATGCTGACCCGGAAATGGCCGCAAGCGCCTGGCAGTCTGTTGCGCCTGGCCGGCCATGCAGCTGAAGCCAATCAATTGCTGGATGAGCTGGCAGCGGAGGATGAAGCTGCGGTTCGGAGTGTGTCCACTGATCCCTGGTTACGGAGCTTTGCTGCGCTGGATCTGGCGGGTGTTCAGCGTTTGACCCCACCCCGCCAGCGCAATGTGCTGCGGTACTGGTTGCTGCAGTATGGCTGTCGGCTACCGGATCAACGCCACTTGCAGGGATTGCAGGCCCAGTTGTTGTCAGCGCAAGACCGTCAACCTCACTGGCAGCTGCCGGATGCCCGATTGGAGATATCCCGGGGAAGTATATGGTTGCTGCCAGCGTCTGGTATCCCGGCAGGTGAAGCAGAGCCGTTGCTGGATCAGGCGCAAATGCGGCTGGCGGCGGGCAATGGCCGGTTGCATCAATCCAGTGCCCGGGATTCTTTGCCATGGCCTGGTGACTGGCAGCTTCGTTATCGTCAGGGTGGAGAACTGGTGCAGTTGCCTGGCCGGCCGCAAAAAAGCCTCAAGGCATTGTTGCAGGAGGCGCAGCTACCCGCCTGGCTTCGGCCAGCGATCCCCCTGATTTACTGTGACGGACAATTGGTCAGTATTGGCGGCCGTTGGCACACAGCCGAATACTGCAACCGTATCCGGCATTGCGCCTGGTCCCTTGTCTGGGAACCCCTGGTTGGCTGCCTTGAGGATTGAGCAAACCCCGGGCCTCTGGTATCCTGACTTCCCATCTTGACGAGACTTTGGGAAGCCATCCCCAAGCCTCCCTTCGATTCCCTGCGGCGCTGCCGCCTAACAGTTCAATCACGGGTTTTTCATGACGCGCTACATCTTCGTCACGGGTGGTGTTGTATCTTCTTTGGGCAAGGGCATCGCCTCGGCATCGCTGGCGGCGATCCTTGAAGCGCGGGGCCTCAAGGTCACCATGCTCAAGCTTGACCCCTATATCAACGTCGACCCCGGCACCATGAGTCCCTTCCAGCATGGTGAGGTGTTTGTCACCCATGATGGCGCGGAAACCGACCTCGACCTGGGTCACTACGAGCGCTTTATCAGCTCGACCATGAGTCGCTCGAACAACTTCACCACCGGCCGGGTGTATGAAGATGTGCTGCGCAAGGAGCGCCGGGGTGATTATCTCGGTGCAACCATCCAGGTCATCCCGCATATTACCGATGAGATCAAGAGTCGCATCATCAAGGGTGCCGGCGACGCCGACGTGGCCCTGGTGGAAATCGGCGGTACCGTGGGTGATATCGAATCCCAGCCCTTCCTCGAAGCCATCCGTCAGTTGCGTGTGGAAGTAGGCGCCAAGCGTGCCATGCTGATGCACCTGACCCTGGTGCCTTACATTGCGACGGCGGGCGAGACCAAGACCAAGCCGACCCAGCACTCGGTGAAAGAGCTGCGCTCCATCGGCTTGCAGCCTGATGTGCTCATCTGCCGCTCCGATCATCCGATTGACCTGTCGTCACGGCGCAAGATTGCGCTGTTCACCAACGTGGAAGAACGCGCGGTTATCGGTCTGGAAGATGTCGATACCATCTACAAGATCCCCGGTGTTTTGCATGCGCAAGGGCTGGATGATTTTGTCATCGAGCGCTTCGGCCTGGATTGCGGTGGGGCCGATCTGAGTGAGTGGGATCGGGTCGTCGATGCCAAACTCAACCCCGAGCATGAAGTAACCATCGCCATGGTCGGCAAATATATGGAGCTGCTGGATGCCTACAAATCGCTGATTGAAGCACTCAGCCATGCCGGTATCCAGAGTCGCACCAAGGTCAATTTGCGCTACATCGATTCGGAAGATATTGAAAATCAGGGCACCGGACTGCTCAAGGACGTCGATGCCATCCTGGTCCCCGGTGGCTTTGGTCAGCGCGGCGTGGAAGGCAAGATTGCCACTGTGCGTTATGCCCGTGAAAACAGGATTCCCTATCTGGGTATCTGTCTTGGCATGCAGGTGGCAGTCATTGAGTATGCTCGCAGTCAGCTCGGCTGGGAGGATGCCAACTCCACCGAATTCGACAAGACCAGTGGGCATCCGGTGATTGGTCTGATCACTGAATGGCAGACGGCAACCGGCTCCAAAGAACAACGTAGTGAAGACTCTGACCTGGGTGGCACCATGCGCCTGGGGGGGCAAGAGTGTGCGCTGGAGCCGGGCTCCAAAGCCCATGATTGCTATGCAAAGGATGTCATTGTCGAGCGCCATCGTCATCGCTACGAAGTCAACAATGTGCTGCTGCCCGAGTTGCAGGCAGCCGGACTCAAGGTGTCGGGTCGTTCGGTGGATGGTGCCCTGGTGGAGGTTGTGGAAGTGGCTGACCACCCCTGGTTTGTCGCCTGTCAGTTCCACCCTGAATTCACCTCGACCCCGCGTTATGGTCACCCGTTGTTCAGTGGTTTCGTCAATGCGGCGTTGGCCCAGCACAATAAGCCCAATTGAGGTCAACGCATGCAACAGAAGACCGTCCAAGTCGGCAATATTGAAATCGCCAACGATCGGCCAATGGTGCTGTTCGGTGGCATGAATGTGCTGGAATCGCGAGATATGGCTTTGCGCATTTGCGAGACCTATGTCGACGTTACCGCCAGGCTGGGCATGCCCTATGTATTCAAGGCGAGCTTCGACAAGGCCAATCGCTCGTCGATCAGTTCCTATCGTGGCCCCGGGCTGGATGAAGGGTTGAAGATCTTTGAAGAGATCAAGCAGACCTTCGGTGTGCCGGTAATTACCGATGTCCACGAACCGCATCAAGCTGCCCCGGTAGCCGAGGTCTGTGACATTATTCAGCTGCCGGCGTTTCTGTCGCGGCAGACCGACCTGGTGGTGGCAATGGCCAAAACCGGTGCGGTGATCAATATCAAGAAAGCCCAGTTCCTGGCCCCGCAGGAAATGCAGCATATCCTGCGCAAGTGTGAAGACGCCGGCAATGACCGCTTGATCCTGTGTGAGCGTGGAACCAGTTTTGGCTACAACAACCTGGTGGTGGATATGCTCGGCTTCGGCATCATGAAGCAGATGGGCCATCCGGTGTTCTTCGATGTGACCCATGCCCTGCAAATGCCCGGCGGGCGTGCCGATTCCGCCGGTGGACGTCGCGCCCAGGTGACGGATCTGGCCAAGGCCGGCATCAGCCAGAACCTGGCCGGCCTGTTCCTCGAAGCGCACCCCGACCCGGACAACGCCAAGTGTGATGGTCCTTGTGCCCTGCGGCTGGACAAGCTGGAACCCTTCCTGACCCAGCTGAAAACGCTGGACGATCTGGTCAAGGGTTTCCCTACGCTGGAAACCGCCTGACACCCCTATCCTGAATTCGACTGACCGTTATTGAATGGAGCAAGCAGCAACCATGGCAAAGATTATTGATATCAAGGGCCGCGAAGTTCTCGACTCGCGCGGCAACCCCACTGTTGAAGCTGACGTGATTGTCGAAGGCAATATTCTTGGCAGCGCCTGCGCTCCCTCCGGTGCCTCTACAGGCTCGCGTGAAGCCCTTGAGCTGCGTGATGGTGACAAGAGCCGCTATATGGGCAAGGGCGTGCTCAAGGCAGTCGCCAATATCAATGGCCCGATCCGTGAGTTGCTGGTGGGTCGCGATGCGACTGATCAGCGTGGCCTGGACCAGGCGATGATCGAGCTGGACGCCACCGAAAACAAGGCCAAGCTGGGCGCCAACGCTATTCTTGCCGTCTCTCTGGCCGCCGCCAAGGCTGCCGCCCAGGCCAAAGGCGTGCCGCTGTATGCACACATCGCCGAGCTGAACGGCACCCCGGGTGTGTACTCCATGCCGGTCCCCATGATGAACATCATCAACGGTGGCGAGCATGCTGACAATAACGTCGACATTCAGGAGTTCATGGTGCAGCCGGTTGGCGCCAAGACCTTTGCCGACGCCCTGCGCATGGGGGCGGAAATCTTCCATCACCTGAAAGCCGTGCTCAAGGCCCGTGGCCTGAGCACCGCCGTCGGTGATGAGGGTGGTTTTGCTCCCAACCTGGCGTCCAATGAAGATGCTCTGGCTGCCATTGCCGAAGCCGTTGCCAATGCCGGCTATACCCTGGGTGATGACGTGACCCTGGCACTCGATTGCGCTTCCAGCGAGTTCTACAAGGATGGCAAATACGATCTGGCTGGTGAAGGTCAGGTATTCGATGCTGCCGGTTTTGCCGACTACCTGGCGGGCCTGAGTGAGCGCTATCCGATCATCTCGATTGAAGATGGTATGGATGAGTCCGACTGGGCCGGCTGGAAAGTACTGACCGACAAGATCGGCGACAAGGTGCAGCTGGTGGGTGACGATCTGTTTGTAACCAACACCAAAATCCTCAAGCGCGGCATCGACGAGAAGATCGGCAACTCGATCCTGATCAAATTCAACCAGATCGGTTCCCTGACCGAAACCCTGGAAGCCATCCAGATGGCCAAGGCCGCCGGCTTCACCGCCGTTATCTCGCACCGCTCCGGCGAAACCGAAGACAGCACCATTGCTGATCTTGCCGTCGGCACCGCTGCCGGTCAGATCAAGACCGGCTCCCTGTGCCGCTCGGATCGCGTGTCCAAGTACAACCAGCTGCTGCGTATTGAAGAGCAACTGGCGGGCAAGGCGCCGTACAAGGGTCGTGCTGAATTCCGTGGCTAATCAGGCCTCCACATGAAATGGCTCTGGATCATTACTCTCGCCCTCCTGCTTGGCCTGCAATATCGCCTGTGGGTCGGCGAGGGCAGTCTGGGGCATGTTGCTCAACTGAAGCAGCAGATTCAGGAGCAGGAGCGCGAAAACCGCCGGCTGGCAGAGCGAAATCGTACGCTCACCGCCGAGGTGATCGAGCTCAAACAGGGGCTTGAAACCATCGAGGAGCGAGCTCGACAGGAGTTGGGGCTGATCAAGGATGGCGAAGTGCTGATTCAACTGAGTGGCGAATGACGGTGCCGACACCATTCTGGGTCGTTATTCCGGCAGCGGGTATCGGTCAGCGCATGCAGGCGGACAGGCCCAAGCAATATCTGCCACTGAAGGGCAGGGCGTTGATCGAGCACACGCTGGACTGTTTCCTCGGCCATCCCGATTTATGTGGGCTGATGGTTTGTCTGGCTGACCAGGATGCCTGGTGGGAACAGCTTCCTTGTGCCGCTGATGGCCGCATCCAGCGCTGCAGGGGGGGCCGTGAACGGGCAGATTCAGTGCTTAATGGCTTGCAGGCCTTGCAACAGCAAGGTGCCCGGGCTAACGATTGGGTATTGGTGCATGACGCCGCCAGACCCAATTTGCTCCGTTCTGATCTCGACAAGCTGCTGCAGCACCTGGCCGCTGATCCGGTTGGTGGTCTGTTGGCAGTACCTGTGCGTGATACCCTCAAGCAGGTTGGTACCGATGGCCGAGTGCAGAGTACCCCTGATCGCAGCCGCTTCTGGCAAGCTTACACACCGCAGATGTTCCGTCTGGGGGACCTGCAGCAGGCCTTGAGTTCTGCGCTGGCGGCTGGTGTCAGTATCACTGACGAAGCATCAGCCATCGAGTGGGCAGGTAAGCGGCCGCGCTTGGTCGAAGGGCGTGCCGACAACATCAAGGTAACCCGTCCTGAGGACCTGGAATGGCTGGCTCGGCACTGAGCCGGTGATAGCCCATGGGGCTATCTTTCAATTGGCCGATGGCCAGAGTCCGCGAATTGCAGCTATTCCCTGGGCGCCGTGCTGGAAAGCCAGGGAGCAGTCAGCAGGTTTCAGACCGCCCAGCAAGTAGACAGGCATATTGACGCCCTTGAGCAGCTCGGCCGCAGCGGTCCATCCAATGGGCGTGGCTTGTGCATGTGAGGCGGTTGGCAGTAGCGGTGAAAGGGTTGCAAAGTCCAGTCCCAGTTGTTCCGCCATGCCAAGTTCCTCGGCATTATGGCAGGATGCGGCAATTGGCCCTTCACAGCGTGCAAGCAGGGCAGTACCTGATTCGGGGTTTGCGGCCATGTGTGTCAGCTGGCGGGCGGTCAGATGCCATCCACACCCGGGCAATGACAATGGCTGCGGGCCCTTGAGCATGAAAGTAACCTGATCGCCAAAACGGGCGACCAGCTGCTCGCTGGCTTGCCGGTATGTCTGCTCTGACCATTGGGTCTGACGAATCTGGATCAGGCGCTGCCCGCTATCAATTGCCCGTTCGATAGCAGGGACAAGATCGACAATACTGTGCAGATCCGGGGTGATCAGGTAACACTCGGGTAAACGGGCGGCGTTGACGATAGGCACATTGGCCGCAGGCAGTGGATATTGCGCCAATTCCTGTTGGTTGACCCAGCGCACGGGTTGTCCTTCGGCACCATGGGGTTCCCCGCTGAAAGCTTCAACCAACCAGACATCCAGACGTATCTGCTTGTCCGGGTAGTCGTGGCTAATGTCCAGCAACGGGCGTGCTTGTGACACCTGAATGCCCAGTTCTTCATGCAGCTCACGGCACAGACCGGCATAGGGTGATTCACCCTGCTCCAGCTTGCCGCCGGGGAATTCCCAGAGGCCACCCTGATGTGCATGTTCGGGTCTGCGGGCGAGCAGGATCTGCTGTTGATGGTTGCGGATTACCGCCGCCACGACATGGATGCGCTGAGCGCGACTCATTGTTTCGGGAAGTCCTCGGAGAAAAGCTCGTCTTCCTGGTCGTCAGTGCCGTTGATGACGTGCTCCTCCGCGGCCCAGGCGCCCAGATCGATCAGGCGGCAGCGAGGCGAACAGAAAGGCCGGTCCGGAAAGTTGGTATCCCAGCTCACTGGCGCCTTGCAGGTAGGGCATTCGACCGTCAGGGTCATGTGCTGGCTCCTTGTGCGAGGGTAAGGTAATGCCTGTGCAGTGTATCCACCTGTGCATGCAGGGCAGCAAGGTCACGGTCGTTCACGATGACGTCATGCGCATGGCGCAGGCGCTCCTCTCGTTCTGCCTGAGCCTGCATGATGGCCTTGACCTGGGCTTCCGGCACTTGGTCGCGCTGCATCGTGCGACTGATCTGAATGGCCTCCGGGGCATCAATAACCAGAATTCGTCGGACCAGATTGCGTTGCGTCGACTCCACCAACAAAGGAGATACCAGCAATGCATAGGCTGACTTGCTGGCAGCCAGATCGGCTGCAATCTCATCTCTGATCAGCGGGTGCAGGAGCTGCTCAAGCCATTTACGCTCCGCCGGGTCTGCAAAGACGAGGCGACGTAACTCTGCACGATTCAACGCACCTGAGTTGTCCAGAACATGTTGACCAAAGCGATCGACAATTCGGTGCAATGCCGGTCGACCGGGCTCTACGACAACACGGGATTTGTGATCGGCATCGACGACATGGATTCCGTGCGCTTGGGCAAAACGGTCAGCCGCTGCACTTTTGCCGCTACCAATGCCGCCAGTGAGACCAATAATGAAGGGCAATGCTGGGTGTGTTTCTGTCATTCACGTTCAGCCAAGCAGCTTCATCGCTGCTTCCATCTCGGCGGACAAATCCTCGTCCTCTTCTTCCTGGTCGGTTTCCAGACCCAGTTTGGCAAAGGCCGGAACCTCGCTCCAGTCCATGCTGGCCAGCGGGTGGTCGCTGCCTGACAGGCTTTGCAGCAGGGCAACCTGTACGATATCAGCGTAATCAATCTCGGGTGCGCTGCGATAGAAATCCAGGTGCAGGGTGGGAATGTGGCGCAGCGGCGCAGGGAAGTCCCAGGCTTCGAGAATCCGGTCGCCAATAGTGGCGTGGATGCTGTCAATGATGCTGTCCAGGGTCTGTGGGTCGGCGAGCAGCTCGTCGTGTTCTTCGGCATAGCTGAGAATCGGCAGCACGCCGATCTGGTGTACCAGGCCGGCGAGGGTTGCCTGGTCAGGTTTTAGCTTGGTGTAATGGCGACACAGCACATGGCTGATTCCGGCAACTTCGATGCTGCGATTCCAGACCGCACGCATTTTCTGGTCAATCAATTCAGACGTGGCCTGAAACATCTGTTGCATGGCCAAGCCTGTGGCCAGGTTGGCGGTGTAGGTGATACCGAGCCGGCTGACCGCCATACTCAGATCAGTGATCTCGTTGCGGGTCCGGAGCAGGGGGCTGTTGACCACCTTGATCAGGCGCGCGCTCAAGGCTGCGTCGGTACTGATTTCCTTGACCAGGTGGGGAATGCTGACATCAGGGTCTTCTGCTGCCTCACGCACACGCAGAGCCACTTCCGGCAGAGTGGGTAGAACCAGTTGGTCCTTTTTCAACAGTTCCAGCAGCTCATCTTGCACGCGTTGGGCCAGGTCAGTCATGGATGCTCCCTTGTGCCGCCGGTTCAGGCCGGGCGGGCTTCACTTTCCAGTTTGTACGGCAGATCAGCCAGGGTCAGCAGTGGCCCGTCGCAATCAGCCAGACTCAATTCCCCTGATTGTGCCGCATCTGTTTGCACTACTGCCAGTATTTCCACCATTTTCTCACTGCGTGCAGCCATAACCACCTCGCCAACGCTGCGCCCTGAACTACGATCGACAATCTCGGCTGCAGGGGGCGGGCAATGCGTTCCGGTCAGTAAAAGCCGGAACATGCGCCGTTTGAGCTTGCCCAGATACTGCATGCGGGCAACGATTTCCTGGCCGGTATAACAGCCCTTTTTGAAACTGACTCCACCCAGGGCCTGAAGGTTGAGCATTTGCGGGATGAAGTGTTCAAATGTCGGCCCGCTGACCCAGCCCACACCGGCGCGTACCTGGTACAGCAACCACTGGTTCAGGTGGGCAGGTTCGGCGTGCTCGAGCAGGCAGTTGATTTGATCTGCGGCGTGATCGCGGGGCAACCAGAGCTCGGCAGCCGCTGCCGCCAGTCGAATGACCAACCCGCCAGACTGGCGGCTGATCTCATTGTCGGCCTCTGGCCAGGCAAGGTTCAGCGCTGCCAGTGCTGGCGTGATCTGGTCACCCCAAAGAGCCAGGCGTAACCAGTCAGCACTGACATCATTGATCTCGGCCTTGAAAAAAGCGGCATACTTGTTCAGGTCGGCCAGTTGCGCCGGAACCAGCGCCTTGTCCAGGCTGAGCAGATAGCCATCGGCGCTATCGTGGAGCAGGCGGAAGCTGGATTGCATGCGGCCTTTGGGGTTGCAGCGAGCACCAAGGGTGCTCAATCGGGCGGGCAGTTGTTTGACGTCGCAGGTCAATTGGCCTTGCATGAAGCGTTCGCTGTCCGGGCCTTTTACCTGTAACACGGCTTCACGGGCAAGCAGGCTGACAGCGGTGGCCGGCAGGGCAAGCTCATCAGTGCAGGTCAGGCGGCTGTGCAGGGCGGGGCTGTTTTCAATCTCGTCGCTCATGGTGAAGCTGGCTCGTTATGGGTGGTTACAGGATGTACGGTGACCGACTCCGCAGAGGCATTGGTTACGGTTATACTAGTATTTGAGTGCAAATACTGCGGTTTCAACCCTGGGCGGAGAATTAGATGTCGGCTGATGATATTGAACTGAAGCGATTGTTTTGGCACAGCCGGCGCGGCATGCTTGAGCTGGATGTCTTGCTGGTGCCTTTCCTGCAAGAAGCTTATTCAGCCCTGGCTAAAGAGGATCAGGCCCGTTACCGTCAACTGTTGGAGTGTGAGGATCAGGACATGTTTGGCTGGTTCATGCAAAGGTCCGAGCCGGAAGATCCAGATCTCAAACGCATTGTCAGGATAATACTCGATCGTGTCCAACCCGACTGAACCACTGCTGTTACAACGCCAGCCCTCGCGCTGGTTGGGTGCCTTGCTGTTGCTGGCCACCTTGCTGGGGTGCCTGGCGCTGTATCGCAGCAATCTGCCGCTGGCGACTGCCATGCTCGGCATGCTCGTCTTGCTGGGCATTTGTCGCTGGCTGTGGCCGCGACAGGTCAGTCTGCGACATGCCCACTCGGTCACGGGCCTGCGTTTTGACAGCCAGGGCTGGCACGTTTTGCGTCGCGATGGCAGTGAAACCAGCGCCAACTTGCTGGGCGATACCTTTGTCAGTGCACTGCTGACCGTGGTGCGCCTGCGTGAACCGGGCCGCTGGTGGTCGCTGAGTGTGGTTCTGCCTGCTGACGCCGCTTCGGAAGATGCACTGCGTCGACTGCGTCTTCGCTTGCGTTTCAGTCGTCAGCGTTGGGTGGCCGCAGAATAGTATCTTCGGCCAAAGGCAGCAGATCAGGATGATCCAGCGTGTAGTGCAGGCCCCGGCTTTCCCGGCGCTGCATGGCCGAGCAGATGATCAGGTCCGCCACCAGGGCCAGGTTGCGCAGTTCAAGCAAGTCGCGGGTCACCCGGTAGTTGCTGTAGAACTCGTGAATCTCTCCCAATAACAGATCAACCCGGTGCTTGGCCCGCTGCAGCCGTTTATTGGTGCGCACGATGCCTACGTAGTCCCACATGAAGCGCCGCAGCTCATCCCAGTTGTGCGAAATGATGACGTCTTCGTCCGAGTCGGTGACCTGGCTTTCGTCCCATTGGGGTAATTGCTCGGGCATCGTCACTGAGCCGACCTTGTCGCTAATGTCGCGGCTGGCGCTGCGGCCGTAAACAATGCACTCGAGCAAAGAATTGCTGGCCATGCGATTGGCACCGTGCAAACCGGTGAAACTGGTTTCCCCGATCGCATACAGGCCGGCTACATCGGTATGTCCGGCACTATCGACCACAACACCGCCACAGGTATAGTGCGCTGCCGGGACAACCGGAATGGGTTCACGGGTAATGTCGATACCAAAGCTCAGACAGCGCTCGTACACGGTCGGAAAATGCTGACGAATGAACTCGGCCGGTTTGTGGCTGATATCGAGGTATACGCAGTCCAGGCCCAGGCGTTTCATTTCATGGTCAATGGCGCGGGCGACAATATCGCGCGGTGCCAGCTCGGCGCGAGAGTCAAAGCGTGGCATGAAGCGCTGGCCATTGGGTAATTTGAGCAATGCGCCTTCACCACGCAGCGCTTCGGTAACCAGAAAGCTTTTTGCTTTGGGGTGATAGAGACAGGTGGGGTGGAACTGGTTGAATTCCATATTGGCCACCCGGCAACCGGCGCGCCAGGCCATGGCAATTCCGTCGCCAGAGGCGCTGTCCGGATTGCTGGTGTACAGATACACTTTGCTGGCGCCACCGGTAGCCAGCACGGTAAAGCGTGCGGCAAAGGTTTCCACATGCCCGCTCTGGCGGTTCAGGATATAGGCACCCAGGCAGCGCTGGCCGTTGAGGCCAAGCTTGCTGCTGGTAATCAGGTCAACGGCCACCCGGTCTTCCAGCAGGTCGATGCCCGGATGGGCGACTGCTTTGGCGAACAGCGTGTTGAAGATGGCAGCGCCGGTGGCATCGGCGGCGTGAATGATACGTCGGTGGCTGTGTCCGCCTTCGCGCGTCAGGTGAAAATCTTCACTTTCGCTGCCATCGGCAAGACGATCACGGGTGAAAGGCACCCCCTGATCAATCAACCAGCCTATGGCTGCCTTGCTGTCACCGACAATCTGGCGCACGGCTTTTTCATGGCACAAGCCGCCACCGGCGTCCAGGGTGTCCTGGACGTGCGCATCCACGGTGTCGTTGTCGTCCAGCACCGCAGCGACGCCGCCTTGAGCCCAGTATGTCGAGCCTTCTGACAGTTTGCCCTTGCTCAGAACCGCCACTCGCAAACTGTCGGCCAGCTCCAGCGCCAGGGTCAAACCGGCGGCTCCGCTGCCAATTACCAGAACATCATACTCATGGCGCATTGTCATAATGGAGTTGGCTGCCCGTTCCGTATTCGCTTGTTGTCGTC
Organism: Halopseudomonas salegens; assembly: GCF_900105655.1. Taxonomy (NCBI): domain Bacteria; kingdom Pseudomonadati; phylum Pseudomonadota; class Gammaproteobacteria; order Pseudomonadales; family Pseudomonadaceae; genus Halopseudomonas; species Halopseudomonas salegens. The sequence goes on from NZ_LT629787.1 coordinate 698,883, forward strand.
AGATTGCGCGAGTATATCTGACCACTGGGCGCGCGTACTATCTTTCAGTGGTCGCCAAAGATGACGGAAAGGGTTGCCTTGCTGCCTGAAAAGTTTGTCGTCGGGGTATGCTGAGGCTGCTTTATCGGCGTGTGAGTTGTTATCATTTGCTGCCGGAGTCGGCTTTGCGGATATTTTTGCGCAGGCTGACGCCGATCCGGAGTCATTGAATCGAATGCTGGTCCGTGGAACTTTCAGAGCGTTACGCGCTCCCATAAAGGAACCAGCGCAAGGGGAGAACTTTTGTCTAGATTGTGGGTCTATCACAGCAGGATGTTGGTGCGATTACAGTCGGCCCACGTTGTTGAGGTTTTGCCGCGATGAATGCCCAGGACGACCAGCAGCTGGTCGAGCGGGTCCAGCGTGGTGACAAGCGCGCCTTTGACCTCCTTGTACTGAAATATCAGCACAAGATCCTGGCACTGGTGACGCGCTTTGTGCATGACAGCCATGAGGCACAGGATGTGGCTCAGGAAGCATTTATCAAGGCGTATCGTGCGCTACCCAATTTTCGTGGCGATAGCGCTTTTTACACCTGGCTGTACCGGATTGCGATCAATACAGCCAAGAATTATCTGGTCGCCCGCGGGCGGCGGCCGCCAGATTCGGATATTGCCGCGGATGAAGCGGAATATCATGAGGGTGACAGTGCGTTGAAGGACTTGCACTCCCCGGAACGTGAGCTGTTGCGTGATGAAATTGAGCAGGTGGTCAATCGTACCCTGCAACAACTGCCGGATGATTTGCGTACCGCGTTGACCTTGCGTGAATTCGAAGGTTTGAGTTATGAAGACATTGCCAGTGTCATGGGTTGCCCGGTGGGCACCGTCAGGTCACGTATCTTCAGGGCACGTGAGGCAATAGACAAGGCGTTGCAACCCTTGATGGAAACATGAGCAGGTTGCAAGCACCAGCAGCAGAGGCCCCAAGGGCATAGCAGAGGTATAGCGATGAAGAGCGAAACCATGCAGGAATCATTGTCCGCCGTAATGGATGGTGAAGCTGATGAACTGGAGTTGCGCCGTTTTCTTCAGGCCACCGAGCAGGATTCCGCATTGCGTGAACGCTGGCGACGGTATCAACTGGCGCGTGCGGCCCTGCATGCAGAGGCTTGCCAGCCTCGAGTGGATCTGTCGGCTGGTATCGCTGCCGCGCTCGCCGATGAACCTGTTGTGAGTCGCCCGTCTTCTGCCCGTCGCTGGATGGCGTCAGGTCTGGGACGAGCTGCTGTAGCGGCTTCTGTGACTCTGGCGGTGCTGGTCGGGGTGCGCATGACAACCCTCGATTCTTCCGTCGACACCACAACGCCGCTGGCGGATGTTGGTGATGCTGCGCAAGAATGGTCACCGGCTCCGGTTTCCGGTGTGGGCGGCAGCGCCATGTTGACCGGTTTCCCTCGCCCCACGCAGGGCCAGATGGATCAGCCTCAGGTACAATCCCCGACTGCCTGGCATGAGCAGCGTATTGGTAGTTATCTGCGGCAACACGCCGAGCACGGCGCTGGTTTCAATATGCCCCACGTGTTGCCCTACGCCCGGGCTGCCAGCCTGGAAGGTCGCTGATGCCGTCATTTGTGCGCCGTTGTAGTGGTGGTCTGCTGGTTTTGTTGCTGGTGGCGCCACTGGCGCTGGCTGAAGAAGCGCGCGACTGGCTGCAGCGGATGACCTCTGCCAGCCAGCAGCATGGCTATCAGGGTTCCTTTGTCTATGAGCGCGCGGGACATTTCACGACTCATCATATCTGGCGTCAGGTAACTGATCAGGGCGTCGTCGAGCGCATGGTGCGCACCGATGGCCCAGCGCATGAATGGCTGCGGCAGAACGGCATGCTGGTATGCGCCAGCTCACTGGAGGTGGCGAGTAGTATCGGTACTGGCAGCCGGGTGAACGAACAGACTGCGCTACTGCACAATTGGTATGTGTTGCAGGTTCTGGGGCAGACTCGGGTGGCAGCTCGTCCGGCGGTGGTTGTTTCGTTGCAGCCCCGTGATGCTTTCCGCTATGCCTATGAACTGTATCTGGATAGTGAAACCGGTTTATTGCTCAAATCCCTGTTGATCAATGAGCGCGACACCTTGATGGAGCGATTCCAGTTCACTACGCTGGATTACTCGCCACTCGATCCGTCTGCCCTGGAGCCTGGCAGCACCTGTCTGCCACTTCTGGAAACCCGGGCTCACGCCCCCGAGCAGCCTGTGGCTGTGTCGGCAGGCTGGCTGCCACCCGGGTTCACTCTGGCTTATGAACATGCCAGCCCGGGTGATGACAATGGCTTGTTGACTCAGGTCTACACGGATGGGCTTGCTCGTTTCAGCATCTTTATCGAGCCTCTGTTGCAACAGGATCAGGCTGATGATCTCAGAGCCCAGCTTGGCCCAACTGTTGCCGTCAGCCGTACCGTGCAAACTCCTCAGAATGATTATCTGGCTACCGTAGTGGGTGAGTTGCCGGCGGCAGCGGCGGAACGAATAGCCAATGCTCTGGAAGGTGGGATGCCGTGATTGAGGAACGGGGTAGGGTGCTGAGTGTCGAGGCGGATGCGGTCTGGGTCGAGACGATGCGCCAGAGTACCTGTGGTAGCTGCCAGGCCCGCGCGGGTTGTGGGTCGGCCCTGTTGCAGAAGGTCGGCATTGGCAATCGCTTGGGGTTTATTCGGGTGAGCACCGACCGATCCTTGCAAGTGGGCGATCAGGTCACTATCGGTGTGCCGGAACAGGCCGTGGTCATGAGCTCGTTGTTGATGTATCTGCTGCCGCTGGTGTTGATGTTTGCTGCCGGGTTGCTGTTGCAAGAGGCCGGGTTGGGTGAGCCGCTGGTTATCCTGGGTGCCTTCTCGGGTCTGATTGCCGGTTTCGCTGTTGCGCGGGCCTGGGCCGGGCGGCGGGGAAGCAAGGCGTTGTTGCAGCCGCTGGTGCTGACTGGGCCGCTGCCTGATGGCCCGCAAACTGTCGAATTGAATTCTTGTCGTGATTGAAAAGGAGTGGGGGATGATGTCTGTGCAACGCTGGTTGACTGTGACTGTCACGCTGTTACTGCTGAGTTGGCAGAGTGCCGTGCTGGCGCGGGCCAATTTGCCGGATTTTACCGATCTGGTTGAAGATGCCTCCCCGGCGGTGGTTAATATCAGTACCCGTCAGACGGCGCCGCAGGCTGTCAACGGACTTCCCGGCATGCCGGACATGGAGGGGTTGCCGCCGATCTTTCGTGAGTTCTTTGAGCGTGGCATTCCGCAGGAGCGTGCTCCGCGCCAGCGTCAGGCACCGCAGTCACTGGGTTCGGGCTTTATTATCTCGAAAGATGGTTACGTGTTGACCAATAATCACGTAGTGGCTGATGCTGATGAAATCTTTGTGCGACTGGATGATCGGCGAGAGTTGACCGCTGAGTTGGTGGGTGCTGACCCACGCTCGGATCTGGCACTGTTGAAAATCGAGACTGATGATGATCTCCCGGTGGTGCGAATTGGCAAGTCAGCCGATCTCAAGCCCGGTGAGTGGGTGTTGGCGATTGGTTCTCCGTTCGGCTTTGACTATTCGGTAACTGCCGGTGTTGTCAGCGCCAAGGGACGCAGTCTGCCGAACGAAAATTATGTGCCCTTCATCCAGACCGATGTCGCGATCAATCCTGGCAATTCCGGTGGCCCGTTGTTCAATCTGGATGGTGAAGTGGTTGGTATCAATTCTCAGATCTTTACCCGTTCCGGGGGGTTCATGGGTCTATCCTTCGCCATTCCGATAGATGTTGCCATGGATGTCGTCGCGCAGATCAAGGATCAGGGGAGTGTGCAGCGTGGCTGGCTTGGCGTGGTGATTCAGGAGGTCAACAAGGATCTGGCCGAATCCTTCGGTCTGCCACGCCCGGCGGGCGCACTGATTGCGCAGATCATGCCGGACGGCCCTGCAGACACGGGCGGGCTGCAAGTGGGTGACGTGATTCTCAGCTTCAATGGTGAAGACATCGACATGTCATCGGATCTACCGCATGCCGTCGGGCGTCTTCGCCCGGGGACTGAAGCCAGTTTGGTGGTCATGCGCGAAAAACGCCGACGCACCATCACACTTGAAGTGGGCGCACTGCCGGAAGACGGTGCGGCTGCGGCACCAGCCAGCGCACCGCAAAGCCAGGAAGCTGAAGATAATCGCCTGGGTATCAGTGTTGCCGAGCTGACAGACGAGCAAAAACGTAACCTGGATGTGCGTGCCGGGGTGGTCGTGCGTCAGGTCCGTCCGGGCGCCGGTGCCATGGTGGGGCTGCGCAACGGTGATATCATCACCAACCTGAACAACAAGCTGATTGACTCGATCGAAACCTTCGAAACGGTGACCCGGGAGCTGCCGAGCAATCGCTCTGTCTCCATGCGGGTGATTCGCCAGGGCCGGGCCAGTTACATCACCTTCCGTCTGGCTGACTGAGAACGTCCCCACCAGCAAAAGTACCGGGCTTTTGCTGGTGGGTGCCATGGCACCCATTCGTCAGATCAGGTACACTCGCGGGCTGTTTTCGGGGCAATTCCCCGTGTTCTTGCCTGCTGGCTGTGCCAGTCGCGCCTCCGTGGCTTGCGGCGGTCTGCCCATCCGGCGACTCATCTCTGGAAAAGACTGCTGTGAGTGACCTGAGCCTTATTCGTAATTTCTCCATTATCGCCCACATTGACCACGGTAAATCGACCCTGGCAGATCGTTTTATTCAGGTCTGTGGTGGCCTGACTGAGCGGGAGATGGCTGAGCAGGTCCTGGATTCCATGGATCTGGAACGCGAGCGTGGCATTACCATCAAGGCGCACAGCGTTACCCTGTACTATCCGGCCAAAGATGGCAAAACCTACCAGCTCAACTTTATCGATACGCCCGGTCACGTTGATTTTCATTATGAAGTCAGCCGCTCGCTGTCGGCTTGCGAGGGCGCTCTGCTGGTGGTGGATGCCGCGCAGGGAGTAGAAGCGCAATCGGTTGCCAACTGCTACACCGCTATTGAGCAAGGCCTCGAAGTCATGCCGGTGCTGAACAAGATTGACCTGCCGCAGGCCGATCCGGAACGGGTAAAGGGCGAAATTGAAAGTGTTATCGGGATTGACGCCACCGACGCTGTCGAGTGCAGTGCCAAGAGTGGGCTCGGTGTTGAAGATGTGCTGGAGCGGCTGGTTGCAGTTATTCCTCCGCCGACTGGCGATATTGAAGCGCCGTTGCAGGCGTTGATCATCGATTCCTGGTTTGACAACTATCTCGGTGTCGTGTCGCTGGTTCGCATCCGTCAGGGTCGCATCAAGAAAGGTGACAAGGTGTTGGTCAAGTCAACCGGCAAACAACACCAGGTGGACAGCGTCGGCGTTTTCAACCCCAAGCACACTTCCACGGTTGACCTGAAAGCTGGTGAAGTCGGCTTTATTATCGCCGGTATCAAGGATATTCATGGTGCACCGGTGGGCGACACTCTGACGCTGGCTGCGACGCCCGATGTCGATCCCTTGCCGGGTTTTCAGCGGGTCAAGCCGCAAGTCTATGCCGGTCTTTTCCCGGTCAGTTCGGATGACTTTGAAGACTTTCGTGAAGCCCTGCAAAAGTTGACGCTGAATGACGCGGCGTTGCAGTTCGAGCCGGAAAGTTCGGATGCGCTGGGCTTTGGCTTCCGTATTGGTTTCCTGGGCATGTTGCACATGGAAATCATTCAGGAGCGGCTCGAGCGTGAATACGATCTGGATCTGATCACTACGGCGCCAACAGTGGTGTTTGAGGTGGTAAAGAAAGATGGCGAAGTCATTTATGTGGATAACCCTTCGTACCTGCCTGACCCCTCCATGATCGAAGAGATGCGCGAGCCCATCGTGCAGGCCAATATTCTGGTGCCACAGGATCATCTTGGCAGCGTGATTACCCTGTGTGTGGAAAAACGTGGCGTGCAGCGCGACATGGTTTTTCTGGGCAGTCAGGTTCAGGTTATCTATGACCTGCCGATGAATGAAGTAGTGCTGGATTTTTTTGATCGGCTGAAATCAGTCAGTCGGGGTTATGCCTCGCTGGATTACAGTTTTGATCGCTTCCAGATGGCCAAGCTGGTGCGGCTGGACGTACTCATCAACAGCGAGAAAGTGGACGCTCTGGCGCTGATTGTGCATCGAGACAATGCAGCCGGCAAAGGCCGGCAACTGGTCGAGAAAATGAAAGAGCTGATTCCGCGGCAAATGTTTGATGTCGCTATTCAGGCTGCCATTGGAGGTCAGGTTGTCGCGCGCTCCACGGTCAAGGCGCTGCGCAAGAACGTAACGGCAAAATGTTACGGCGGTGATGCCAGTCGGAAGAAAAAACTGCTGGAAAAACAGAAAGCGGGCAAGAAGCGCATGAAGCAGGTGGGGAGTGTCGAGATTCCCCAGGAAGCCTTCCTCGCCGTACTCAAGGTTGATAACTAGGAAGGCAAAGTCCGGTCATGCACATTGATTTTCCCCTGATTCTGGTACTGGCAGTCGCCATCACTGGCGCTTTGGCGTTGCTCGATCGTCTCTGGTTGGCGCGCCGCCGCGCCAAAGCGGTTGAGCGTTATGAACAATCCGTGGATACAGTAGATCCGCGAACTCGCGAGCGCCTGGTCAAAGAGCCGCTGGCCATCGAATATGCTAAATCATTCTTTCCGGTGCTGGCCATTGTTCTGGTTTTGCGCTCCTTTCTGGTGGAGCCCTTTCAGATTCCCTCCGGATCAATGAAACCTACACTGGAAGTGGGCGATTTTATCCTGGTCAATAAGTTCGCCTATGGCATTCGCCTGCCGGTATTGAATACCAAGATCATTTCTGTCGATGACCCCCAGCGCGGTGAAGTGATGGTGTTCCGATATCCCAATAATCCGCGAATCAACTATATTAAGCGGGTAATCGGCATGCCAGGGGATCATGTGGTCTATGCTGACAAACAGTTCTATATCAACGGTGAGCGTATCGAACAGTCAATGATCGAGCGCCGGTCGGATGACGAGATCCCACTGGGGCATCCGTTGCGCGCTGCGGCTCAGGTTGAGATACGTGAGGAATATCTGGGCGACCAGGATCACCGGATTCGCCTCAAGCAGTTGTCACCGGCTGCGGACAAGCAGGAATGGAGGGTGCCTGAAGGGCACTATTTCATGGTTGGGGATAACCGCGACAACTCCAACGATAGCCGTTACTGGAGCTCTCCGGATATTCCTGAACCCTTGTGGGGTATGGTGCCTGACAACTATATTGTCGGTAAGGCTTTTGTCGTGTGGATGCACTGGCCGTCGCCCAAACTGAGTAATTTGCCCAGTTTCTCGACGGTATCGAGAATTAACTGAGCTATGGATACCACCCTGGCCTGGTTTGGGGCAGGGTTTTCAGAATACCAACAACGGACGTAACGAGGTTATCATGCGCCAATCTCAGAAAGGCATGTCGTTTTTTGGCTGGCTAGCCATCATTTCCCTGATCATCTTTGCTCTGGTCATCGTGATGAAACTGGCTCCGATCTACATGGACCACTTTTCACTGCGCAATATCATAACCTCGGTCAATGATGATCCAACACTGGAGATCAACTCATTGCGGGATATGCACCGGCATGTAGAGCGCGGTATGCAGATCAACAGCATTCGCGATATTGATGCCAGTGAAGCAATTGAGATCACCACCAGTGGTACCAACACCTACACGGTGGTGCTCAAATACGAAGTACGTTCGCCACTGCTTCAGACCGTGGACCTGCTGGTCCATTTCGATGAAACCCATATTGTCAGACCTATAAAGTGAGTAACAGGCTAGACCGACTTGAACGCAAGATAGGCTATACCTTCAGTGATCAGTCGCTGTTGACGCTGGCCCTGACCCACCGGAGCCTGGGTGGACGCAATAATGAGCGACTCGAGTTCCTGGGGGATTCGGTACTCAATTTTGTTGCCGCCGAGGCCTTGTTCGAGCGCTTTCCCGAAGCCCGCGAGGGCCAGTTGTCGCGCTTGCGTGCTCGTCTGGTCAAAGGGGTGACACTGGCTGAACTCGCCAAGGGCTTTGAGCTGGGTGACTTTCTCCGGCTGGGGTCGGGTGAGCTGAAAAGTGGTGGCTTTCGGCGTGAATCGATTCTGGCCGACACCACTGAAGCGATCATTGGTGCCATTTATCTGGATAGTGGCATGGATGCGGCGAGGGAGCGGGTTCTGTATTGGTTGACCGGGCATATCGATAGCCTGACGCTGGTTGACAATAACAAGGACGCCAAGACCCGTTTGCAGGAGTACCTTCAGTCGCGGCACTGCGAATTGCCGCGCTATGAAGTAATCGAAAGCAGTGGCGAGGCTCACTGCCGCAGCTTCAAGGTGGACTGTCGAATCAGTCTGCTTGATGAACCTACCTTTGGCGCGGGCAATAGCCGGCGTATGGCTGAACAACAAGCGGCCCAGCAGGCACTGATTGCCCTGGGTGCGGAGAAAGTTGATGACTGAAGCGGTATCACGTTGTGGCTATGTCGCCATTGTTGGCCGGCCCAATGTGGGCAAGTCGACATTGCTCAACCATATTCTTGGCCAGAAACTGGCGATTACCTCGCGCAAGCCGCAAACCACGCGGCACACGTTGCTCGGGATCAAGACCGAAGGCGTCGTTCAGGCAATCTACGTTGATACTCCCGGTCTGCACAAGGATAACGAGAAAGCCCTCAACCGCTTCATGAACAAGAGTGCCAGTCAGGCGCTGCGCGATGTCGATGTGGTGCTTTTTGTGGTTGACCGGCTGCGCTGGACCGATGAAGACGACATGGTGCTCGAGCGTGTGCGCCATGTGCAGTGTCCGGTACTGCTGGTGGTCAACAAGGTTGATCGACTGGATGACAAAAAGCAGTTACTGCCGCACCTGGAATGGCTGACTACCCAGCTGCCGGATGCTGAGGTGGTGCCGGTGTCTGCGCTGCAGGGTCGTAATATTGAGCACCTGGAAAGCCTGATTGCCGAGCGTTTGCCGCAGAGCGAGCATTTTTATCCGGACGATCAACTGACTGATCGCAGTTCACGTTTTCTTGCCGCTGAGCTGATTCGTGAAAAAGTCATGCGCCAGTTAGGTGCCGAGATCCCCTATCAGGTCACCGTGGAAATCGAGCAGTTCAAGCAGGAAGGCAAGATTCTGCATATTCATGCGTTGATTCTGGTTGAACGCGAGGGTCAGAAGAAAATCATCATTGGTGATGGTGGTGACCGGATGAAGAAAATCGGCCAGGAAGCGCGTCTGGACATGCAAAAGCTGTTCGGCAGCAAGATCATGCTCAATATGTGGGTCAAGGTGAAGCGAGGCTGGTCGGACGACGAGCGTGCCTTGAGCTCTCTGGGTTACACCTTCGATCGCTGATTATGGCTCAGGCCAATGCATTGATTCCGGCCTATGTTCTTCACAGCCGCCCTTACCGCGACAGCAGCGCGCTGGTTGATCTGCTGACCCTGCAGCAGGGCCGCCAACGGGTGGTCTGGCGTGGTGCGCGCGGTGGTCGCAAGGGAAGCCTGACACCGCAACCCTTTCAGCCGCTGTTGCTCAGCTTGACGGGGCGTGGTGAATTGAAAACCCTGCAGCAGGCGGAGCGAGCCGGCTCGCTACCTGGCCTGCAGGGCAATGCCCTGTTCAGCGGGCTGTACCTGAATGAGCTGCTTGCACGTCTGCTATTGACGGATGAACCCCAACCCTTGATCTTTGCGGGTTACCAGAGCGCGATTCAAGGTTTGGCGGAGCAGCAGTCACTGGAACCGCTGTTGCGCCGCTTTGAGTGGCTGTTACTCAATGAGCTGGGCTATGGCTTCAGTCTGCAGCAGGATGCCAATGGGCAACCGCTGCAGGCTGAATATCATTATCAATGGCAGGCCGAGCATGGTTTGCTGCCAGTGCAAGGCGGCCAACCGGGTATTCCGGGTGCCACGCTGCTGGCCATGGCCGCTGACGATTGGTCTGCGGCCGACACTCTGCGCTGGGGCAAACGTCTGATGCGGCAGGCTCTGGCCGTCCATCTGGGTGATAAACCTTTGCACAGCCGTCAACTATTTACTGCCACCAAGGAAATCGACCATGACTGACAGAGTCTTGCTGGGGGTCAATATTGACCATATTGCTACCGTGCGTCAGGCCCGGGGCACCCGTTACCCCGATCCGGTCCAGGCGGCTATCGAGGCGGAGCAGGCTGGTGCCGACGGGATCACCGTGCATCTGCGTGAGGATCGCCGGCACATCCAGGAACGGGATGTGCGACTGCTTGCCGAGGTATTGCAGACCCGGATGAATCTGGAGTTGGCAGTGACGGATGCGATGCTGGCCTTTGCCGCCGAGATTCGGCCGGCGCATGTTTGCCTGGTGCCGGAAAAGCGCGAGGAGCTGACTACCGAAGGTGGGCTGGATATCATTGGTAACCAGGCCCGGGTGCAGGCAGCCGTGGAGCAGTTGACGGAGCTGGGCAGCGAAGTGTCGCTGTTTATCGATCCGGACCTGGCGCAGATCGACATGGCGCGGCGCCTGGGGGCCCCTGTGATTGAGCTGCATACCGGGCATTATGCCGACACCAGCGGGACTGAGCAGGCCGCCGCGCTCAAGAGTATTCGTCATGCAGCAGCCCATGCGCGCAAGTTGGGTCTGGTGGTGAACGCCGGTCATGGGCTGCATTATCACAATGTCGAACCGATTGCGGCCATTGATGGCATGCATGAACTGAATATCGGTCACGCGATAATTGCCCGTGCACTTTTTTCCGGCCTGGCGAGCGCGGTACGAGACATGCGTAGCCTGATTCAGGCGGCTCAGCAGCGATGATCCGGGGAATTGGGACTGATCTGGTTCGGGTTGAGCGAATTGAAGCCGTGTTGGCGCGCCAGGGTGAGCGCTTTGCCCGGCGTATTCTGACCCCGGACGAGTTTACCCGCTTTGCCTCGCATGGCCAGCCGGGGCGCTTTCTGGCCAAGCGTTTTGCTGCCAAGGAAGCCATTCTCAAGGCACTGGGGACGGGTCTCGCCGCAGGCATGTCCTGGCAACAGCTGCAGATTGATCGTGATGCTGCCGGTGCACCTCTGGTACGACTCAATGGTACAGCGGCTGCCCACCTGGCAGCAGGGGGCGGTGGACGCATGTTGTTGTCACTCAGCGACGAACGCGAGCAGGCCCTGGCTTTTGCTGTCTGGTCACAGGAATGAGGTTTCCGTGGCCGCTTGTTGCAGGCGTCGGATAGCCGCCAGCAATTCGCGTACAGCCAGATTGGCTGGCTCATCATTCTTCAGCAGGGTTTCCGTCTGCAGGCAGTGCTGGCGTAAATCCGGAACACCACAATAACGGCTGGCTCCATGCAGTCGGTGAATGCGTTCGAGCAAATGCTCGGGGTCATTATTGGTCAGGGCATGGCTGATTTCAGAATATTCCTGATCCAGTGAAGCCAGCAGCATGGCCAGCATGTCACGGGCCAGTTCCGGTTTGCCAGCCGCCAGGCGCAGCCCTTCACGGGGATCAAGAACTGAACTTTCATTGCGCGCGCCGGATGCTGCTGCGGTGTGGGTTATGAGGATATCCGCAGCACTGTCCGAGAACTGTTGGCCGGTCCATTTCTGGATGCATTGCAGCAATTGCTCGGGATTGGTCGGTTTGCTCAGATAATCGTTCATTCCGCACTTGAGCAGCTGCCGCCGTTCGTGGGCCAGGGCATGCGCGGTGAGGGCAATGACCGGTACGGGTTCCAGCCCTGCCTGCTCTTCGCGAAGACGCAGTTCAGCAGTGGTTTGTGGGCCATCCATGCCGGGCATTTGTACATCCATGAAGATGATGTCCACTGGCTGTTCCTTGCTTATTTGCAGCGCTTCTTCACCTCCCCCTGCCGCCAATACGCGCGCGCCCAGTTCATCCAGAAAAGTGGTTACCAGCTTGAGGTTGGCTGGATTGTCATCCACGCAAAGCACCCGGATGCCAGCCAGTGGCATATTGCGTTCGGTTCGTCTGACGCCCGGCTGCGGGCCGTTAAGTAGCTGATTGCAGGCCTGATGCAGCTTGCGCAGACAGATAGGCTTGGCCAGCACTTGCAAACGATCGGCCGGCCAGTTCTCCAGGTCATCAAAGTGTTCCTGGGTATGGGTCATCAACAGGCAGCGGCAACGGTCATCCTGAATCCAGCGCTGAATCTGGCCATTCACCTCGGCGCTGGAGGCATTGTGTTGCTGGCTGGAAACCAGTGTCAGCAAGGGTGTTCCCGGCGGTTGTTGCAGCAGTCGCTGCTGCAGGGCCGACAAATCGTCGAGAACCAACACCGTGCAGCCAAGGTCTTCCAGGTTGTGCAGCAAGGCCTGGCGAGTCAGCTCATGCGGTTCCACCAGGGCGACTTCGGTGCCGGTCCATGGCGCAATGGGCAGGTCATCCGTTGCCTGGTCGGCAATGTTCAAGCGCACCGTCAGCCAGAATTCCGAGCCCTGGCCAGGCTCGCTGTTGAGGCCGATCTCCCCATGCATCTGCTCTACCAGACGTTTGGCAATCACCAGGCCCAACCCGGTGCCGCTGACTTGCCGTGAAGCCGAGTTGTCAGCCTGACTGAATGCCTGGAACAGCGATTTCTGCTGGCTCTGGCTGAGACCAATGCCGGTATCGGTAATGCTGATGCGCAGTACCACCTGGCTGCCATCCTGCTGTTCCAGCATGGTACGCACGCACACCGAGCCCTTGCCGGTAAACTTGATGGCATTGCTGAGCAGGTTGGCAAGAATCTGCTTGAGCCTTAACGGATCGCCGGACAGGCCCAGGGGGGTGTCACGGTAGATAATGCTGACCAGTTCGAGGTCCTTTTGATGGGCGCCGGGGGCCAGCATGGTGAGGGTGTCCTGAATCAGGTCACGCAAATTGAAGGCAAGATTGTCGAGTACCAGCTTGCCGGCTTCGATCTTGGAGAAATCCAGTATCTCGTTGATGATTGACAGCAGATTGTCGGCGGACTTCTCGATGGTGCCGAGGTAGTCCTTTTGCCGGGGATTAAGCTGAGTGCGCTGCAACAGATTGGTAAAACCGAGAATGCCATTCAGCGGGGTGCGTAACTCATGACTCATATTGGCCAGGAACTCGGATTTGACCCGACTCGCTTCCTGCGCTGTCTTGCGTGCCAGATCGAGTTCAATATTCTGGATCTCGATGGTTTCCAGTGTCTGGCGCAGATCCTCCGTAGCCTGATCAATGTTCTGTTGAAGCTCGCCCTGAGCGCTGTAGAGCGCCTTGGCCATGGTATTGATGCCTTGTGCAAGATCATCCATTTCGCGGCTACCCTGAGTGGGCAAGCGGACGTCCAGTTGACCTTCGCTCAGCTTGCGGACCGCATGGTTCACTGCGCTCAAGGGAGCGGTAATGCGTCGGGTCAGGGTGTAGGCCAACAGGCTGGCCAGGCTTAAACCGAACAGGCATAGCAGCAGGGTCGTCAGTAATGTCTGATAACCAAGCAAGCGGGTGTTGCCGTGGCTGAGCTCCAGCTCAAGCCAGCCGAGCAGCTCATCCACCTCGAACACCTGGCTCTGATTGTTCAGTAGCTCCGGGCTGGCCAGCAAGGGCAGCAGAAAACGGCTGCTGTACTGCCCGCTGTGAATCTGCAGCCCGGTGCCCTGACCCAGATGGCTGAGAGTCACCGGCTCATCGGTGGGCTGCATGAGTGGACCGGCATGCTGCAAGCTTTGCATGTCACGGTCATGCAGGCTGACAGCACGCACATCAGTGCGGTTCAGTACACCATCCAGATAGGGCTGAACGGATTCTGGTTCGCCGACCAGCAAGGCCCGTGTAGCAGGGCGCTGCAAATACTCAATGCCAAGCAGGCCGCGCTCCATCAGTTGCTCGTCCAGCTGCTTCAGGTATTGCCAGCTGAAATAGCTGCCGAGACTGAGGACCAGCAGGCCGGCAGGAATCAGAGTGATCAGCAGTATGCGGGCTTTCAAACCGGTATTGTTCATCCGTGTATCCTGAGGGTTACGCCCTGAGCATTAATTATCGGTATCATAGGCGTACTGATATAAAAGCACAGCATGCCACGGATGTAACCGTGGTGGCACAAGCAGGTGGCACATGAACACTGACTTCCCAACCATTGCCGACTTTATCGGCAACACTCCGCTGGTTCGTTTGCAACGGATGCCGGGCAATACCACCAATACCATCCTGGTCAAACTCGAGGGTAACAATCCCGCTGGTTCGGTCAAGGACCGCCCGGCCATGTCGATGATCGAACGGGCCGAGCAACGTGGCCAGATCAAACCCGGTGATACGCTGATCGAGGCAACCTCGGGCAATACCGGTATTGCGCTTGCCATGGCTGCCGCGATCAAGGGTTACCGCATGATTCTGATCATGCCGGACAATATGAGCAGTGAACGCAAGGCGGCGATGAGCGCCTATGGTGCCGAGCTGATTCTGGTCAGCAAAGAGGACAGCATGGAAGGTGCCCGTGATCTGGCGCTCAAGATGCAGAGTGACGGCAAGGGCATCGTTCTGGACCAGTTCGGTAACCTGGATAATCCGGAAGCGCATTATCGCAGTACTGGTCCGGAAATCTGGCGCGATACCCAGGGACGGATTACCCATTTCATCAGTTCCATGGGCACTACAGGGACCATAATGGGTACTTCCCGGTACCTCAAGGAGCAGAACCCGGCGATCGAGATCATCGGCCTGCAACCGGTTGAAGGCGCTGCTATTCCGGGTATCCGGCGCTGGCCAGAAGCCTACCTGCCGAGCATCTTTGACGCCAGCCGGGTGGACCGGGTGGTGGATATGGGACAGCAGGAAGCGGAAGACACCATGCGCCGTCTGGCTCGTGAGGAAGGTATATTTTGTGGTGTTTCATCCGGCGGCTCGGTGGCTGCAGCACTGCGTCTGAGTGCCGAGGTCGAGCACGCGGTGATTGTTGCCATCATCTGTGATCGTGGTGATCGCTACCTGTCTACCGGAATTTACGACCTGCCGGCATGAATAGACCACGCAAGCGTTCACGGCAGTCAAGTGCGCCGGCAGCCGAGATTGGCCAGCGCCTCAAGCTGAGCCTGGAGCGGTTGAGTCATGACGGGCGTGGTATCGGTCACTGGCAGGGCCGCACCGTTTTCGTTGAAGGTGGCCTGCCGGGCGAACATGTCGAGGCGCGGGTGGTACGGGCGCGCAGCAAGCTGGTCGAGGCGCGTCTGGAACGGCTGGAGAATGGCAGTGAGCAGCGTCAGCAGCCGCAATGCCAGCATGCCAGCCTGTGCGGTGGCTGCAGTCTGCAGCACATGTCGCCAGACCAGCAGTTGGCGTTCAAACAGGCGGCGCTGGCGCAACAGTTGCGTCATTTCGCCGGCGTCCAGCCAGAGAGCTGGGTCAGCCCCCTGCGGGGAGAAACCTATGGCTACCGTCAACGGACGCGCATCGCACTGCACTACGGGGTAAAAACCGATACCCTGACAGTGGGTTTTCGACAGCGTGCCAGCAACGAGCTGGTGGCGCTAAGGGAGTGCCCGGTGCTGGCGCCAGTCCTGCAGCCTTTGGCCGAAGGCTTGTCCGCTGTGCTGAACCGTCTGCAAGGGTGCGCCCATTTGGGGCATGTGGACCTGATTGCCAGCGCGGACCGGCCGGTTTTTCTGCTCCGCCATCTGCGCCCTCTGTCTGCAGCTGATCAGCAGTTGCTGGCGGCCTTTGCCGCAGAGCAGGGGGCCGATTGCTGGTTGCAGCCAGGCGGAGTGGAAACTGCCGCACCCATGCAGGCCACTACCCCGACCCTGCTGACCTACAGGCTGAGCGGTCAGGCATTGTCGTTGTACTTCGCGCCGGGTGACTTTACCCAGGTCAATGCCGAGATCAATCAGGCAATGGTCACTCAGGCCATGGAGTGGTTGCAGCCGCAGCCGGGTGAGCAGATTCTCGATCTGTATTGTGGGCTGGGTAACTTTTCCCTGCCGCTGGCCCGGGCCGGAGCGCGGGTAACCGGGATTGAAGGCAGTGACGCCATGGTGGCTCGGGCCACCGCCAATGCCGCAGAAAATAATCTGGATGCAGTGCACTTTCTGTCGGCTGATCTGTCCAAACCGCTTGATGCCGACTGGTTGCAACAATCCTGGTCGGCAGCTTTGCTGGATCCGCCGCGTGACGGGGCGGAGCAGGTGGTGCAAGCCCTGGCAGCTCTGGAGGTGCCGCGGATTTTGTATGTCTCCTGCAATCCGGCCACACTGGCTCGTGATGCCGGTCTGCTGGCCAGTGCCGGATACCAGTTGCAGCAGGCGGGGATCATGGATATGTTCCCGCAGACCGCCCATATCGAGTCCATGGCACTTTTTGTGTTCCATGGCAGAAAAAACAGGAAGCGGCAGTAATGGTACAAGTTCGCGCAGATCACCCGACCAGACAGGATGGTAGTGTTGATATCGATGCCTGGCTGGATCGCATCCAGTCTCGTGTCCCCTTGACCTCGCCGGCAGTGCTGCACGAGGCTTGTGAATGGGCGCGCGAGCTGGAGCAGGCAGCGATTGCCGCCGAGAACATCTGGTCGGAGACCGCCAGCAGTTATCTGACCGGGCTGGAAATGGCCGAGATTCTCACCGACCTGAAACTGGATCAGGATTCGCTGGTGGCTGCAGTCATCTATCGTGCGGTTCGAGAACGGAAAACCGACTTGCTGGAAGTTGAACGTCGCTTTGGTCCCGTGGTGTCAGGCCTGGTCGATGGGGTGCAACGCATGGCTGCCATCAGCGTGTCGCAGAATTCTGCGCGAGCCAACGCCTTCAGCCCGCAAACCCAGGTAGAAAACCTGCGCAAGATGCTGGTCACCATGGTCGATGATGTGCGTGTGGCACTGATCAAGCTGGCCGAGCGTACCTGTGCCATCCGTGCCGTTAAAAATGCCCCTACCGAGAAACGCTACCGGGTTGCCCGTGAGGTGTTTGATATCTATGCGCCGCTGGCCCATCGGCTGGGCATAGGGCACATCAAATGGGAGCTGGAAGATCTGTCCTTCCGTTACATCGAGCCTGAGCAATACAAACAGATTGCCCGTTTGCTGGATGAGCGCCGGCTGGATCGCCAGGAGTACATCGACAGTGTGATGTCGCAATTGCGCGGTGCACTGGAGGAAGCGGGGGTCGAGGCGGACATTACGGGTCGGGCCAAGCACATCTATTCCATCTGGCGCAAAATGCAGCGCAAAGGTATTGATTTCAGTCAGGTTTATGACGTGCGTGCGGTGCGTATCCTGGTGCCCCGGGTGCCGGATTGCTACACCTCGCTGGGTATCGTGCACGGTCTGTGGCGGCATATTCCCAATGAGTTCGATGATTACATCGCCAATCCCAAGGAAAACGGTTATCGCTCCCTGCATACAGCGGTGGTCGGGCCTGAAGGCAAGGTGCTTGAGGTGCAGATTCGCACCCGCTTCATGCATGAAGAGGCGGAGCTGGGCGTGTGCGCCCACTGGCGTTACAAGGGCACCGATGTTGATACGGCGTCCAATGCCTATGAAGACAAGATAGCCTGGTTGCGTCAGGTGCTCGAATGGCACGAAGAAATGGGTGATATCGGAGGCCTGGCCGATGAGCTGCGGGTCGATTTCGAGCCGGACCGCATTTATCTGTTTACTCCGGATGGTCATGTACTGGATGTGCCCAAAGGGGCCACACCGCTGGATTTTGCCTACCGCATACATACCGAGATCGGGCACAGCTGCCGGGGTGCCAAGGTTAACGGCCGTATCGTACCGCTGAACTATATTCTGCAGACGGGTGAGCAGGTAGAAATCATCACCGGGAAGAAAACCGGCCCCAGTCGTGACTGGCTCAATTCCAACCTGGGTTACGTGAATACTTCGCGGGCGCGGGCCAAGATCCAGAGCTGGTTCAAGCAGCAGGCCCGAGAGCAGAACGTGCAGGCTGGCAAGCTGATGCTGGAGCGCGAACTGACACGGCTGGCGCTCAATGGCGCCGATTATGCCCAACTGATTGATCGCCTGCATATTCGCAGCCAGGAAGACCTCTTTGCTGCTGTGGGCGCCGGTGATCTGCGTCTGGCGCACGTCGCCAATGTGGCGCAACAGCTGGTTGAGCCGGATCGCCAGAGTGAGCAACTGGAGCTGATCCCGCGCCGACCGACCCGTCAGGGTCCACGCAGTGATGTCTTCATTCAGGGCGTGGGCAACCTGATGACCCAGCTGGCCGGCTGTTGCCAGCCTGTACCCGGCGATCCGATTATCGGCTACATCACCCTGGGACGTGGCGTGACCGTACATCGGGCGGATTGCGCCAATGCCATCCTGCTGCAGGACCGCGATTCCGAGCGCTTGATCGAGGTCAGCTGGGGCAAGGAGCCGGTGCAGACCTACCCGGTGGAAATCTATATCAAGGCCTATGATCGGGCCGGCCTGTTGCGCGATGTGTCGCAGTTGCTGGCCAATGAAAAGCTCAATGTGCTGGAAGTCAGTACCCGTACCAACCGTGACGACAACTATGCAGTGATGTTGCTCACGGTAGAGATTCCCAATCTGGACCTGCTTGGTCGCTTGCTCGGTCGTATCAACCAGCTACCCAATGTGATTGAAACCCGGCGCAACCGCCAGGAAGGTGGGGCATGAACTATCGGTTGGAAGACCTGCGCTATCTGATGGCGCGTCTGCGTGATCCACAGCACGGCTGTCCCTGGGACCTGGAACAGGATTTTGCCAGCATAGTGCCGCATACCCTGGAAGAGGCTTACGAAGTTGCCGACGCCATCGCTGAAGCCGATTACCCGCAGTTGGCCGATGAGCTGGGTGATTTGCTGTTTCAGGTGATTTACTACGCGCAACTGGCGGAAGAAGCTGGCCATTTTGACTGGGCGCGAATTGTTGACGGCATCACCCGCAAATTGGTGCGTCGTCATCCTCATGTGTTTCCCGATGGCAACCTGCACACCCCGGCGGGCAGCACAGCCCCGCTGGCTGCCGATCAGGTCAAGGCGCGTTGGGAGCAAATCAAGGCCGAGGAACGTGCAGCCAAAACGGCAACCCCCGAGCAATTATCGTTGCTGGATGATGTGCCGCGAGCGCTGCCGGCCCTGACTCGAGCACAAAAACTGCAGAAGCGGGCCGCTCAATCCGGCTTCGACTGGCCGGACAGCAAGGGCGCGTTGGACAAGCTGCAGGAAGAAGTGGCCGAGGTACAGGCAGCGGTTGTCAGTGGTGATCAGGCCGCAGTGGTCACTGAGATCGGTGATTTGCTGTTCAGTGTGGTTAACCTGGCCCGACATCTCAAGGTGGATGCCGAGACCTCGCTGCGCGGCGGCAACGAAAAATTCGAGCGCCGTTTCCGCTATATCGAACAGCAGCTGCAGGCCAGCGACAAGCCGCTGGCCGAGTGTCGTCTGGTGGAGCTGGATGCCCTCTGGGAACAGGCCAAGCGACAGGGGCTGTAGCTTGTCGGTGCATTCAAACGGGTTACTGACCGGCAGTGCCGTCTTCCTGATCCAGCATGGCCTGCAGGTGCTGGCGACTCAACTCCAGGTAGCGTGGCGTTGGTCCGGCATCTTCGTACATCGGGTCGCCCTGTTCATCTTCGGCGATTACCTCGCTGCCCTGGCGGTAAGGCAGGCTGGCTTCCAGCTCTTCCAGCGCAGCACTCAATAAATCGGTAATCAGGTCTTCGGCCCGACGCTTCGGATACATTTCTTCCAGCGCCGCCAGCCGTGCGGCATCTTCCAGCGGCAAGTGGACCGCATAGGTGTTGCGGGTTACGCGGCCCTTGGCGTGGCGCTCCCATTCTCGGGTCAAATCACGGATTTTCATGTTTCTCCCTTGATGTCTGTGTCATCGCTTGTGGCGATAGCGTCAGCTTAGAACATTTGTCACCCTTGACAACATCGGCCAGTCACAAGGAGGGCTTGTCAGCCAGCCAGCGGGACCGCATGCTGTAGCCTGAACTGGTGAAGGAGACAGGCAATGACCGATATTGATGTCCGTTTGCGCGAAGACGTGCATGACTTGGGCGAGCTGCTCGGGCAGACCATTCGTCAGCACATGGGCGACGATTTTTTTCACCGTATTGAAGCCATTCGGCGCGGCGCCAAGCAGGGCCGACGCGCCGATCAGGCTCAGTTGCAAGCTTTGCGCGAACTCTTGCATGAGGTGCCGGATAACCTGCTCCTTCCGGTCTGTCGGGCATTCAACCAGTTCCTCAATCTGGCCAATATCGCCGAGCAGTATCACCGCATTCGTCGTCGCCGACCCGATGAGGGAGAAAGTTTCGAGCAGCGCTGTCTGCCCGAACTGTTTGCCCGTTTGCAGCAGGCGGAGATAGCTCCGGAAGCCATTGCCGCGCACGTGGCGGCGCTGGATATTGAACTGGTATTGACCGCCCACCCGACCGAAGTCACCCGGCGCACCCTGATCCAGAAATATGATGCCATCGCCATGGCTCTGGCTACCCGTGATCACGATGACCTGTCGGTTCATGAACAGGCTGAAGTGCGCTCCGAGTTGGCCCGGCTGATCAGCGAGGCCTGGCATACCGACGAGATTCGCCGTAGCCGGCCGACCCCGGTGGATGAGGCCAAGTGGGGCTTTGCTGTTATCGAACACTCTCTCTGGCAGGCGCTGCCGCGCTTTTTGCGTCAGCTGGATAGCGATCTGCAAGCCAGTTGCGGGCAGCAGCTGGACAGTACCGCTGCACCGGTACGCATGGCTTCCTGGATGGGTGGTGACCGGGACGGCAATCCGAATGTAACCGCGCCGGTCACCCGTGAGGTCTTGCTGCTGGGTCGCTGGATGGCTGCCGATCTGTATTTGCGGGATATTGAGCAGTTGACCCGGGAGCTTTCCATGCAGGCGGCGAGTGCGGAACTGCTGGCGCATACCGGCGAGGTCGATGAGCCCTATCGAGAATTGCTCAAAGGGTTGCGTCAGCGTCTGCTAACGACCCGTGACTGGGCAGCCGCTGCGGTTCAGGCGCCAACCAGCGAGCCTGACGCCTTGTTGCGCAGCGCCGACGAATTGCGTGCCCCATTGCAGCTCTGCTACGACTCATTGCAGGGCTGTGGCATGCAGCAGATAGCTGATGGCCCGTTGCTGGATACTCTGCGCCGCGTCAATGCTTTCGGGCTCGGGCTGGTTCGGCTGGATATACGGCAGGATGCTGGTCGCCATCGCGAGGCGTTGAGCGAGCTGACCCGATATCTGCAACTGGGTGACTACCTGGAGTGGGATGAAGAGGAAAAACGCGTTTTTCTGTTGCGCGAACTGGATAATCCGCGTCCATTGTTGCCTGCGCGTTGGCAACCCGGTGCTGATACTGCCGAAGTCTTGGCAACCTGCGCTACCGTTGCTGAGCAGCCCCAGGAGTTACTGGGTGCTTACGTGATTTCCATGGCTGCCGAAGTCTCTGATGTGTTGGCGGTCAAGTTGTTGCTCAAGGCCAGCGGCGTGGCCTGGCCGATGCGGGTGGTACCGCTGTTTGAAACCCTGGCCGATCTGCAACATGCCGCGACGGTGATTGATCAGTTGTTGTCATTGCCCGGCTACCGCGCACTGGTGGGGGATGTGCAGGAAGTGATGATTGGCTATTCCGATTCGGCCAAGGATGCGGGTACCCTCGCGGCTGGCTGGGCGCAGTATCGTGCCCAGGAGGCTCTGGTCGCAGTCGCCCGTGAGCAGGGTGTGCGCTTGCGTTTGTTCCATGGTCGTGGCGGTACCGTCGGTCGTGGCGGCGCCCCGGCGCATATGGCGATTCTGTCGCAACCACCGGGCTCGGTGAATGGTCAGCTGCGCGTGACCGAGCAGGGCGAGATGATTCGCTTCAAATTCGGCCTGCCGGGTATCGCGGTACAAAGCCTGCAGCTGTATACCAGCGCCGTGCTGGAAGCCACCCTGTTACCGCCACCGGCCCCGCAACAGGCCTGGCGCGACATGATGCAGGCGCTGGCTGAGCGCTCCGTGCAGGTCTATCGCGGCGTGGTGCGTGACGAACCCCAGTTTGTCGAGTATTTTCGCCAGGCCACCCCTGAGCAGGAGCTGGGCCGTTTGCCGCTGGGCAGTCGTCCGGCCAAGCGCAAGGCACAGGGCGGCATCGAGACTCTGCGGGCAATTCCATGGATTTTTGCTTGGACCCAGACGCGTCTGATGTTGCCGGCGTGGCTGGGCGCCGGTCAGGCCATCAGCGAGCAGCTGGAACAGGATAAAGGCGCATTGTTGCGCGACATGATGACGCACTGGCCGTTCTTTTTTGCCCGCGTCGAGATGCTGGAAATGGTGTTGTCCAAGGCAGATGCGACCATTTCACGCTTCTACGAGCAACGTTTGGCCGAGCCGGCATTATGGCCGCTGGGTGAGCGATTGCGCGAGGCTCTGCAGCAGGCCATCGAGGTCGTGCTGGAGTTGCGCGAAACCGATACCTTGCTGGCGCACAACCCCGGGCTCGCTGAATCCGTGGCCATCCGCAACCCTTACACGGATCCGCTGCATCTGTTGCAGGCCGAGTTGATGGCCCGCACCCGCCAGCAGGCCGACCTCGACCCCGAACTGGAGCGCGCGCTGCTGGTCACGGTAGCGGGTATTGCGGCCGGCATGCGCAACACCGGCTGACCCACAGGTCAGCCCCGTCGGCTCTGGCTCCTGAGCGACCATGGTCTGGCTTGTGCCGGTCGGTAAGTGCGTGTATGTTGAACGCCCTTTTTTGGAAACACTGATTAAGTTGGCGGCCCTTGCGGTTGTGCCCATTTAGTCAGTGCGTCCTGTGGCCTTCCTGGCCCGGGTGTCAGACACGAGAATTTCAGACTATCAAGGAGTTAAGCATGCGATTGATCCTGTTGGGCGCTCCCGGCGCGGGCAAGGGCACCCAGGCCCAGTTCATTTGTGAACATTATGCCATTCCGCAGATTTCCACCGGTGATATGCTGCGCGCCGCCGTCAAGGCCGGTAGCGAGCTGGGCCAGCAGGTCAAGGAAGTAATGGATAGTGGTGGCCTGGTGTCGGATGAACTGATTATCGGTCTGATCAAGGACCGCATCGCCCAGCCGGATTGTGCCAACGGTTTTCTGTTTGACGGCTTCCCGCGCACCATCCCGCAGGCGCAAGCCCTGGTTGATGCCAATATCGTACTGGATCATGTGCTGGAAATTGCCGTTGACGACGAAGAAATCGTATCGCGCATGGCAGGGCGTCGTGTACATCCGGGTTCCGGTCGCGTTTATCACATCGAACATAATCCGCCCAAGGTCGCCGGTAAAGACGATGTCACCGGTGAAGACCTGATCCAGCGCGAAGATGACCAGGAAGACACTGTCCGCAAGCGTCTGGCGCTGTATCACAGCCAGACCAAGCCCCTGGTCGACTTTTACCAGCAACTGGCTGCCAGTCAGGGCACACCCAAGTGCTCGCGGGTGGAAGGTGTGGGTAGCGTCAAGGACATTACCGCCAAGGTGATGCAGGCGCTGAGCTGAAGGCATAACCATGACCACTCTGTTGGCGCTGGATACGGCGACCGAAGCCTGTTCCGCGGCGTTGTTGCATAAAGGCCAGGTCTATTCGCGGCTGGTGGAAGCCCCACGCGAACACGCCCAGCGCTTGTTGCCAATGATTGATGAGCTGCTGGCCGAAGCGGGGATTGGTCTGTCTGATATCGATGCCCTGGCCTTTGGGCGTGGCCCCGGTGCCTTCACCGGGGTGCGGATTGCGACCGGAATGGTACAGGGATTGGCGTTGGCGCTGGATAAACCGGTGCTTCCCGTCTCCAATCTGGCCATGCTGGCCCAGCAGGCCTGGCGTTTGTACGGCAGCGAGCATGTTTGCGCCGCCATTGATGCCCGTATGGATGAGGTCTACTGGGGGTGTTACCAGCTGCAGGGCGAGACTATGCAGTTGCACGGCATGGAACGGGTTTCTGCGCCGGAACAGGTCAGCCTGGCAGAGGGTATGTCCGACCCGTCGGGTGCCGGCACTGGCTGGCAATACGCCGATCGGTTGGCGGTCCAGGTCAACCAGAGCTGGCCACAAATGCTGCCCAACGCCGAGGACTTGCTCAGTCTTGCTTTGGTCGACTGGGAAGCGGGTAAAGGGGTTGACGCTGCAGCTGCGCAACCGGTGTATTTGCGGGATCAGGTTGCAACGCCCAAGGGTGGTTAGAAAGGACTGGTTGATCAGATAGCGTGCATTGCCAGCCTCCGTCAGCAATGTGGACCTGATCAGTACTTTCTCTGGCCCTGAAAGCTGAAAGGCAGATTGCCAAGCTTTTGCTTACCCGCTAATCTGACGGAACTGTGTTGGAGACTGACTCATGCGGGTAGACGGTTTCAACCCCTACAATACGCTGCCAGATCGTGGCAATCGCCCGGTGGCCCCAGTGGCCCCCGGCGAAAGTGTGCGCGCGGGTCAGGCTGCAACCGCCGTAGAGACGTCACCCAGCAAAGCGCTGACGCCCCGTTCAGTCACTGCCAGCACCGCCAACGCAGAATATATCCCGGCCCGGCGTGACAGCAGCATGCCCAGCCAGACCTTTTCCGGCCCCGGCAGTCAGGCCATGGCTGCCTACCAATCCACCGCCAGCATGCCGGTGGAAGAGACCCCCGAAGGGATTTACGGTATCGACCTCTACGCGTAGTTGCGTGCTGCCAACAGCACATCGGCAGCAATACGCTCGCTACCATCATTCATGGTCATTTTGCCCAACTGGGAAATGCGGTCATAGCGGTTCAGGGCTATCTCGTGGTTCCGATAGTCCAGGCTCACACTATGAATTCCGGCGTCTCGCAGACTACCGAGCTGTTGGCTGCCATCTATACGAAAACGCAATAATTGCAGCTGCTCGAAGACCTGGTCCTGCTGATCAATTCGTCCATCACCGTTGTCATCAAGGCGCGCCAATTCGGCAAATCCATGGGCGGCCCCGTGCTGGTCGCCAAAGAGTTCTCGGCCATCGTCAATCCTGCCGTTGGTGTTGCGATCGAGTGCCAGCAGATAGTTTTCTCCCGTTGGTACGCTGATCTGTTGCAAGCGGCCATCGGCACTGAGGTCAAAGCTGACTCCGTGTTCCAGGCCGCTGGTGGTGATTGGGCCTCCGTCCAGGTTCAATATCAGTGGGTCAACCACTTCAGGCTCACGGTCTCCAATGTCGATCTCCAGGCTGCGTTGTTCAATACTGAGCAGCACGGCGTCGACATCCGTTGTCAGTGGCGCCGTGTTCGTCACAGTGGCGACTGATTCAGGGGGTGGCGAGTCTGTTTGGGGCGGAGTGGGTGACGGTGGAAGCGCGTCATTGCTATTGATCTTGAAGGTGCGACGCAGAATCTGGTAATTCAGACTCTGCTCTTTTGCTTGCTGCAGCCGAAGATCCAGGTCATCAACAGCTTGCTCCGCAGCAGCTCCGCCTGAAGGAGCTGCCGGGCGGGAAGCCGGGGTGGTGCCGTGGGGCGGCAGTTGATCCAACATAGGTTACACTCGCGGGCAACAGGGTTGTTGTAAGGCTATCGGCCTGAAAGACAATAACTTGATCAACTTTTGAGCATTTAGATGGATGACAATGGCAGATGACATGCCTGTTGCAGTGATCACATGCACCCAGCCTGCCTGTCAGGCGCAGGCTGAAAAGCTGGCACAGGCTCTGGGCTTGCCACTGCAGCAATTACCAACCGGTCTTTATTTGCAGGTAGCCGCTGACGGGCTGAGCTTGCACGATGCGGACAACCCTCAGCAAGGTGGTGTACGGGTGGACTTTGTTACGGGTAGCCAGGCTCACCGGCGCCAGTTTGGCGGGGGTGCCGGGCAAATGGTGGCGCGTGCAGTGGGGTGCCGAGGCGGGGTACGTCCCCATGTGCTGGATGCTACCGCCGGCCTGGGCCGTGATGCATTCGTACTTGCCAGTCTGGGCTGTGAGGTGACCTTGATCGAGCGTCAGCCCGTTATCGCAACCTTGTTGGCCGATGGTCTTGATCGCGCTCGAATGGCGGGTGGTGAAGTCGCCGAGATTGTTGCACGCATGACGCTGATCTGTGGTGATGCCATCGACCTGATCGACGACTGGCAGGGCGAACCCCCGCAGGTCATCCATCTGGATCCAATGTTCCCGCAGCGTGATAAATCGGCTTTGGTGAAAAAGGAAATGCGCCTGTTCAAGCCGCTGGCAGGTAGTGACGAGGATGCACCGCAATTACTGGCTGCCGCCCTGCAGCTGGCCAGCCATCGCGTGGTGGTCAAACGACCGCGCAAAGCGCCCGAGCTGGCTGGGCGACCGCCCAGCTCCGCATTGAGTGGTCAGTCCAGCCGTTACGATATCTATGGCATTCGCGCGCTGAACAAGCCCTGAGTTCAGGCGCGGGCGGCGAGCACGACAAATTTTGGATGCGCGGCAACTTGCTCAACCCGGCTGAAATTGCGCTTCAGGGTGTTGTGATAGCCCAGATGCCGGTTGCCAACCACCAGCAGGCAGCCATCCGGGTTGAGTGCGCGGCGGCTGCCGGCAAACAAGCGCCGCGCAATGACATCGCCGATCACTTGCTGTTGGTGGAAAGGCGGGTTGCACAGGATCCAGTCAGCAGGCATGCCTTGCCATTGCTGAAGACCGTCACGCACCTGAAAATCTGCTTCACGCTGACCAAAGGCCTGGCGGAAATTATGCTCGGCGCAGGCCACGGCAGCCCAGGACTCATCGACAAAGGTCAGCTTCGCCTGCGGGCTGTGCCAGGCGGCCATGATGCCCAGGGCGCCATTGCCACAACCGAGGTCAATGATATGACTGTCGCCAGCGCCTTGCGGAATCTGCGGCAAGAGTACCCGGGTGCCGATATCCAGACGTTCACGGGAAAATACGCCGGGGAAGTTCTCCAGCCCAAAAGGTGTGCCTTCCAGGGTATAGCAGCTGTTCTGTTTCGGGGCTGAGGGGGTCAGCTCCGGGTCCAGTGTGGCTGTCAGCAGGCGTGCTTTTTTCCACGCCAATGAAGCCTGGTAAGGGCCGATATATTGAGCCAACAGATCGCCAGCTGAGGGTGGCAAATGTTTCAGCATGGCGCCGGCCATCACCTGGGCGCCAGGTGCCAGCAGGGGGCGTAGTTGATACAACTGCTGTTCCAGCAGGGCCAGGCTTTTCGGAATGCGCAGCAACACCCGCTGATAGGTGCCTTGCGGCAGTTGCTGGCTGTTGAAGAAATGGATCCCGGTTGGCTCGAGCTGATTCGCCAGCAGATTATTTTGCAACGCCTGCCAGGCCAGCCATGAATCGCCCCAGGTGTGTGGGTTGCAAGCATGCAGGGCGCAAGCCAGGGCACCAAAGCTGTCATTGATTATCAATGGCGAGGTGTCGGTGGGGGCCAGCGTCAGTTGTTGGAGTAGATAGCGGTCGGCAGCATCAGCGGCCACCAGGGTCCCGCTGCGATCTTCCGGATAGCGCTGCAGTGTCAGGTTGTCGAGGGTATGGGTCATTGCTTTTTGCCGCGCTCCAGCCTTTGTTCCAGTTGCTCGCAGACAATTTTAAGTGCCTCGACACGGGCGTGGCGCTTGTCTTCTGACGAGAGCAGATACCAGGGTGCGTGCCTGGTGCTGGTATGCGCCACCATATCATTCACGGCCTGTTCATAGGCTGGCCATTTCTCGCGGTTGCGCCAGTCTTCATCAGTCAGTTTGTAGCGCTTGACACTTGATTTCTCGCGCGCCTTGAAGCGACGCAATTGTTCTTCCTCGGTGATCGCCAGCCAGAACTTTATTACCAGGGTGCCGGATTGATGCAATTGCTGTTCAAAGTCGTTGATTTCCTGATAGGCCTGTTGCCAGCGTGTTGCCGGGCAAAAGCCTTCTACCCGTTCGACCAGTACGCGGCCGTAGTGGCTGCGATCAAAAATGACCACATTGCCCGGCGCCGGAATGCGTTTCCAGAAACGCAGCAGGTAGGGTTGAGTGGCTTCTTCTGCGGTGGGCGCTGCGGTACCATGCACCCGCAGGTGACGAGGGTCCAGACATTGAGTAATGCGTCTTATGGTGCCGCCCTTGCCCGCAGCATCACTGCCTTCAAACACCAGTAGCAGGCTGTGACGATTGAAACGCGGGTGCCGTACCAGTTCGCGTAGACGGGCTTGCCAGGTCTCCAGCTGTTCCTTGTAATCATCCTTGCTCAGGCGGGCACTGTAATCCAGCTCCTGCAGTACCCGGTGGGTCGCACCCGGCCAATCGGACACTGGTGGCTGGCTCTCCTGAGTGTCGGCTTCAAGGCGTTGCTGCAGGGTATCAAGGATGATTTCAGCGACGCGAATATCCCGGTAATTTTCATCACTGCTTTGTACCCTGATCCAGGGCGCTGCCTCGGTCGAGGTCAGGTGCTCCATGCGTTGAGCAGCATCGCGTACCTGGTCATAGTCGGCGGCGCTGAAATCACCCCACTCGCGCATCGCCACGGTTTGTTTGAAGGTGTCCGCGCTGGGCTTTTTGCTCGTATCCGGTCCGGTAAGATGCAGCCAGAGTTTGACAATGCTGACGCCCTCGCGCGTGAGCAGGGTCTCGAAGCGGACAATTTCTTCCATAGCTGACTGGAAGTGGGCTTCACTGATCTGCCCGCGGCTGAAACGCATCAATGGTTGGTGGTACCAGGAACCCAGATAGAAGCCCAGTTCACCCGAGGGCGGCAGGGTACGCCAGTAGCGCCACAAGCGGGGCATACGTTTTTCAATACCGGCAGGCAGGTTGAACGCTCGGGTATTCAAACGGCGGGTATCGAGCCAGCCATAAAAGGTGTAGATGAGTTCGGCTTTGCCGGCAAAATCGTTACCGCTGATCAGAATGAGAACCGGGCCACCTTGCTGGCGTTTGAGCTCGAACTGGGCATCCAGTAGAGCCTCTTTGAGTTCTTCGCTGCGCTGTTTATAGGTTTTTTTGTCCAATGACTGCTCAGGCATAAGCTGGCCAGTTGACCTCGGGCAGATGTTTGAAGCCGGGCTTGGCAAGCAGGTACCCCTGAAACAGGTTGACGCCCAGGTTGTTGAGAAGATCCAGTTCGGCCCTGGTTTCAACACCTTCGGCGATCACGTCGATCTCCAGGGTTTTGCAAACGCCGAGAATGCCCTGAACGATGGCCTGGCGAACCTTGTCCTGATTGATGTCACGCACCAGTGCCATATCCAGTTTGATGATATCGGGCTGAAACTCGGCCAGCAGATTAAGCCCGGAATAGCCGGCACCAAAATCATCGATTGCGGTCTTGAAACCCTGACGCTTGTATTCGGTCATGATGCTTTTCAGGTGATTCTTGTCGACCAGTTCTTCGTTCTCTGTGATTTCAAAGATCAGACGATTGGTCGGGAAGTTGAACTGGCGTGCTGCCTCGAGGGTAGCCCGTATGCAGGTTGCTGCCTGATATACCGCGTTGGGCAAGAAATTGATGCTGATAAAGCAGGGCACGTTCAACTCGGCAGCCAGCTTGACTGCGGTAACCCGGCAGGTCTGGTCAAAGGCATAGCGGTTGGTTTCGTTGACCCGTGAGAGAATGCTGCCTGCACCGCTCCCATCGGTACCGCGCACCAGGGCTTCATAGGCAAATATACTGCGGTCGCGCAGGTCAACGATGGGCTGGAAAGCCATGGTAATGTCGAAGTCAAGGCCTTCACCATCGCGGCAGGCATTACACGGCGGCACAGTCGGGTTGTCACGATTCATGCAGTTAATTCCTTGGCACAATGTGTTTCAGTATAGAAGGTTTAGCCGGGCTTGTATCAGCTGTCGACCTGCTATGGACATGATTACATTTTGCTATTGTGATTTCAGTCTGCTTGGTGGTGTGGCTTTTGGCCATTACCCAGGGTCATTGTCTCCAGACTAACATCTATCTGTCATCCGTGTGTCATGCGGCATTTGCATAGTGAGTCTATGAAAACGCCCATGACCTTTACCGCTCTTTCCCGGTTGCCAACTCAGCCAGAGCTGGCAACACCGTCGGCCAGCGGCGTCGGGGAATCGATTCGTCAGCAACATCTCGTTATCGTGACTGAAACCTTTGCTCCCGAGATCAATGGCGTTGCTCACACATTGTTGCAGTTGTGTCGGGGTTTGCTGGCACAGGGGTACCGGGTATCGGTTATTCGGCCAGAGCAAGCGATTGACCGGCAGTTGCCGGGCCATGCCGTTGATCAGGGCTGGTGTCATGATCAACTACTGGTGTCTGGAGTACCTTTGCCGGGCTATCGTGATCTGAAGTTTGGTCTGGCCAGTCGATGGCACTTGCAACGCTGGCTGAGTGAACGCTCGGTCGATGCCGTCTATGTGGCCACACAGGGGCCGCTCGGCCTGGCGGCTGTGCGCGCTGCCAGGCATTTGCAAGTCCGGGTGTGCTCAGGATTTCACACCAATTTCCATAGTTATACGCATCATTATCGGGTGGGGTTTCTGGATCTCTGGCTGCGTCGTTACTGCCGCTGGTTCCATAATCAGACTGCTCTGACCCTGGTGCCGTCTCGGCAGAGTGCGGTGCAACTGGAGACCATGGGTATCGATCCCTGTGCACTCTGGAGTCGTGGTGTGAATTGTCAGTTGTTTGATCCGCAGCGTCGTGACCCTGCTTTGCGAGCCGAATGGGGCGTGGGTGCAGATATGCCGGTCTTGTTGTATGTCGGTCGCCTGGCTGCAGAGAAGAACCTGCCACTGGCGCTGCGCAGTTATGCCCAGGTGAAGATGCGTTATCCGGCGGCACGCCTGATTCTGGTGGGTGACGGTCCCTTGCGCGCTGAGTTGGCACGTGATTACCCGGATGTGGTCTTTGCCGGGGTACAACGTGGCGATGATCTGGCCCGTTATTACGCCAGTGCAGATATTTTTCTCTTTCCCAGCCTGACCGACACCTTTGGCAATGTCGTTCTCGAGGCCATGGCCAGCGGTCTGGCGGTTGTTGCTTACGACATGGCTGCGGCACACGAGCATCTGCGGCAGGCCCACAATGGCCTGACCATGCCTGCCGGTGACGAAGCGGGATTTGTCGCGGCAGCCGAGCGTCTGTACCGCGAAACCGAACTCTGTCGGCGTCTGCGTCAGCAAGCCCGGCATGATGCCTTGACGCTTGGCTGGGCACAGCAGGTCAGCCGTTTTACCCAATTGCTGCTCAACTCATCGCAGGAGGTAAGCCGCTATGGCGACAAGTCGCGTGACACGCTGGTTTGAACGGGTTGATCAGCGCGAGTTTGTGTGGTGCCAGACGGTCAATCAGGCGCTGCGTTGTTCCTGGTTGTATGGATACTTTCGCTGGGTCAGTCGCCTGGGTGATGGCTGGTTGTGGTATGCCCTGATTCTCGCGTTGCCCTGGCTGGTTCCTGAGGGTGGCATGGGTGTGGCGCTGCTGCTGGCCAGCTGCGGAATCAGTTGCACCTTGGTGTACAAGCTGCTCAAACGCTGGCTGATCCGCGAACGACCCTTTATTTCCTTTCCGGTGATAGATTGCGGTATTCCACCCCTGGATCGTTACAGCTTTCCCTCCGGGCACACGCTGCATGCTGTCTGTTTTACTGTGCTGTTGGCCCTGACATTGCCTGGACTGGCCTTGCTGGTATTGCCCTTTACTCTCAGTGTTGCAGCCTCACGGGTGGTGCTGGGGCTGCATTACCCCAGTGATGTACTGGCTGGCGCGATTATCGGCAGTGGCCTGGGTCTGCTTGGCTACGCGGTGTTAGCCGAGATATTGCTGGGTTGAACCGGCAAGTGCTTTCACTCGGCGCCGCCCATAAGATTGTTCCATTGACCCGGTGATAGTAGTCTGCTGTTTTTCGCGACCATGGTGGTTGCCCAAGACGGAGACTCGACGCCCCGATGGCCAAAGCAAAGCGACTCTATGGCTGCACAGAATGTGGTGCCACCTTTACCAAGTGGGCCGGTCAGTGTGGTGAGTGCAAGGCCTGGAACTCCCTGGTCGAGACCGTGATCGACACTACACCGACTGGCGGTAGCTCTGCACGTGTGAGCAATTGGGCCGGGCAGCAGGCCGAGGTGAAAACCCTGGCGGAAGTCTCCAGTGTCGAGGTTCCACGTCAGGCCAGCGGCTCTTCCGAGCTGGATCGCGTACTGGGTGGGGGGTTGGTGCCGGGCTCCGTGGTGCTGATTGGTGGCGACCCGGGTATCGGCAAATCAACCATTCTGTTGCAGACCCTGTGTCGTCTGGCCCAGGACATTCCGGCGCTGTATATCACCGGTGAAGAGTCTCAGCAGCAAGTAGCCATGCGAGCGCGCCGCTTGAGTCTGCCGGAAGATCGACTGCGGGTGATGACCGAAACCTGCATCGAGAGCATTATCGCTACCGCGCAACGGGAAAAGCCTGCGGTTATGGTGGTTGATTCGATCCAGACCATATTTACCGAACAACTGCAGTCGGCTCCTGGCGGCGTCGCGCAGGTGCGAGAAAGTGCGGCCCTGCTGGTGCGTTTTGCCAAACAAAGCAATACGGCGATCTTTCTCGTTGGTCATGTGACCAAGGAAGGTGCCCTGGCCGGCCCGCGGGTGCTCGAGCATATGGTTGATACCGTGCTCTATTTCGAAGGCGAGGCTGATGGCCGCTTACGCATGTTGCGGGCGGTGAAAAACCGTTTTGGTGCGATCAACGAGCTGGGTGTGTTCGCCATGACCGACAAGGGACTGAAGGAAGTGGCCAACCCTTCGGCGATTTTTCTCTCGCGCTACGAAGCACCCATCCCTGGCAGCGTGGTGATGTCGACCTGGGAAGGCTCGCGGCCGATGCTGGTAGAAGTGCAGGCCCTGGTGGATAGCAGTCACCTGGGCAATCCGCGCCGGGTCACCCTGGGCCTGGACCAGAACCGCCTGGCCATGTTGCTTGCTGTACTGCACCGTCATGGTGGTGTGGCCACCTATGATCAGGACGTGTTTGTCAACGTAGTGGGCGGAGTCAAGGTGCTGGAGACCGCCGCTGACCTGGCGTTGATTGCCGCCGTGATGTCGAGCCTGCGCAACCGCCCCTTGCCAATGGATCTGATGGTGTTTGGAGAGCTGGGGTTGTCAGGTGAGGTACGCCCGGTACCCAGCGGCCAGGAACGCCTTAAGGAAGCTGCCAAGCATGGCTTTACCCGCGCCATCGTGCCCAAGGCCAACGCCCCCAAGGACTCACCCAAGGGCATGACGGTGATCGGGGTTACCCGGTTGGATGAGGCGTTGAATGCGGTGTTCGATTGAAAAGGAAAAGACCCTTGAGGTTTGAAGCCGGAAGCTTGAAGCCTGATATTGGCGTGGGTTGATGGGCCAGGGCTGCAGTTCTGGGCGATGTCTGTTTCTGGCATTGCACCCAGGCATGATTTTCCAGCCTTCAGCGGGTTTAGATGAGGGCGCCCAGCTCTCTCTCCAACAGGTTTTCGTCGCCCAGATTGAGCGCCACCAGCCGGCGCAGGTGGCTGATGGAATCCAGATCGATGTGTTCGCACTGAAAGCCAAGCAGGCCTTCCTCGGCATGTGCCAGGCGCACTTCCATGCGTATCTGGCTGCCTTCGGCCAGCTCGATAATGGCAATAAATGGCTGTTGGCGGCGACTCTGCTCCCAGTTATCCGGTTGCAGTACCAGCAAGCCGCGCAGGGAAACATCTACCAGTCGCACCGGCAGTTGCCAGTCATCCTGTTGCAGGTAAGTCGCCGCATCAAAGGGGATGCGTGTGAAGCGGCGTCTGTCATCGCTCATGGTCAATCTCCAACATCAGGCAGTATCTACCTGAACTATAGCGGGTATTTGGCCCGGCGCGTATCTACCGGGCGCTTGGTTTTGCAAGAAATCA
The DNA here is from genome assembly GCF_900105655.1 of Halopseudomonas salegens. Taxonomy (NCBI): domain Bacteria; kingdom Pseudomonadati; phylum Pseudomonadota; class Gammaproteobacteria; order Pseudomonadales; family Pseudomonadaceae; genus Halopseudomonas; species Halopseudomonas salegens. Next base: position 732,594 of record NZ_LT629787.1, read on the forward strand.
GACTATACCCTGGGCCAGCATGGCGTCGGCCACCTTGACGAAACCGGCAATATTGGCGCCTTTGACGTAGTTGATAAAACCATCATCCTGCTTGCCATAGCGTTCACAGGCGGCGTGGATGGACTGCATAATGGCATGCAGCTTTTCGTCAACCTCGCCATCGGTCCACGCCAGGCGCATGGCATTCTGGCTCATTTCCAGGCCGCTGACGGCTACGCCGCCAGCGTTGGCCGCCTTGCCGGGAGCAAACAGAATGCGGGCCGCGAGAAAGACGTCGACCGCTTTCAGGGTCGAAGGCATATTGGCTCCTTCGGCAACGCAGATGCAGCCATTGTTGACCAGCGTTTCCGCATCGGATTCGTTCAGTTCGTTCTGGGTTGCGCAGGGCAGGGCGACATCACAAGGCAAGTGCCATGGCGTCTGTTTGGCAAAGAACTCCAGGTTGAGCTCCCCGGCAATTTCTTCCAGGCGCCCGCGCCGCTCGTTTTTCAGTGCCATAACCTGATTCCAGTGTTCCATGCTGAAGCCATCCGGGTTGTACAGAGTGCCGCCAGAATCGGAAAAGGAAATCACCAAACCGCCCAGATCCATGACCTTGAGCGCAGCATACTGTGCGACATTGCCTGAGCCGGAAATGGTCACCCGTTTGCCGGCAAAGCTGTCATTTCGTTCCTTGAGCATTTCTTCGGCAAAGTACACAGTGCCATAGCCGGTGGCTTCCGGGCGGATCAGGCTGCCGCCATAGCTGATGCCCTTGCCGGTCAACACCGAGGTAAATTCATTGCGGATGCGTTTGTACTGGCCATACATGAAGCCGATTTCGCGTGCGCCAACGCCAATGTCACCGGCCGGCACGTCGAGGTCGGCTCCAATGTGGCGTGACAGCTCGGTCATGAACGCCTGACAGAAACGCATGACTTCGCCATCGCTCTTGCCTTTGGGGTCAAAATCCGACCCGCCCTTGCCGCCACCCATGGGCAAGGTGGTCAGTGCATTCTTGAATACCTGCTCAAAAGCGAGAAACTTGAGTACGCCGAGATTGACTGACGGGTGGAAGCGCAAACCGCCCTTGTAAGGACCAATGGCACTGTTCATCTGCACCCGATAACCACGGTTTACGTGCACCTGGCCTTGATCATCCACCCAGGATACGCGAAACATGATCACGCGTTCAGGTTCGACAAGACGTTCAATGATGCCGCTATTCAGGTATTTCGGGTTGGCTTGCAGAAAGGGCCACAAGCTGGCCAGAACTTCCTCGGCAGCTTGGTGGAACTCAGGTTGATCCGGGTCACGCAGCTTCAGGTGAGCCAGACAGGCGCCAAGGGTATCAGTCATGATCAGGAATCTCTTTGGGCATAATTGAGTCGAAAGGGCGCAACTCTAGCAGAGCGCGCCATGCTTCGAAATAGTGCTGCACGGAAACTCAGCGCACGTTTCCGGTGCATTTCTGCCTGTTCCTGTGGCTCTGGACCTTTTATCGCTGGTGTTTGCATGGCTTCAGCAACACCATGGCAATGCACCAATCAGGTGCTTGTGAGGCCTGACACCCTGTCATGCAGGCAAGGTGCCAGTTTATCCTTCACGCCAGTTTCTTGTAGCGGACCCGGTGTGGCTGGGCTGCCGCCTCCCCCAGACGTTTTTTGCGATCAGCCTCGAACTCGGTGTAGTTGCCTTCGAAGAAAACTACCTGAGCATCATCCTCATAGGACAGGATATGCGTGGCAATGCGATCAAGGAACCAGCGATCGTGCGAAATCACGATGGCCGAGCCGGGGAAGTCGAGCAGGGCTTCCTCCAGTGCTCGCAGAGTTTCCACGTCGAGATCGTTGGACGGCTCGTCGAGCAGCAGCACGTTGGCACCCTGTTTCAGCGTCAGTGCGAGGTGCAGGCGTCCGCGCTCACCACCGGACAGCTCCTTGACGAATTTCTGCTGGTCGCCGCCCTTGAAGTTGAAGCGTCCGACATAGCCGCGCGAGGGCACTTCATAGTTGCCGATCTTGATCATGTCGAAGCCATCGGACACTTGCTCCCACACGGTCTTGTTGCCGTCCAGGCTGTCACGGCTCTGATCGACGCTGGCAATCTGCACACTGTCGCCAATCTCGATGCTGCCGCTGTCCGGTTGTTCCTTGCCGGTCAGCATGCGGAACAGGGTGGATTTACCCGCGCCGTTACCACCAATGACGCCGATGATTGCGCCCTTGGGCACGCTGAGGCTGAGATTGTCGATCAGTTGGCGGTCGCCATAGCCCTTGCTGACATTGTGCAGCTCGATGACCTTGTCACCCAGGCGCGGGCCGGCCGGGATATAGATTTCATTGGTTTCACTGCGCTTCTGGAATTCCTGGGACTGCAGCTCCTCAAAACGCTGCATGCGTGCCTTGGACTTGGACTGGCGGCCCTTGGCGCCCTGGCGCACCCATTCCAGTTCGGCTTTCATTGCCTTGGCATGTGAGGCTTCCTGCTTGGCTTCCTGGCTCAGGCGAGCGGCCTTGGATTCCAGCCACTGGGAGTAATTGCCTTCAAAGGGAATGCCCATGCCGCGGTCCAGCTCGAGAATCCAGCCGGCGACATTGTCGAGGAAATAGCGGTCGTGGGTAATGGCGACCACGGTACCGCTGAAATCGTGCAGGAAGCGCTCAAGCCAGGCGACCGAATCGGCATCCAGGTGGTTGGTTGGTTCGTCCAGCAGCAGCATGTCAGGGGCTGACAGCAACAGGCGGCACAAGGCGACGCGGCGCTTTTCACCACCGGACAGGTGACCGATTTCCGCATCCCAGGCCGGCAGGCGCAGGGCGTCGGCGGCGACTTCCAGTTGCCGTTCCAGGTTATGCCCGTCGGAGGCCTGCAGAATGGCTTCCAGCTTGGCCTGTTCGGCAGCCAGAGCATCAAAGTCGGCATCCGGCTCGGCATAGGCGGCATACACGGCATCCAGGCGTTCCTGAGCATCCTTGATCTCGCTGACGGCTTCTTCCACGATATCACGTACGGTCTTGTTCGGATCCAGCTCAGGCTCCTGTGGCAGGTAGCCGACCTTGATGCCCGGCATCGGGCGTGCTTCGCCGTCGATCTCGGTATCGACCCCGGCCATGATGCGCAGCAGGGTGGATTTACCGGCCCCATTCAGACCCAATACGCCGATTTTGGCGCCGGGGAAAAATGACAGGGAAATATCCTTGAGAATCTGACGCTTCGGGGGCACGACCTTGCTTACCCGGTGCATGCTGTATACGTATTGAGCCATGGCTTGAACCTGTGGAGATAGAACGTGGAAACAGTGCGTTGGCCCGCTTGGCATGGGCCAACAATTGCGGGCAAGGCTAGCTTAACTGAGGCTGCAGAGCAAACGCCTGCAGCAGGGCTGGCATGACAGATCATGCCCGCGGCCAATGCGCTTGTCGATTAACTGCCGGTGCTGGTGTGGCGTATAGTCGTTATCGTCGGCCAAGCCGGCCAAGGGGCCTTGTTTCAACCAGGCGGGCGCGCGGATTTTTATCCCCGGTGCGGCACTTCTATCCGCAGGAACAAGGCCCGATGGATGCCCTTGCTTTGCCCTTGAGAATACGCCGCTTCGGGTGTCACTATGATGCCAAGTCAATGGATACTGTTAAGCTATTGAGCGACGGTTCAACCTCGCAGAGAACAAAGCGTTAAGCCATGAGTCAACAGTGTAGGCTGAGTTCGGTACTGACTGATGTTGAACGTAAAGGCTGACATCGCTGTTCAGCGGGCTTGAGCCCTGAGATATATGACGGCAAAATGCAATCATCATCCTTGAGAGGCGACGCGCTTGCACAACAACCATAATAATGTGTGCTCCAGCTTGTCAGGCATTTCTGCGGCCAACGGGAGTGACCGTGGATAGTCTGAGCCTTTCCCTGATTGTGTTGCTTGCGGGCAGCCTGCTGACCCTGTGGCTGCTCGAGTCTCGCCGGCGTCGTCTTGCTCGTCGCCTGGCTTATCAGCAGCGGCGTTTTGATAATGTATTCAATGGCGTTGGTTTGTCGTTGTTTCTGTTCGATCTGTCGGCTTTGCCGCCATTTCTGCAGCGTAACGGTATTGCGGACCAGAAGGCATTGGATGACTGGTTGACGGGCAACCCGCTGCGGCAGCATGAGCTGGTTCAGCAGGTGCAGATCATTGATGCCAATCCCCTGGCTTTGCAGTTGTTCGGAGCAAGCTCGGTCGCCGACCTGCAGCGTCTCATGCAACGGGATCCTGATTTACGCAAAACGGGTGCCCGTTACCAACTGATACTCGCCGTGCTGGAACAGCGGCCACTGCTTGAGCTCAATACTATCGTGCAACGTCTGGATGGAGCGATTCGCTACGTCTGGATGGTGATGCGTTTGCCCGCCCGGGTCAGTGACTACCGCGCGGTTCCCTTGAGTCTTTCTGACATTACTGAGCGGCGCAAGGCTGAAAAGGCGATCAAGGAACGTGAGCGCTTTTGGGCCAGTGTGGTCAAAGCGGTACCCGATGTGGTCTTTGTCCGCGACGTGCGTAACAATCAATTCAGTTTCAGTAATCGCCCTCTGGCGGAAGTGTTGGGGTACAGCGAGGAGGAAATTGCCCGGTTGCCCCCGAATTACCGCGACGACATGCTGCACCCGGATGATCTGGAGTACATGCAAGCCAATCGCAACATGCTGCATACCCTGGTTGCTGATCAGGTATTGGAATGGCGCGTTCGCTGGCAGCACAAAACCGAAGGCTGGCACTGGTTCAATCTGCGCGCCCGGGTGTTGTCCCGCTTCAGTGATGGTCGAGTAAAGCAGGTGATTGGCGTCGTCCGCGATGTGACTCAACAAACCCGCGATAACGAGCGTCTGGAGGCAAGTGAGCAGCGCTATCGGTTACTGGCGGAAAATATTACCGATGTAATCTGGTCGACTGATCCGCACTTCCAATTGGATTACATCAGCCCTTCGGTAGTGCATCAGCTGGGCTACCAGCCCGAACAGTTGATTCGTGAAGGCTTTGTCAGTGTGGTGGCGGATGAGCGCTACAGGTTGTTCATGGCCGATCTGTTGCGTGAGCTTGCGCCCCAGGTCAAAGATGCCAAGGCGTCGCTCCGTTTGCGTCAAGAAGGCATGCGCCGGCAAATCACTTTCGACTGCATTCGGGCCGATGGACACAAATGCCCGATCGAGATGCGCATCAGTCTTATGTGGGGGCCTTTGGGTGAGTTTCTGGGCCTGCTTGGCATTGCCCGGGATATCAGTGAGCAACGGCGCACCGAAAACCGTTTGCGCATGGCGGCGACCGTGTTCGAAAACACCACGGGTGCCATTGTGGTGACTGATCCGGCGGGATATATCGTGCAGGTAAATGCCAACTTCACCCAGATTACCGGCTACTCGGCAGAGGATGTCATCGATCAGCAGCCGGATATGTTTATCGTCGATGAGTATTCCCCGGGTTTCTATCGCAACCTGCAGCAAACCTTGTTGAAAGAAGGGCGCTGGGAGGGTGAAGTCTGGTATCGCCGGCGTTCGGGGGAGGCATTCCCGTCCTGGAGCGGGATCAACGCAGTGTACGATCATGAAGGTGATCTGGTCAGTTATGTCAGCTTTTTTGTCGATGTCAGTGAGCGCAAGGCGAGTGAAGCGCGGATCGAAAGTCTTGCCTACTATGATCCGTTAACCGGTCTGCCCAACCGGACATTATTCCAGGACCGTATCAATTCAGCACTGCAACTGGCTGCCCGTCGGCAGGAGTGGGTGGTGGTGCTGTTCATGGATCTGGATCGCTTCAAGCCGATCAATGACACCCTCGGTCATGCCGCTGGCGATGTGATGCTCAAGCAGGTGGCGCAACGTTTGCGTCAGTGCGTGCGTGAGAGCGATACCGTGGCACGGATGGGTGGTGATGAATTTACCCTCTTGCTGAGCGGCATTCGCGGGCGCGAAGAGGCCATGTCGACCAGCGTGCATGTGGCTGAAAAAGTCCTTGCAGCACTGACACCGGCTTTCATTCTGCAGGAGCGGGAATTTTTCATCAGTGCCAGCATTGGTATCGCGCTCTATCCCCAGGATGATCAGGATGCCGAAAGCCTGCTCAAGCACGCTGATACGGCTATGTACCATGCCAAGGATATCGGCAAAAACAATTTCCAGTTCTTCCAGCGGGACATGAATGATCGCGCACTGGAGCGTCTGGCGCTGGAAAATGACCTGCGACGGGCTTTGCTCGACAATGCGTTCACTTTGCATTACCAGCCACAATTTGATTGCCTGGAAGGGCGGCTGGTGGGTGCCGAGGCCTTGTTGCGCTGGCAGCACCCGCAACGTGGCGCGGTATCACCGGCGGTGTTCGTACCGATTGCCGAAGAGATCGGGTTGATTGGCGCCTTGGGGGATTGGGTACTGGATACTGCCTGCCGGCAGCTGGCCGACTGGCATGCGGCGGGGCAGAAGCTTCCGCGTCTGGCCATCAATCTTTCAGGCCGTCAGTTTATTGAGGGCGGGCTGGTGGAGCAGGTGGCTGCTGCCTTGCAACGGCACGCGATCAATCCGCAGTGGATCGAACTGGAACTGACTGAAAGCATACTGCTGGACGATGTTGTGGGCACTATGCGTACCCTGCGGCGGCTCAATGCCCTGGGCGTCAGTATTGCGGTGGATGACTTTGGTACCGGCTACTCATCTCTGAGCTACCTCAAGGATTTTCCGATCGACACCCTGAAAATTGACCGCAGTTTCATTGCGCCGATCGATCAGGACGGGGCCGATGCCCGTCTGGTGGAGGCCATCATTGCGCTCGGGCGCAGTCTGCGATTGCGGGTGATTGCCGAAGGTGTGGAAACCCAGGCCCAGTTACAGCGCCTTTGCGAGCTGGATTGTGATGAAGTGCAAGGCTTCTATCTCGGTCATCCATTGCCTGCCGAGCGTTTTTTTGCTGTGGCCTTGTCCGGCCCGTAAGCGGCGGTTGCCAGCAGTACTTATCGGCTTGCAACAAACTCATGGTCAAGTGGCGTGCTTTTCATGTGCCAGTTGCGCCCCGATGAGGTAAAATGCGGCCTCTTTTTCGAACGTCCTAGCAGGGGGCCGAGTCATGTTTAGCCGTTCCAACGATATTGCCGCCGTCGATGCCGAACTCTGGGCTGCCATGCAGCAGGAAGTCAAGCGTCAGGAAGCCCACATCGAGCTGATCGCATCCGAGAACTATACCAGTCCGGCGATCATGCAGGCGCAGGGATCGGTGCTGACCAACAAGTATGCCGAAGGTTACCCGGGCAAGCGCTACTATGGCGGTTGCGAATACGTTGATGTGGCCGAGCAACTGGCTATCGATCGTGCCAAGCAACTGTTTGGTGCCGATTACGCCAATGTACAACCGCACGCCGGTTCGCAAGCCAATGCCGCTGTCTTTCAGGCGCTGCTGACGCCGGGCGACACCGTACTGGGCATGAGCCTGGCCCACGGTGGTCACCTGACTCATGGCGCTACGGTCAACTTTTCCGGCAAGCATTACCATGCGGTGCAATATGGCATCAACACGGAAACCGGCCTGATCGATTATGACGAGATCGAGGCGCTGGCGCTGGAGCACAAGCCGAAGATGATCATCGCTGGCTTCTCCGCCTACTCCCAGGTGCTCGATTTCCCGCGTTTCCGCGCGATTGCCGACAAGGTGGGTGCCTACCTGCTGGTGGATATGGCCCACGTAGCCGGTCTGGTTGCAGCTGGCGTGTATCCCAACCCGGTGCCGCACGCTGACGTGGTGACCACGACCACGCACAAGACACTGCGCGGCCCGCGTGGTGGCCTGATTCTGGCCCGTGCCAATGAAACGCTGGAGAAGAAACTGAATTCGGCAGTTTTTCCCGGTGGCCAGGGTGGCCCCTTGATGCATGTGATCGCGGCCAAGGCCATCTGCTTCAAGGATGCCATGACGCCCGAGTTCAAGGCTTACCAGCAGCAGGTAGTGAAAAACGCCCAGGCCATGGCTGCCGTGTTTATCGAGCGCGGCTTTGATGTGATTTCCGGTGGCACCGAGAACCACTTGTTCCTGCTCTCGTTGATCAAACAGGACATCACCGGCAAAGACGCCGATGCCGCCCTGGGTCGGGCGCATATTACGGTGAACAAGAACGCTGTGCCGAACGATCCGCGCTCGCCTTTTGTGACCTCAGGCCTGCGTATCGGTACGCCTGCGGTAACTACCCGCGGTTTCAATGCTCAGGACTGCGCCGATCTGGCTGGCTGGATCTGCGACATTCTCGACAATATGGGCGATGACAGTGTGATCGACAGGGTGCGTGGTCAGGTGGAAGCCATCTGTGCCCGTCATCCGGTATATGTCGACTGATTGTTTCCCCACCTCCCCTGCGTCGCCCGGCGCAGGGGGTCTTCGGCGCCGCTGACCGGCCTCGTCAGGTTTTCTCTGTTGCACACTTTGCCGGCTTATCACCGGGCTACTATGCTTACACTTGTGGATGAGCAGCTGAATCCTGAAGAGTGAGCATGCATGCAAGTATTAGGCAGTTTCTTGCTGGTTCTGGTTGTGTGGCTGACAACAACACCTTTGGTTATGGCCACTGAACCCGTCCGCTTGGGTTTTCTGTTGTTCCCCGGCTACTCGGAGCTGGATGCCGAGCATCGTCCGGTTGGCAGCATGGTCAGTACGCTGGAGTTGATCGTGACTACGGCGGGTTACTCTTTTCACAGTCAGGTTCTACCGGTAGCCCGCCTGCGGCGTGGATTGCGCAGTGGTCAGATAGATATCTGGCCTGGACTGCTTGAAGGCTCTGATCTGGAGCCTTTCGTCATCGAGTCAGACGAGCATCTGGGGCTGGTAGGCATCAATCTGTACCATCGACCGGGACAGGCGCCACCGCTGTGGCCAGACAGCCTGCGTGGCCGGCAGGTCATTCTTGTTACCAATTTTGCCTACACCGACGCACTGCTGCGCACCTTGAACAACCCGGCACTGAACATTCGGCTGCATCGCAGCAGCAGTCATACCGGTGCGCTACAGATGTTGATGATGGGGCGTGGTGACTATTTGCTGAATTATCGCAGTCAGGTGATTCCGGCGAGCAGGCGTCTGGGTATCGAGCCGCCACCGAATATTCTGGTCACCGAGCGCCCTCTGCGCCTGGTGATTTCACGCGAGAGGGATGATTATCTGGAGCTGCGTGAGCGCCTGGATGCGGCGATTGCCGAGCTGCGAGCGGCAGGGGTAAATCTGGATCAGACGATGCGTTGAAAGCCCGGTCAGTTACTTGACCGGGCCTGACTGTTGGCTAATCACGCTGCAATTGCAAAGTACGCAAAGTACGTTCACGCACTTCATCCAGAAGCGCGCCATCCTTGACCAGTGATTGCCCGTAAGACGGAATCAGGTCGCGGATACGGCTTTGCCATTCGCTACTCTGCAAGCGGTCGCTGAAACAGCGTTCAAGCACGTCGATCATGGCCTGAACCGCTGTCGAGGCCCCGGGTGAGGCACCGAGCAGCGCGGCCAGGGTGCCATCTTTGGCGGCAACGATTTCAGTACCGAATTCCAGTTTTCCATGGCCCTGGGCATTTTTCTTGATGATCTGCACGCGCATGCCGGCATCCTGCAGCCGCCAGTTCTCTTCTCTGGCTTCGGGGAAATAGTTGCGCAGAGACGCCACCCGGTCCTTGTGCGACTGGAATGACTCGCCAATGAGGTAGCGGGTCAGGTCCATGTTGTCACGGCCGACGCCAAGCATCGGCTTGACGTTGTAGCGTTTGACCGAGGAAAACAGATCGAAAAATGAGCCTTGCTTGAGGAATTTCGTGGTGAAGCCGGCAAAGGGGCCAAAGAGCAGGGCGGGTTTGCCATTGATGATACGGGTATCAAGATGCGGTACCGACATCGGTGGGGCACCGACGGGTGCCTTGCCGTAGACCTTGGAGCGATGCTGCTTGACGACATCTTCCTGCTGACAGACCAGCCACTGACCGCTGACCGGGAAGCCGCCATAACCACGGCTTTCATCAATGTTGGATTTTTGCAGCAGTGGGAGGGAGCCGCCCCCGGCACCAAGGAAAACGAAATCGGCCTCGAATTTTTTCTCTTCGCCGCTGTTTTCGTCTTCAACTTCTACCCGCCAGAAACCCTTGCGGCTCTTGCGCAGGGTGGTGACCGAGTGTTTGAGGTGCAAATCGAAATTCGGCTGCTCTTGCAACCAACTGATCATGCTGCGGGTCAGTGAGCCGAAATCGACATCCGAGCCATAGGCAACCCGGGTTGCTGCGACTGGTTTTCCATCGTTGCGGTTCTGCATGACCAGAGGCATCCACTCAGCCAACTGGTCAGCAGAGTCGCTGAACACCATATCCTTGAACAGGTGGTGTTGACTCAACAATTGATGACGCTGACGCAGGAATTCGACGTCTTTCTCTCCCCACACGAAGCTGAGGTGCGGCGTCGGGTTGATGAACTTTTTCGGGCTCGGCAGGATATTCTGTTCGACCAGGCTGGACCAGAACTGCAGAGTGACTTCAAAGGAAGCATTGATAGCCAGAGCACGGTCAATGGCAATACTGCCATCGTCGGCCTGAGGCGTGTAATTGAGTTCGCAGTAGCCAGCATGACCGGTACCCGCATTGTTCCAGCCGTCGGTGCTTTCGTGGGCGACATGATCGAGCCGCTCTACGAGGACAATACGCATTTCCGGGTCCAGCTGCTTCAGCAGCATGCCCAGCGTGGCGCTCATTACGCCGCCACCAACCAGCAGTACATCAACTTTTTTTGCCGTCATTTACATGTCGCCTCTTGGGGGTAAAGGTAAAAGGCATCTGATGACTTGCCGACAGTCTGATGGCTGACGCGCGGGGATATGATGCGGTCCCGCTCCATATTGCCTGGTGGGCGATGTTCGAGAGTTTCCCATGGCGGCTGCAGCAGCCAGAGGAAAGGCGCGGCCTTGCAGAGCTGTGACCTTGAGTCGCGGAAAAAAGCCGTCTCAGGGTCGGTAGCACAGTTCAGATGGGCGTATCATACCGGTTTATTGATTGCGGCGACAGGTTGAGAACGGTCGACATTGGTCGATGCCGAGCAACTGACGCGCGAGTGCCATCGTGGGGTAAGCCTGACAGACGCAAGATTGCCTGTTGCTACATTATAGGGGGAGGGGTATGCAAAGCTGTATCGTGATTGGCGGCGGTATCATCGGTGGTCTCACCGCACTCAATCTGTTGCAGCAGGGGGTATCGGTAACCCTGTTGGAGCGTCAGGAATTTGGTCGTGAGTCTTCATGGGCGGGTGGTGGAATTGTTTCACCGCTTTACCCATGGCGCTATCCGGCAGCAATCAGCGCATTGGCCTATTGGTCGCAGGGCTTTTATCCTCAGTTGGCGCAGGAGTTGTTCGCCGCCACAGGGTTGGACCCGGAAGTCAGCAGTACCGGCCTGCTCTGGCTGGATCACGCGGAAAGCGAGCAGGCGCTGGCCTGGGCGCAAGCGCAGCAGCAGCCTCTGGATCAGTTGTCGGCAACCCAGGTATATCAGCGGGTGCCGCAGTTGGCACCGGGTTTTACCCAGGCGTTATGGCAGGCCGATCTGGGTAATGTTCGCAACCCGCGTTTACTTGCAGCGCTCAAGGCACGGTTACTGCAATTCGCCGATTTTTCTCTGCACGAGCACACACCTGTGCTGGGTTTGCAGCAGGCCAATGGACGCGTTTGCGGAGTGCAGTCAGCCGAGGGCGAGATACTGGCTGATGCGGTGGTTCTGGCGGCAGGGGCATGGAGTGGGGATCTGTTGGCGCAGGCGGGTTGGCAGCTGCCGGTGCAGCCGGTCAAGGGTCAGATGTTGTTGTACAAGGCCGCCCCCGGCTGGTTATCGACCATGGTGTTGTATCAGGGGCGCTATGCAATACCGCGCCGTGATGGTCATATCCTGGTTGGCAGTACCCTTGAATATGCCGGTTATGACAAAACCACCACTGCCGAAGCGGCCATCAGCCTGGAGGCTTCGGCAGCCAGACTCTTGCCTGATTTGGCCGAGCAGCGTCCGGTGATGCAGTGGGCAGGATTGCGTCCGGGATCGACGGATGGCATCCCGGCGATTGGTGCAGTCGATCAGTTACCCGGCCTGTGGCTGAATACTGGTCATTTCCGCAATGGTCTGGTGCTGGCTCCGGCGGCCTGTCGTTTGCTGGTCGATCTGATGCTGCAACAGCCGCCGATTATTGCGCCCGAGCCTTATGCAGCGGCACGCCAGCTGCAGCCACTCTAGGGAGCCTCTGAAAAACGTAGGCGAGGCAGGTGCAGCAAGGCAAAAACAGCCGAAAAAGCGCAGTTTACGCGTGGTGAATGAGCATTTTGAGGCTCCCTAGTGTTTCAGAGACTTCCTAGTCATCCAGGCCCAGCTTTTTCAGCCGGTAGCGCAATGAACGAAAGGTCAGCCCCAGGCGTTTGGCAGCAGCGGTCTTGTTCCAGCGGGTTTCTTCCAGGGCATGTTCCAGCGCCTTGCGCTCGATATTGTCGAGGTAGTCTTCCAGTGAGTCGATCTGGTCCAGCCCTGCAGCTGCTTTGTCCGGGCTGGCGCTGGTGCCGCTGAGCTGAATATCGTCGGCATTTATGCAGTCACTTTCACACAGGGTATAAGCGCGCTCGAGAATGTTTTCCAGCTCACGCACATTGCCGGGGAAACGGTAATTGAGTAATCGCTCGCGGGCTTCGACGCTGAGCTCGGGCTGACTGTCGTGGCTGCGCTCGGCCAGGCGCTGCAGGATACGCGTGGCCAACAGCGGGATATCTTCGCGACGTTCTCGCAGCGGTGGGACTTTCAGTTCGATGACATTGATGCGATAGAACAGATCCTGACGAAAGTTGCCGGCGGCGACTTCAGCCGCCAGATCGCGGTGAGTGGCGCACAGCAGGCGCACGTCGACACTCTCTTCCTGTTGTGTGCCGACCGGACGCACGGCCTTTTCCTGAATTGCACGGAGCAGTTTTACCTGCATCGCCAGTGGCAGGTCGGCGACCTCATCCAGAAACAGAGTGCCGCCGCTGGCCGCCTGAAACAGCCCGGGCTTGTCTGCCACTGCGCCGGTAAAACTGCCCTTGCGGTGACCAAAGAACTCGCTCTCCATCAACTCTGCCGGTATCGCCCCACAATTGACCGGGACAAAGGGCTGTTCACTGCGCGGCCCTAACTGATGAATTCGCCGGGCGACCAACTCCTTGCCGCTGCCTGATTCGCCACTGATATAAAGAGGCGCCTGGCTGCGCGACAGTTTGCCGATTTGTCGCCGCAGACGGGCGATCGGCTCGGATTCACCGAGGATAGGGTCGTCGATATCCGGTTGACTGGTAGCGGGTGAGGTAACCTGCAAGCGCAGCGCATGGTTGACCAGTTCGCGTAGCCGCTGCAGGTCGACCGGCTTGGTCAGAAAATCAAAGGCCCCGGCCTTGAGCGCGTTGATGGCGGTATCAAGGCTGCCATAGGCGGTAATCATGGCAACCGGTGTTTGAGGGTAGTGCTGCTGGATATGCTTGACGATCTGCAAGCCGTCACCGTCTGGCAGCCGCATATCGGTCAGGCAGATGGCGAAGCTCTCGGTCTTGAGCAATGCCAGTGCTTCGCCCTGGTTTTTAGCCTTGCGGGCGTCCACCTGCATGCGTCCCAGAGTCAGCTCGAGTAACTCCAGTATGTCCGGCTCATCATCAATCAGCAGTGCGAGGGGTTTGCTCATTGCGCGGTTCGTCAACTCCCTGTTGGTTTGTCACCATCATACCAGCCGTTTTGCATGCGCAAAGGTTATGCGCATGCAACTGCCCCGCGGTTCTACCGGGGCATACTCCAGCCGGGCCTGGTTGCTCTCGCAGAGTTCACGACAGATATACAGCCCCAGGCCATTGCCGCTGGCTTCAGTGGTATAGAAAGGTTCGAAAATCTGCTCGACCTTGTCCTCATCGATGCCGGGGCCGTGGTCAATGACTTCAAGTACCGGTTTATCGGTTTCCGGATGTTGGTAGAGGTTGATGAAAACAGTGCGTTTGTCATCAATCAGTGGGCTGTAACGCAGGGCATTCTGGCACAGGTTGTTGAGTACCTGAGACAGCTGATTGGGGTCGATCCGGGTCGTAATGCCTTCCTTTTCGATCTCGCAGCACAGGTTGTCTTCTGCCGGGTGGCTAAGTCGGAAGTCACGCGCATATTCATGCAGCCAGAGCGCCAGATCGACCAGTTGCGGTTCGCTCGGGCGTCGGCGTGAAAGCTCCAGCACGGTTTCGATCACTGCGTTCATGCGCTTGGATTGCTGCTGAATGATGTCCAGCAAGCGTTGGTCCTGGCTGTCTTGCACGTCGGACTCGCGCAACAGTTGCGCAGCGTGGCTGATGGCTCCCAACGGGTTGCGGATTTCGTGGGCAATACTGGCGGTCAAGCGGCCCAGGGAGGCAAGCTTCAGCTGCTGGGCCTGCTGTGCTACCTGAGTGTTGTCATCCAGGAAGATCAAGACTGAGCGGTCGGCTTGCGACAGGTGTTTGAAATTCGCCATCAACTCGGCGCCGCCACTGTGGTTGCGGAAGCCGGAAGGTCGGGCAGATGGATTGTGTCGCCATTGTTGCAGGCGTTGTTCCAGCTCAGGTGCCAGTTGGTGCAAGCGCATACCGCGAAGGATTGGCTTGCCGAGCAATTGGGCGCTGGCCTCGTTGGCGACCAGCAGCTGCTGGTCGGCATCAGTCACCATGATGCCGGTACGCATACGCTGGATAATCAGCTGATTGAGCTGTTCAAGGTTGGCCAGGCTGGCAGCCTGTTTTTGTGCCAGACGTTCGGAAACCTGCAAGCGTCGGCTGAGACGCTGGACGAACAGGGCGACAGCAAAGTAAATGCAGCCAAGAACGCCGACTTGCAGATAACTCTGGGGAATCGAGGGATGCGCGAGACTGATAAAAAAAGTCAGGTAGATCAACAGCAGACTGGCGATTGCCGGCAACACCAGACCGATACGCCCATGCAGCAAGACATTGGCCACTGCGACAGGAATGATCAGCAGATTGCCGAAGCCGCTGCCCGAGCCGCCAGCTGCATAGAAAAGTACGCCCAGTAGCAGCATATCCAGGCCAGTGAGGCAGAAAATCAGCAGATCGCGCTTGCCCTTGTAGAGAAAAAGCGCAGTCAGGACGCTGACGAACAGATACAACCAACTGATGGCGTCAAAGAGGGCAGGACTACTCAGTTGCAGCAGGTCGCCGCGCAAAGCGGAGTTGGTCAGCAGGGTAAGGCCGAAACCGAGGATAACCCGATAGAGGTTATAGACCCGCAGAATGCGTGGGCGTTGAAGGTCGACCGGATCACTCATGATCTGCGTCACGGTGCTCATGGCAGCAATACCAGTATTCCCCCGACTGCAGCGCCTGATCTTGCGGCAAATGCAGCTGGCAGTGCTGACAGCGGACCATCAATGGTGGCTTTGTCGGGTCCGCCGACGGTGCCTGATTGGCTGCGTGCCAGGCCTGAATGCGCCGCCACAGTGTGAGGCAGGCCACAATCAGGATTATCAGGATAATGAGTTTGATCAGCCCCATGCTCTCTCGCTACAGGAAATCACTGGTTCAATGCGGGGCAGGCCAAATGGCCACCCTCGGCATTGGTTGATTGAGTGTCCAGTTTAGCCTGCAAGCAGGGCGCTTAACCAGCAGACGATTGCCCCGCCAGCGCGCTTGCCGGACAATAGTGGCAATGACCTTGATGGAGATGATTGATGAGCGCCAGTTTGCGTGTGGTAATGGCCCAGCTCAACCTGCGGGTAGGGGACGTTCAGGGCAATGTACAGCGCATTGTTGACATGGCTGTGCATGCCCGCGA
Source organism: Halopseudomonas salegens (assembly GCF_900105655.1). Taxonomy (NCBI): domain Bacteria; kingdom Pseudomonadati; phylum Pseudomonadota; class Gammaproteobacteria; order Pseudomonadales; family Pseudomonadaceae; genus Halopseudomonas; species Halopseudomonas salegens. The sequence continues at coordinate 748,394 of NZ_LT629787.1, forward strand.
TGAGCTTGATGCCCGGGTAGTGGTCTTTCCCGAGTTAAGTCTGTGCGGTTATCCGCCGGAAGATTTGCTGCTGCGCTCAAGCATGCAGGCGCGCATAGAAGCCGCGCTGAACCGATTGTGCAATGAAGTGCAGGGCATTTACATGGTGGTGGGCTACCCCTGGCGCGAAGGCGAGCTGTGCTTCAATCAGGCTGCAATCATTGCTGATGGCCAGGTGCTGGCGACTTACGCCAAGCAAGAGCTGCCCAATTACAAGGTATTCGACGAAAAGCGTTATTTTGCCGCCGGCAACAGCCCCTGCGTGCTGGAGATCGATGGCTTGCCTGTCGCTTTGACTATCTGCGAAGACATCTGGCATCCAGGACCCATGGCCCAGGCCAAAGCGGCGGGTGCACGCCTGATGTTGAACCTGAATGCGTCACCTTTTCACATGGATAAACAGGCTGAGCGCGAAGCGGTATTGGCTGAGCGTTGCGCCGAAAGCGGTATGCCGATTATCTATGTCAATCAGGTCGGTGGGCAGGACGAGCTGGTATTTGACGGTGGTTCGGTGGCAATGGGTGCACAGGGTGACCTTGCGTTGCGGGCGCCGGCCTATGTCGAAGGCCTGTATCCGGTGGATGTTACACATACCGGGCAGCAGGTGTTGTTGCGCCAGGGCAGTGTTGCTGCCTTGCCCGAACTGGAATCCAGCGTTTATCAGGCGCTGGTCACCGGTGTGCGCGATTATGTCAACAAGAATGGTTTCAAGCGCGTAGTGCTCGGGTTGTCCGGCGGTATCGATTCGGCGTTGAGCCTGGCCGTTGCTGCCGATGCGCTGGGGCCAGAGCGGGTAGAGGCGGTAATGATGCCTTATCACTACACGTCCAGTATGAGTCTTGAAGATGCCGAAGCCCAGGCCAAAGCCATGCATGTTGCCTATCATGTGGTGCCGATCGCCCCCATGGTAGACGCCTTTATGCAGAGCCTGGCGCCAATGTTTGAGGGCCTGCCACGAGATACCACAGAAGAGAATCTGCAGGCCCGCTGTCGAGGAACCCTGTTGATGGCATTGTCGAACAAGACAGGGGCGCTGGTCCTGACCACCGGCAACAAGAGTGAAATGGCGGTCGGTTATGCCACCTTGTACGGTGATATGGCTGGCGGCTTTGATGTGCTCAAGGATGTGCCCAAGGTACTGGTGTTCAAGCTGGCGGAATACCGCAACCGCCAGGGGCAGGTGATCCCGCAGCGGGTAATCGATCGCCCGCCGAGTGCAGAGCTGGCGCCGGATCAGAAGGATGAGGATTCACTGCCGGGTTATCCGGAGCTGGACGAAATTCTTCGGCTGTATATCGAGCACGATTTGTCGGCCACCGCAATCATTGCCGCCGGCTTTGATGCCGATACGGTCAAACGGGTGTTGCGGCTGGTAGATATCAATGAATACAAGCGTCGGCAGGCCGCGGTTGGCCCGCGGATTACCCAGCGCGGCTTTGGTCGTGACCGGCGTTATCCGATTACTTCCGGGTGGCGAATGGAAGACTAGCAATAAAAAAACCGGCCAAGGCCGGTTTTTTTATTACTTGTTTGAGCTCAATCCAGCAAGCCGAAGGTCAGGCGGCTCCACCAACTGCGCTGCGGTTGCTGTGGAACGCGGATTTCACGCGGAAGACTGGCAACTGCATCGTTGTACTGGCGTTGCATCTCGCGGTCCATCATTGAGCCCTCGGCTACCGTGGGCGGGGTCAACAATTTGTCCAGAGCGCCTACGGTCATGCTCTCCACCCAGCCGGCTTGGCGCTGGCGTGGTTCTACATGATGACGGAACTCGCCATTGTTCAGGCTGGGGTGTTCAGGGTAGTTGCTCTGCAAGGTCAACAGCGCGGCATCAGCCAGATCGTTCAGTGCCAGGCGTTGGTAGGCTTCGACCATCAGCGCAAGACCATCACTGACGGACGGGGTCTGCTGAAAGTTCTCGACGATGTAGCGGCCACGATTGGCGGCAGCAACATAGGCACCCCGTTTGAGGTAGAAATGACCGACATGGGCATCATAGGCGGCCAGCAGGTTGCGCAGATAGACCATGCGCAAGCGCGCATCGGGTGCGTATCGGCTATCCGGATAGCGGCTGACCAGTTGGGCAAATTCATTGAAGGAGTCGCGCGCACCACCCGGATCGCGGCGCGTCATATCCAGTGGCAGGAAGCGCTCGAACACACCCTGATCCCGGGTAAATGATGCCATCCCGCGAATGTAATAGGCGTAATCCGCATTCGGATGTTGTGGGTGCAAGCGAATAAAGCGCTCAGCGGCGGCGCGGGACGCTTCCGGCTCGATGTTCTGGTAATAGGCGTAAATCAGTTCCAGTTGGGCTTGTTGTGCATAGCGGCCAAAAGGATAACGCGATTCAAGAGCTTGCAACTTTTCAATGGCAGCGGCGTAATTGCGGCTTTCCAGGTCCTGTTGCGCCTGCTGGTAAAGCTCGCTTTCACTCAATGACTCATCGATAACCCCACGGTTCGAGGCACATGCGGTGAGCAGGACCATGAGGGCGATCAGCAGAATGTGTTTCATTGGCATAGTACGTTATCCAGTGGGAGGCCTTGTCTGTTGCGCGCGGGGCCGTCCTGTTATAGTTGGCGCAGTTTATTGCTGTTGGTTGGACCAGCAGCATGCAACGAAGCCGTATTTAACCACAGCGCAGGCCCGAAACCAAAAGGGATTCATGTCTGCCCCAGCCTGCCACACTTCAGCGAGTCTGCATGTCCGAACGTATCCGCTTGTCCGCCCAGGTCAGCCCGCAACAGGGCGGTCAGCGTCTTGACCAGGTTGCCGCCCAGTTGTTCCCCGACCACTCACGCTCTCGTCTGCAGAACTGGATCAAGTCGGGTGAACTGACCGTTGATGGCCGCCAGCTGCGTCCGCGTGATGCCGTTTTTGGTGGTGAGGAGCTGGTGCTGGATGCCGAGCGCGAAGTGCAGGGCGACTGGCAGGCGGAAGCCATCGCGCTGGATATCGTCTATGAAGATGACGCTTTGCTGGTGATCAACAAGCCCGCCGGTCTGGTCGTGCATCCGGCTGCCGGGCACCATGACGGTACCTTGCTGAATGCGCTGCTGCATCATGTGCCCTCCCTGAAAACCGTCCCGAGGGCCGGTATTGTGCATCGACTGGACAAGGACACCACAGGCCTGATGGTCGTGGCCAAGACCCTGGAAGCCCAGACGGCACTGGTCAATCAGATGCAGGCACGCACCGTCAGTCGTGAATACGAGTGTGTGGTGGTCGGGGTGATGACCGCTGGCGGCAAGGTCGATGAGCCGATTGCCCGGCATGGCGTCAATCGGCAGAAAATGGCAGTGGTGGCTGGCGGCAAGGAAGCGATCAGTCATTATCGGGTGATTCAGCGCTATCGCGCGCATACCCATGTCAAGGTCAAGCTGGAAACTGGCCGCACCCATCAAATCCGGGTGCATATGGCGTATATCCACTATCCTCTGGTGGGTGACCCGGTATATGGCGGGCGCATGCGCATCCCCCCGGGTGCCAGCCCTGAATTGCTGCGCGAGTTGCGTGAATTCCCGCGTCAGGCCCTGCATGCCCGGCGGCTGGAACTGGAACATCCGGATGATGGTCGCTTGCTGCATTGGCAGGTGCCGCGTCCGGCGGACATGCAGCACCTGCTGGCGCTGCTGGAAGAAGATGCAGGAGAGCTGCATGACTGAATTGCTGAGCAATTGCCTGACTGCCCGCTGGCCGGCTTTGCCTCGGGTGCGTACCTGTATTACCACGCGGATCGGTGGGAACAGCCAGGCACCCTGGGACAGCTTCAATATGGCTGCGCACGTGGGGGATGATGCCGAGATGGTAGCGGCCAATCGGACACAGTTGCAGCAGGCTCTGGATTGCCAGCCGGCATGGCTGCAACAAAGTCACAGCACCCGGGTGGTAGCTGCGGATCCGGGTCAGGACGTCGACGCCGATGCCAGTTGGACGGACACACCAGGTATTGCCTGTGCGGTGCTGACTGCCGACTGTCTGCCGGTGTTGCTGACTACCTTTGCTGCCGATCGGGTGGCTGCAGCGCATGCGGGCTGGCGCGGGCTGGCTGACGGGGTGGTGGAAAATACCCTGGCGGCGCTGGAAGTTCCCGGCAATCAGGTGCTTGCCTGGCTGGGTCCGGCGATTGGTCCGCAGGCTTTCGAAGTCGGTGAGGATGTGGTCGAGGCGTTTGTTCGTCAGGATGACAGCGCCTGGCAGGCATTCGAGGAAACCGGGCAGGCGGGCAAGTACCTGGCCAATATTTATCAGTTGGCACGGATGCGTCTCAAGGCTGCCGGGGTCGAACATATTTATGGTGGTGACTTGTGCACTGTGAGTGACCCGCAGCGTTTCTATTCCTATCGCCGTGATGGCGACACCGGGCGCATGGCTTCACTGATCTGGCTGGCTGACGCCGATTGAGTCGGTTGGGAAGAAGCGACAAATAATTGACCCTGATCAAGTGTCAGCCCCTTGAAACGGCAATAATCAACCCTATCTATTAAGCATATGATGAATGCTGCCGGCTTCTGGCTGGCCAACAGATAGGACAGTGACCATGCGTATTGACCGTTTCACCAGCAAGTTGCAGACCGCCCTGGCTGATGCCCAGTCGATGGCGGTTGGCCGCGACCATAACCAGATTGAGCCGGTTCATCTGCTGCTCGCATTGCTCGAGCAGCAGCAAGGCTCCATCAAATCCCTGTTGATGCAGACCGGGTTTGACGTTCAGACCCTGCGTCATGAGCTCACCACGGTAGTCGACAAACTACCCACCATCAGCAACCCGACGGGCGATGTGAATCTTTCACAGGATCTGGCGCGCCTGTTGAACAAGGCTGATGGGCTTGCACAGAAGCGCGGTGATCAATTCATTTCCAGCGAACTGGTGCTACTGGCAGCACTGGACGACAACACGCCGTTGGGCAAGATTCTGCTCGGCCAGGGTGTGAGCAAGAAGGCGCTGGAAAACGCGGTCAATAACCTGCGTGGCGGCGAAGCGGTCAATGACCCGAATGCCGAAGAGTCCCGTCAGGCGCTGGATAAATACTGCGTCGATATGACCAAGCGGGCGGAGGAGGGCAAACTCGATCCGGTGATCGGCCGCGATGACGAAATCCGGCGCACCGTTCAGGTATTGCAGCGTCGCACCAAGAACAACCCGGTGCTGATTGGTGAGCCCGGCGTCGGCAAGACCGCGATCGTCGAAGGTCTGGCGCAACGCATTGTCAATGGCGAGGTGCCTGATGGGCTGAAAGACAAGCGTCTGTTGGCGCTGGATATGGGGGCGCTGATTGCCGGTGCCAAATTTCGTGGCGAGTTCGAGGAGCGCCTGAAGGCCGTCCTCAATGAACTGGACAAACAGGAAGGCCGAATCATCCTGTTTATTGACGAACTGCATACCATGGTCGGTGCCGGCAAGGCGGAAGGCTCCATGGATGCCGGCAATATGCTCAAGCCGGCGCTGGCCCGCGGTGAGCTGCATTGTGTCGGTGCCACCACACTGGATGAATACCGGCAGTACATCGAGAAGGATGCCGCGCTGGAGCGGCGCTTCCAGAAAGTGCTGGTTGATGAACCGAATGAAGAAGATACCATCGCCATTCTGCGCGGGTTGAAAGAGCGCTATGAGGTGCATCACAAGGTTGCCATCACCGACGGCGCTATTATCGCGGCGGCCAAACTCAGCCACCGTTACATTACTGACCGCCAGTTGCCGGACAAGGCGATTGACCTGATTGATGAAGCAGCCAGCCGCATCCGCATGGAAATCGATTCCAAGCCGGAGGCGCTTGACCGCCTGGAACGTCGCCTGATTCAGCTCAAGGTTGAGCGTGAGGCGTTGAAGAAAGAAGATGACGACGCAGCGCTGAAGCGCCTGGAAAAACTCAAAGAAGATATCGTCAAACTGGAGCGCGAGTACGCTGATCTGGAGGAAATCTGGAAGGCGGAGAAGGCCGATGTGCAGGGCAGTGCGCAAATCCAGGAAAAGATCGAGCAGGCCAAGCAGGAGCTGGAGAACGCCCGGCGCAAAAGTGACCTCAACCGCATGGCGGAGCTGCAGTACGGGGTTATACCGGATCTGGAGCGTAGCCAGCAGATGGCGGAGCAGCACAGCAAAGGTGAGAACCAGCTGCTGCGCAGCAAGGTAACTGACGAGGAGATCGCCGAAGTGGTCTCCAAGTGGACCGGGATTCCGGTCAGCAAGATGCTGGAAGGTGAGCGCGACAAGTTGTTGCGCATGGAAGATGCCCTGCACAAGCGGGTCATCGGCCAGCATGAAGCTGTGGTCGCGGTGTCCAATGCGGTACGCCGTTCGCGTGCCGGCTTGAGCGATCCCAATCGGCCCAGCGGGTCTTTCCTGTTCCTCGGCCCGACCGGGGTGGGCAAGACCGAGCTGTGCAAGGCGCTGGCGGAATTTCTCTTTGATACTGAAGAGGCCATGGTGCGCATCGACATGTCGGAATTCATGGAGAAACACTCGGTGGCTCGCTTGATCGGTGCCCCACCCGGCTATGTCGGTTATGAAGAGGGTGGTTACCTGACCGAGGCAGTGCGGCGCAAGCCTTACTCGGTAATTCTGCTCGATGAGGTCGAGAAGGCGCACCCGGATGTGTTCAATGTCTTGTTGCAGGTGCTGGAAGATGGTCGCCTGACCGATAGTCAGGGCCGTACCGTGGATTTCCGTAATGCGGTGGTGGTGATGACCTCGAACCTGGGGTCAGCGCAGATTCAGGAGCTGAGCGGCGATGCTGAAGCCCAGCGTGCGGCGGTGATGGATGCGGTCGGCCAGCACTTCCGTCCGGAATTCGTCAACCGCATCGATGAGGTTGTGGTGTTTGATTCGCTGGCGCGGGAACAGATTGCCGGGATTGCCAGTATCCAGATTGATCGACTGCGTCAGCGTCTGGCTGAACGCGATCTGACCCTGGAACTGGAGCAGCCGGCTATCGACAAGCTGGTTGCCGTCGGCTACGACCCGGTGTATGGGGCGCGTCCGCTCAAGCGGGCCATCCAGCGCTGGATCGAGAACCCGTTGGCACAGCGTATTCTGGCTGGTGACTTCGCCCCGGGGACAACCATCAAGGCAAGCATCGTTGACGACGAGCTGAACTTTTCCAGCTGATTGACCGGTACTGACAAAAGGCCGTATTCCGCCAGGAATACGGCCTTTTCGTTTACAGCAGCATCGAGCGAATGTCTGCCAGCAATTCACCCAATCTGCGGGTGAACTGGGCGGCCGCTGCGCCATTGATCGCACGATGATCGTAGGACAGTGACAGCGGCAACATCAGCCGTGGCTGGAAACTGTCGCCATCCCATACCGGCTGCATGCTTGCCTTGGAGACGCCAAGAATCGCCACCTCGGGGCTGTTCACAATGGGGGTGAAGTAGGTGCCGCCAATATGCCCCAGGCTGGAGATGGTAAAGCAGGCGCCCTGCATATCCTTGCTGCCGAGTTTCTTGTTGCGTGCCTTGTCGGCCAGTTCGGCAGCTTCCCCGGCCAGATCCAGCAGGCTCTTGCGATCGACATCGCGAATCACCGGTACCAGCAGGCCATCCGGCGTGTCCACGGCAAAGCCCAGGTGCACGTATTTTTTCTGGATCAGCGCCTTGCCGTCCGGGCTCAAGGAGGCATTGAAATCCGGCATTTCGCGCAGCAAATGAGCGCAGGCCTTGAGCAGGAAGGGCAGTAGCGTCAGTTTGACGCCGGCTTTCTCGGCAGCGGTTTTCTGCGCTTTGCGGAAGGCCTCCAGTTCGGTCATGTCGGCCAGATCAAACTGGGTCACATGGGGCACATTCAGCCAGCTGCGGTGCAGGTTGGCAGCGCCGACCTGTTGCATCCGTGTCAATGGTTTTTCCTCGGTTTCGCCAAAGCGACTGAAGTCGATTTCGGGTACTGGAGGTATTCCGCTCTTGGCTGGACCGGCCTGCTTGCGCTGCTGCATCACGGTTTTGACGTAGCCGTCGACATCTTCCTTGAGAATGCGCTCGCGCGGGCCGCTGGGTTTGACCTCGGGCAAGTCAACGCCGAGTTCCCGTGCCATTTTGCGCACCGCCGGGCCGGCATGCACCTTGGTGCCTTCGCGGCTTGGGCCACCAACCGGTGGTGGGGTGCTGTCGTCGCGGTCATCCGCGGACTTGTCTTTACTACTGTCACTGGATGCCTTGCGTTCCGGCTGGTCGTCTTTATTTTCCGCTGTCTCTGCCTGGTCGTCGTCCGAGGTGTCGCCGGTGTCTTCCCCTGCGTCATCAGCGTCATCCGCCCCGGCGCTGGTGCTTAACGTCAGCATGGCATCGCCGGTTTTGACTTCCTGCTCCAGCTTGAGATCAATGGATTTGACCACCCCGGCCTGTGGCGAGGGAATCTCCATACTGGCCTTGTCGGACTCGAGTACGATCACTGAGTCTTCGGCCTGGATTTCGTCGCCCTCCTTGACCAGGATTTCGATCACCCTGGCGCTGTCGCCACCGAGGTCGGGAATCTTGATCGCTTGTTCCTGTGTTTTTTCTTTGTCAGAAGTGCTTTTGGAAGCGCTTTGTTTTTTCGATTTCTCAGGCTTATTGTCGGCTTTCTGGTTTTTTTCTGCGTCTTTGTCCGTGTCCTGATCTTTGTTGTCTGACGAGGCTTGCTTGTCCTCGGTGTCATCCTCGTCTGCATCGCTCGCGCTGTCGTCCTTGTCGGCTTCTGCTTCCAGCTCGATCATGACATCACCCTCCTTGAGGGTGTCACCGATCTTGACCTTGATGCTTTTAACCACGCCAGCCTTGGGGCTGGGCACCTCCATGCTGGCCTTGTCGGATTCCAGTACCAGCAGTGAATCTTCTGCGGCAATGCTGTCGCCTTGCTTGACCAGAATCTCGATGATTTCACCCTCACCGCCGCCGATGTCGGGTACTTTGATGGCTTCACTCATACCGTCGCTCCTCAGCTGTCCAGTGGGTTGGGTTTATTGCTGTCCAGCTTGTACGCCTTGAGCGCATCGGCCAGCACCTTGGGCTTGATGGTGCCATCCTCCACCAGCGCGCTGAGCGCAGCACAGACAATCCAGTAGCGATCCACTTCGAAGAAATGCCGCAGCTTGCTGCGCGAGTCACTGCGTCCGAAACCGTCGGTTCCCAATACCTTGTAGGTGGCCGGCACCCACTGGCGAATCTGGTCGGCATAGAGTTTCACATAGTCGGTGGCGGCAATGACCGGCCCTTTGGCCTTGGCCAGCTGGCTTTCCACATAGCTGTTCTTGCGTTTGCCGGTCGGGTGCAGGCGGTTCCAGCGCTCCACCTCCAGGCCGTCACGCCGCAGCTCGTTGAAGCTGGTCACGCTCCAGATATCGGCAGTAATGCCGTGCTCTTCGGCCAGCAGCGTCGCTGCCTCGCGCACTTCGCGCAAAATAGTGCCGCTGCCCATCAGTTGCACATGGTTTGCTGCCGGCTTGCCGGCCTTGTCGAGCAGATACATGCCACGCATGATCTGTTCTTCCAGCCCTTTGGTTTTGGGCATGGCGGGTTGCTGGTAGGACTCGTTCATCACCGTCAGGTAATAGTAGACATTTTCCTGCTCTTCCATCATCCGCCGCGCGCCTTCGCGGATGATCACCGCCAGCTCGTAACCATAGGTCGGGTCATAGCTGCGGCAATTGGGGATGGTGCCGCCGAGGATGTGGCTGTGGCCGTCCTGGTGCTGCAGGCCTTCCCCGTTCAGGGTGGTGCGCCCGGCCGTGCCGCCAATCAGAAAGCCTTTGGCGCGGCTGTCACCGGCGGCCCAGGCGAGGTCACCAATGCGCTGGAAACCAAACATCGAGTAGAAGATATAGAAGGGCAGCATCGGCTGGTTATGCGTGCTGTAGGCGGTGCCCGCCGCAATCCAGCTGGACATGGCGCCGGCTTCGTTGATGCCTTCCTCAAGAATCTGGCCCTTCTTGTCCTCGCGGTAGAACATCACCTGGTCACGGTCGACCGGCTCATACAGCTGGCCCACCGAGGAGTAGATGCCCAGTTGGCGGAACATGCCTTCCATACCAAAGGTGCGTGCCTCATCCGGTACGATGGGCACGATGCGATGGCCCAGCTCCTTGTCCTTGACCAGTTGCGAGATGATGCGCACAAAGGCCATGGTGGTGGAGATTTCACGGTCGCCGGAACCATCGAGAATCGCCTTGAGGGTATCCAGCGGCGGTACCGGCACCTTGACGCTTTCGGTGCGGCGCTGGGGCATATAGCCGCCCAGGGCTTCACGCCGTGAATGCAGATACTTGTATTCCGGGCTGTCCTTTTCCGGCTTGTAGAAGGGCAGCTTTTCCAGCTCGCTGTCCTTGATCGGAATGTCAAAGCGGTCACGGAATTTTTTCAGGCTGTCGATATCGACTTTTTTGGTGTTGTGCGCGGTGTTTTGCGCTTCACCGGCGCCAGTGCCATAGCCCTTGATGGTCTTGGCCAGAATGACCGTCGGCTGGCCTTCATGGTTGACTGCGGAATGGTAAGCGGCATAGACCTTGTAGGGGTCATGGCCGCCCCGGTTGAGCTTCCAGATCTGCTCGTCGGTCAGGTCCTTGACCATCTCTTTCAGTTCCGGCCGGGTGCCGAAGAAGTGCTTGCGAACGTAGTCGCCGCCCTTGGCCTTGTAGTTCTGATAGTCGCCATCGACAGCTTCTTCCATACGCTGTTGCAGCAGGCCATCATGGTCCTCGGCCAGCAGTGGATCCCACATGCGTCCCCAGATCACCTTGATCACGTTCCAGTCGGCACCGCGGAAGCTGCCTTCCAGTTCCTGGATGATCTTGCCGTTGCCGCGCACCGGGCCGTCCAGACGCTGCAGGTTGCAGTTGATGACGAAAATCAGGTTGTCGAGTTTTTCGCGGCCAGCCAATGAAATCGCGCCGAGGCTTTCCGGCTCATCGGTTTCACCGTCACCGACAAAGCACCATACTTTCTGTTTGCCGGGTTCGATCAGGCCGCGATGCTCCAGATACTTCATGAAACGCGCCTGATAGATGGCCTGGATCGGGCCCAGCCCCATGGATACGGTGGGGAACTGCCAGAACTCGGGCATCAACCAGGGGTGCGGGTAGGACGAAAGCCCGTTGCCATCGGTTTCCTGGCGGAAATTGTTCAATTGCTCTTCATCGATGCGTCCTTCCAGAAAGGCGCGGGCGTAGATGCCGGGCGATGCATGGCCCTGGAAAAACACCAGATCACCGCCATGTTCCTCGGTGGGCGCTTTGAAAAAATAGTTGAAGCCGATGTCGTACAGGGTGGCGCTGGAGGCGAAGGTGGAAATATGCCCACCCAGGTCGGGATCTTGCTGATTGGTGCGCATGACCATGGCCAGTGCATTCCAGCGCACCATGGAACGAATGCGCCGTTCCATGAACAGGTCCCCCGGCATGCGCGATTCCCTGGCAACCGGGATGGTGTTGCGATAGGGCGTCGTGATGGCATAGGGCAGGGGGGTGCCGCTGCGGCTGGCCAGTTCGCCCAGGCGGGTCATCAGGTAGTGGGCGCGTTCTTCACCTTCCTGTTCCAGTACTGACTCCAGTGAGTCGAGCCATTCCTGGGTTTCCTGCGGGTCGATATCGTCGTGCTTCATTATTCTCTCCAGACCTTGTGGGCCTTGACTGATCCTTGGCGGGCTATGCGCAATGATCAGCAGGGTGGTTGTCGTGCGTAGTGTATTATTCTTGTAGTTTTACTACATAAAGAGCTTTTTATCCATGCTTTAAAGGGGCTTTATGTAGTTAAGCTACAAGTCGTTCTACCGGTCGATGTTTCCAAACGTCTCTTGGCGTGGCACTCTGCGTGAGCACAATAATTAACCGCTGACTGTGTTGTTAAACAGGATAGACCATGCCGATGACGCCACCATTTCCGCTTCCAGATTCGCTGCAACCTCTGGTTGCCCATCATCGACAGCAATGGCTGCAAGCGGTTGAGCAGGCTGGTCTGGTTCCCCGATTGGCAGAACTGGATGAGCGTTTTGACCGGAGTCTTGATCAGGTACTGGCCGGTAGTGATTTCGTCGCCGAGCAGTTGCGCCGTGATCCTGAAATGGCCTGGCGCCTGGAAGCGGCTGAAGGGCTGCTATGGCGTCCTCTGCGCCAGGGCGAACTGAATGAACGTTTGTGTGCCGAGTTGGCCGAGGTGGCGACCGAAGATGACTTGCTCAAGGTCTTGCGCCGTTTCCGCAATCGGCATCAGGTGCGCCTGATCTGGCGCGACCTGACCCGGCAGGCAGCAACCATGGAGACTACCCGCGAGCTGTCTGATCTGGCGGACACCAGTATCGAACAAGCCTACCAGTGGCATTACCGGCAGGCTGCTGACAGCATCGGCATGCCGGTAGGAGAGGATACCGGCAGTCCTCAGCATATGGTCATTCTCGGTATGGGCAAGCTGGGTGCCCAGGAACTCAACCTGTCATCGGATATTGACCTGATTTTTGCCTATCCCGAAGCCGGTGAGACACAAGGCGGACGTCGCAGTCTGTCGAATCAGGAATTCTTCATCCGTATTGGTCAGCGAGTGATCAAGGCACTGGATGCAGTGACGGTTGACGGCTTCGTCTTTCGCGTCGATATGCGCCTGCGCCCCTATGGTGATAGCGGAGCACTGGTTTTCAGCTTTGATGCACTGGAGCAGTACTACCAGAGCCAGGGGCGGGACTGGGAACGCTATGCGATGATCAAGGCGCGGGTAGTGGCCGGTGATCAGGCGGCAGGTGCGGAGTTGCAGGCCATGCTCAAACCCTTTGTCTACCGCCGCTACCTGGATTTTGCTGCGATTGAGGCGTTGCGCAGCCTGAAGCTGATGATCCAGCGCGAAGTCCAGCGCAAAGGGTTGCAGGACAACGTCAAGCTGGGTTCCGGTGGTATTCGCGAGATTGAGTTCATCGGTCAGGCTTTTCAGTTGATTCATGGCGGGCGTGATCGCAGTCTGCAACAACGCCCGATTCTCAGCGTGCTGGATATGCTGGCCAATAATGGCTACCTGCCTGATGTGGCAGTTGATGAACTCAAGGGCGCCTATCTGTTTCTGCGCGATACCGAGCATGCATTGCAGGCCCTGGATGATCGACAAACACAGATGTTGCCGATTGATAGCCAGAGTCAGGCACGGGTAGGCTGGATCATGGGATTTGCCGGCTGGGCTGAATTCTATGCGGCCCTGGAGCAACAGCGCCTGCGTGTAGCCCACCACTTTGCCCATGTGATTGCCGATCCGGACGAAGAGGATGATGAGCCGACTCTGCCGTATGAACGTTGGCAGCCGCTGTGGGATGGCACCCTGGATGCCGAGCAGGCCACCGAGCAGTTGGCTGAAGCCGGCTTTGCCGATGCCCCAGCGGCCTGGAAGCTGGTCAATGACTTGCTGCATTCGGGTCGGGTCAAGGCCATGCAGCGTCTGGGTCGCGATCGACTGGACGTCTTCATGCCTCGCCTGCTGGCCATGGCGGGTGAGCATGAGCATCCTGATCTGGCTCTGGAACGGGTGTTGCCACTGGTGGAGGCGGTAGCGCGGCGCTCAGCCTACCTGCTGTTGTTGACGGAAAACCCCGGCGCCCTGCGCGAACTCCTGGTGCTGTGCGCGGCCAGCCCATGGATTGCTGATCAGATTGCCCGCTTCCCGGTGGTACTGGATGAACTGCTCAATGCGGGCCGTCTGTATCGACCACCGGAGCCGCAGGAACTGGCCGACGAGCTGCGCCAACAGCTACTGCGCATTCCCGAAGATGATCTTGAGCAGCAGATGGAAGCGTTGCGCTATTTCAAACGCGCCCACGTCTTGCGCGTAGCCGCCTCGGAAATTGCCGGTAGCCTGCCGTTGATGAAAGTCAGTGATTATCTGACCTGGATTGCCGAGGCGATTTTGCAGCAGGTGTTGCAACTGGCCTGGCGTGAAATGGTCCAGCGTCATGGCCGTCCGCAGCGGGTGGATGGCAGTCGCTGCGAGCTGGATTTCATTATTGTCGGTTACGGCAAGGTGGGCGGCATCGAGCTGGGACATGGTTCGGATCTGGATCTGGTGTTTATCCATGATGGTGATACCAGTGCGGAGACCGATGGCGAGCGGGCGATTGATGGCGGTCGCTTCTTTACCCGACTGGGCCAGCGCATCATCCATATCCTCAATGCCAACACCACCTCGGGTGCGCTGTATGAAGTCGACATGCGCCTGCGACCCTCGGGCGATTCCGGTTTGCTGGTCACGTCACTGCAGGCTTTTGCCCGTTATCAGCGTGAAGAAGCCTGGACCTGGGAGCATCAGGCGCTGGTCCGCGCGCGCGTACTGAGTGGGTGCCCGCGTCTGGCGAAGGGGTTCGAGGCCCTCCGGGGAGAAGTGCTTGGTCGCGAGCGGGACGGCACGGCATTGGCGACAGAGGTACGGTCAATGCGTGAAAAAATGCGCGTCAATCTGGCTAACAAGAAAACCGATGGTGGTCGCGCAGCCAGCGCCTGGGACGCTGAACACAACTTTAGCCTCAAGCATGATGCTGGAGGTATCGTCGACATTGAATTTATGGTGCAATATGCGGTTCTGGCCTGGTCGTGCAGGCACCCCGAATTACTGCGCTACACCGACAACATCAGAATTCTTGATGGGCTGCGGGACGCTGGCCTGATTGCCGCAAGCGATGTCCAGCAATTGCAGGAGGCTTACAAGGCCTACCGCGCAGCAGCCCACCGCCTGGCTTTGCAAAAGCAGCCGGGCTCAGTGAGTGGCGATCAACTACATGATTACCGCCAGGGGGTCATCCGCATCTGGCAGCAGATATTGCCCGATCGTTCCTGAAGGACGCCGGGCAGCGGAGTCAGCACGGCACAGGCAAGAACACAACTAATTGATTAAAGACAATTGATGGAGCTGGCTGCTATGTCGATGGCCGATCGTGAAGGTGTTATCTGGTTTGATGGTGAAATGGTGCCCTGGCGCGAGGCCAATGTGCATGTGCTGACCCATACCCTGCATTACGGTATGGGCGTGTTTGAAGGTGTGCGTGCCTATGATACGCCGGATGGCACCGCCATCTTTCGCCTGGAGGCACATACTGACCGCCTGTTCGATTCTGCCAAGATCATGAATATGCAGATCCCGTTCAGCAAGGAAGAGTTGAATGCTGCCCAGTGTGCCGCAGTACGCGAGAACAACCTGAAAAGCGCCTACCTGCGTCCGATGGTGTTCTATGGAGCCGAAGGCATGGGCCTGCGCGCCACCGGACTGAAGACCCACGTGATCATCGCCGCCTGGGACTGGGGCGCCTACATGGGCAAGGAAGCGCTGGAGAATGGCATCAAGGTGCGCACCAGCTCCTTTACCCGTCATCATGTGAATATTTCCATGACCCGTGCCAAGGCCAACGGACATTACATCAACTCGATGCTGGCCCTGCAGGAAGCCATTTCTGCCGGTGCCGAAGAGGCGCTGCTGCTGGATCCGGAAGGCTATGTGGCGGAAGGCTCGGGCGAGAATATCTTCATCATCAAGAACGGGGTGATCTATACCCCGGAAGTGACGGCCTGCCTGAATGGCATTACCCGCAACACCATCCTGACTCTGGCCAAAGAGCATGGGTTGGAGCTGGTCGAAAAACGCATCACCCGCGATGAAGTCTATATCGCCGATGAGGCTTTCTTCACCGGCACGGCTGCCGAAGTAACGCCGATTCAGGAACTGGATGGACGCAAGATTGGCCCGGGTCATCGTGGCCCGATCACGGCCAAGCTGCAAAAATCCTACTTCGACCTGGTCAGCGGTCAGACTGCTGAACATGCCGAATGGCGAACGCTGGTAGGCTGAAATCCGCTGAAGGCCAGAGGCTTGAGGCCGGAAGTTTGAGACTGGGCGCTGGAAGCTGGACTTCCGCGTTTGGCATCAGCCTTTCGGTTTCAGTCTTCAGTCTTCGGCCTTAAGCGGCTTTTTATGAAGATATTGATTATCGGTCCGAGCTGGGTAGGCGACATGGTGATGGCGCAGACGCTGTTCGTCTGCCTCAAGCAACGCCATGGCGCTGATTGCCTCATCGATGTGTTGGCGCCGGACTGGAGTCGGCCGATTCTCGAGCGCATGCCCGAAGTCAATCAGGCACTGAGTTTTCCGCTCGGGCATGGTGTACTGGGCCTGCGCGAGCGGCGGCGTATCGGCAAGTCATTGGCCGGTCAGTACGATCAGGCCATTTTGTTGCCCAATTCGCTGAAGTCCGCACTGGTGCCTTACTTTGCAGGTATTCCCTTGCGCACCGGCTGGCTGGGCGAGATGCGTTACGGTTTGCTGAATGACCACCGCAAGCTCGACAAGCAAGCATACCCGCTGATGATCGAGCGCTTTATGGCCTTGGCCTATGAGGCTGATGCCAGCTTGCCGCAGCCCTATCCCCGCCCACAGTTGCAGATTGAGCCTGCCAGCCGTGATGCCGCGCTTGTGCGCTTCGAGCTTGAGCTGGATCGTCCGGTGTTGGCGCTGTGCCCGGGTGCCGAATTTGGTGAAGCCAAGCGCTGGCCAAGCGAGCACTATGCCGCGGTGGCCGATCACTGCATTCGTCAGGGCTGGCAGGTCTGGCTGTTCGGCTCCAGGAATGATCATCCGGTGGGCGAGGATATCCGCCAGCGACTGATTCCCGGGCTGCGTGAAGAAGCGATAAACCTGAGTGGTGAAACCAGTCTGGCCGAAGCAATCGATTTGATGTCAGCCGCAACAGCGGTGGTCAGCAATGATTCCGGTCTCATGCATGTCGCGGCGGCGCTTGAACGCCCGTTGGTGGCGGTTTACGGTTCCACCTCGCCGGGTTTTACTCCGCCACTGGCCGATGCTGTGGAAACCGTGCGTCTGGGCCTGGATTGCAGCCCCTGCTTCGATCGTACCTGCCGTTTCGGGCATTACAACTGCCTGCGTGACTTGCCACCGGCTCAGGTGATCGCTGCCTTGCAACGTCTGGTCGGCGACCCCTTGCCTGACCCGCAGGATCTCTGAGGGATGCGGGTACTGTTGATCAAGACGTCCTCCCTGGGCGATGTGATTCATACCTTGCCAGCATTGACCGATGCGGCCAGGGCGATCCCCGGTATCCAGTTTGACTGGGTGGTGGAAGAAGCCTTCGCCGAAATTCCGCGCTGGCATCCGGCCGTGGCCGAGGTCATACCGGTGGCGATTCGGCGCTGGCGCAAGCAGCCCCTGGCTACCTGGAAAAGTGGCGAATGGCGCGCTTGCAAACAACGCCTGGGCGCACACCCCTATGATCTGGTCATTGATGCCCAGGGCTTGCTGAAAAGTGCCTGGTTGACCCGCTATGCGCAGGGTCCGGTAGCCGGGCTGGACCGCGCCTCGGCACGTGAGCCTTTTGCCAGCCGTTTCTATGACCAGCCGCACAGCGTGGCCTGGGGTCAGCATGCGGTTGAGCGACTTCGCCAGCTGTTTGCAGCGGCGCTGGGCTATCGGGTACCGGATAGCGTGGGTGAATACGGCCTGAATCCTCAGCAAGGAAACCTGTCGGCTCAGAATGAGCCCTACCTGGTGTTTTTGCACGGCACCACCTGGGACACCAAGCACTGGCCGGAGCTCTATTGGCGGCAGTTGGCTGAACGGGTGGTTGCGCAGGGCTGGCAAGTGCGCTTGCCCTGGGGTAATCCCACGGAACAGGCGCGGGCGCAGCGTATAGCCGCCGAGCTGCCCGGGGTCAGCGTGCTGCCAAAGCTGAACCTGGCCGGTGTTGCCCGTGAGCTGGCCGGAGCCAGCGCCTGTGTCGCGGTGGATACCGGTCTCGGGCATCTGGCGGCGGCGCTGGATGTGCCGACCCTGTCGCTGTTTGGCCCCACCAACCCCGGCTTTACCGGTGCCTACGGTGCCCGGCAACAGCATCTGGCCAGCGACTTTGCCTGCGCCCCCTGTCTGCGCAAGCGGTGCAACTACCAGCCGACTGCGGATGAACGGGCGCGATTCGACCTTTCCCGCGAGCAACCGCTATGCTTTACCCGACTCAACCCCGCCCATGTGATGGCGCGGTTGCAACCCTTGCTGGCGTCTGAGGCAACCTGATGCAACTGGCTTTCCTGCTCTACAAGTATTTCCCCTTTGGTGGTTTGCAGCGCGATTTTGTGCGTATTGCCCAGGTCTGTCAGGCGCGTGGTCATCAGATCCGGGTCTATACCCTGAGCTGGGAGGGCGAGGTGCCGGAAGGTTTTGAACTGGTCATGGTGCCGGTCAAGTCCTGGTTCAATCACCGCCGTTACGCCAAATTCACCCGCTGGGTGCAGGCGGATATGCAGCGCCGCCCGGTCGATCGTGTCGTCGGTTTCAACAAGATGCCGGGGCTGGACAGCTACTACGCCGCCGACCCCTGTTATGAAGAAAAAGCGCGCACCCTGCGCAAGCCCATGTACCGCTACAGCCCGCGTTACCGGCATTTTTCCGCCTATGAGCGGGCCGTATTCGATCCTGCCGGGCACACCGCACTGATGATGATCTCGGCGACCCAGATGGCGTTGTTCAAGCAGCACTACGGCACGCCTGATGAGCGCTTTCACCTTCTGCCGCCGGGCATTTCGCCGGATCGCCGTGCACCGGCCAATGCTGCCGAGCTGCGGCAGGCTGCCCGGCAACGCCTGGGCGCCGAGTTTGACTTGCCGGCGGATGGTTTGCTGCTGGTGCAGATCGGTTCGGATTTTCACCGCAAAGGCCTGGATCGCAGCATTCAGGCGCTGGCCGCGCTGCCAGAAACGTTGCGCCGGCGCACCCGCCTGGTCGCCCTGGGGGCAGATGATCCGGGCAGCATGCAGGCTCTGGCCCGTGAACATGGGGTAGCGGGGCAGGTATTCATGCCCGGTGGGCGCAAGGATGTACCGGATTTTCTGCTCGCCAGCGATGTGCTGCTGCATCCGGCGCGTCAGGAAAACACCGGCACCGTGCTGCTCGAAGCCCTGGTCGCCGGTTTGCCTCTGTTGGTGACCGAAGTCTGTGGCTACGCGCATTATGTGCAGGATGCCGATTGCGGCCTGGTCGCCCCGGAGCCCTTTAAACAGAACGTTTTCAACGCGCAACTGGCGCAGATGCTCGGCGACGATGATCAGCGCCAGCGTTGGCAGCAGAATGCGCTGGCCTTTGCCGACAGTCATGATCTTTACAGCATGCCGGAGAAGGCCGCCGATGTGATTCTGGGTGAGATCAAGTGATGCCGGGGAGTCTGCAGCTATGCTGATCCTCAAGGAACCCTTCAATCGGCTGTGGGCCGATCAGGACCCTTTTGTTGCTGTCGAGGCACTGGAAGGGGAGGTATTTCGCGCCCTGGAAGGGCGGCGCACACTGCGTACCGAGGTTGAAGGGCAAGGGTATTTCGTCAAGATTCATCGAGGTATCGGCTGGACCGAGATCATCAAGAACCTCAGCCTGCTGAAAAAGCCGGTGCTGGGGGCCGAGCAGGAATGGCTGGCGATTGCCGCGCTGGAACAGGCCGGGGTCGCCACCATGCGCCCGGTGGCCTATGGGCAGCGCGGCAGCAACCCGGCCACCCGCCACTCGTTTATCATCACTGAAGAGCTGGCACCGACCATCAGTCTGGAAGACTTTTGCCGGGACTGGCCGCAGCAGCCACCGCCTGTTGCTCTCAAGCATGCCCTGATCGAACGGGTCGCCGGGATGGTCGGGCGCATGCACCGCGCCGGGGTCAATCACCGTGACTGTTATCTGGTGCATTTTCTGCTGCATACCGAGCCAGCGCCGCAGCCTGACGCTTTCCGGCTGTCGATTATCGACCTGCACCGGGCGCAGATTCGTGACCGCGTGCCTGCCCGCTGGCGCAACAAGGATCTGGCCGCCCTGTATTTTTCCGCCTTGCAGATTGGCCTGACCCGGCGTGACAAGTTGCGCTTTCTGCGCGCTTACTTCGATCAGCCATTGCGCCAGACCCTGCAGCAGGAAGCTCGCCTGTTGGCCTGGCTGGAGCGTCGTGCGGCCAAATTGCTTGACCGCTGGTTCCGCCGCTTCGCCCCTGGAGCCGAAGGATGACTGGTTGGACCCTGAATCCCGAATACACAACGGGCGAGAGTGGCAAGGCCTTCAGCAACCTGGACACAGTGTTTGCCTTGCAAGGGGAGTTCATTACCAGTGATCCCCTGAGTGAGGTACATCGGGTACACATCGGTGGGCGCACCTATTACGTCAAGCGATATACCGGTGCGGGCAAACACCTGCGGCGCTATCTGGGGCGCCCCCGGGTCCAGGCCGAATGGGAAAACCTGCTGCATTTTCAGGCCTGGGGTATTCCGGCAGCCACTGTGGTAGGTTTCGGGCTGGAGCGTGACAACGGCGCTTTTTCCCGTGGCGCGCTGATTACTGAAGAGCTGGCCGATACGCGGGATCTGGCCTGGTTGGCGAGTCAACAGGATGCTTGCCTGGCTGATCGCCAGTGGGTTGCCAGAGTAAGCTATCAGCTCGCCCACGCCACGCGCATGATGCATGATCAGGGTTTTGCCCATAACGATCTCAAGTGGCGCAATGTGCTGGTCACCCGCGGTGGCGAGATGTTCCTGATTGATTGTCCGACCGGGGCTTTCTGGCCGCAGCCGTTTCTTGGCTATCGCGTCATCAAGGACCTTGCCTGCCTCGACAAGATCGCCAAGTACCAGCTCAGCCGCACCCAGCGGTTACGTTTTTATCTGATCTACCAGCGGCAAACGCGATTGCGGACTGCCGATAAGCGGATCATTCGCCGCATCCTGCGGTTTTTCGAGGGACGTGAATGACAGCCCAACCTTTTATTGCAGTCAACGCCCGAGCGCTGCTTGAGCAGCATGGGCTGGACAGCTTTGATGCACTTTGGTCTTTGCAACTGGATGCGGTGGACGACCCCAACATCGAGCGCGGAGGCTGGAGCAGTGTCTATCGGCTTACCCTGGCTGATGAGTACGGCCGGGAGCACAATTTTTTTCTCAAGCGGCAGGATAATCATCTGACGCGAAATCTGCGCAAGCCTTTTGGTGAGCCGACCTTTGCACGCGAGTTTCGCTATATACAGGCCTATGCCAGAGCCGGGGTGCCGGCACTGGAAGCGGCTTTTTTTGCCCAGCGCGCATTGCCGGGGCATCAGCAAGCCGTTCTGCTCACCCGGGCGCTGGATGGTTATCAGGATGCGGAGGACTGGGTCGCCAGCTGGAATACGCTGAAGTGGACCGACAGGCGTGATTTGCTGCAGGCAGTTGGTGCTCTGGTGCGCTCCCTGCATAATGCTGGCCTGGTGCACAAGTGTTTGTATCTGAAGCATATTTTCCTGAAACTGGATCAGGATGGTGCCGGTGCGCGACTGATTGATCTGGAAAAAACTCACCCGGCTTGGTTGGGTCGGCGTGATTTTGTCAGTGAACTGACCACGCTGCACCGGCGTAGCCCTGTTTTCAGTCGCACGCAGCGCCTGCGTTTTTTGCTGGCTTATTTGGGAAGCGAGCGGGTCAACGCAGAGGCGCGGCGCTGGGTGCGGGATATCCGTCGTATGCAGGAACGCAAGGAGTCACGGCGGTGAATGTTACCCGGCAACTGGTCGCCTATGGCCGCAAACCGCCGACACCTTTGACAGTGCCATTGGAGGCCGGGAGTGAGCTGCAGATTACACAGTGGCTGCGTATCTTGCCCGGCAAGCGGTTGGTTGGCTGCGGGGAGTGGCAAGGGCAGCTAGTGCTGGTCAAGTTGTTTATCGCCAGCGCTGCGCGCCGGCATTGGCAGCGCGAGCTCAACGGCGTAAAAGCACTGCGGGAGCAACAGCTGCAAACGCCCGAGCTGCTTGCCAGTGGTGCCTTGCCGGGTGGGGGGTTCTATCTGATAACCCGTTATCTTGAGGGGGCTCGGAGTCTGCAGCAGAACTGGCAGGCGTTGCCCGATACCAGCCCGGCCAACCCGGATGCCCGTGCCATTGTGCAGCGGGTGCTTCGTGCTTTGGCTCAACTGCACCGCCATGGTTTGACCCAGAGCGATTTGCATCTGGGTAACTTTCTGTGTTGGCAGGATGATCTCTATATAATTGATGGCGATGCCATCCAGCAGCACAGTCCCGGTGAACCCATCACTGCTGCCGAGGCGGCGCATAACCTGGGCCTGTTCTTTGCCCAATTGGTGCCGGCCTGGGATGAGCAGGTTGAGCTGATGCTGATTGACTACCTGAGCCTCAACAGCGAACGCGCCTTGAACCCGGAACAGATTCAGCAGAGTATCGACAGTGGCCGCGCCTGGCGCCTCAGGGATTACCTCGGCAAGGCAGTACGAGACTGTACCCTGTTCAGCGTACGGCAAAATTGGTGGCGTTTCCTGTCGGTCCAGCGCAAGGACAGCAAAGCGCTGACAACCTTGCTGGCAGCGCCGGATGAGCCCTTTACCCGACAGCCTCCGGCACTCAAGGATGGTGGCAGCAGTACGGTAACCCGGGTAAGCCTTGCAGACCGCGAGCTGGTGATAAAGCGCTATAACATCAAGAGCCTGGCCCATTGGTTACGGCGTTTCTGGCGCCCCAGTCGGGCCTGGCATTCCTGGCTGGCCGGGCATCACCTCCGCTTTCTGGATATCGCCACACCGGAGCCGCTGGCCATGCTTGAGAGCCGCTTCGGACCCTTTCGCCGGCGAGCCTGGCTGGTTACTGCCTTTTGCCCTGGCCAGGATCTGTGCGAGCTGGTGCCGGCAGATGGTTCCTGCCTGCCATCACTGGAGCAGCAAAGTGCCTTGTTGGCCCTGTTTACGCAATTGCAGCGCCACCAGATATCCCATGGGGATTGCAAAGGCACCAATATCCTCTGGGCTGAGGGGTGCTTCTGGCTGATCGACCTGGATGCCATGCAGGCCCACCAGCGTCCGGCCAGTTGGCAACAGGCCTGGGCCAGAGATCGGGCACGATTGATCCGCAACTGGCCGGCAGACAGCCAAATGGCTTGTTGGCTGGAGCAAGCACTGCCAAACTTGTCAGCTGACACTGGAATCCGAGGATGACGGATGGGTAATCCTGCAACTGATGACCGCGTGCCCCTGGTGATTGATCTGGATGGCACCTTGTTGCACTCGGACCTGTTGCTGGAAAGCAGCCTGCTATTCGTGCGCACCCAGCCATGGAATGCCTGGCGGCCATTGCGTTGGTTGCAGCAGGGCGGCAAAGCCGGTCTGAAACAACGGCTTGCCGAGGCAACCGACCTGGATGTCAGCGTGCTGCCGTACAACGAAGATGTCCTGGCTCTGGCCCGTGAGGCACGCGAGCAGGGTCGTGACGTCGTTCTGGCAACTGCCAGTCACCTTTTGCTGGCGCAGCGGATAGCAGAACATTTGCAGTTGTTTGATCAGGTTTTCGCAACGGCAGACGGGCACAACCTGTCGGCAGGCAACAAGCGCGATGCCCTGGTTGCCGCTTTTGGAGTTGGTGGCTTTGATTATGCCGGCAATGCAGCCGACGACGTGCCAGTCTGGGAGCAGGCGCGAAGCGCCATTCTGGTCAATGCGTCGGCAGCTGTAACCCGCAGCGCCAGAGCCGTCGGCAATGTCCATTCGGTCATGCGTTCCCCTGCAGCAACTGCCGGTACCTGGTTCAAGGCCTTGCGGCTGCACCAGTGGCTGAAGAATCTGCTGATTTTTGTTCCCTTGCTGGCGGCACATCAAGTGGCCAATCTGTCGTTGTGGCTGGATGGACTGCTGGCATTTTTCATCTTTGGTCTTTGTGCCTCCAGCGTGTATCTGTTGAATGACCTGCTTGACCTGAATGATGATCGCCATCACCCGGTGAAAAGCAAACGACCCTTTGCGGCGGGTCTGTTGTCAATCCGACAGGGTATGGCTGTTGCACCGACCCTGTTGGTGATCGCCTTCGCGCTGGCCTTGTGGTGCCTGCCCTTGCTGTTTGTTGGCGTCCTGTTGCTGTATTACCTGGTGACCCTGGCCTACTCGCTGCTGCTCAAGCGCATCATGGGCCTGGATGTGATCATTCTG
Organism: Halopseudomonas salegens; assembly: GCF_900105655.1. Taxonomy (NCBI): domain Bacteria; kingdom Pseudomonadati; phylum Pseudomonadota; class Gammaproteobacteria; order Pseudomonadales; family Pseudomonadaceae; genus Halopseudomonas; species Halopseudomonas salegens. The sequence goes on from NZ_LT629787.1 coordinate 772,352, forward strand.
GCCTCCTTGTATACCCTGCGGATTATTGCCGGTGTGGCGGCACTGGCCTTGACCCCAACCTTCTGGCTGTTGGCATTTTCCATGTTCATTTTTCTCAGTCTGGCGCTGGTCAAGCGCTACACCGAGTTGCGCGAACAGCGGCGCAAAGGAAATACCGAGAAATCGCGCGGGCGTGGGTATTATCCGGACGATCTGGAGATGATTTCCTCGCTGGGTGCTGCCTCGGGTTATCTGTCGGTGATGGTATTGGCCCTCTACATCAATGATGCCAAAACCATGCAAATGTACGCCTATCCACAGCTGATCTGGCTGGCTTGTCCGTTATTGCTGCTCTGGATAACCCGCATCTGGATGCTGACCCATCGTGGCCAGATGCCTGATGATCCCGTGGTGTTTGCCGTTACCGACCGCTTCAGTCTGCTGACCGGGCTGGTATTCGCACTGACTTTCTGGATTGCCGTTTGATGCGCCGCTTGCTGCCATGGGGACGATACCCCAAGCATCCACAACAGCCGCACCCGGTCAGTTGGCGGTCTGAAGTACCTGCCCTGTTGCAGCGCCTGCAACAGCAGGCGGGCACGACCTTGCCCTGGGGCAATGGTCGCAGTTATGGCGACTCCTGCCTGGCGGTATCAGATCATGTGTGCAATCTGCGCCCACTGGATCGGTTTATCAGTGTTGACTGGTCCGGGGGTACACTTCTGGCCGAGGCTGGCGTCACCCTGGATGAAGTATTGCGCCTGGCGATTCCGCACGGCTGGTTTCTGCCGGTAACCCCGGGCACCCGCTTTGTCACCCTTGGTGGAGCTGTCGCCAACGATGTGCATGGCAAGAATCATCATCGGCGCGGCACATTTGGCTGCCATGTCCAGGGGTTTGAACTCTTGCGCAGTGACGGCAGCCTGCAGTGGATCACTCCGGGCAGCGAACTGTTTGCCGCGACTGTGGGTGGCCTGGGTCTGACCGGCATCATTACCCGGATTGCCGTGCAACTGATGCCCGTCAATTCCAGTCAGGTCATGCAGACACGGCAGCGTTTTGCCGGTATAGATGACTTTTTTGCCTTGTCCGATGAGCTGGATGCCCAGCATGAATACAGTGTCGCCTGGGTCGATTGTTGCGCCCGGGGAACACGCCTGGGGCGCGGTGTCTACATGGTTGCTGATCATGCCGACTACGGTGAACTGGCAACCGAGCGGCTGTCGCGCTTCAGTGTCCCGGTGACGCCGCCGCTATCGCTGATCAATCGCCTGTCGTTGCGTGCTTTCAATGCCGCCTATTGGCGGGCCGCCCCGGCCAGCCCGCAGCGTGCCCGCTGTGGCTATGGCCCTTTCTTCTACCCATTGGATGGTATTCGGCAGTGGAATCGGATCTATGGGCCTGCCGGCTTTCAGCAATATCAATGTGTGTTGCCGGAAGGCGTGGCGCGTGAAGCCTTGTCCGAGTTGCTGGCGCTGATCGCCGCAGCCGATACCGGCTCCTTTCTGGCTGTGCTCAAGCGCTGTGGCGAACAAGGTTCGCCCGGCTGGCTCTCGTTTCCGCTGTCCGGCGTCAGCCTGGCGCTGGATTTTCCACAGCAGGCAGCCCGGCTGAATCCGTTGTTCCAGCGTATGGATGCGTTGGTGCATGAAGCTGGTGGACGCTTGTATCCGGCAAAGGATGCGCACATGCGCGGGGAAGATTTCCGTCAGGCCTACCCGCAGTGGCAGCGTGTGGAAGCGCTGCGCGATCCTGCGATTCAATCCCGTTTCTGGCAACGAGTGACCACATGAAGAAAATCCTGATTATTGGTGCCTGTTCGGCGATTGCCGCCGCCTGCGCCCGGCGCTGGGTAAGTTCAGAGAGCGAATTTGTTCTCACCGGGCGGGATGCCGACAAGTTGCAACAACAGGCAGATGACTTGTTGAGTCGGGGAGCCAAGGCAGTGCACTGCCATGTCGTGGATGTGAATGAGCTGTCGACGCATCAGCCCCTGGTGGACTTTGCCATTGAACACTTGCGCCAACTCGATCTGGTACTGATGGCCTACGGAAGTCTGCCGGATCAGGCCCGTTGTGAGACTGATGTGGCTTATGCGCTGCAGGAGTTCCATACCAATGCGGTTTCAACCATCAGCCTGCTTGGACTGTTGGGCGCCAGGCTCGAGCAGCAGGCGCATGGTGCCCTGGCCGTGATTGCCTCGGTTGCGGCTGACCGTGGGCGACCCAGCAACTACCTTTATGGCAGTGCCAAGGCAGCGGTAGCCACCTATGCTGAAGGCCTGCGTGCCAGGCTGTTCAAGGTGGGTGTTTCGGTGACTACGATCAAGCCGGGTTTTGTTGATACTCCGATGACCCAGGGGCTGGACTTGCCGGCATTGCTGCTGGCCACCCCGGATCAGGTCGCCCGGCGTATCGTCAAATCCGTCGCCGCTCGTCGGGCGGTGGTCTATGCGCCGGCTTTCTGGTGGCCAATCATGTTGATTATCCGATGCCTGCCGCAAGTCGTGTTCAAGAGATTGAATCTGTGAGCCAGACCCGCTGGTTCAGTGGTTGGCGCTATCAGGCACTACTGATTTCAATTGCTCTCAGCGCCCTGGGTTATCTGTTGTTTTCCCTCTGGGGTGGCTGGGACGATGTGGTGCAGGCGGTGGCACGTGTTGGCCTGTTCGGGGTACTGCTGGCGTTGCTGATGTCCCTGGTCAATTACGGCCTGCGTTTTCTGCGCTGGCAGTTGTACCTGAGCCTGTTGTCGCACCGGGTTCCCTGGTTGGTCAGCCTGCGCATTTATCTGGCCGGATTCGCCCTGACCACAACCCCCGGCAAGGCCGGTGAAGCCATGCGAGGTGTGCTGCTGCGGCCCTGGAGCGTGGATTATACCCACAGCTTTGCGCTGTTCTTCAGTGAACGGCTGTCTGACCTTCTGGCTATTGTGCTCTTGACCCTGTTCGGGCTCTTGCTCTACCCCGACGCGACCTGGCTGATCCTGTTGGGGTTGGCGCTGGTTGGCTTCTGTTTTGTCATACTCAGCCAGCGGCGGCTGCTGCGCTGGTCAACCGCACGCATAGCCGAGCGCAAGGGACCCTGGTGGCAAGCCTTGCTGCATGTGCTGCAGATGCTGGCCTCCGCGCAGCGCTGTCACCGTCCGCTGCCACTGTTGCTGGCGACCTTGCTGAGCCTGATCGCCTGGTCGGCTGAAGCCCTCGCCTTTTACTGGATACTTGGCTGGATGGGCTTCCCGGTAACACTGCCCTTTGCCTGTTTTGTGTATGCCCTGGCCATGCTGGCGGGGGCCTTGAGCTTCATGCCAGGTGGTCTTGGCGGTGCCGAGGCGGTCATGGCAGGATTACTGATCTGGAAAGGCATGGCACCGGCAGATGCAGTGGCGGCCACTGTGCTGATTCGCCTGGCCACATTGTGGTTTGCCGTTGCCATTGGTGTGGTTTGCCTGCAACTGGAATCAAGGGCCGGTGTCAGAAAACATCAGCCTGTTACCCGTTTATAGGAGCATTACTGTGAATAAGGATGCGCGCGTTGTGGTCATTACGCCGACTATTGGTACGCCTGAATTGCGTCAGGCAGTGGCCAGTGTTCAGGCCCAGACAGCGCCGGTACGGCATCTGGTCGTGGTGGATGGCGACAAATTCCTGCCTGCGGTGCAGCAGGTACTGGCTGATTTGCCGGCGCCGGAACTGATGGTGCTGCCGGAAAATACCGGGGCCAATGGTTTCAATGGCCATCGCGTGTATGCCTCGGTGCCCCATCTGGTGAATGCCGACTATGTGCTGTTTCTGGATGAGGACAACTGGTTCGAGCCCGAGCATGTCGCCAGCCTGCTGGAATTGGCCCTGCAGGACGAGCTGGATTTTGCCTATGCCTTGCGCAAAGTGGTCAGCAAGACTGGCGAGTACCTGTGTCACGATGACTGCGAAAGTCTGGGCAAGTGGCCGGCTTTTCATGGGCGCACACATCTGGTGGATACCTCCTGCTATCTGTTTCGCCGTCAGTGGCTGATCAAGCATTGCCACCTCTGGCATACCGATAACTGGCATGTCGACCGCAACTTTTTTTCCCATTCCAGCCAGTTGCCGAATGTGCGTTTTGCCTGTAGCGGGCACTATTCGCTGAATTACCGTCTGGGCAGTACCGAACGCTCGGTGAAGCAGGACTTTTTCCAGCGTGGCAATGCCCTGATGGCGCAAAAATACGCGGGCAAGTTCCCCTGGAGTCAGCGAGGCAGTGCCGATGTGGCAACTGATGTGGTACCCGCTGAGGCGCCCAGGCCAGTGTATCGGCTGGAAGACCTGATCCTGTTTGCCGGGGTGAAACAGGACGCCTATCGGCCGGATGCTGCCTTGCTGAGTAAAGCGGATCGCCAGACCTTTGCCGTGCTGCCGCCAGCGATCAGCGAACAACTGCAGCAATTGCAGCGCTTGTTGCCGCTGGAGCAGCACCAGCAAATGTTGCGGCAGCTGTATGGCCGGTCAGCGATTGATCTGAAAACGCTGATACCGGATTTGCGCCGCGCCGGGCTCGTAACCAGTGGAAACGATCTGTATGACAAGGTGCTGTCGGAAACACCGACTCGCGCTGGCCATGGGGCTGAATGGGTGCTGGGCATCGCTTCAGCGGATCGCCCGGCCATGGTTGAGCGCTTGCTGCAAAGCCTGTTGCCCTATGTCTCGGATGTGACGCCCAGCCCTTTGCTGGTGTTTGTCGATGATTCACGTCAGGCTGACCATGCGCAGCGGAATGAAGCGGCGCTGCGAGCCTTTGCTGCCGATAGCGGGTTGCAGCTGGTGTATCACAATCGGGCAACCCGCGCTCGCCTGGTCAAGACACTGGCGGGGCGGCAGCCTGAACTGTCAGCATCCTTGCATTGGCTACTGGACCCTGTGGCGCATCCTGAAGACAGTGGAACTTATGGTTTGGGCAAGAACTTGCTCAGCCTGTATGCCAGCGGCAAGAAATTGTTGATGCTGGATGATGATTGCCTGTTGCCGCCCTGGCAGGGCGACGAGGTCAAACCCGGTGCCAGCCTGAGCTTTCAGACCAGCGACTTTGCCATTTATGACAGTTTTGACGCCGCCATGGCGGACGCCCGGCCGGCCGGGGTGAATCCCTTGCAGGCCCATCTGGACGTCCTGGGTCAGCCGTTGGGCCAGGTGTTCCGGCAGCGAAATGCGCAGCCGGAAGAGATTGCTTTGTGGCAAGGTCTGAGTGCTGAACAGATACCGCATCTGTCATCTGCAGCGCCGGTCAGCATGACCACCAATACCATCATTGGCGCGCAGAACTCCCGACGCATGGACATGCTGTTTACCCTTGGCCAGTCGGGTGAGCGGGTCGAACGCTATCTGCAGGGGGCGGTCGGACAAACGGAAAAACCCCAGATCAGCTGGCGCATGAGTGAGCGTGACTGTATTCACCCGCAGATTGCCCTGTTGTGTACCACGCTGAGTGGTGTGGCGGTTACCGAGTTACCTGCACCCTGTATTCCGGTTGGTCGCAGTGAGGATCTGTTTCTCGGCGAGCTGACTCGTTATCTGACGTTCTCAGCCCAGCATTATCGCTTTGCCTGGGGGCTGGTGCATCAGCCCCAGCCGGAACGCAGCTGGAACCCCTGGGCCGTGCAGTCTGGCGGCCCATTGGACACTGTGTTTCTGCACCGTGCGCTATTGCGCTTGTGTGAAAGCGAGTGTCATTTACAGTCACCTGAGCAGCGTTATGCGTATCTGTTGACCCGTTTGCAGGAGTTGTTGCTGGATCCGGACGCCTGGATGTTTGCCGAGGGGGTCAGGTTTCGAACGCAGCGCTGCAAGAGTCTGCGGCAGAATTTGCAGGATTCAGCCCACCTGCCGCATTACCAGGCCGCGCTGAAGCGCCAGCTGGCAGATGCCGACAAGGCGCTGGCGGAGGTCAAAAGCGAGCTGGCTGCTCTGCGCTTCAGCTGGCAAAGTGAAGGACTGGCCTTGCTCAATGCATTGCGTGACTGGCCGGGCATCGTTGCTTTGTGCCGCAGTCAGCAAGAACTCCTGGCTGGCCTCGGGGATGAGTCATAAGCGGTATGCCGAGAAAACCGATTTGAGCGCGAACCCGAGCTCTGGACTATCCGCATCTGGCCAACGGTGTTGGGCGGTGGTGAGAGGTTCAGGTCAGTTGCACTGGTCAGGGTCGCGCTCATTGTTTGCGTTCAATTCACTCTTGACGATATATCTCGGCCGTCCTTTGACTTCTTCATAAATGCGGCCAATATATTCGCCCAAAATGCCAATACCGATAAGCTGTATCCCGCCGAGAAACAGAATGGCAGTCATCAGTGACGGGTAACCTGGTACCGGGTTACCCCAGATCAATTTCTGAAGAATCATTGAACTGGCATAGAGGAACGCAAGGCTGGCAACGTCGAAACCAATGTAAGTCCAGATGCGCAGTGGCCAGGTATGAAAAGCTGACCGCTGCCATGAAGGCAATGGTATTTGATATGGCCTGGCTGATGCCAAACAGGCTGACCAGCAAAAGAAAAATGCTCCAGTGCAGCACTGTATTCAACACGCCGACACTGCTGTATCGCAGGAAGGTGTTCGCAGGGATCATCTTCATCGGCTATTCCTCATGCTGATTGATGATGACTACAACAGTGCCGTTATCAAGAAAAAATACCGATTCGTGGCTTGGCCAACCAGAGCGCCCGGCAGCAGCCTCGCGCGCAATCTGTTCGGTTTCTGGTGCAGGCCTCAATTGAGGGCTGGCCAGGCGGAAAATCCATTCCTTTGACCAGGGTGCGTGGCGTGCGGTGCCAGCGTCGCCACGGGGTGATGATTGCAGCGGAATGTCATGGATAACTACAAGGGGTTGTGGTGTTTGCAGGTCTCGTTGTTCATTGGCCGCTACCAGTTCTATGCGACTGATGATGCGATTGGTCGCCAGCATGTCCACCTGCGTGGACAGATGTTTGTCGTAGGCAAAATTATTGATTTGAGCACCACTGTCGAAAACAAACAGGAATGCAGCCAGCAGTACGGCGCCACCGATGTAATGGGAACTGCCGTTTTTGACGCTGCGGTCAGCTATCGCGTCGAACGCAAATGCCACCCAGAAACCATGCAACACAGCCAGGCTTATCAGTGAACGTGGAGGGAATGGAGTATTTGATCCGGCGAAGGCGAGTGCGAAGGGTGAAAAGAAGCCAAGCAGAATCAGTAGTGCCACGATAATGCTGTGCAGTGGTTTGCGCTGTTGCTTGCTCTTTGTGATCACCACCAGCAGAAACAACGCGAATATTGCCGCCAGGGGAAGCAGCCAGCGTACGGTACGGTAAGACCCCAAACAGTCGGTACACAGGAATGGAAACGTGTGTCCACCAAGCAGCGAATAAATCACCCGAAAGTTGTCAATGGCAGCAAGGGGCGAAATGGACATGCGCTGGCCAGGGGCAATGTTCAGCAACTGGTACGCCAGGCGGGTGATCAGGTAGTAGGCTATCAATGACAGAATTATGCCGAGCCCGCCCCACAGGAAGCGCTTCAGATGGCTCAAATTGCCTTCACGCAACACCGAGGCGATCGCAGCGCATATCAGGACAGTGCCTGCCAGTTGAGAGGCCGCCGGATAAAGCGCGGGGGCCAGTGACATGATCAGAACCCCTGCCAGAGGGCGTTGATTGATGCACAGCCACAACCCGCCTAATGCAGCCAGATTGGCTAATGGGTAAGCAAGGCGCGTGCTGGAGAAATCAAACAACATGCCATAGTAGATTGAAATGCAGCTGACCAGGAGAAAGGCATACACGGCAGCGCCATGTCGTAGACCTATGATCCTTGCAGCAATCCAGCTACTCAACAAGAGCACCGCCAAACCTGCAGCGCCATAGAAAAGAGCGCCTGGATTGTTGTCCTGAAGCCACTCGAAGATAATGAAGTAGCCCCAGCGACCTTGCGCTATGAAGGTGAGTGCGTCGCGCGAAATACTCTGAATCTGTATGACATCGTCACTGTTCAGCGATGGAGCAATGAACGGATAGGCATACACCAGGACAATAATCGCAAATATCCAGGCTATTCCTTGCAGTGAAACAGTCAGTCGCCAAACCGGTGCCATGGCCCTTGATAGCATTGATTTACTCACTCAAAAATGTTGTTGACTGAATAAATGGGAATAACGTTGCTGCAAGCCGGCAAGGCTCAACGAAAAGATCAACAGGCATTGCCTGTTGATGCAGTTGCTGGTCTGGTCGTCCTTGAGCCATGTCTAATCCCGGTTATTTTGTATTCGTCAGTAAAGGGCCCAGAAAGCGCCCGGTATGTGATGCGGGGTTGGCTGCCACCTGCTCCGGTGTACCTGTGGCTATGATCTGCCCGCCACCCGAGCCACCTTCCGGTCCCATATCCACCAACCAGTCTGCGGTCTTGATGACATCCAGATTGTGTTCGATGACTACCACAGTGTTGCCATGGTCGCGCAACCGGTGAAGTACGTCGAGCAATTGTTGAATGTCGGCAAAGTGCAGGCCGGTGGTGGGTTCATCAAGAATATACAGGGTTTTGCCGGTATCTCGCTTGGACAGCTCGCGGGCAAGCTTGACCCGTTGAGCTTCACCGCCGGACAGGGTGGTGGCTGATTGACCCAGACGAATATAGGAGAGACCAACATCCATCAGGGTTTGTAGTTTGCGCGCCAGGGCCGGCACTGCATCGAAGAACTCACGCGCTTCTTCAATGGTCATCTCCAGCACTTCATGGATGTTCCTGCCCTTGTATTTGATCTCCAGCGTTTCCCGGTTGTAGCGCTTGCTCTTGCATACATCGCAGGGTACGTAGATATCCGGCAGGAAGTGCATTTCGACCTTGATCAGCCCATCGCCCTGGCAAGCTTCGCAGCGGCCACCCTTGACGTTGAAGGAGAATCGACCGGCCTTGTAACCGCGCGAGCGCGCTTCCTGGGTGCCGGCAAACAGGTCACGAATCGGCGTAAACAGGCCGGTATAGGTTGCCGGATTGGAGCGTGGGGTGCGGCCAATCGGGCTCTGGTCGATATCCACCACCTTGTCCAGGTATTGCATACCGTCAAAGCTGGTGTGCGGGGCGGCGTCCAGAGTAGTGGCGCCGTTCAGCTCGGTGGCGGTAAGCGGGTACAGGGTATTGTTGATCAGGGTGGATTTACCCGAGCCCGATACACCGGTGACACAGGTCAGCAGGCCGACCGGAATCTCCAGGTTGACCTTCTGCAGGTTGTTGCCACAGGCCCCTTTGAGTCGCAGCCACTCCTGTTTGCGGGGTGGGGTACGCTGGGCCGGTACGGCAATCTTGACGCGCCCGGAGAGGTATTTTCCGGTCAATGAATCCGGATGCTCCATTACGGCCTGTGGCGTGCCATGGGCAACGATCTGACCACCATGGACGCCGGCCCCGGGACCTATGTCCACGACATAATCGGCCAGGCGGATGGCATCCTCGTCGTGTTCGACCACAATCACGGTGTTGCCCAGGTCGCGCAGGTGAATCAGGGTGCCGAGCAGGCGCTCATTGTCACGCTGGTGCAAGCCAATCGAGGGTTCATCGAGAATGTACATGACGCCGACCAGGCCAGCACCGATCTGGCTGGCCAGGCGAATACGCTGTGCTTCACCGCCGGAGAGGGTGTCGGCACTGCGGTCCAGCGTCAGGTAATCAAGCCCGACATTGACCAGAAACTGCAGGCGGGCACGAATTTCCTTGAGAATCTTCTCGGCAATCTCACCGCGGTTGCCCTGCAAGGTGAGTTGACCGAAATACTCGGCGGCGGCGCCGACCGGCATGGTGGTCAGTCCGGGCAGGTTGCGTTCGTCGATAAATACGTGGCGTGCTTCACGGCGTAGCCGGGTGCCGTGACAGGAAGGACAGGGCTGGGTGCTGAGAAACTTGGCCAGTTCTTCACGCACGCTGGCCGATTCGGTTTCCCGGTAGCGGCGCTCCATATTGGGCAGAATACCCTCGAACGGATGCTCACGACGGACCACATCGCCCCGGTCATTCATATAGCGGAAGGGCACTTTCTCCGTGCCGGTACCGGTGAGGATCACCTGTTGATGTTCAGCCGGGATATCGTCGAATGGCAGGTCGAGATCAATGCCGAAATGCTCGGCCAGTGAATTAAGCATCTGGAAGTAATACACGTTGCGTCGATCCCAGCCGCGGATCGCCCCTTCGCCAAGGGTCAGCTCACCATTGACCAGGCGCTTCTGATCAAAGAACTGTTTGACCCCCAGGCCATCACAGGTCGGGCAGGCGCCCGCCGGATTGTTGAAGGAGAACAGTCGGGGTTCCAGTTCGCTGATGGAGTGCCCACATACCGGACAGGCAAAGCGCGCGCTGAAGGTGACCTCGTCGCCGGTTTCACCTTCCATGGGCGCGATGATTGCCAGGCCATCGGCCAGATTGAGCGCAGTTTCAAACGACTCCGCCAGCCGCAGTTGCAGGTCATCGCGCACCTTGAACCGGTCAACCACTACTTCAATAGTATGCTTGCGCTTCTTGTCCAGTGCCGGGGCTTCATCCAGATCATGGATGCGGCCGTCAATGCGAGCCCGGACAAACCCCTGGGCACGTAATTCTTCAATGACCGCCAGGTGCTCGCCCTTGCGCTCGCGCATGACCGGTGCGAGCAGCATCAGCTTGCTGCCCTCGGTCATGCCCAGCACCTGATCGACCATCTGGCTCACGGTTTGCGCCGCCAGCGGCAGGTCGTGATCAGGGCAGCGCGGAATCCCCACACGGGCAAACAGCAGACGCAGATAATCGTAGATCTCGGTAATGGTGCCAACGGTTGACCGGGGATTGTGCGAGGTGGATTTCTGTTCGATGGAAATCGCCGGTGACAAACCTTCGATATGGTCAACGTCGGGCTTTTCCATCATCGACAGAAACTGGCGTGCATAGGCAGACAGCGATTCGACATAGCGGCGCTGACCCTCGGCATAGAGGGTATCGAAAGCCAGAGAGGATTTACCCGAGCCGGACAGGCCGGTAAATACAATAAGCTTGTCGCGGGGCAAATCCAGGTCAATGTTCTTCAGGTTGTGGGTGCGCGCCCCACGGATCAGAATGGTATCCACAGCAATGTCCCGGCCGGTCAGCAAAGCCAACAAGTATACGGGTCAGTAGCCTCATGCAGCAAAAGCTGTGTGCGCTGTTTGCAAAGGTTTTGCAACCAGAGTTGTCTTCTCCACAGGATGTGCGTCAGCCTTGGCAAGGCGTGCTAAAATGCGCGCTTTTCATTGACCCTTGGAGTTGTGATGCCCCAGGCTGATGCCATGTCCACTGCCGAAAGGCGAGCGGCTTCCTCGCTGGCTGGTGTGTTTGCCTTTCGCATGCTGGGGCTGTTTATGGTGTTGCCGGTGCTGGCGACTTACGGTCAGAGCCTGCGTGGCGCGACACCCTTTCTGATCGGGGTGGCGATCGGTGCCTATGGCTTCACCCAGGCCCTGTTGCAGATTCCGTTCGGCATGTTGTCCGATCGGATCGGACGCAAGCCGGTGATCATCGGTGGCTTGCTGCTGTTTGCCCTTGGTGGTCTGGTCGCCGCCCAGGCAGACAGCATGTGGGGAGTGATTTTTGGGCGTGTATTGCAGGGTGCCGGGGCGATTGCGGCTGCCATTATGGCACTGGTGGCTGATCTGACGCGCGAACAACACCGTACCAAGGCGATGGCAATGATCGGTATGAGTATTGGCCTGGCTTTCGCCGTCGCCATGGTCGTGGGTCCGGTGATTGCCGGGATGGCCGGCCTGTCGGCGGTGTTTTATGTCACCAGTGGCCTGGCGGTCGTCGGTATGGCCCTGGTGATCTGGGTCGTGCCGGCGCCGGATGCGGTATTCCCGCACCGTGATGCCGGCGTAGTAGCCAGTGCTTTCCTGCCGGTGCTGCGCCAGGCCGATTTGCTGCGTCTGAATTATGGTATCGCCGTGCTGCATGCCATCCTGATGGCCAGTTTTGTGGCTATTCCGCTGGCGCTGCAAGACCGCGCGGGGTTGCCGGCAGACCAGCATTGGTGGGTTTATCTGTCGGCATTGCTGTTGTCATTCTGCGTTATGGTGCCATTCATTATCTATGCCGAGCGCCAACGCAAAATGAAGCAGGTGGTGCTTGGCGCCATTCTGCTGCTGGCCCTGGTGCAGCCACTGCTATGGCTCAGCCTGGATTCGCTCGCCTGGCTGGTTGCGGCTATTGTGTTGTTTTTTGTCGGTTTCAATCTGCTTGAGGCAACCATGCCCTCGCTGTTGAGCAAGATTGCGCCGGCCGGAGGCAAAGGGACGGCCATGGGCATTTACTCCACCAGCCAGTTTGCCGGTGCTGGGCTGGGCGGTGTGCTGGGCGGGGCGGTATTCAGCGCCTTTGGCCTGGGTGGTGTTTTCGTCTGCTGTGCGGTGCTCGCGCTTTCATGGTATGTGATTGGTGTTACCATGCGTGAACCGCCATATGTCACCAGCTACCGCCTGACGTTGCCCCTGGCCCTGGCCCGGGATGAGGCATTGCCCCGGCGCATTCTGGCGGTACCGGGAGTGGCAGAAGCGGTAGTGGTTGCTGATGAAGGCGCCGCTTATTTGAAAGTTGATACCAAGGTGTTGGACCGTGAGGCGCTGGAGCTGCTGGTGCAGCCTGCCTGAACGCGTCCGCCCGCAAGGAGAAGAAGATGGCCAGAGGCGTAAACAAAGTAATTCTGATCGGCAATCTGGGTGGTGACCCGGATGTGCGTTACCTGCCCAATGGCAATGCCGTAGCCAATATCACCCTGGCAACCACGGATAGCTGGAAAGACAAGCAGAGCGGCCAGATGCAGGAAAGAACCGAATGGCACCGGGTGGTGTTTTTTGGTCGCGTTGCCGAAGTGGTGGGTGAATATGCACGCAAGGGCTCCAAGCTCTATGTGGAAGGCCGCCTGCAGACCCGCGAGTGGGAAAAGGATGGTGTCAAGCGTTACACCACTGAGGTAGTCGTTGATCTGGGCGGCCAGATGCAGCTGCTTGATGGCCGCAGTCAGGGTGGCGATGCGCCGGCTCCACGGCAGTCTGCCCCGCGTCAGCAGCCTCAGCAGCCGTCGCAACAGCAACGTCCTGAGCAGCAGCCCGCTGCAGCACAGCAGGCAACGCCCGATTACGACAGCTTCGATGATGATATTCCGTTCTGAAATGAACCTGTCCTGAATGCCCGGTATGCCGGAGGATGGTCAGCATCCTCCCGCAACCGGGTTTTTTTATACCAGTGAACAGGAATCTGCATGTCCCAGGTCTATTTTGTGCGCCACGGCCAGGCCTCGTTTGGTACCGATAACTACGATCAACTCTCGCCCATGGGGCACCAGCAGTCAGTCTTGCTGGGTGAATATTTCCGCCAGAGGAATATGCAGTTTGATCATATTCTGCTCGGCGACATGGTACGCCACCGGGAAACTGCCGAGGGCATCTGCAGCGGTATGCAAATCGATACCGATGGTTTTGAGGTGCGCCCGGAACTCAACGAGTTCGATTTTCACAGCATCCTGCAAGCCTTTCTGGTCCAGTTTCCCGAGCAAGCATTGCCGGAGAAGCCGGCTGTAGCCGATTTTTTCAAGCGCCTGCGCAAGGGCATCATCCTCTGGTCCCGCGGTGAGCTGGAAGGCAACCTGCCGGAAACCTGGGTTGAGTTTGAGGAGCGCATGCTGAGAGTACGCAATGACATCATGCAGCAGTGCATCGGCAAGAAAGTACTGGCGGTCAGTTCCGGTGGAGCTATCGCCATGCTGGTGCGCCAGTTGCTGCAAGCACCCAGCGAAACCATGGTTGAGCTAAATTTGCAGACGCGCAACACGGCGCTGATCCATTGCGTATTCAACCCGCGTTCCATGCGCTTGAGCAGCTTCAACAACATTCCTCACCTGGACAATGAAGCCAATCAGCACCTGATCAGCTATGCCTGAGGGGCGATGAAAGTGCTACATTATTGCGCATGAGCGTTTTGGTTTGGTCAAGGGTGGTTGAATGCGCAAGCGGGTAATGCTGGTGGGGGCGGAAACCACCCTGGGGCAGGAATTAGAGGCACTGGCGGCCATGCAGGGTGTCACCCTGCTGGCACGCAGCTGTCCGGCAGCAGGCTGGGACGCTGCCGAACTGAATAGCTGGCTGGACCAGGATCGCCCCGATGTGGTGGTCAATCTGGCGCACTTTCATCAGCAGTTTCAGTGTGATGTACCCGCTGTGGCGGATCTGCAGCATTTGCAGGCTTTTCATGAACGGCTGATGGAGGCTGCAACGGCGCATGGCTGCTGGCTGTTGATGCTGTCCAGCGCACGGGTTTTTGATGGTGAAAAAACCACGCCTTATGCTGAAAAGGACGAAGTGGCGCCGCTGGATGCGCTGGGTCGTTTGCAACACCTGCTCGAGAGTGAACTGCGCCGCGCGAATGACCGGCATCTTATACTGCGCTTGAGCTGGGTGCTGGATAACAGCGCTGATGGTCATTTGCAGCGTTTGCGACATCAACTGTGTGCTGGAGACAGTCTGGCACTGGCCAAAGAGTGGCGGGGTAATCCGACGCCGGTGGCTGACGTGGCGCGAGTGATCTTTGCCATGCTGCGACAGGTGGACTGCGCTGCCGCAGTGCAAGGCACCTATCATTATGGCAGTGTCGAGGCATCCAGCTGGATAAGCCTGGCCAAAAGCCTCGCCCAGGAGCTGCTGGCCAGTGGCGAGTTGGAGCAAGACCCGGTCATCATTCCGGCCCCCTTTTTCGAACAATCCATGGCAGGTCATCAGCCACAGAATGCCGCCTTGACGCACAAGCGTCTGATGCATGTGTTCGGTATCAAGCCGCGTCCCTGGCGTGCGCAGTTGGTGCATTTGCTGGCGAGTTAAGATAACTGCATAAAAAAACGGCCGCATGGGCGACCGTTTTTGTCTGCGACTGGAGCTTAGAACTTGTAGCCCAGACCGACCATGTAGACCCAGGGATCAATGTCCACTTTTACCTTGGTTTGCTGGTATCCCAGTGCAGTGGGGCCATTGACAGAGGCATCGGTACTGATGTCGATGTAGCGAGCCTGGGCATTCAGCATAAGGTTGTCGCTGAGCATGTAATCAGCACCGATCTGCACCGCCAGACCCCAGGAGTCATCCAGGCTAAGGCCACTGAAACCCTGTGCCTTACGGGTGCCGGTGAGGTCTTCACTGAAGAAGGTGGTGTAATTGATGCCGGCGCCGACATACGGCTGGAAAGCCGATTGATGCTGCAGCGGATACCATACGGCACTCAAAGTGGGTGGCAGGTGCTTGATGTCAGCCAGCTTTCCATCCAGACCGCCGCCAAGCCCTTTGACGCCGACGGTGTGGCTGAACGGAGTAGCAGCCAGAAGCTCGATACCCAGATTGCTGTTCAGCATGTAGACAAAGTTGAGACCCAGTTGGGTGTCGCTGTCAACGGTTGCGCCAGTTCCCGGAATCGAGGCACCGTCAAACTTCAGGGTGCTGCTGCTTTCGCGCGGATCGACAGTTACCGCGCCAGCGCGAACGATGATATCGCCGGCCTGGTAGGCTTGGGCCACTGAAGCAGCCAGCAGGGCGGGGGCAAGCAGAAGGCCAGCGGCCAGTTGAGTGGTGAAGCGCGACATAGTTATGTCTCCTTTGAGTGTTGGCAGGAGCAATACTAGGGGCTGCGAGTGGGTGGGTTATTGATCTGCAGCAATTTTTTGGTTGTCGTGACTGCGACAGTTGACCGCAGGTATCGGCAACCTGCGGGTTGCATTGGTTGTCGCATAAAGATGATAATGCTTCTCTTTTAGAGTTCGTGGCGCGCAATGCGCATTGGGGGAAGGCAATGAAAGGGTGGTTAATTGGACTGTTGCTGTTACCAGCTGTAGTACTGGCTGATACGCGGTTGCAGGATGCCCAGCAGGAAAGCGAGGCCTTGCAGCGCGACGCAGCGGCAGCCCAACAGCGCATCGATCAGCTTGACGATGCCGCCCGCGAGGCTCTGCAACGCTACCGTGATGCCTTGTTGCAAAGCCGGCAATTGCGCGATTACAACACGCGCATGGCAGCAATGGTCGAAGCCCAGCGTGACGAGCTGGCCAGCCTCGAAGAGCAGCTGGCCAGTATCGAACAAACCCAGCGCGCGGTTCTGCCGTTATTGCAACAGATGGTCAGCAGCCTGGAGCAATTCGTCGCTCTGGATTTGCCGTTTCTGCCCGAAGAGCGCGCAGCGCGGATCAATCACTTGCACACGTTGATGGACCGGGCCGATGTCAGCGTAGCGGAGAAATATCGGCGGGTGATCGAGGCCTACCAGATCGAGAGCGACTATGGCCGCACCCTGGAAGCCTGGCGCGGCACACTGAAGGTCGAACAGGGTCAGCGAACCGTTGAATTCCTCCGCCTGGGGCGGGTCATGCTTTATTTCCAGAGCCTCGATAGCCGTGAGCAAGGCTATTGGGATGCCAGTGCCCAGCGCTGGACCAGCTTGCCCGGAAGTTACCGGCGCGCTCTGGAACAGGGTATTCGCATTGCCCGCCAGCAACAGACCCCGGAGATGTTGCGCCTGCCGCTGAAACCGGTAACACCCACTGTCGCCGGGGAGGGCAACTGATGCGTATTGCCAAGCACAAGAGCCTGACACTGAGCCTGGTTCTGATAGTGGGGCTGGTCAGCAGTCTTGCTCTGGCCGACAGTCCGGATCTGGATCGCCTGCTGCAGGATATGCGCGAGTTGCGCAGTACCGAACAGCAGGCCATGCAGGCCCGTGAGCAAGCCTTTATTGCCGAACGCGGGCAGCAACAAGCTCGCGTACAAAGAGCTGAAGCGGAGCTGGCCGAGCTGGAAGCCGAGGCCGAAGCCCTGCGCCAGGCCTTTGATGAGCTGGATGCTGCCCTGACTGCTGGTGAGGAAGAATTGACCCAGCGCAGCGGGAACCTGGGCGAGCTCTTTGGCGTAGTGCGCCAGAGCGCTGGCGATACACGAAGTCAATGGCAGGACTCGTTGCTTAACGTACGCTTTCCGCAACGCCTGGAAATCCTTGAGCAGCTGGCAGAAAGTCGCCGGGTGCCGACCGCTGAGTCGCTGGAAGATTTCTGGCTGCTGCTGCAGGAAGACATGACCGCCAGTGCTCGCATTGCTCGCTTCAATGCCCCGGTGGTGGGGCTGGATGGCCAGCAGCAAGAGGCCGAGGTAGTGCATGTCGGACCCTTTATGGCACTGCGGGATGGTCAGTATCTGAGTTATACCGCTGAAGCTGGTCAGTTCGAGGTGCCGCAACGGCAACCGGCCGGGCGTGGGCTCATCGATGATTTCGTTGCCCCACGCAATGATGTGGCTGACCTCTGGGTCGATGTCACCCGGGGCAACCTGCTCAACCAGTTGCAACGTACTCCCAGTCTGCTCGATAGGGTGCAGCAGGGCGGGCTGGTCGGCTATGTCATCGTATTTCTGGGTGTACTGGGGGTATTGCTTGCGCTGGGCAGGCTGGTCTGGCTGCAGCGTATTCAGCAAAAGGTCAATCGACAGATCGCCGATCTGGACCACCTGCGCAGCGACAACCCGTTGGGTCGGGTACTCGGCGTGATCGGCAGCCATCCACGGCTGGAGCAACTGGATACCCTGGAGCTCAAGCTGGACGAAGCGATTCTCAAGGAAACGCCGGCGCTGGAGCGCTGGCAAGGGCTGATCAAGCTGCTCGCTGCCGTCGCTCCCCTGCTGGGCTTGCTGGGTACAGTGACCGGCATGATTGCGACCTTCCAGGCGATCACCCTGTTCGGTACTGGTGATCCACAACTGATGGCCGGGGGGATTTCCCAGGCATTGGTGACCACCGTGCTCGGTTTGATTGCGGCGATCCCGTTGTTGTTCATGCACGCACTGGTCGCTGCTCGCAGCAAATCACTGGTGCAGTTGCTGGAGCAGCAAAGTGCCGGACTGATTGCGTTGCATCTGGGGGAGGAGCGCCCGCGTGAGTGAAGGGCTCTGGTTGCTGCGCGACTTTCTGGATAGTGGCGGCTGGGTGCTGTGGAGCATTCTGCTGGTCAGCATCCTGCTCTGGACCCTGATGCTGGAGCGGCTGTGGTTCCTGGCCCGGGTATTTCCGCGCCAGGCCGGGCAATGGCAGCAGCGCTGGCAGGCGCGCAGTGATCGCAGCAGCCAGGCAGCCCGGCAGGTGCGGGCCGCCTGGCTGGCCCAGGCCCAACAGGAATTGATCCGTTATCTGCCGCTGGTGCGCGTGCTGATTGCGCTATGCCCCTTGCTCGGGTTGCTGGGTACCGTCAGCGGCATGATTCAGGTTTTCGATGTGCTGGCCCTCAGCGGTCAGGGCAATCCCCGCGCCATGGCGGCCGGGGTATCGCGGGCGACTATCCCGACCATGGCCGGCATGGTGATTGCCATCAGCGGCCTGTTTTGTCTGGCTCGACTGGATCAACAGTCACGTCGGGCCCTGCAGCGGTTGACCGACCGCCTGCGATACAGCGAGGAGCGAACGCATGCGCATGCGACGGCATAGCAGCAGTGAGGAAGAAGCCGGTATCGATTTGACGCCGATGCTGGATGTGGTCTTCATCATGCTGATTTTCTTTATTGTGACCAGTTCCTTTATCAAGGAATCCGGGATTACCGTACAGACGCCTTCGGCGGACAGTGCATCCGAACAGCCGCGCGGCAATATCATGATTGCAGTAAACCCGCAGGGTGAGATATGGATTGATCGCCAGCCGGTTGATATTCGTGCCGTACGCGCCACAGTGGAACGTCTGCGAGTCGATCAGCCGGATAGCAGCGTGGTGGTCCAGGCGGATCAGGACGCGCGCAGTGGCCTGGTCATTCAGGTGATGGATCAGGTTCGCCTGGCCGGGGTTGCCGATGTCGCACTCGCGGCGACTGCCGAGGGTCGTTGATGCGCCTGCTGCTGAGTTTTGTTGTCGCACTCGGGGTGGCTCTGGGGCTGTTTGCGCTGATGCTGGCGCTGGTCAGCCCGCCACGGGACAACCGACTGCCGGATGAAGAGCTGGCACGGGTTGGTTTTGTCCGCAGCCTCAGCGACACGGATACCGAACAACGTGAACGCCAGCGCCGGGAACCACCACCCGAGCCACAGCCACCTGAGCCCCCGCAACCCCCGCAGCCGCCACAAACAGAGGTGGCTCCCCAGGTTGAACTGAATATTGCCTTGCCACAATTGCCCAGCGCAATCAGCCTGGATGCTGCGCCTTCTCCAAGCAATCTGGAAATGGCCAGTGTTGAAGCGCCTGCTGCATCGGCGCAGCAGAGTGCGCCAGGCCCGAGTGAAGAGGTGACGCCTCTGGTGGAGATTCCACCGAATTACCCGCAGCGGGCGCTGGCTGCCGGTATCGAAGGTGAAGTTGCTCTGGCTTTTACCATCACTGCCGAGGGGCGGGTGGACAATCTGCGCGTCGTGCATGCCGAGCCACCGGGTGTATTTGATCGTGAGGCACGTCGGGCTGCGATGCGGTGGCGTTTTACCCCGCGCCGGGAAGGTGGGCAGGCGGTCGCGCGGGAAGCGACCAAAACGCTGTATTTTCGTCTTGACGGGAGTCGTTGATGCGGATTTTGTTGTTGCTGCTGTGTCTGTTGCCGCTGATCCATTTGCAGGCGCAAACCCAGTCGATTGCGCCTGCAGTGTATAACGCATTGTCCAGTGCCCGGCAGGCGCAAGCTGAAGGCAATCTTGCGCAAGCCAGGCAAACCCTGCGCGAGGCGTTGTCGGACACTGACAGCGAGTCGCTGGAAGCGGCCTTGTTGCATCAGCGCCTGGGCTATCTGGCAATTGCCACGGATGATTATCCGACAGCCATTCGTGCCTTGCGCACAGCCCTGGAAAGCGAGCAACTGGCTGCCGAGGTTGCCCGTCAGGACAGGCTCAATCTGGCTCAGCTGTATTTGCTTGATGAGCAACCGCAAGCAGCAATCGAGCTGTTTGTGGTGGCTCGGAACAGGGAACCCTTACCGCTGAACAGCAAGCGTCTGTTGGTCCAGGCCTATATGCAGACCGGCCAGTACCGCGCCGCCTTGCCGTTGGCCGAGGAGGTCGTGTCCGCCGATGCCGGCGCGGAGGATATCTGGTACCAGTTGCTGGTTGGTCTCAATCACCGTTTGCAGCGCTTTCGGGCAGCGGCGGACTGGCAACAGGTGTTGGTCCGTCGTAACCCGGGTAGCGTCAGTGCCTGGCGCCAACTGGCCGGGTTGCAAAGTCTGGCGGGGCAACAACGTGCCGCAGCGGCCAGCTTGCGCCTGGCCCGCGAGGCGGGCCTGGATCTGAGCGAGCAGGACATGGACAACCTGATTGCCTTGCAGGTACAGGCGGGTGCACCGTGGCAGGCGGCGCGATTGACCGAAGAGTTGATGGCGGCCGGCTTGCTGGCTTCAACGCCACAACGCCAACGGCAGCTGGCTCAACTATGGCAGCAAGCGCGCGATCATGATCGTGCGCTTGCTGCCTGGACACGGGTTGCCGAAGCCAGTGGCCGATCGGAACATTGGCTGCAGGTTGCCGGGCTGCATCTGCAACAGGCTGACTGGCCAGCCTTGTTGACGATCCTGGAGCGGGCCGAGAGCAATGCCAATAGCCGACAACGGCAACAGATTGCCGAGTGGCGTCATTATGCACGCCAATATACCGAGCTGGATAATTAGGCAGTAGCGGCCTTTTGCCCTTGAATTGCATGTTGCAACCAGCCTATGCTGCGCGAAACAATCAACCCGAAGATTGACTCGGATCTGGCAGCGCGTGGTTATGGATGTTCAAGGGATGTAACTTCAGCGGTTTCCGCGTACTGATTTTTTTGTCTGTGTTGGGCCTCTCGGGCTTGGCACATGCCGAGTGTCAACGCACCGGGGACGCCGATGTGGCGGTAGGGATCCGGCTGGCCCCGCCCTTTGTCAGTGAGGACAGTATTCGCGGTTTGCGGGGTCTGGCGGTTGATCTCTGGCGCAGCATCGAGCAGGATCTGCAGGCGCAGGGCCTGATGGTCAGCAGTGAGTTTGTCGAGTGTGATCTGCGGCAGCAGCTGGTGGCTCTGGCAGAGGGCCGGCTCGACGTGGTGATTTCGCCATTGACGATTACTGCCGAGCGACTCGCAAACATCGACTTTTCCCAGCAATATCTCAGTTCCGGCCTGACCGTGGCGGTTCCCCAGGGCAGTGCCATCGATTTCGGTCATGCGCTGCGTATCCTTGGTCAAACCATTACCCAACCCGGTGTGCCGCGCGCGATTCTGATTTTTTTGCTGCTCAATATGTTTTTTGCTTTCCTGTTCTCTCGTGCTCTGCGTGATCACCGTCATGCCGGTGACATCATGACTGAGCCGCGCGTCATGCGCGGCTATCGCTACATGATGGAATCCATTATTCGCACCACTGGCTTGTACACCATGAGCGTTGATTTCAAGTCCACGCTGGGGCGGTCGCTGGATATGATTATGGCGATTCTCGGTGCGGTCCTTTCAGCTGCCATTTTTGGCGTCTTGACTGCCGCCCTGATCGGTTCGATTGGCGCAAGCCGCGATATCACTCTGGAGCAATTGAGCGAGTTGCGGGTTGCCACCCTGCATGGTTCTACCGCGCAGCATTTCATCGAGGAAATGTCGACTGCCAGCGCTGCCTGGCAGCAAAGCCGCTATTTCAATCCGCAGGCAGATGCCGGTCCTACCTATGCTTTCCACCGCCGTGCCGCACTGCTTGACAACAATGATGACGCGATGGCCGATATTCTTGGCGCAGTGGCTGATCTGCCGACGGTACGTTGTCAGCCCGCAGAGCTGGCGACGACGGATAGCACATGCCTATTGCTACCGACCTGGGATGAAGCGATGCAGCGGCTGGCCCGGGGTGAGGTGGATGTGGTCCTTGGCGACTGGGCGCAACTCACCTATCTGGCTCGCCTGCCGGCATACCATGGACGCATCGAGGTTCAGTCCGAGGTGTATCGCAATGAGCCCTACGGTTGGGGTATCAATCCGGCGCGGCCAGAGCTGCGCCATGCCATTGACCGTGCGCTTTTGCAACGCTTGCGCAGCCCGGAATGGCGCTATCTGGTGCAGGAGTATATGGGCAGTGGCAGTATCGCGCCGGATTAGCGCGGAGAATAGTCGATTAAAGAGGCAGCATGTCAGGCAGTCAGCAGTCGCAGCAAGCCTATGAGCAGTATCACGCCAGTGGTCACTATGATCAGCGTTATCCGCGACCCAACCAGCGAGTGTTGGAGCTGATTCGTGCACATCTGCCTCCCCGTGGCCATGTGCTGGATTTTGGTTGTGGCAGTGGCCGCTATTTGCTGCCGTTACTGGATCAGGCCGGCCGTTTGGTGGGGCTGGACAATAGCGAAGCCGCGCTGGAACGCTTGCGCACCCGTTTGCCGGCCGATGCGGGGGTGGTGCACCTGCTCACCTCTGACGGGCCAGTGTTAACCGCCCATGTGCAAGCGTTCGGCCAGTTGGATCTGGTGCTCTGTCTGTTTGGCGTACTGGCACATATGCCCTCGGGTGCCGAGCGACAGAAGGTTTTGCAACAACTGCATCTCAGTCTGAACGCCGGCACAGGCCGCTTGCTGCTCTCGGTTCCCAACCGTTACCGGCGTTTCTGGTGGCGACAAATTCGCAGTGGGGCAAGTATCCGCTATCAGCGTCGGGTCAAGGGTGAATCTATTGTCCTGAACTACCAGTTGTTTGATGCCTCTCGCTTGCAACAAGAGCTGCAGCAGGCCGGCTTCCGGTTGGAGCGACTGCATGCAGAAAGTATGTTGCCGGAAAGCTGGATAGCACGCTGGCCGCGTTTACAGCCTCTGGATCGTTGGCTCTGTCACCGGTTACCTGCCCGTTACGGTTATGGTTTGCTTGCTGTGGCCCGGGTCAGGTCATGATGCTGCGCTCGTGGATAGCGGTTCTATGGATTGGCTTGCTGTGGTTGGCCACCGGGCCTGGTCAGATGGCTGTAGCGGGAATGGTCACCGAGGATGCTGGCCGGCTGGCCCTGATTGAGCGCCGCGGGGTCGTGCGGGTCGGGGTCAAAATTGATTACCCACCCTGGGGCATGGTGGCGCGGGATACCCGGATTGTGGGTCTGGAAGCTGACCTGGCCGCCGATCTGGCTGCACGCCTTGGCGTAGCGCTGGAATTGCAGGCGGTGACCTCTGCCAATCGCCTGCAACGGTTGCAGCAGGGCATGGTGGATGTGGTGATTGCCACCCTCAGCGATACGCCAGCGCGTCGCCGCATGGTGGATATGATCGAGCCGCATTATTACGCCAGTGGCGTCTCCCTGCTGCACCACAAGGCTGTGTCCGTTGCTGGCTGGGAGTCTTTGCGCGGACGTCCGGTATGTCTGACCGAGGGGGCCTATTTCAATCGTGAACTGATTGAACGCTACGGTATCCGGCCGCTGGTCTTCCCCGGTACACGCGATACGCTGATGGCGCTTCAGGATGGCCGCTGTGTCGGCTGGGCCTATGACGACACTGCGTTGCTGCCACTATTGCACACCACCGAGCTGGCCGAGTATCGCCTGTTGGATGAGCGCATTTTCACCACCCCCTGGGCGGTGGCGGTGGCCAAAGGGGAAGGCGATGCCGCGCTTGGTCGTCAGGTAGCAGAAATCGTCGCCGATTGGCATCGTCAGGGGCTGTTGAATGAGCTGCAGGCCGCCTGGCAGCTGCCGCCGAATGCTTTCCTGCACAGACAGCAGGCGCGCTGGTTGGCACGGGATGATGCCGGTGCCCGGCGTTGTCACCCCGGGTTGCAGGACTTGTTCGATGCCGGTTGTGCCGAGCATGCCGTAAGCGCGGCCGACGTGACCGGCAGGCACCCGCTACCGCCCTGGCTGGATCGCTTGCAACGTGCGAGTGGTCTGCAGTTGGTGGCGCTGGCTGACCCGTTCAACCAGAAACGCTTGTTGGGCGGATTGCTGCTCACGCTGCTGGTTGCTGGCCTGGCGGTGCTTGGCTCGCTGCTGACCGGCGTGTTGTTCGCCGCGTGTGAAAGCCTGTTGCGCGGTGGTCCGCTGACCGGGCTGCTACAACGACTGATTCGTGGCTTTATCGCGCTGGCGCGCATGACACCGCCGATTCTGCAGCTGTATATCGTTTTTTTCGGGCTCGGAGGCCTGTTGCTCAGCGGTCTCGGGTGGTCACCCGGCGGGGTGCTGGTCGCCAGCCTGGTGTTCTCCTGTTACGCCGGGGCGACCAATGCGGCACTGCTGGCCCCGGCACTCAGTCAGCTGCGGCTTGAAAAGCCGGACTGGTCGTTGCGGCAGCTGTTGGCGGCGGCTATCGACCGCAGTTACGAGGGGCTGGTCTCGACTCTGGTGAATATCGTCAAGGCAGCGGGCATGGCCAGCACCATTGCCGTGCCGGAAATCATTTCCGTGGTCAACACGCTGATTGCCGAAGGTGCCAACGCAACCGGGTTGATGACGTTGCTGTTGCTGTTCTATTTCGGCTTCGTGCTGCTGATCATGGCACTCTTGCGTCTGGCGATGGGGGGGCTGCTGCGATGTCTGCGCTAGCCTTGCTGCTGGAACATACGCCCTGGCTGCTGGGCGGTTTCGTCTGGAATCTGTTGATCAGCCTGTTGGCCATGCTGTTCGGCACCCTGCTGGGTGGTGCTCTCGGTTGGCTGCGCGATCAGCCGATCTGGTCGCTGCGCGCCCCCGCAGGTGTGCTGACCAGCGTGTGCCGCAATGTACCGAGTTTCGTGCTCTTGTTTTACGTGGCCTTTGTATTGCCGGTCGAAGTAGTGGTAGCAGACCAGGTGATTCTGTTGCCGCTGTGGCTGAAAGCCGTGTTGGCGCTGACCATACCGGTGATTGGTTTTGCCTCGGACCAGACGCTGGGCTACCGTCGCCAGGTACGCATGCGGCTGGCCAGTGCCCGCGCGGTGTTTACCTTGTCCTGGTTGCAGTATTTTCTGATTGTGTTGATGGCCTCGGCGACTGCCTCGGTGATCGGTGCCGATGAGGTGGTCGGACGCGCCAACCGTGTCATTGCCATCGACAGCAGCCCCGGCTTTCTGCTGCTGGTGTACACCTGGGTGTGCAGCTGGTTCCTGTTGGCCGGTTTGCTGCTGGTGCGCCTGAGAGCGCTGCTTGAGCGTGGCTGGAGGGTTCAGTAGACGTAGGGCTCGATATCCGCTCCGCTGATACGGTAGCCGGCATTGGCCAGCTCACTTTCAACCAGGTCTACCTGCATTTCACCGCTGATCCAGAACGGCTGATAGAGGTCAGCCAGAGCAATGGCCTGCTGACTCTGCACATGCACAATCTGATTGGATGGCGGTGGCGGCACGTGAATGCAGGCGCCGAAATAGGGCACCAGCAAGAATTCATCCACCTTTCCCTCCGCGGTGATACCAAGCGGCACTATGTAGCCGGGCAACTTGATATGTTTGCCGTGCAGATCATTGACCACCGGGGCCAGCGGTTCCATTTGCACCGCCGGGTCGCCTAACTCGCTTTCCATCATGTCGGCGAGGTCGCCCATCTCGTGCATGGGTTCGGGTGTGCCGATCATATCCCTGGCCTCTGGCGGCACCAGATCGAACCAGGTCAGTTCCTGCACGTTGGCCAACACAGGCTGCAGGGCCAGCAACATCAGGCTGATAACGGCACTGGCGGTAGATCGCCACATAACAAACCTCTCAGGTACGAATCGACAGGCCATCCACCAGGGATTGGCGGTAGGCGCGCCAGGCCGGCACGCTGCCCATCAGAATACTGGCGAGCAGAATAGCGCCGAGCAGCTTGGCTTCATAGAGTCCTGGCGCACTGATGCCGATATGGACACCATAATTGGACAAGATCCAGGGCTGAGAAATTCCCAGCGCGATATACAGCAGGGCCAGGCCGAGCAGGATGCCGGCCAGCGCCAGGCTGGCCGCCTCCAGCAACAGCAGGCCGAAGATGTGTCGGGGTTTGGCACCGACCGAGCGCAGGATTGCCATCTCCCGACGGCGCTCGTTCAGGCTGGTCAGAATGGCGGTGAGCATGCCGACCAGGCCGGTGAGTACGACAAATATGGAGACAATAAACAGGGCCTTTTCAGCCACCCCGAGCAGGCTCCAGAGCTCTTGCAATGCCACACCAGGCAGAATCGCCAGCAATGGCTCGCCGCGGTGCTGATTGACATCCCGTTGCACGGCAAAGGTACTGACGCGGTTTTCCAGCCCGACCAGCATGGCGGTAATCGCACTCGGCGTCAGGTCCAGTTCGCGCGCTTCGTCGGCGCTGACAGCCGCGCTGCCGCGTGCAGGCATGCCCTGTTGCCAGTCCACATGGATGGCTTCCATACCTTCCAGACTGATATGCACGGTACGGTCGACGGGTGTACCGGTGCGCTGGAGAATGCCGCTGACAATAAAGGGTTTGTCATCGTGGTCGACAAAGCTGACGGCGCCGGTGCCGTGGGCCAGCACAAGCTTGTCGCCCAACTGGTAATTCAGTTCGCGGGCGATATCGGCGCCCAGTACCGCATCATACAAATCGTCAAAAGGCGTGCCGGCAGCAAAGTCGAGTTGCTGTTGGCGACCATAGCGATAGCGCTCGAAGTAGGTTCGGTTGGTGCCCATCACCGGGAAGCCGCGATGGGAGTCACCGAGGGAGATGGGGATGGTCCAGGCGACGCGCGGGTGGTCACTGACGAACTGGTAGCTGTCCCAGCGAATATTGTTGGTGGCATGGCCGATGCGAAAGACCGAATAGAGCAGCAATTGCACCGAGCCGGAACGGGCGCCAACAATCAGGTCCGTGCCGGCGATGGTATTGGCAAAGCTGGCGCGAGCTTCGGTACGCACCTTTTCCACCGCCAGCAGCAAGGTCACGCTGAGGGCAATGGCCAGCACCGTCAGCAGCGCGGTAAAGCGGCGGTTGGCCAGGCTGCGTAAAGACAATGTGAGCAAGTACATCAGATTGCCTCCGATGTCTGGGGCACGCGATTGAGCTGCGGCAGCGACAGGCTGCGATCAAACAGGCTTTCCAGTGCGGCATCGTGGCTGACAAACAGCAGGCTGCTGCCGGCCTCGTCACAGGTGCGGAACAGCAGTTGCAAAAAGGCTTCGCGGCTGTCGGCATCCAGCGCCGAGGTGGGCTCATCGGCAATCACCAACTCCGGGCTGCCGATCAGGGCACGGGCCGCAGCGACCCGCTGTTGCTGGCCGATCGACAGTTCGGTGACCGGGCGCGCCAGCAGAGCGGCATCGTGCAGGCCGAGGTGGCCCAGCAGGGTCAGTGCCGCCTGCTCCAGGGTGTCTGCCCGGGTCAGGGTGCGTTCACGGCGCACGCGTGAGAAACGGCAGGGCAGCACCACGTTCTCGACCACCGACAGGTAGGGCAGCAGGTTGAACATCTGAAAGATATAGCCGGTATGGTCAGCCCGAAAGCGGTCGCGGCGAACCGAGGACAGCTGTGCCAGATCCTGGCCGAGCAGGCTGATCTGGCCGGTAGCAGGCAGATAGACGCCGCCCAGCAGACCCAGTAGCGTGGTTTTGCCACTGCCGGAGGGGCCTTTGAGGAAGACCTTTTCGCCCGGCCGCAGGGTCAATTGCTCAATGTCCAGCAGGGTTGGTTGGCGGGGCCAGGCATAGGTGATATGCGTGAGCTCGATCACCGGTGAGGACATGGACGGCTCCCTGGTCAAGCAATGGAAAACAGAGGAGCAGAGTAGCGGCTGCTACTCTGGGCAACAAGGGCCGGTTGCCCGGCCCCTGTCGTCTCAGAAGCGGATGCTGTTGTTGCCGGCGCTCAGCTCGCCACCCTGCTGGCCGCCGGGGGTGATGGCCTGGAGGATAACGGTTTCGGTGCGCGGAAAGTGCTCGAACAGGCTCACTTCAACGGCACTCAGGGCATCCGGGTTGCTGCAGGTAAACTGATACTGGGCGCTGATGTCGTTGTGCGCGGATTTTCCATCTTCATGCTGGTGGTCATGGTCATGACCGTGATGGTGCTCTTGCTCCAGCGCCGCAAAAATCGGGCTCTTCAGGGTGACGTCATCCAGCGCGCAGTCAGCCGTCGATGGCAGGCTGATGATTGCGTCGGCCTGGCGCAGCGTGTCCATGGCGGCTTTGGCGGTAGCTTTATCGGCGTTGCTGGTGGGCAGGTACTCGAAGCCCAGAATGTTGTCCGCCGGGCTGTCCAGTTCCACGGCCAGTTCAGCGCCTTGCAGGACGAGATTCAGATGGGCTACGCCGTGGGCATGGGCGGCCAGGCTATCGCCATGGTCGTGCTGGTGCTTGTCGTGATCATGTTCGGTATGCCCATGACCATGGTCGGAGTGGGCGTGCAGAGCAAAGGCCAGGCTGGTCAGCAATCCACCGGCAATCAGGGGCAGTACGCGCATGGGAAGTCCTCGTGGTCGGGTTAAAGATGCTTTGATGTTATCTTATAACCTTAATCCCGGCCAGTGCCATATCTGCCCCGGCTGATCAATACAATGCCTGGTACAGCTTGCGCCGGTACTCGATGGTCAGCGGGTGGTCATTACCAAGCAGATCAAACACTTCCAGCAGCGTGCGCTGCGGACTGTTGTCGGCATAGCCGCGATCCTGCTGTAACAATGTCAACAGACGTGGCAGGGCCTGTTCTGCTTGCTGCGCGGCCAGATCAATGATTGCCAGCTGATAGAGCGCTTCACTGTCGGACGGGTTGCTGGCGACACGCTGTTCCAGGCTCTCGCGGGGCGGCAGGTCACTGGCCTGTTGACGGAAACTGATCTGCGCCTTGATGCCATTGATGGCCTGACGATTGGCGTCCTTGTCCTGCAGGCGCGACAGCGCTTCGGTGGCCTCGGTCAGCAGGTCCTGTTCGGCCAGGGCGCTGGCCAGTAGCAGCCAGAGACGGTCATCCGGCGTATCGGTCAGGGCGTGTTGCAGCAATTCAGTGGCGGTTGCGAGGTTCCCTGCGGCAATCAGGGCTTCGGCCTGGGCGCCAATATCCGTGGCTTCGCTATCAATCACCGGAGCGCTGACATGGGGGGCGAGCAGTTCACGAATGGCGCTTTCCGGTTGCGCGCCACTGAAACCTTCCACCGGCTGACCATCCTTGAACAGGACGACGGTGGGCAGGCTGCGAATACCGAAACGCTGGGTCAAGCCCGGGTGCGCATCACAGTCGACCTTGGCCAGCAGCATTTCCCCGGCATAATCCTCGGTAATCTTCGCCAATAACGGCATCAAAGCCTTGCACGGGGCACACCATTCGGCCCAGAAATCCACCAGCACCGGCTTGTGGTGCGAGTTCTCGATTACATAGCGGTCAAAGTCCGCTTCGCTGACATCAAAAATATAGTCTGACATAAGGGTGTCCAGGGGGCGGTTTACATGCCGGGATAGTGGGGGCGTGGAGGGGGGAAATCAAGCTGGGAGTAGCGAGAAAATCCACCAGGACGCCCTCTCAGCAAAACCAGCCACTCCCATACAAAGCCACCTGACGAAACTCCAGCGGCTCGCCCAGATCCGGCCAGGTCTGGCTGTTGAGGGTTGTCAGCTTGCGAAAATCGGCGTGCTGCAGGTCGCGCACCCGGGAGTCGGCAATCAGCGTCTGCCGGGCGCGGCGGGTGAAATGGTCAAGCAGCGGGTGGTTGTCGCTATCGTAGAGAACGTCTGCGGCCAGCAGTAGATCGATGGAATCCCTGCAGGCAAAATAATCGCCGGCAATCCCGATCTCGGCCTGGTTCAGCTCAGCATTCAACCGGCTGGCCAGTTGCGCTGCCGGATCGAGATCGCAGGCAATGCTGGTTTTTGCCCCGGCCAGCGCACACGCAATGGCAACAATGCCGGAGCCGGCACCAAAATCCAGCACCCGCTTGCCGCGAACGTGGTCCGGGTTATCCAGAATCCAGCGTGCCAATGCCAGACCGCTACCCCAACAAAAGCCCCAGTAGGGTGGTGATTCCAGCAGACGTTGGGTTTCTTCACTGGCGAAAGCGCGGTCAAGATTCTCCGGGTCGAGCAGCCACAGCCGTATCTCCGGCAGGCCGGGCAGGGCACTGATGGTCAGCTTCGCCGCTGGCAATACCTGCTGCAGGCTGGCTTCGAGTTGATTGTGCATGGTGGTCTTTGACGCAACAAACATTCCTTGATCAGCCTCATTGTCTGGCGGCATTGCCGGCCATCTGTCCAGGTTTGTGCACGGAGCATTGCGCGTTGATTCTAAGGCCTGCGCCGGGCTGGTCAATCAGCGTTTATTCACTGCGCGCCAGCGGGTAAGATGGGCGGATACTCACCGGTTCAGGAAACTTGCCATGCATTGCCCCTTTTGTGGTGCCGTTGACACCAAGGTGATTGACTCGCGGTTGGTCGCTGAAGGTGATCAGGTGCGCCGCCGGCGTGAATGCCTGGCCTGCCAGGAGCGCTTTACCACCTTTGAAACCGCTGAATTGGTGATGCCGCGCCTGATCAAGCAGGACGGCCGTCGCCAGCCCTTTGATGAAGACAAACTGCGTGCCGGTATGCAGCGTGCGCTGGAAAAGCGCCCGGTCAGCGTGGAAGAGATCGAGGCGGGCATCGGCCGCATCAAGCACCGCTTGCGCGCCACCGGTGAGCGTGAGGTGAATGCGATGGTGGTGGGTGAAATGGTCATGGACGAGCTCAAGCAGCTGGATGAAGTGGCCTATATCCGCTTCGCTTCGGTGTATCGCCGCTTCCAGGATCTGAATCAGTTCCGCGAGGAAATCGAGCGTTTATCCCGTGGTGGTCAACCCGATGAGTGATCAGCAGTGGATGCTGCGCGCGTTGCAACTGGCACGACAGGGGTTGTATTCCACTGAACCGAATCCACGGGTTGGTTGTGTCCTGGTGCGTGATGCGCAGGTCGTCGGTGAGGGCTGGCATGTGCGCGCCGGGGAGGGCCACGCCGAGGTCAATGCGCTGGCGCAGGCTGGCGAGCTGGCCCGTGGCGCAACCGCTTATGTCACTCTGGAGCCCTGCAGCCATTTCGGCAAGACACCACCCTGCGCCGATGCCTTGATTCGTGCGGGCGTCAGCCGCGTGGTGGTGGGCATGCAGGACCCCAATCCGCAGGTGGCCGGCCAGGGGTTGGCACGTTTGCAGGCGGCGGGTATTGCCGTCACCAGTGGCGTTCAGGAAGCCGATGCGCGGGCGTTGAACCCCGGATTCATCAAACGCATGCAGCAGGGCCTGCCCTGGGTGCGCTTGAAGCTGGCCATGAGTCTGGACGGCCGCACGGCCATGGCCAGTGGCGAAAGCCAGTGGATTACCGGGCCTGCTGCCCGCGCCGATGTGCAGCGCTGGCGGACACGCAGTGGCGCGGTGATCAGCGGAGCCGACAGCGTCCTGCTGGATGATTCGGCGCTCACGGTACGCCAGGAGCAGCTCGGCCTGCCGGCCGCCGAAGCAGCGCTGGCGGCCGAACGTCAGCCCTTGCGGGTACTGATTGATGGTCGCTTGCGCGTGCCTTTGCAACAGCGACTGTTTCAACTGGCAGGTCCTACCCTGGTCGCGACCTTGAGCGATCAGCGCCAGAGCGACTATCAGGCTGTCGGCAGCGAATTGCTGGCGCTGCCGAATGCCGACGCCAGCCAGGTAGATTTGCATCGCTTGCTGACCGTTCTGGCCCAGCGAGGTTGTAACGAAGTATTGGTCGAATCCGGCGCGCGTCTTGCCGCGGCCTTCTGGCAGGCCGGGCTGGTTGATGAACTGCTGGTCTATATGGCTCCGCGCCTGCTCGGCAGCAGTGCCCGGCCCTTGCTCGAGCTGCCCTTTACGCAGATGAGCGAAGCCCGGGATGTGCACATCGAAGAGCTGCGCGCCGTGGGTAATGACTGGCTGATTCGCGCGCGTCCTGCGGCCACCTGAGGTTGGTCGCACGCATTTTGCCGGCCCCGCCGACACACGGTGACACTGCAGGGGCAGCCAATCGCCCCCGGCTTGGGTATAATGCCGCGTTTTCCATTTTCTGCGAGCAACCCGACTATGTTCACTGGCATCATCGAAGCCGTTGGCCAGATTCAACGCATGCAGCCGCGCGGTGGCGATGTGCGTCTCTATGTGCACACCGGCAAGCTTGACCTGTCTGACGTCAAGTTGGGTGACAGCATCGCCGTCAATGGGGTGTGTCTTACTGCCGTCGAGCTGCCGGGTGATGGCTTCTGGGCTGATGTCAGCCAGGAAACCATTCGGCGCAGCGCCCTGAGCAACCTCAAGGAAGGCAGTCGAGTCAACCTGGAAAAGGCGTTGACGCCGGCTTCACGACTCGGTGGCCATCTGGTCAGCGGCCATGTCGATGGCGTCGGCAAGGTGTTGACCCTGGAGCAGGATGCGCGCTCCTGGCACTTTCGTATCGAAGCGCCGGCAAGCCTGGCCAAATACATCGCCGAGAAAGGCTCGATCACCGTCGATGGCATCAGTCTCACGGTCAATGCCGTTGAAGGTGCTATCTTTCATTTGAATATCGTGCCGCACACCATGCAGGAAACCGTGATGGGCGACTACCAGCCCGGTACGACGGTGAATCTGGAAGTGGATGTGATTGCCCGTTATCTGGAACGCCTGTTGCTGGGTGACAAGGCCGCCGAGCCTGGTACCGACAGCAACATCAGTATGGCCTTTCTGGCCGACAACGGCTTCCTCAAGTCCTGATCAAGTGCCCGGGAGGGCCGCATGCAGCTGAACAGTATCGAAGAAATCATTGAAGACATTCGTGCCGGTAAAATGGTCATCCTGATGGATGATGAAGATCGCGAGAATGAAGGCGACCTGATCATGGCTGCGCAGGCAGTACAGCCTGAGCACATCAATTTCATGGCCCGTTTTGGTCGTGGGCTGATCTGCATGCCGATGAGTCTGGAACGCTGCGAACGTTTGCAGCTGCCTTTGATGGTACAGCGCAACGGCTCAGGCTTCGGCACCAAGTTCACCGTCTCGATCGAAGCGGCAGTGGGTGTCAGCACCGGAATTTCTGCGGCAGACCGGGCGCGAACCGTGCAAGCCGCGGGGGCGCCTGGCGCCGTCGCCAAGGATATCGTCAGCCCGGGCCATATCTTCCCGCTCATGGCTCAACCCGGTGGTGTGCTGGCGCGAGCCGGGCACACCGAAGCTTCCTGCGATCTGGCCCGTATGGCGGGTTTCGAGGAGGCTGCGGTAATCTGCGAGATCATGAATGAAGACGGCACCATGTCGCGGCGCCCCGAGCTGGAAACGTTTGCCGAAGAGCATGGCGTGAAAATCGGTACCATTGCCGACCTGATTCACTATCGCTTGCTGAATGAGCGTACCGTGCAGCGGGTATCCGAACAGACGCTGACCAGTGAGTTGGGCACGTTCAACCTGATTGCCTATCGTGACAGTCTGGAGGGCCTGATCCACCTGGCGTTGACCCAGGGCGAGATTGCTCCGGAAGAGCCGACCCTGGTGCGTGTCCACAACATCGACCCGCTGCGCGATCTGTTGATGGTGCAGGAGCCGGGTCGCTGGAGCCTGCAGGACGCGATGAAAAAAGTTGCCGCCGATGGCAGCGGTGTGGTGCTTTTGCTGGGTAATCATATCGACAGCGATGGCCTGCTCAATCATGTCCGCAAGTTGTCCGGCGAAGAAGTCCCGGCTGCTCGTCGCCCGGCTACCTACAACACCGTGGGTGCCGGCTCGCAGATTCTGCGTGATCTGGGCGTGCGCAAGATGCGCCTGCTGTCGACACCAATGAAGTTCAATGCCATATCCGGTTTTGACCTGGAAGTAGTAGAATACTTGCCACGTCAGTAAATGCATCCCCGGCGGCACTTGCACGTGCCGCCCGTTCTTTAAATTCAGAGAGATTTGTCATGACTGCAATCCGTACTATCGAAGGCGATTTCGTTGCCGTAGAAGGCCGCTATGCCCTGGTGGTTGGCCGCTTCAACAGTTTTGTGGTGGAAAGCCTGCTGGCCGGCGCCCTCGATACGCTCAAACGCCACGGCGTGAAAGACGAAAACATCACCATCGTGCGCGTGCCGGGTGCTTTCGAAATGCCGCTGATGGTCAAGAAAGTGGCCGAACTCAAGCAGTATGACGCCATCGTTGCCCTCGGCGCCGTGATTCGTGGCGGCACCCCGCATTTCGAGTATGTGGCCGGTGAGTGCGTCAAGGGCCTGGGTGTGGTCTCTCTGGAATACGGCGTACCGGTTGCCTTCGGTGTGCTGACTGTCGACAGCATCGAGCAGGCCATTGAACGTTCCGGCACCAAGGCCGGTAACAAGGGTGCTGAAGCCACCTTGTCAGCGATTGAAATGGTCAGTGCGATCAAACAGCTGGGGGCCTGAGTGAGCGAGCAGCAGGCACGACCGGGCCGCTCCGGTCAACCCAAACCATCCGCCCGGCGCAAAGCGCGCAGCTATGCCATGCAGGCACTGTACGCCTGGCAGATGGCTGACCTGCCGATTCATGAGCTGGTTGCCCAGTTTCTGGTCGACAATGATTTCAGCAAGGTCGACGAGGTTTACTTCCGTGAACTGGTCAGTGGCGTGCCCGGGAACCTGGATGTGATCGACAATCACCTGGGTGACGTGCTGGATCGCCCGCTGAAGGAACTGGATCCGGTCGAGCTGGCAATTCTGCGCCTCGGGGTCTACGAACTGACCCAGCGTCTTGATGTGCCGTACCGGGTGGTGATCAACGAAGGCATCGAACTGGCCAAGACCTTCGGTGCCACCGACGGCCACAAGTATGTCAATGGCATTCTCGACAAGCTGGCGCCGCGTCTGCGTAGCGTGGAATTCAACGCGCCACGCCGGGGCTGAATCAGGATGAGCCAGGACGGCGCATCCGTCAGCGGTGAATTCGAACTGATTCACCGCTACTTTCAGCAGTCAGCCCTGACCGCTGCTGCCCCCGAATCCCTCCCCCTGCTCGGTATCGGTGACGATGCCGCGCTGTTACACATCGATCCAGGCCAGCATCTGGTTATCTCAACCGATAGCCAGGTATCCGGTGTTCACTTCCCGTTGACCTTTCAACCCGCTGATATTGCCTACCGCGGGTTGGCGGCCGCCGTCAGTGATCTCGCTGCCATGGGCGCTGCCCCCCTCGGTTTTACCCTCGCCCTGACGCTCCCGGATACCGCTGCCGACTGGCTGGCTGGTTTTGCTTCCGGGTTGGCGCAGTGTGCGCAGGATCACCGGATCAATCTGATCGGTGGCGATACCACCCGTGGACCGCTTAATCTGGGCTTTAGCGTACTGGGTCAGGTGCCTGACGGTCAGGCTTTGCGGCGTAGTGGTGCGCAACCGGGGGATTTGCTCTGTGTCGGCGGCTCGCTGGGCGACGGTGGTGCCGGCCTGCAACTGGCACTGCAGCAGCCACTGCCGGACGGGCTCAGCCAGGTGCAAGGTGATTACCTGCACCAGCGTTTCTGGCGCCCGCGTGCGCAATTGGACCTGGGTATCGCCCTGCGCGGCCGCGCCACTGCAGCGCTGGATATATCCGATGGCCTGCTGGCCGATGCGGCGCATATAGCGGCTGCCAGCGGTGTGGCTGTGCATATCGAGCAATCATCCCTGCCAGCCTCGGAAGCTCTGCAGGCCTGGCCGGAGAATGTCCGCAACCAATGGATGCTGCGCGCCGGGGATGACTACCGCTTGCTGTTCAGCCTGCCTGCCGCCATGCTTGCAGCCTTGCGTGCCGAACAGCCTGACATTCAGGTCATCGGCAAGGTTCAGGCGGGGAGTGGTGTCTGGCTGGATAGTGGTCAGGGGTTGCAGGCCGTCAGCGGATCTGCCGGCTATCAACATTTCTCCCCATCCTCAGCAGGAGCTGCCGATGAGTAACACACCCAACGGGCAACCCCACGCCCCCGCGTCGGTATGGCGCAATCCGGTGCACTTCCTCGCCTTTGGTTTTGGTAGTGGGGCTATCGCCAAGGCCCCAGGTACCTGGGGTACGCTGGCCGCAGTCCCTTTTGTCCTGCTCTGGCAACAATTGCCCCTGGCCGGTTATATTGCGGTGCTGGTAGTGACCACCCTGATCGGGATCTGGCTGTGCGATCGTACCGCCCGGGACCTGGGTGTGCACGATCAT
Source organism: Halopseudomonas salegens (assembly GCF_900105655.1). Classification (NCBI taxonomy): domain Bacteria; kingdom Pseudomonadati; phylum Pseudomonadota; class Gammaproteobacteria; order Pseudomonadales; family Pseudomonadaceae; genus Halopseudomonas; species Halopseudomonas salegens. The sequence continues at coordinate 808,324 of NZ_LT629787.1, forward strand.
GGCGGCATTGTCTGGGATGAGTTTGTCGGCCTCTGGTTGACCATGCTGCTGGCTCCGCCGGGCTGGGGCTGGTTGCTGGCAGGGTTCCTGCTGTTCCGCCTGTTCGATATCTGGAAGCCCTGGCCGATTGGCTGGGTTGATCGGCGCGTCGGCGGCGGCCTCGGCATCATGCTGGATGATCTGATTGCCGGGGTAATGGCCCTGGTGGTTTTGCTGCTGGCAGAATGGCTGCTAATCTTGGGAGCCTCTGAACAACTCCTTGCCAGCTCAGGCTTTCAGGCTGGCGCGTAATCAAGGCGCAATTTTGTCGGTGTATGTCGATCCAGCAAAAAATTGCAACGATGAGTACGTGTCAGCCTGAAAGCCCCGAAGGGCGAGGCCTGAAGCGCACATCTGCGGCACTTTGTTGCTCGTAAAGGCAACCAGCCTTCACGTCGCAACCAAGCCCAGCATCTGCACGCTTCAGGTCACGCTGAGCACGCAAGGAGTTATTCAGAGGCTCCCTTGATCTGATACCGGGCATGGGCCCTGACAGGAACGTCACAATGAATCTTCTAGGCAGGATGGTGCTACTGGCCTTGATCGGGCTGTCTGGCTCGGCATGGGCTGACCCTGAGGTGCGCGTTGTCGGTTTGTTCAGCAATGCCGCGGTGGTCAATATTGACGGTCAAAGGCATATGCTGCGGGCCGGACGGCCAGCAGTGCAGGGCGTTGAACTGGTCACGGCTGACAGCCGTACAGCGACTCTGCGCATCAATGGTCGTGAACGGGTGCTGGGTCTTCAGCGCGATTACAGCGAAGGTTTTGCCGAGCCGGAGCGGCAATCTGTCAGCATAGGTCGCAGCCAGGGCGGGCATTTCCGAACCACGGGGTCGATCAATGGCCATAGTGTGCAGTTTATGGTCGATACCGGCGCCACCAGTGTTGCCCTGAACTCGCGGCAGGCGGCGCGCATGGGCCTCGATTATCGTAGCGGCACCATGGTGCAGGCAACCACTGCCAGCGGAAATGTCCCCGGTTATCTGGTGACCCTGAATCGTGTGCGCATCGGTGAAATCGAGTTGACCCAGGTGGAAGGCCTGGTACTTGAGGGCGGCTTCCCGACCGAAGTATTGCTCGGCAACAGCTTTCTCAGTCGCTTGCGAATGGAGGACCGGGGCTCAGTGCTGATTCTTGAACGGCGCTACTGAGCTTGCTGGCTCCTGGTTAAGCACATCCGGTCACCATTCAACGTCGCCGCCGGCGTCGACTCCTGCTAATATAGCGGCCCTTTTGCAAATGCTGCGGCTCACAGGAGTTCGGTGTGGCGGTTATCTATATTGCCTCGTCCCAGTTGCCTACCCAATGGGGTACTTTTACCATGCATGGCTTCCTGGAAGAGGAATCCGGCAAGGAGCATGTGGTGCTGACCATGGGCGATGTGGCCGATGGCGAGCCAGTGCTTGGTCGCTTGCATTCCGAATGCCTGACCGGTGATGCGCTGTTCAGCCTGCGCTGTGATTGTGGTTTTCAACTGGAAGCCGCGCTGGCGGCGATTGCCGCCGAAGGTCGTGGTGCGCTGTTTTACCTGCGTCAGGAAGGTCGGGGTATTGGCCTGATGAACAAGATTCGCGCCTATAACCTGCAAGATGGTGGCGCCGATACCGTGGAAGCCAACGAGCAGCTCGGTTTTGGCGCCGATCAGCGCGACTATGCCATCTGCCAGCCGATGCTCGCCCACCTCGGTATTACCAGTCTGAAGTTGTTGACCAACAACCCGCGCAAGGTCAAGGCGCTGGAAGGCTTCGGTATTGAAATTGCTCAGCGTTTGCCGCTTCAATTCGGCCTTAACCCCCACAACAGCAAGTACCTGGCGACCAAGGCTGGCAAGCTCGGTCACATGCTGGGCAACATGCATCAAGCGGAGGCAGACTGATGGATTCTGCAATCAACTGGAAAGCCCTGCAACGTAACTGGCGCATGCAAACCGGGGTGTCATTGATACTGCCGATTGCCCTGGTCTGGCTGCTGCGGGACAGTTCGGGTTCCTGGGAAGAGGCAGCTATTCCCTTGTTTGTGCTCGGCCTGGTCAGCATGTTTCTTACCCTCTGGCGTTTCAGCCCCTACAAGCGAGCACTGGTAGCGGTCGGTAACTTGAGTGAACAGGTCAATGCGGCGGATACCGAATCCACCTGGGCCAACCTGCATCATCAGCAAATGCTGGGTCTGCTGAACGCCAAGATACCCGGCTGGATCGGCATGCTGCATTTCGTCTGTACCGGTGAGCTGACGCCACTGATCTTGTTGGTACTGGCCAGTCAGGGTTTGTTGCTGCTGTATCGTCCGCCCAGTGCCTGGGTCAACGCGAGCCAGGCTTGATGCGTGGCTGGCTGTTTGCCGGCCTGTTACTGCTGACCCAGTCGGGCCTTGCCAGCGAGCGGGTGGTGAGTCTGGCCCCTTTTCTCACCGACCTGATGCTGCAGCTGGAGGCCGGTGAACGTCTGGTCGGTGTGATGGATGATGATCAGCGCGCCCCAGAGCTACCCGAGGTACCCCGTGTCGGCGGTTACCAGACGTTGTCTGCCGAACGCATCATCGCCCAGCGCCCCGATCTGATCCTCGCCTGGCCCTCCGGAAATCCATCCATATTGCTCGACCAGCTGGAAAGCTGGGGGATGCGCGTAGAGCGTTTCGAGCCCCAGCGGTTGGCTGATATCGAACCTATGGTGCGTGAGCTGGGCGAGCTACTCGATCTGACCGCTAGCGCCGAACAGCTGATTGCCGACTACAAGCGCGATCTGGCCAGGCTAGAGCGCCCGCTGATGGAAGACTCTCCCAAAGTATTTATCCAGCTGTGGGATGACCCCATCTATACCATCAGCGATCAGCAACTGCTCGGCGATGCCCTGCGTCATTGCGGCGCGCGCAATGTGTTTGCCGACTTGCGCATCCTCGCCCCGCAAATCGGCCGCGAAAGCGTCATTGCCGCTGACCCCGACATCATCCTGCTGTTCTCCGGTGAGCCAGAAAACGACCACCCCTGGCACCAGCGCTGGCGGCAGTTTCCACAAATGAGTGCAGTGCGCAATCAGCGCCTGCATGCGCTCGATGGCGATGCCCTGGTACGTCCGACACCACGCATAGCCGAGGGTCTGGCTGATTTGTGTGCGGTTATCTGGCAACAGAAAGACAGTGCCATCAAGCCGTCAGACCGGTAGCCCGGCCAGCCATTCCTGGTCCAGAAAATGCCCGGTCTCTCTGATGGCCGGCAAGAGCTGCTCATCGGCAAAGGGGCACCCGGTCTGCCCCGGATCGACCTGCCGGGTTTTGCCAGCTTGCTCCGGACGATGGCCGGCACCATTGCGCAGAGCTTCCAGCAGAGGCTGATAGCCGGATTGCCAGGCTTGCAATGATGGCAGGCTGTGACGCAGAGCCTTGAGGATGGCCATACCGGCATAGTCGAGGTCACCCCAGAACCAGGGTTGCACATTCAGCCATTGCTGTTGAAAAGCAGTGCTGTCAGAACCGGGCAAAAAGGCGAAACGGGTGTGCGCACTGAGCAGGCGCTCAGCACTGGCACGAAAGCCAGCGCTGTACACCAGCGCACAGTCGGCAGGGGGCTGGTCGGCCAGTTGCAGGAAGCTGTCCTGATTCTCGATCAGCAATACCTGGCTAAAGCTACTTGGTGCCCAGGCGTTGAGTAGCAGTGGCCGCGGCTGTATGGCCGCTGCACGCGGCCCATACAAGGCGAACAGGAGTTCACTGCGCTGGTCCAGCAGCTTGGAATGGCCGGCGAAGCAGCGTGCGGCAACATGCCTGGCGGTGGTCGCCTGACCAAGATAATCGCCGATGCGGGCAAACCCACCCACTAGCTCATCGGCGGCAAAGTCGGGCAGCTGGATCGGGTTGTTCAGCAACGCCTGACCCTGATCGATAAAGGCAACAGCGTGTCGCTGCACGGCGGCGGACCAGGCAAGCAGGTAAGGATCGACTTTGGGTTGCTGCAGCCAGGCGCGCAGAATGTCTTCCTTGGCCGGGTCAAGGCGCAACTGGGTGTTCAGATAAGGTTCGTCGTTTGGTCCGGCTTTACCTGGCTGGATAGTGAATATCGCGTGATCTTTGGCCAGGCTTTGTAGCAGTTGCCAGCGATAATCGGTGTCCTGGTTGAAGTCGAACAGCGCTGGCAGGTTACGCGGGGTGATGCGCCGGGTGACTGCACGCTGGCGGTCGTTGTGCAGCCGCTGCAAGCACCATAGCAGCAGGTCGCGCACCCAGGGCTCTTCGGCGAGCCAGGGTGGCGCAGCAGGATGCGTGCTCACACATCCTCCATAAAATCCAGCATGCCTTGCTGACGAATCACCCGGCGATGCTGTGCCCACAGGTCGGCGACCTTGTCGGTATTCAGCTGCTGGCGGTCGAGCAATACGCGGGTATTGAGTTCACCGAGGGCTTGCACGCTGGGCACCTTGCTGAACACGAACTGGTTGCTGATCAGGTCGAGGAAGGGGCCGGCCTTGCTGGTCGGCATGATAAAGATCAGCTGCAGGCCCAGGGTCTGCGTCAGGTAGCCGATGACCTCGCGCGAACGAATTTCATCCATGTGCATAAAGGCTTCGTCGACGATCACCATGCGCAGGTGGCTGTCACCGTCATTGAAGCGGAAGGCGCTGGTGACCGCGGCGGCGCGAATGATATAGGCCGGGGTTTCCAGCTGGCCACCGGAGCCGGTGCCGTATTCGCTGAGGCGAATCGCTGGTTTGTTCTGCGGGTGTTTGAGAATGTCGTAACGGCGATAACGGCGATAGTCGCTGAGCCGTTCCAGTTCACGCAGGGCCTGTTGCTCATCACCGTCAAGCAGCAATGCAAGCAGGCGATCGCGCACCTGGCTGGCTTGCTCGGACAGGCTGTTATCGAACAGGCTGGCGCCGTCTCCCAGGTTGGGCGTGTCGATAATCTCGCGGAAGAAGTCCCAGTACTCCTTGAACTCGGGAATCCAGCTCCATTCGAACTGGAAGCGTTCGCGGTCGGCGCCGAACTCATGGTGTTCGAGTTCCTTGTTGAGATTTTCCAGAATGCGCCGGCCGTCGTTGATGGCCTGGTGGATCTCGTGGCAGAGGTCGCTGACAAAGGTGGTGTTGAAGGTATCGCGCAGGCTGGCCAGCTGTTCCTGTTTGGCCAGCAGGACATTGTTGCGCAGCCGGTTGTAGAGGTTGTCCAGTTGCAGGCGCAGTTGGCCGACATGACGGTAGAAGGCGGCGCTGTGCAGCTCGGCGGGGCTGTCCTGGAGTACCAGGTCAGCCGGCTGCGCCTGCTGATTGTAATGCTCGATGGCGCGCTCCAGATCAACCGCTTGCTGGTGCAGGCGGCTGGTCATGGCAGCGCTCTGGTCGCTGAAGTCGAATTCGCCATGGGCCTGGGCCAGTTGATCATCCAGCGCCTGCAGACGGTCTTGCGGGTCAATGCCCGGCAACTCGGCGGCGGCATCCAGTAGGGCCTGCTCGGCAGCTTCTTTGCGCTCCAGCAGCTGATCGCTGTGATCGGCAAACTGGCGGACCTGGGCGCTGACCGTGGTCAGCTTTTCCTCCAGCCGACCCTGCTGCTGATCCTGCTCCTTGCCTTGTTGCTCCAGCTCTCGGTAGCGCTGGTCGGCCTGTTCCTGCTGTTGCTCAAGGTCGCGATACTCACCGAGGTCAATCCGCTCCAGCTGCTGCTCGATTTTGTGCAGCTGTTGTTGACTGGCGAGTAGCTGGTTGGCACAGGCGACATAATCCAGCGGCTGCAACTGGGCCAGGTACTTGTCCAGCTGACCCAGCAGGGCGTATTCCTGACGCAATTGCTGACGCTGAACCTGCAGCTGTTCCAGGGTGGCTAGCTGGGCCTTGAGGTTGCGCTCGCGGGCGGCGGCCCCGAACACCAGTTGGCTGTCGTCCAGGTCGCAGCGGAACAAGGCATAGTTGCCCGAGCCCAGCCCCTCCTGGGTAATGCCGCGGCGGGTTTTACGCAGCGCCTCTGCGTCGGCAACCCGCACTACGCTGCCATAGGAGGCGCGCAGGTAGTATTCGGCAATGCGGTGGCCAAAGCGCATGACGTGAACGATGGAGTCATCCGGCAGGGTCAGGCGCTCGGCATCCTGGCGCGCCTTGTCACCCTGAATCACCCGGGCACGGTTGCGATCACGACCGCTGAGTTGGCGCACAATGCGGATGGCACTGGCTTCATGTTCAGGCTCGACCAGAATGCCGTAACGGCTGCCGCCGATATAGCCTTCGATTGCCATTTGCCAATCGGGGTCGACCACGTCGATATAGTCGCAAAGCACCCGCGGGTCCGCTTGCGGGCATTGCTGGCGAATCGCGCGCAGGGCGTCTTCGACATATCCGGGGTAGGTCACCCGGCTGGAATTGAGCGCGGTAATGCGTTGTTCGGTCTGCTGGATCTGCCGATCGGCCTGATTCAGATCAGCCGCCTTGCCCTGGCTCTGACGATCCAGATGCTGGCGCAGGCTGACGCCTTCAGTGTCTTCTGCCTGCAGGCGTTCGACCAGCTGATTATGCGCCTGCTGCTGGCTGCGAATACGGTCCAGACCGGCATCCAGCGGGGCCAGGTCGAGCAGGTCACGGTTGAGCAACTGATCAAGCTCGGTGACCGGTTGCTGGTCGTCGGCCAGTACCGCGTTGACGGCTTGCTGCCAGCCGCGCGAGGCCAGTTGTGGCAGTTGCACAGCCAGGCTGTGCTGGGCCAGCAGTTGCCGGGTGCTCTCCAGTGCCTGGACATTGCGGTCGCGCTGGTGGGCCTGCTGCAACAGGGGAGCAATGGCACTCTGCACCTGGGTGCCCAGGTGTTCGCGCTGCTGCTTGAGCTGATCCTTGTTTTGCAAGGCCGGAATGCCCTGGCGTATGGCTTCGAGGCGAACCTGTTCGCTATGCGCCTGCTGCAACCGGTCGGCAGTCAGTTGCTGGTCCGCTTGCAGGCGTTGCAGGTCAGCGCTCAGCTGCTGCTGGCTGTCCTTGGCACTCAGATACCCTTGCTGGTTTTGCTGCCAGCGCTGGGCGGCAGCCAGATAATCCAGGCCGGTGCGCTCCAGCCAGCCGTTCTGATACTGCTCCGACTGTTCGCGCGCCAGTTGCAGGGCGTCGACGGCGCCTTTGATGCGACTGGCCTCCTGTTCCATGCCATGGACGGTACGCAGCAGGTCGCGGATGCGTTTGATGGTGTCGCCAAAGTCCCGTGCTTCCAGCACTTCCTCGGCAACAAACTGGTCAATGGACTTGACCGGCTTGTAGGCCATGAAGTTGGCAAAGGTACGCGCAGCATGCTTGGCTTCGCGCACCGAGACGGCATCCCGCTTGCCACGCAGGGCACCATACAGGCGGGCCAGATACTGGCTTTTCTTGTCGTAGACTTCGACCTGAGCCTTGCCCAGGCGCTGGCGAAGCAGGTTGGGCAGTTCGGTCAGCGGAATCAGGTGCCGTGCACCGTCCTGCTCCCGCTGAAAGTCACTCAGACTGAGCATTTCGCCGGGCAACAGCATCAACAGGAGTTCATCCTGCCGCGCCTGTCGGCTGCTGCCGGCGGCATCCAGATGCGCGCGCACGCCAATCACTGCGGTAAAGGCTTCGGCGCTTTCTCCCCTGGTGGGATGAAATACCCCGGCGATATAGCCGTCACTGTCCCAGGGGCGGGCGAAGGCGCCGTCATCGCAACCCAGTACGTAGGAGGCGAGGGTGCGTACCTGCTTGCCACCGCGGCCTCGCTGAGTGGTTTCATCCTGCCCGGGGTTGTAGTTGAACAGGTTGTCATGCGCGGCGGTCATCAGCGTCTGCAGGGCATCGGCGGCGGTGGTCTTGCCCGAGCCGTTACCCCCCGAGAACAGATTGACCGGGCCATAATCCAGCTCGGCATTGGGCAGGTTGCCCCAGTTGAGTGTGATCGAGCGTTTCAGATACATCAGCTGGGCTCCTGGTCGGACGCGGCGCTTGGTTCAGCGTCACTGTCATCCGTTGGACTGGCCAACTGGCCGAGTGCAGTGTCGGTGACCAGGCTGAGAATGCCGGGGCGAATGGTCAGCCAGGCTTCGCTGTCCGGGCCAGTGTCGGCCGGGCTGCGGATCAGGCGCAGTTGGCGCATACGCCGCAGCAATGCCTGACGTTCGCCCTGCTGATCGGGCAGGGTGCGCCCGAGCAGGTTGCGATAGGCGAGGTTGAGGGCTTCCAGCGACAGCATGACCTGACCCAGTTCATCCACATCGCCCTCACGCAGTGCCTTGTCGTATTCGGCACGCAACACCAGAATCAGCATCACTTCCTGTTGGTTCAGGCGTTCGCGCAGACCGCCCTGATCCTGTTCGGCCGCATCGATCAGGCCAGGCACTTCGGCGCCGGGCGGGAATACGCGCAGCAACTGAAAGCGTGGCTCATGCAGAATGCGGATGCGCAGGACCTGCAGGTAGTCTTCCACCAGTTCGGCGACTTTCAGATAGCGGTCATAGAGTTCGGCCTCGCGCTTGCTCTGATCGCGGCTGAGTACGCCGCGATCGAGCAAACGGATCATGAGTTCGGAGAAGTCGTCGTTGCTCAGGCCGCGTTCGCTGAGGGCGGCGTCGAGGGCATCACGCATGGTCGTCGTGTTCCAGTTCAATAATGAAGCCGTCGCGACGGCGGAAATAGGTATCGGCAGCCAGGGTGTGCCCGGTCGGTTCCACGCGCACACGCAGGCCGCGTGCGGCATGCTCGGCGCCGGCCAGCTCAATCAGATGGCTGAGCGCCAACAGGTCACTGGCGTTGTTGATCGGCAGGTCGCGGTTGTCTATCTGGCGTGCCTCACCCAATGCATTGCGCAGGTAGTCGCGCAGATCGCCGGCGTTGATGCTGAAGGCCTTGTCGAGCAACTGCTGGATGGCCAGTTCGCGCAGGGTAGCGGCATCCACTGCCTGCTCTTCGGCCATCAGGCTATTCACCGGCGGCCGCTGGCGCCGCTCGCGCAGGCGAATCTGGCCGGGATCAACCAACCCGATCTGCACGCTGGCCATCTGTTCGCCAGCCGCCTCCAGCCGCGCCTCACGCTCGGCATCCGGCAGTGTTGCCAGTTCACGGCACAGGGCAACTATGTCGTTGTGCTTCTGGCTGTGCAGGTAGCTGAGTTGGCGAATGATGATGTCGGCGCGCTGTGTAAAGCTCTGCAGGGTCTTGCGCAGGGCGGGCAGCATGATGTCGGCGGCATTGCGCAGGCGTTGCTCGATGCCATCGAGCAGTTGCCACAGCACCGAGCTCTGTTCATCCACCACCAGGTCAGGCGACAGCCGGCGCAGTTCACGCTCGGCATGGGCTTTCCAGTCACGGGGTTTGCGCCGGATGCGTTCAATGGTTTTGAGAATGCGTTCGCGGTGTTTTTCCACGCTGTCGGCGGACAGGCGAATCGCCAGATCGGGCTGGAAGCGTCGCTCCATGAATTCGAAGAACTGTTCGCTGGCCTGCTCGACCAGTTGCTGGGCCTCGACTTCGCGCACCAGCTCCCGCTTGCGCTCTTCCAGTTCGGCGATGATATCCGTGAAATCGGCGATAATGCGCTCGGACGCTTCATGCGCGTCCAGCAGGTCATACACTTCGCCGTGCTCAAGGAAGGCTGCCAGCGCGTTGAGCGTATTGCGCGTATTGCGATGACGGGTACGCACGCTACGTCCACCGGCCTCGACCAGTGACTGGGTAAACAGCCGGCCCATGCGGCTGAAGGGGTAGGTTGACTCGAAGGTAGCCTGGTCAACCTGACGTTCCAACCAGCCGTGTTCGATCAGATTGTTCAGAATCCAGGCGGCTTGCTCGCGGTTGCTCTTGAAACGACCGCTGTCCTGATCATCGCCATCCAGCAGGGGCGCGCGCTCCAGGGCCTCACTGAAAATATCCACCACCTGGTCGCGCTTGAGAGATTCGCCGTAATCGGCGCTGGCGCTGTACAGCCGCTCATGCAGCAGGCGCAGGCACTCGATAACCTGCTCACGGTATTTGCTGGTCAGCGGGCGAAAGAATTGCAGGCGCGCGGCAGTAAAGAACATGGGGCGTCCGATGCGGTGAAAAGTCAGCGGCTATTATGCCTGAAAGGGGGTGGCGGGCAGCAAGAGAGGTTTTCCCATTTCCGTTGGGTAGAGTGGCTTGTATCTTCCGTGCAACCGGTTACAATGGCGCGGCCCGCTTGCAGCGGGTTCGTTATGGTGGCCTCGTCGGTCCCCTCGCAACGATCAGCCGTGAACCTGGTCAGGCCCGGAAGGGAGCAGCCACAGCGGTTATATTGTGTGCCGGGGTGTGGCTGGCGAGGTTACCACCCATCATTATTCCCCTGTTCCCGATTGTTTCACTTCGCGTCGTTTGACCTTTGCCCCTCAATTACCCCGTGTTATATATATGGCCACTGGCCAAGCTTGCTTGACAGCACTCCTCCTTTTTGTGGCACGGACTGCCGACAACCCTGCTTGTGTGAAACGCCGCCAGACAGACACCCCGCACCCTTTGTTGTGCACCGGTGGGGCGGTAGCGTGCCTGAAATCGATGAATGTAAACCGGAAAAGTGATCATAACGACCGATATCCGGGAGAAAAAGTACATTCGATCGGTTTATTCTGGTTAATCAGCAGGTTAACGACGTAAAGACAAATGTTGATATGAGCCTTGATGACCGTTTTGTCGACGGGCTGATGGTTAGCGACCAAGCTGGGAGCAAGTCACTGCAAGGCTTGCACGCGATATTGGCCTAAATGGCAGGTAGACAAAATGATCAACGATATACTGGTCGGAGAGGCCGCTATATAAATGTTATACGCACTGGAGGCGATTATGAGTTGGTTAAATAAGATATTTGGAAAATCCAGTGAATCAGAGAATCTTCAAGACATAGTCACTAGCTTCAATTCAAAAATCGATGACATTCGTAAAGCTGGGTCGGTTGATGGGGAGCATTACACCGATAGCGTGGAGCAGATAAGGCAACTTAAACGCGAGGGAAAAAATCAAGAAGCAATCGAAGTACTTCTCCGCTCAATTGACGCAACCGAATCAGAATCGAAGTGTACAGGTGAAGGCTGGGGTGTGGCTCCGTGGTACTACGAACAGCTAGCTATCCTTTACCGTAAAGAAAAGTTATATCACAAAGAAGTCGAGATTTTAGAGCGCTATGAAAGCCAACCCAAAGCAGCTGGTGTAGGCCCTGAGAAGCTAGCTGCACGCTTGATAAAAGCTAAAGAGCTATTGGCGAAGCATGGCGTATAACAAGCGGCAGCACGGTGACCGCTTCTCCGCCGCTCCGCGGCTACAAATCGGCACATGTGCCGGGTGTTGGGCACCACAAGCTAATTTCGAGGTAACTCCCCATAATGCCGGCCCCTGAAAAAGAATATTTCACTTTGACTGAAATTATGGATCGCTGGGCTCGTTCAAAGGTCGATCAAACAACCTTGCTCGACTATGCAAGAAGAGATCTACTGGTTTACTCCGTTTACTTGAGAGAAATCGGGAGCCACAAACGCGAGACCATTGAACCCGATGGGGCAATCCGAACAACCACGGTAAGCGCCATGCAATTTGTTGCCCCAGATTTTACTTATCAGCCAATAAGATACCTCAAGGCAAACGATGCTCGGCGTATACTTGAAGCAAAAGTGGGCGAGCAAATTGCAGTATCAGTCCTGTACACGTCAGCAGAAAGAAATAAAGAAAGAGGCACAGGCTATGCACAGCCACTTTACTTTGAGTCCAAAGACTTGCTGATAACAAAATCAGAGAGAGACCGCTTTGAAAAGCAGCATAAGCTTAGCATTGGCAGCCGGAGTGAAGCTTCTTGGAAATGGCTAACAGACACTAGTAACCAAAAAGCCTTAACACTTATAGGCAGTGCTATTACAGCAGTCGGAATTACACTATGGCAGTTATACGTTCGCTTTTTAAGCTAATAAGGTGGGTGCGGTGCCCAACAATGCGCTCAAATCGCTCACTTCGTTCGCTGGGACGGGCTAAAGCCCGCCCCTTAGCTTAACCGTTAGAGCCCAAAAAGGGGCATTACGATGATTCGAGCACTACTCGCAATGCTGGTGACTTACGGCTTAATCCTTCTTCTGTTAAGACTGGTTCCGAGTCAGCTATTTATATCTGGTTGGTTCGTTTGGCTGATAACCTCAACCTGGTTTTTTATAGCTGCCGTTGGCGGGAGCATTTGTGCTTTGACCAGTCGAAATCATCCAGTTATTCGCGCACTTATCGTGGTTTCTGTTGGGATGATGCTCATACTAGTCCATGCGAACTGGGGGGCACTGGTGGAGTCAATTCAGTCAATGGTATTCATTGCAACTAAAAGCACCATGGTCGCAGGTACGGTTGCATTTTTAGTTGCGACAGCGCTTCAAGGCTCTAACAAAGCATTGCAGCGGACAAGCCGCTGAATGCGGCGTTAAATGTAATCATGAATCGACACAAAGTTATTGCTAAGCTCATCCAGTTGAGTGTTCTGGTCTTGAATTTATTTAGAACGCCGGCGGCGTGGCCGTATCCGTTTGAGAATCTAGCTCAATTTGAAGATGAAACGCTTGGCCGGGAGCTCTATAATTTCTTAAGTATTAGAAAACTAGGGTATCTACCAAAATACGAAGAGCACGATTCCTACCACGTGTTGCTGGGGTACGGAACGACAGTCACAGAAGAGTTGAAGCTTCAGGCGTTTATGTGGGGTAACAAGAATTCCACTTTCGCTGGTAAAGTCCTCTTTATACTTGGATGGATGGTTTTCCCGTCAAAGCATTCATTGTTTCGGAGAGAAATAATTCGAGGAAAGAGCGCTAAGCCTTTGTCTAACATTCCTGTTGCATCCATGATCCCAAAGAACCTTTCAGAATTAAGGCGTGATTTTTGTATAAGCTAATTGTAACCATAGCTGTTGTTTTTTTCGCATTTGTTTTGTGGGTAATCTACTTGGCGAATACAGGGGGGAGCAGTGTTTTCTTCGATTTTATTAGATCGATCCCTTACGGCGACAAGCTAGGGCATATGTGCCTTTTTGGTTTTTTGACTTTGGTCACTATTATCGGATCAAAGTTTCGGTCTTTTTCTTGCGGCGGGTTTGAACTATATTATGGTGCTGTGTTGGTTGGACTATTTGTAGTTGTGGAGGAACTTAGTCAGGCATTTATACCATCTAGAACTTTTGACTTTGTGGATTTAGCCGCAGACGCGGTGGGTATAGTAATCGCGGTCGGCATTGCCTACGTAGCAAGCAAACATTTAACAAATGTAGCCACCTGACACAAATTGCAACGCGCCTTTTGGTGTTCGCGTTGCTCACAATACACCAAAAGGCACGTCACAATTTGTGCAGGTGCTACAAGCGTTAGCGTTTAAAGGAGTCAGGAATGGAGAATAAGGCGACGAAAAAGCAGATCGCTCTTGGCTTGGTGGTGATATTCGCATTGCTTGCTCTCGTATTGTGGATTATTTCTTCGATATGGAATTGGTTTTCGAGCTTAAACTCTAATTTAGCTGTCGGCATGCTAACCGCTTCTTCGACCATAATTGTTGCAACAATTACATTGGTTCTCGGTAGGTTTTTTGAGCGCGTTAAAGAAGCAGAGGCTCACTTAAGAGCCCAAAAAATCGAAATATATGACGAGTTTTTAAAACGTTTCTTCTCATTGTTCTTCAACACGAAAAATGACGGTGAGGTCGATGATGAAGATCTGGTTCCATTTCTTCAAGAGTGGCAGAGAAAGCTTGTGGTATGGGGCGGACCAAAAGTGTTATCGAGTTTTGTCTCTTGGAAGCAATATCTAGCATCGGGAAAATCGGATGCACATAGTGTCTTTCTTATGGACGAGTTCTTTCGAGCAATGAGATCAGATATTGGTCTGTCAAACAGAGGACTTACCAAAGGATTCTTTTCGAATCTAATTTTGAGACACGCAAATGTCTTTTTAGAAGAGGCAAAAATTAATCCAAATATTACTTTGTCAGATCTTGCGAAAATTGAGAAGGATCGTGGACTTGAATAAAAGCGCTAACAAAGTAAACCAATTCGCGCCTGTCGGCGCCGGACGCTCACTACGTTCGCGCCGTTGTTTACGACGTTGAGGCTGTAGAAAAACCCCTGATTTGCTAGGATTTGGGCAGACCAACAAGGAGTGTTGCATGCCACGCTTCAAGCCCTGCGACTACAGCCAGCACAGCATGGTGGTGATCAACTACCAAGAGCAGCTCCAGCCAGGTACGTTCGAGTACGCCGTTCACTACCTGATTGAACACAAGCTGGATCTGTCGGTATTTCACCCGCGTTATCGCAATGAGGACACCGGCCGCCTGGCCTACGATCCAGCCATCCTGTTGAAGATCATTCTGTTCGCCTACTCCAAGGGCATTACCTCCAGCCGCCAGATTCAGTGGTGCTGTGAAACCAACATTCTGTTCAAGGCCCTGTCCTGCGATACGGTCCCGCACTTCACCACGCTGGCGAGCTTTGTCAGCGAGAATACAGAAGCTATCGAAGCTGTGTTTGAGCAGGTGCTGTTGGTTTGTCACCAGCAGGGTTTGCTGGGTAACGAGCTGTTTGCTATCGACGGTTGCAAGACCTCATCCAATGCCGCCAAGGAGTGGTCAGGCACCGGGGCGTACGTGCAAATGACAACGACATCCCAGTCGCTTACTTCGAAGGCAGACTGCTGCAATGCCGACACTGCCCCAAGCGCGAAGCCTGTATGCACAGCCCGCAGTCAGCAGAGCACCGCAAGGGCGCAGGACGACAAGTATCGTTCCAGCTTGAAGCCAAGCGGCCATCCAGTTACACCAACTAGATGAAGCACCGGGTGGATAGTCCTGAAGGCAGGGCGATCTACAGCCGCAGGATGTCAGTGGTGGAACCTGTGTTTGGCAATATCGGCAACAACAAGCGGTTGAATCGCTTCAGCTTGCGGGGCCGTAGAAAGGTCCAGAGCCAATGGCAGTTGTATTGCCTGGTACATAACATTGAGAAGCTGGCGAATTACGGACAATATGGCTGATAGCACTGGGTTGCCAAGCCTGCCAGAACACCAGTACAGCGATAAAATCAGCTTTTGGCCGGCAACTGAGAAAACACAACCCTGATGATTCGGGGTCACACATGAACAGGAAGGCGGCGGCTGGATGAGTCCGAAATGGTTTTTTCTACAGCCTCGTTAAATGTACGGTAACCCATGACTGAGAAAGCCACAGCTAAGCTCTCAACGCTAATAGGGCTCACCTTCTTGGTTGTGCTGTACCTCGTTGATATAGCCTTTGGCGGCTGGGGTCACCTGTTCTCTGAAGAGTCTACGGTAAGCGCAACATTGGCAACGCGCACTTTCTGGGGTGTAGGTTCTATTGGGCTTTTGGTAAATCTATTCTTGATGTGGCGAGATATGTATAGACGTGAAAAATGGAGCTGGTTTATAACTACTTTTTTCATATTTTTCTTTAGCGCTCTTGCCTATTATTTTGCTGAGTATAGGAAGCACGATGGATAATACATTTAACCAATCGAAACACTTTGCAGCCTTCGGCTGCCGGACGCTCGCAAGCTCGCGCCGGTGTTCTCGGCGTCAACATCCCGAGGAGAGATATTGATTTGAACGAATATGATTTTGATATTTTCATTAGTCACGCGAGTGAAGATAAGGACGACTTTGTGCGTCCCTTAGCGAATGCTCTAAAAAATGAGGGGGCAAAAGTATGGTATGACGAGATGTCACTCTCGGTTGGCGATAGCCTAACTAGGTCTATTGATAAAGGGTTGTCAAAATCCAGATATGGCCTTGTTGTTATATCTCGCTCTTTTGTCGAAAAACCTTGGCCTGAGTACGAAATTAGAGGATTAAATGCTAGGGAAATTGGTTCAGATAAAGTTGTTTTACCGATTTGGCACAATGTGTCACGAGAAGAAGTTTTAAAATTCAGTCCTTCATTAGCTGATAAGTTGGCGTTAAATTCGGATTTGCTATCGGTTAAAGAAATATGCAAACAGCTTTTAGCCATTATTAGGCCGGATCTTCTTACTAAGCTGCAGAGAAAGGAGCGCTACGCTCAGCTAAAGAAAAATGCAAAATTAGAAAAAGTTGAACCAAAACTTATTAAGGAAAGTGGCTATAAGCATAAAGCGCTTCCAAAAGATCTGCTTGGGCGTATTCGGTTAATAAGGGCCTCGCTCTGGGGTGTTGATACACACTCAATGGATCACTGGGTGGATGGGTTCAAAAGGGATTCTCATCCCTCAAATGAGATCGCTTGGTGGGAGCATGTTGCTGCGGTTTACACCGAATATGTCAAGTCAGTGGCAGGAGATGGAAAGGAGCAGCATTCGGCAATCTATAAAGCGATATTCCTTATTTGTAATGGGGAAGAGCCTGAAAACGTAAAGGGTTTCGTGGGCTTTCTAACTGAAGATGAATTTACGTTGCTTATTGGTGAATGTTGGTCTAGGGCGCCGCTAATAGATATAGAAGAACAATTTGAGTTTAAAAATACTGAGCTAGATGAATCCACTCTTGAATTGATCAATAAAATT
The DNA here is from genome assembly GCF_900105655.1 of Halopseudomonas salegens. Taxonomy (NCBI): domain Bacteria; kingdom Pseudomonadati; phylum Pseudomonadota; class Gammaproteobacteria; order Pseudomonadales; family Pseudomonadaceae; genus Halopseudomonas; species Halopseudomonas salegens. The sequence goes on from NZ_LT629787.1 coordinate 824,845, forward strand.
GGAGTGGAAGATTTCAACTAAGTGTTTTAACAAAGCGTTCCACCGGACAAGCCGGTGAACGCGACGTTGAGGCTGTAGAAAAACCCCTGATTTGCTAGGATTTGGGCAGACCGACAAGGAGTGTTGCATGCCACGCTTCAAGACCTACGACTACATTCAGCACAGCATGGTAGTGATCAACTACCAGGAACAGCTCCAGCCAGGTACGTTCGAGTACGCCGTTCACTACCTGATTGAACACAAGCTAGATCTGTCGGTATTTTACCCGCGTTATCGCAATGAGGACACCAGCCGCCTGGCCTACGATCCAGCCATCCTGTTGAAAATCATTCTGTTCGCCTACTCCAAGGGCATTACCTCCAGCCGCCAGATTCAGTGGTGCTGCGAAACCAACATTCTGTTCAAGGCACTGCCCCAAGCGCGAAGCCTGTATGCATAACCCGCAGTCTGCAAAGCATCGCAAGGGCGCAGGACGACAAGTATCGCTCCAGCTTGAAGCCAAGCGGCCACCCAGCTACACCGACTGGATGAAGCTCCGAGTGGATAGCCCCGAGGGCAAAGCGATCTACAGTCACCGAATGTCGGTGGTGGAACCAGTATTTGGGAATATCGCCACCAAAAAGCGGTTGATTCGCTTCAGCTTGCGGGGCCGTAGAAAAGTCCAGGGCCAATGGCAGCTATATTGCCTGGTACACAACATTGAGAAGCTGGCGAATTACGGACAATATGGCTGATAGCACTGGATTGCCAAGCCTGCCAGAACACCAGTGCAGCGATAAAGTCAGCTCTTGGTTGGCAACTGAGAAAACACAACCCTGTTGATTCGGGTCAAACATGAACAGGAAAACGGCGGCTGGATGAGTCCGAAATGGTTTTTTCTACAGCCTCGTTATGCAAAGCGATTGGAAAAGAATCAGATTATTTATGAACCTTACTGAGCTAGATATTATTGTTGCTGAGCTGATGTTTCCGATTCTGGTGGAAATAGTGCACACCCGAGAGAAAGTTGGCTACAAGGAATTAGCTGATTTGATAAAGGCCAAGAATTTCCATGTGCCTGAAATTGCAAATATCACCCAGCGCCACATTGGCAGAAAGCTAGGAGTGATCTGGGAATTTACCAAGTCACAAGGCTGTCCCCATATCGGGTCGTTGGTGGTTTTACAGTCGGGTGAATGCGGAACTGGAATTTCTTCCGTAATCAAAGACTTGCCTGAAGAAAGAAAAAAAGTAAAAGAATTCGATTGGTCTAAAATATCTCTTGATTTTAAAAACTATATTTCCAAAGTAAAGTTTTCAAAGAAAGAGGGTGATGAAAAACTGATCAAACGATCGAGGGAGCAAGCCAAAGACAAATTTATTCAGTACTGGCAAGCGATAAAGGATGAGGCACCAGTTTCGCGAGACGAGGCGTATGAACTGAAAGAGCCTGTGTTGCAGCTAGTTCAAGAGGGTTATAGACCTGAGGTTGCTTTTTCTGAAGAGTTGCTAAAATTCGCACTAAAAAGACAACCAAAAAATCCCGAAAGCAGTTATGTCTACATTGGGCAGTATATTGAGTACGATACCAATGCTCCAATTTTTGACCAGCTAAAAATCGGTTATACGACAGATATCGATAGCCGCGCACAAGTGCTAAGTGGTGGTGTGGATGGCCCACTCAGGTTCGATGTGAAGTGTTATTGGGAGTTTGAAAGATATGTTGCTTATGCAATAGAGCAACGGTTACATGGAAAATTTTCAAGCTATCGAAAGCGAGGAGAGTTTTTCGAGAACATAGATGGATTGCTAGCTGAGCTTGTAGATGACGAAATAACGCAAAAATACGAACAATATTTAAAGTCTTCAAGCTATGAATAGTCGCATTGCATAACCAGTGAATCAAGCCGACCGTTTTCCGCTGGTGCTCCAAACGGCGACTTATTCTAGCGTTAAATGTACAGAAGGAGGTCCCCCATGGGGCTGAAGGGAAGCTGTTTGTGTGGCGAGATAAGTTACGAAATTGACTCAGTGGATATGCCGATTGTGCATTGCCATTGTCAGACTTGTCGTAAAGCCCATGCGGCACCGTTTGCCTCCACTGCAGGAGTAAAGCGCGAGAATTTTCGTTGGCTCAGCGGCATGAGTTCTATCTCTACGTTCGAATCCTCCCCGGGCAAGTTACGCCATTTTTGCAAACGCTGTGGTTCTCATTTGGTAGCCGAGAGGCCTGCGCAGCCACACGTAATTGTTCGGGTAGCCACTCTGGACGATGATCCCGGTTTAAAACCAGAGGCTCATATCTGGGCGTCGCACGATGTGCCATGGCTTGAGTACGATAGGGTATGTAGGCATAGAGAATCGCGAGACGACATTTAATAAATCAATCAAGTTCGTTCCCGGCCTGGCGGCGGTCCACCGGATGCCCCTGTCGGGTCACCGCTAATTTTTAGCGTTATGCGAGAAGGAGGATAAGGTGATTCGAGTAGTTTACCGCTGGAAAGTAAAGGAAGACGACTTCGTGAATTTCCAAGAGGTATGGAGCCGCACCACGAATCACATACATGAGACTGTGGCGGGAGCGTTGGGAAGCTTTATGCTTCGTAGCTCGGAAGATCCGACTGAAATTCTGACAGTGGCAAAGTGGGATTCAGTAGAGAACTGGAAGGCCTTCTGGGTGGCGGATAATCCTTCCGAGATGAAAGGGATGCGGGAGATAGGTGAGCGGATTTCCGTGACCGTATACGATGAAGTTGACGACTTTACGCGGAGTCACGTTGAGTAGCTCGACGGAATCGTTTACGTGCCACATAACCAGTGGCTTTGCGACGCACCTACAATGGCGCTTCGGTGCGTCGCAAAGCGAAGGCGTTAGTTTCCTTAAGGAGGAAGGATGCACCCACCAGCATACGAGCATGATGAAATAAGAAACTTGTACCCTGGCGTGTACTTTCTGCACGGGAGCATAAAAATGGGCCCGGGCATGAGGATGAACAGGAATATGATCATTCTCAAGGATGGTGACGAACTGAGTTTGATTAATCCGGTTAGAATGAATGATGAAAGTATTTCAACGCTAGATAAGCTTGGGAGCGTTAAACGTATTGTAAGACTCGGGGATTTTCATGGCCTTGACGATGCTTTTTATATTGAGCGGTACAAATGTGAGTTTTGGGCGCAAGATGGGCAAGAGACATACAAATCGCCGCAGATTACAAACCAAATATCTACCTCTGTAGAGAGCCCTTTTCCAGACTCAGAGTTTTTTATCTTCGAATCCGCTAAGTATCCGGAGGCAGCACTGCTCATAAAAAAGCAAAAGTTACTGATTACTACCGACAGCGTGCAGTACCATAGTGATTGGAGTTATTTCACTTGGTTCACGAAATCTGCTTTCAAGCTTTTAGGGTTCAAAACCGGAATTAATATTGGGCCTCCTTGGCTCAAGCGTGTAACCGCCAAAGGGGATTCTTTAAAAACTGATTTCAAAAAACTTTTGGAGTTGGATTTTGATTCTATTGTGGCGGCACATGGGCTGCCAATGCGGTCAGGGGCTAAGCAGGCGCTAAAGCAAGAGGTCAGCCGTGTATTCAAATAAGCTAGCAAGTAGCTTAAGTACGTTCCGGCCTTCGGCCGCCACCGGACGCCCTTGACAGGACGCCGCTAAACAAAAGCGTTATGCTCAGAGAGAATCATGTTTAAATTCAGTCAATTAGTTGGTGTCTTATTGGTGGCCATAGCGCTTACTGGTTGTTCCGGATTCAACAGCGCCATGGATGTGCAGGATGACTACGCATCGAGCATTGAAACCACCGAAAGCGCTAGATTCTTTATAAGTCAGGAATATAATCCCTCGATTACGAGGGGAATGATTGAAACGACATTCTCAGCTTCTGTCCCTGCGGGGTGGTACACACCTGTAGCTGATTCGGCAGGTCGTACCTTTTATCAGGCACCTGAAGGATTTGAATATCGTGCTGGAGAAAAAATCGAATCTCGGGTGGGCGGTTTGGTCCAAATAAAGGCAGAGGGGCACTCAAAATTCTATGTTTGGTATTTCCCCAAACTATTGGACTACTTAGAGGTTCAGCCGAACGGCACATGGATAGAAGAGGTTGAGCCAGGTTTTTTTAATATTGCTGCTAGACCATGGGTAGAAGCGGACCTCAGAGTTGAAAGCAGCATAACAAGTGACTGTGGTGTCAACGTTCATAATTAGGCCTTTTTTTCACGCTACGGCTCCTGGTTTTTCTCCACGGTGAACATCTCCATGAGCTGACTGCGCCGCGCCGACTGGCCCGCTGTGCCGGTCGTTAAACGCTTACAGGCCATGTGTTTCCGAAGCTATAGGAGGGATTCTTGCTTATATTGCGATTCGCCATTTATGGATTTATATTTTTTGGGATATCTGGGTTTATGACAGAACCTTACCCACCAACAGAGGGATGGCTGCGATTTTCGTTTTTGATGGGTTTGATAGGTGCTCATATAACGTCTTTAGGAGCTTTATCTGCTCGAATTTTATTTCTGCTCTACGCTGATCTTTTGAGAATTCCGGATGAATGATTTTGATCTGGCCGATGGATTTCTGTTTATTGCTCCCGCGCTGTTTCTGATTGCTTTTCTGGCTCTGTGGCCTTACATCTATATCCGAATCAAAAGGGGAAGCAATCAATTTTTGTTTGTGTCAGCATTTTTTGGGACCGTAGTTATCACAACTGCTCTTTTACAGGCAATTGCACTTCCTTTTGGAATTTTTATGATAAAGCTATATCCTCAATTTCAGGCACAAGGCATAGGGGGGTATCTGGAGCCCTTTATTTCGATTTTTGAATTTATTGCTGATTGGTGGGTTATTCTGGTTTATCCTAGTTTGTATCTATTTCTACCTCCTATGCTGCACCGGAGGTACGAAGTTTTTCGTTTAACAAGTGCAGGCAAGGGACGCTCCTAACGTCGCGTCCCTGCTAAAAGCGTTAGCAACCCTTGGCTCTGAAGCCTTTGTAAACGGAATTGAGAATGATCCGACCATGCCCGTCTTGTGGTAAGCCCGCATACACTCAGTTTCAACTATGGCGTCATGCTTTCATGGGCTCCGTTCTGACATGCCCTCATTGCTCATCAATTGCGTATATGAATCGAGGTTGGTTTGCTGAGTTGTTCTTGTTCATTTTTGTAGAACTGGCGTTCCTCATATTGCTGGTAGCGGCAATGGTTTTATGGGGAAATTTGCTGCTAGGACTCGCGATATTTGTTGCTAGCGCATGTTTTTTTGCTTGGAGACGGACTCGAGCTCCTTTATATGTGGTTCATGATGTATCTGATCGATAGATCAGTTGCTAACCAGTCGCTGCATCCGACGCCAGTTCCAGGCGCGGGTGAGCTACAACGTTATGTTTCTTGACCGCACCTGTTAACTGGTGCTATTAATAGGGCCAAATCGTTGACTGGGTAATCACTATGCAAGTGAAATTTTCCGAGGATGTCATTCCTCTATCAGAGCTGAAGATCAATCCTGGAAAGGTGGTTGGTCGAGCGCAAAATACGCATCGCCCCATCCTGCTCACCAGCCGTGGCCGCGGCATAGCTGTTGTTCAGGGGCTCGAGGATTATGAGAGAACCGCAGAGGAATTGCGGTTTGTAAAGGCGGTGGCGCAGGGGCTTATGGATGTTCGCGAGGGCAACACCGTATCGTTGGAGGACGCCAGGAAAGCGTTGGGCATCAAGTAAATGGAATTACGCATCGCACAGTCCGCTCTTGAGGACTTACAGGCTATTCAGGAGTATTACAAAGAGCAGGATGTGCCACATATCGGTAATGATTTCGTCGCTGCTATCCTGGAGCACTGTGAAATGCTTCAAATCCACCCTGATGCTGGCCGAATTGTTCCTGAATTCAACATGGATCATATTCGCGAATTGATTCACGCGCCGTTTCGAGTTGTCTATCTCAGGCAGGCTAAAGAGGTTGTGCTCATACGAGTCTGGCGGAGTGAGAGGCAGCTCGAATTACCAGCTAACGAAATATAACCAGGCCATGCACCGGATGCCAAAACCTCCGCTTCGTTGCGGTTCTGTCACCGGTGATGGCGGGCGGTATGCGTCCACTGGGAACGACAGATGACCGTAGATGTTAAGGGAGAACAGGTTCGTATTGGATCTAAGGTCAGAGTTTTATCTGTTCATTTGAAAGATTTGGATTGTTTGCCCGACGAAGAAGTTAGTCGCATCAATTCAATTGTTGGCCAAGTTTTGAGCGTCTATGACATCTCGTCTAAGTACGTGAGTGTTAAAAAGGTTTGGGAAGATGGAGGCGTCTTAAGTGAGGGACTATCGATGAATTTACTTTCGAACCAGATTGAACTGGTGGAGTTTTAGCGCACAGCTGAGAGTGAAATGCATAACCAGTCATTGTTGGCGGGCAATCATTCCACCGCGTCGCGGCTCCAAAATTGCCGCAAAGTTCTGCGTTATGCTCACACGAAGTCAGTCTTCGTCATATGAAACGTGAGAGCATTGAAATGCTCATCGATGGCTCGGGTAACATTACCATTGGCAGAGCTGGGCCGGTTCGCTGTGCGGCGACCGCGTCTGATGAAGACCCGTGTCTTGTGATGTTAGTTCGTCAGCCTGACGAGTCATTCGAGGATTTGCGTGCACGATTGGATCGCGCCATTGCAGTTGCAGTCTGGGTCGCCGTTAAATAAAAAATCATTCTTGGGAGCGGGTATGAGTCTGTCGGGTTTTTTCTTGCGTTTTACCATTATATACACCCTGGTTATGGCGGCAGCAGGCATTACGGCGGGCGTGTTGGGTCTGGGTCAGGTCAGCGCTTTGAATACACCTATTTTGCTGGCTATTGCATACTGGTGCTTCTATTCCTATTGGAATAAAAATGCACGCATTATCGAGGGTGGTGAACAATGGGCATTGATCTTCCTCGCGCTCGCAGGTGATGTTTTGGCCAGCATTTTGTTGGGTATGCCGACAGCGCTGGCAAGTGACATGCCCGTTGCATATCTGTTCCTGGGGCTGCTGGTTGTGACCCCACTGCATTTGCTGATGTTTGTGGCAGTCAATTTCGTGGTCAAAAAGCAAATCATCAAGCTGCACCCCGACTGGTGCAGTGCCAGTAAAGCCGCAAGCCCGTCACAACCCGATTGACTGTTGTCCATCGCGGGCCTGGCTGTGGATTGAGCAACGGATGCGTTGATCTGTTGCGTCCATCTTGCGTCTCGCAATGTCTGCCGGCATTGGTTACAGTAGCCGCTTGTTGACTGACCGATGTGGATATTCCCCAGCCCATGAGTTATCAGGTATTAGCCCGTAAATGGCGTCCGCGACTGTTCCGTGAAATGGTCGGGCAGACCCATGTGCTGCAAGCGCTGATCAATGCGCTGGACAACAATCGCCTGCATCATGCTTACCTGTTTACCGGCACGCGCGGCGTCGGCAAAACCACGATTGCGCGGATTCTGGCCAAGTGCCTGAACTGCGAGCAAGGTGTCAGTTCCGAGCCATGCGGCGTGTGTTCCGCTTGCCGGGAGATTGACGAGGGTCGCTTTGTCGACCTGATCGAAGTGGATGCTGCCAGCCGCACAAAGGTGGAAGATACCCGTGAATTGCTGGATAACGTGCAATATGCGCCCAGTCGCGGTCGCTTCAAGGTCTACCTGATCGACGAAGTTCACATGCTTTCCGGGCACAGTTTCAATGCCTTGCTGAAAACGCTGGAAGAGCCTCCGGAACACGTCAAATTCCTGCTTGCCACCACCGATCCGCAAAAACTGCCGGTTACCATCCTGTCACGCTGTCTGCAGTTTTCGTTGAAGAACATGACGCCGGACAAGATGGTCGATCATCTGCGGCATGTGCTGTCCGATGAGCAGATTCCGCATGATGACGAATCACTCTGGCTGCTCGGCCGGGCCGCGGATGGCTCCATGCGTGACGCCCTGAGTCTGACCGATCAGGCGATTGCCTTTGGCAATGGCCACCTGGAGGTCAGCCAGGTGCGCACTATGCTGGGCACGATTGACCATACCCAGGTGTTTGCGCTGCTGGATACCCTGGCCGCCGATGATGCCCGTGCCATGCTGACGCTGGTCGCCGAGCTGGCCGAGCAGGGGGCTGACTTTGCCGGTGTGCTCGCCGAATTGATTACTTCCCTGCAACGCATAGCTCTGGCGCAAGTCGTTCCGGAGGCTGCTGATGCCGGGCAGGGTGATGCTGCCCGGGTGCTGGAACTGGCGCGCAGCATCAGTGCCGAGGACGTACAGCTGTTCTATCAACTGGCGCTGCATGGCCGGCGTGACTTGCCGCTGGCGCCAGAGCCGCGGGGCGGGTTTGAAATGACGCTGTTACGCATGTTGGCGTTCCGTCCGGGAACCCTGGGTGAACCCGACAGTGCGCCACCCGACCCGGCGGGAAAGCCGGCGCGGAGCAGCCAGGCCCGGGCTGACTCCGCAGTGGCGGGGGCGCCGGCAGCAGTGCCTTCTGTTGCCGCTACACCCGCGGCTGCGAAGGAGCTTGCCAGCCCTGCCGGTGAGCCCGCCACACCCAGTAGCGGCGTCGCTGCGCCAGCGCAGGCCGCCGAATCGGTAGCCGCTGCAGCGGTTGCTGAAGACCAGGCCGCTGAAACCGGTGAGGCTGCGGATTCAGCGGGCATGGAGCCGGCAAAAGCCACTGCACCCCAGCCGTTGAATGCCGCCACTCCGGTCAAGCCGCCGCAGGATGAACCGCCCGCGGATTGGTTGCAGGCTGCCCCTGATGAGCCCGCCGATGAGCGTGCTGATTATGATGACGAGGCCGAGCTGGCTGAATATCAGGGTGACTGGACGCCGGCTGCCGAGCCGGAAGCCACAGGGGCCGATGCGATCAGTGATCTGCCGCTGGCCACAGGGTTGGCTGCTGAATGGTTGGCATTGTTCCCGCGCCTGGCCTTGAGCGGCCTTACCCTGAGTATTGCTGCTCACTGTCAGTGGGTGCGGCAAGAGGGTAACCAATGGTTGCTGCATCTGGACCCGAGCAACAGCGCCTTGTATAACGATAATCACCGTCAACGTCTGCAACAGGCTATCAGTGACTGTACCGGTGAGGCGGTTGAACTCATGGTTGAGGTTGCTGCTCCAACCGAGGAGACACCGGCGATTGCCGAGGCACGTCGCCGGCATCAACGACAGTGCGAGGCTGAAGCGACTATCAAGGCTGATCCGCTGGTTCAGGCGTTGATCTCCGAGTTTTCCGCGCGAATCTGCGACGACAGTATTCGCCCCCAGGACATACCGGCAAATTGAGTGAGGATGCAATGATGAAAGGTGGCATGGCAGGCCTGATGAAGCAGGCGCAAGAAATGCAGGAAAAAATGCAGAAAATGCAGGAAGAACTGGCCAATGCGGAAGTAACCGGGCAATCCGGTGCCGGCATGGTGTCGGTGGTGATGAACGGACGTCACGATGTGCGTCGGGTCAGCATTGATGACAGCCTGATGGGTGAAGACAAGGAAATCATCGAGGATCTGGTAGCCGCGGCCTTCAACGATGCCGTGCGCAAACTGGAACAGCAGAATCAGGAAAAAATGTCCGGTTTGACGTCCGGCATGAACCTGCCCGACGGTTTCAAGATGCCCTTTTGAGGCCACTGAATGAGCTTTAGTCCACGAATCCGGCAGTTGATCGACGGCTTGCGGGGGTTGCCTGGTGTCGGTCCGAAGACCGCCCAACGCATGGCCTTGCACTTGCTGGAACGTGATCGCGGTGCTGGCCGGCAGCTGGCTGTTGCGCTGGAAGCGGCGATGGATGGCGTTGGCTATTGCCAACGCTGCCGTAGCCTGAGCGAAGAAGACCTTTGCCGTCTCTGTTCCGACCCCGGGCGTGATGACAGCCTGCTCTGCGTGCTGCAAAGCCAGGCCGATGTATGGGCGGTCGAACAGGCAGGCGGGTTCAATGGTCGTTACTTCGTGCTCAAGGGCAGTCTGTCGCCGATTGACGGTCTGGGGCCGGAGGAAATCGGTATTCCTGCCCTGCTGGCGAGTATGCAAGGCAGGGCGGTGACCGAGGTGATTCTGGCCACCAACCCCACGGTAGAGGGTGAGGCCACCGCGCACTATATTGCCGGGTTACTGCGTCCCAAAGGTATCAGGCTGTCCCGTCTGGCCCACGGTATTCCTCTCGGGGGCGAGCTGGAGTTTGTCGACGGTGGCACCCTGGCGCATGCGCTTGCCGGGCGCACCGTCCTTGACTGAGCACCCAATCAGTACGCTTCAAGACGCTAAACGGCCACTCTGGTAATCCATTATGGCCTGCTCAATTTCCTGCCGGCTGTTCATCACGAATGGACCGTATTGGATAATTGGCTCGCCGATGGGTTTGCCGGCAATCAGCAGCGCCCGACTTCCCGTTACTCCTGCTTGCAGGGTCAACTGATTGCCCTGGCTCAGGCGTCCGAGTTGTTTGGGTTGCAGGATGGTGCTGCCCTGGCTGCCGTCAATTCGCACATCCCCTTCGTACACGTACAGCATCGCGGTGTGCTCCGTCGGCAGTGGCAGGCTCAGGGTCTCTTCCGCGTTGAGGTGCAGATCAAGATACAGCGGCTCGGTGCTTTTGCCCTGAATCGGCCCTTGCAGAGGCTTGCCGCTCAGGTTCAGAGTCCCGGCAATCACTTTGACGCTACCGCCACCCGGCAAGGTGCCGCTGGCGACTGCATCAGCCGGCAGGTCCTGATAATGGGCTGGCTGCATCTTTTCCGCTGCCGGCAGGTTGATCCACAACTGAAAGCCGCGCATGCGACCGCTGGTCTGTTGCGGCATTTCCGAGTGAATGATGCCGCGCCCGGCGGTCATCCATTGCACCCCGCCGGACTCGAGCAGGCCCTGATTACCCAGGTGGTCTTCATGCAGCATCCGGCCTTCGAGCATATACGTGACGGTCTCGAAACCACGGTGTGGGTGTGCGGGAAAGCCACCAATGTAGTCGGCAGCCGAGTCGGAACCGAATTCGTCCAGCATCAGGAAGGGATCGAAACGTTCAGGCCCCTGACCGCCGAAAACCCGGGTCAGTTTGACACCGTCGCCATCAGAGGCAGGGCGTCCGATCAGTTTTTCTACCAGATTACGGGTTTGAACAGTCATGCAAACCTCCTCGGTCAGCGGAGCCGGCGACACTGCCGACTCTGGTCATGACTGCATTCTAGGATTGAATTTTTTGCGATAAAAGCAGAATAAAGCGAATGTTTATATCAGTAAATTCGATGCTTTGTGCTTTTATTGGGTGTCGCTGTCGCTGTCGGTTTCTTTTTCCAGCTCTTCCACCTCGGCAATAATGCGGTCGTAGGCTTCACAAGCCGTGTGATCACTGCGGGTAGGGTCTTCTACCTGAAGCTCGATCAGCTTCTGGTTGATGCGCTGCAGCTTGTCGGCATCTCCATAGGCCACTCGCTCCAGAGTGGCGGCCAGTTCGGCGCCTTTCTCCATGGCGGCCTCGGGGGTACATTCGTCGGCAACAGCGGGCATGGCTGCAGCCAGCAGACTGGAGCACAGCAGGGTCGCAAGCAGAGGGCGTTTCATAAGTATTGTCCTTTGGTAAACAGACCTTCATCTTAGCCGGAGCCAGGCCAGCTTCCAAGCGCACAGGCTCAAACCAGAGCCTCGCGCACTTGCAGCAAACGCATTGAATTGGTCCCGCCGCGGGAGTTGTAGACATCGCCTTTGGTCAGAATTACCCAGTCTCCGGACTGCACCAGTTCACGGCTGAGCAGTGCCTCGATGGCAAACTGATCAACCTCGCTTGAGGGCATCTCCGTCGGGTTGAAAGCCACCCCGGTAACCCCGCGCAGCAGGGCGGCGCGGCCCAGCGTGTGCGGGTGCGGTGACAGGGCAAAAATACGCAGAGGTGAACGGATGCGTGACATGATCAAGGGTGTGTAGCCACTCTCCGTCAAGCTGATAACCGCGGTGACGCCGGGGAAATGATTGCTGGCATACATGGCTGACAGGGCAATGGTCTCGTCGCAGCGAGAAAACTCCTGATACAAACGATGTCCGGATTGCTGGCTGCTCGGGTGCTTTTCCGCCCCCTGGCAGATACGATCCATGGCCTTGACGGCATCCACCGGATAATCGCCAGCGGCAGTTTCAGCCGACAGCATCACGGCATCGGTGTAATCCAGCGTGGCATTGGCTACATCGGAAACTTCGGCCCTTGTCGGCATCGGGCTGTGAATCATCGATTCCATCATCTGGGTAGCGGTGATGACCAGTTTGTTCTGTTTGCGGGCACGGCTGATGATGTGTTTCTGGATGGCTACCAGCTCAGCATCGCCAATTTCCACCCCCAGATCGCCCCGCGCAACCATGACCCCATCGCTGGCCTGAATCAGCCCGTCCAGCGCGCTGTCATCGGCGACCGCTTCGGCACGCTCGATCTTGGCAATCAGCCAGGCGTCGGATTCATTGTCGGCAAGCAGTTTCCGCGCCTGTTGCATATCAGTGGCGTCGCGCGGGAAAGACACGGCGACATATTCCATCTGCAGTTCGGCGGCAAGGCTGATGTCAGCGTGGTCCTTGGGCGTGAGGGCGGTGGCTGACAGCCCGCCGCCGCGCCGGTTGATACCCTTTTGATTGGACAGATCACCACCGACAGTAACCTGACAGCGTACCTCGTCGCGGCCGACACTCTCGACACGCAGAACCACGCGGCCATCATCCAGCAGCAACTCGTCACCGGCGCGGCAATCCTCGACCAGTTGCGGATAGTCGATACCCACCACGTCCTGGTTGCCGGCATCCAGCGGGTGGCTGGTCGAGAGGCGGAAATTATCGCCCGGTTCCAGGTGAATATGGCCATCGGCGAAACGGGCAATACGGATTTTGGGACCCTGCAAATCACCCAGTAAGGCGACATGGCGGCCCTGCTCGGCAGCGGCTTCGCGTACCCAGGCGGCGCGTTGACGGTGCTCATCGGCATGCCCATGGGAAAAGTTCAGGCGGGCGACGTCCATGCCGGCGCTGATCAGCGCGGCAATGTGTTCCGGGCTGTCGCAGGCCGGTCCCAGGGTGGCAACAATCTTGCAGCGGCGTTGGGCCACGGGCAGCTCCTTCTGGCAATGGGGTTAAGTGCCACATACTATAGAACAGAATGAACAGCTCAAGTCCAGCGGAGATGACATGCATCCACGGGTAATTGAAGTAACCGAGCGCGTAGCCAGACGCAGTGCTGCCAGCCGGCGTGCCTGGCTGGCGCAAATGGATGCTGCCAGTGGTTCGCAAGAAGGCCGCCAGCGCTTGTCCTGCGGCAATCTTGCCCACGGAATGGCGGCCTGCAGCATGACGGACAAGCAACGCATTCGGCTGCCGGATGCGATCAATCTGGGCATTGTCACTGCTTACAATGACATGCTCTCGGCGCATCAGCCGTATGCCGAATTCCCACACCAGATCAAGCAAACGGCCCACGCCATGGGCTGCACGGCCCAGGTGGCCGGTGGGGTGCCGGCCATGTGTGATGGCGTTACCCAGGGGGAGCCCGGTATGGAGCTGTCATTGCACAGCCGGGATGTGATTGCCATGGGTACTGCGGTAGCGCTGTCGCACAATATGTTTGACGCGGTGTTGTGTCTCGGCATCTGCGACAAGATCGTGCCGGGTCTGCTGATGGGGGCCTTGCGTTTTGCCCAGTTACCGGTGTTGTTCGTGCCTGCGGGCCCCATGGCCTCGGGTTTGCCGAATGACGAGAAAGCTGCCGTGCGCCAGCGTTTTGCGGCTGGCGAGGCCAGTCGCGAGGAGCTGCTGGATGCCGAAACACGCTCCTATCACAGCCCGGGCACCTGCACCTTCTATGGCACGGCAAATACCAATCAACTGCTGCTGGAGGCCATGGGGCTGCAATTGCCGGGTAGCTCCTTTGTGCACCCGCACAGCCCATTGCGCGCGGCATTGACCACCGCAGCCAGCGAGCAGGCGATCAAGCTGGCACGCAACTCGGTACGCCTGGCAGACATGTTTGATGAGCGCAGTCTGATCAATGCAGTGGTCATGCTGCTGGCCAGTGGCGGCTCGACCAACCTGACCCTGCACCTGATCGCGATTGGTCAGTCCGCCGGTTTGCAGTTGCGTTGGGATGATATGGCCGATCTCTCGGCAGTCGTACCCAGTCTGGCGCGCATGTACCCCAATGGTAGCGCGGACGTCAATCAGTTCCAGGCTGCCGGTGGGCCGGCCTGGATGTTTCGCGAGCTGCTGGCTGCGGGAGTGCTGCACGCCGATGTGCGCACCGTTGCCGGAGAGGGACTGGAACATTACACCCGTGAGCCGGTATTGCGCGACGGTGTCCTGCATTGGCAGCAAGGGCCGGAAGCCAGCCTGGATGCGAGCATTTTGCGCTCTCACGGCGATCCTTTTTCCATTGAGGCCGGCTTGCGGTTGGTTGAAGGCAATCTCGGGCGCGGTATTGTCAAGGTGTCAGCTGTCGACCCTGCGCACTGGCATGTCAGCGCGCCCTGCCGGATATTTCACAGCCAGAGCGAGCTGATTGCCGCCTTTGAGGCCGGTGAGCTGGAGCGTGATCTGGTTGCGGTAGTGCGTTTTCAGGGGCCGCAAGCCAATGGCATGCCTGAGCTGCATAAGCTGACGCCTTATCTGGGTGTGTTGCAGGATCGTGGGTTCAAGGTCGCACTGGTGACCGATGGGCGTATGTCCGGTGCCTCAGGCAAGGTGCCGGCTGCCATCCATGTCTGTCCGGAAGCGTCTGCCGGTGGCCCATTGGCACGTTTGCGCGATGGTGATCTGATTGAGCTGGATGCGGGCAATGGCAGGCTGGCCGTGGCGGTCAGTCCGAGCGACTGGCAGGCCCGTGAGCCGGACCCAATGCCCAGTGAGCCGGCGCGTGGCTGGGGGCGTGAACTCTTTGCTGGCATGCGCGCAGCTGTCAGTCCGGCAGAAGAGGGCGCCAGCAGTTTTACTGCCGGCCTGCGCATTGCTGACAGTGATCAGCCGGTATGACGGTTATGGCAGACTGCAGCCGGCGGGGTGTCCAGTGGCATCCCTGCGCTGATGCCGAGGACCAGGCGCGCTGGCTGGCTACGCAGGTCGCAGAGACCCTGCAGCAGTGCATTCGTCAGCGCGGCGTAGCTCGCCTGGCCGTATCAGGGGGTCGCAGTCCGGAGGTTTTCTTACGTCAGCTTGCCCGTTTCTCGCTGGACTGGCAGTCGGTGCATCTGACGCTGGTCGACGAACGTTGGGTGCCACCGGAACATGCCGACAGCAATGCCGGGCTGGTGCAACGCTGCCTGGCCGAACACTGGTCGCTGATCAATTGGTTGCCATTGTATCGTGGTGTCAGTCCCGAGGCCGATGCGCAAGTGGCAGCGGCGGAGCTGGCTACCTGGCCCGGCCTTGACCTGATTGTGCTGGGCATGGGTAGCGACGGGCATACGGCTTCCTTGTTTCCGGATTTACCCGATTGGCCAATGCTGTGCGCGGTGGATTGTCCCTGGCGTTGTGTTGCCCTGCCGGCTACGGATGAACGCCAGGCCCGCCTGAGTCTGACCGGCCGACTGTTGCACAGTGCTCCGCGACAATTGCTCGCCATCAGCGGTCAGGCTAAGCTGGATACATTGCAACAGGCCTTTGAATCGCCGCTGGCACTGCCGGTCGGGGCTTTTCTCAAGCCACCTTTGGACATTGTCTACAGCCCATGAGGCTGAATGGATGCACATGAGCCTGGCTGACAATACACGAACACTTGACCGGATTTTTGCCCATTCACCTTTGCTGCCGGTGCTCAGCATCCAGCGCGAAGCGGATGTATTGCCATTGGCGGATGCCTTGGCGAAGGGCGGGGTGACTACTCTGGAAGTCACCCTGCGCACGCCCCTGGGGTTGAAGGCGATCGCTCGCCTGCGTGCCGAACGACCCGAGCTGACCGTTGGTGCCGGCACGGTGCTGGATGGTCGACAGTTTCAATCGGTGCTGGATGCCGGTGCACAATTCGTCGTTACCCCGGGTTGTACTGACGAGTTGTTGACCCTGGGGCTGGATAGTCCGGTGCCATTGCTGCCAGGCATCGCAACGGCTTCGGAAATCCTCATGGGCTATCGGCTGGGTTATCGTCGCTTCAAGCTGTTTCCGGCGGAAGTGGTCGGCGGCCAGGCGGCGTTGAAGTCATTTTCCGGCCCCTTTCACGGCATCCGTTTTTGCCCGACCGGTGGTATTGGCCTGAGCAAGCTGGCGGACTATCTGGCATTGGACAACGTGATGGCGGTGGGCGGCACCTGGATGGCGCCGCAGCGCATCGTGGAACAGGGTGATTGGGCTGCAATCACCGCGTTATGTCTCGAATCGAGAGCCATGTTGCCAACTACGCCCGGGGCGTAGTTGGCAAGGGTGCATCGAGGGAATCAGTGGTCGGGTTTGCTCGGATCGACAAAATCATCCGGCTTGATGACCAGTACATCGCAACCGGCCTCATCCAGCAAGCGCTCGGCGGTGTGACCGATCAGTGCGCTGTCCAGGCGTGAGCGTGATACCGCCCCCATCACCAGCAGATTGATGCTGTGTTGCTCGATGAATTCCGGGATGGCTTCTTCGGGATAACCCTGCAACAAGTGACTGTGTTCGGCATCCACCGCGCTATTCTCGGTCATCTCACTGAAGGCTTTGGCATGACGGTCACGAACATCGCCGGCGTAGCCGTCATAATCGGTTATCACGCTGGCATCAAACACCAGAGTCCGCGGCAACGGATTGTAGCAGTGGGCGATGTGTAGCTGGGCCGAGGCTCTTAGCGCGAGTGTTTCGGCAAAGCGGATCAGCTTGCGATCCAGGGCGGCCGGTTTGTCGGCATCATGCAAGGGGTCAACACTGGCACAAATGTGTTGCAAGGGATCGTCAGCCTTTTTGACCAGCCACAGAGGCGCCTCGCAGTGCCGGATCAATTGCCAGTCGGTATTGGTCAGGAAAAGCTTCTTGATCGGATTGTGATGGTGCGTGGTTTTCAGTACCAGATCGGGGTCATGTTCACTGATGGCGCGCAGGATATGCCGGTCCCGGCGCTTGCCCCAGACCGCCTGGGTGGTCACCTTGTTGCCCTTTTGCCGGATTGGCCTGGCCAGTTTTTCCAGCCGGCTTTCATGGTGCTCGAGCAAGGAAGCGCGCGCCTGCTCCAGGCCGGGCGTGTCAAACAGCCAGCCACCATCCAGCGCCGGTACATACTCGACCAGAAACAGGGTAACGTCAGCCTCCGGATACAGGTCACAGAGCTGGGCAGCCCGACGCAGGCAGGGTTGATCCTCTTCGCTGGTCGGATCAATGACGACCAATAAATGTTGCAGATCCATCAGTACACTCCTTGGCAAGGCATAGCGTCAGTCTAGAACACCCGGCACAGATGTGAAGTGATCCAGATCAAGTCAAGAATCTGTGCAGAGTGCCGATAATAATGACAATAATCACCGACTGAATAGTGACATCCATGATTGCCAAAACCGTATTGCTTGCATTGTGCGCCTCTGTTCTGCTGCTGTCCGGCTGTGCTGGCAGCCCGCAAAAACATCTGGGCCGTGCCTATCAGGCCTATGAAGCAGGTTCCTGTGAGCAGGCGCAGCAGGCGTTGATCAGGGCAGAACACCATAACTATTCCCGCGGCCACCTGCAGCCGGACATTTCCTTGTTGCGCGGGCTGTGTCTCGAGCGACAGGCGCTGTATCTGGATGCCGCTCAAACCTACCATTTTATCCTTCGGCACTATCCGCAAAGTGAACCCGGCTACCGTGCTGGCGCACGGCTGGAAACCCTGCGACAACTGGGCTACGTTGATCCGGCACAGCAACTGAAGCCGCAAGACTGAAAAAGCAAAGCAGTCGAGAATGTGCAGTTCCGATGCTGTCAATGAGCTGCTGATCGCACGCGCGCACGGAGTGCTTGTATCGCTGTTGCGGCAATGCAGATAATGTTTTCAGTGGTTTTCCAGGCGGCAGACTGACGCTGGCTGCGCTATGCTGACCCGGAAGCAAGCTCTTTCTGGTTAAACGAATATGCACGCAGAATATTCCCCGGTACCCCATCGGCGACTTATCGAACGGCACCAACTGAATGCCTATCTTCAGGTATTCAATGCCTGGAATCAGCGCAGTCTGGGTTATCTCGCCAACATTTCCTGCTTTGGTCTGATGCTGCACAGCCGTCTGCCGTTGATTGTCGGGGCTGAGTATCAGCTGTATTTGTGCCTGCCGGGGCTGGACGGGCAAACGCACAGGCTTGATTTTCGCGCGAGCAGTTGCTGGTGTCGGGCCGATCCGGTTGCCGGGGACTATGCGACCGGTTTGCAACTGCTCAGTGGCAAGCGCGAATTCGCCCAATTGGCTGCCGAGCTGAAGTCGTACTTCAGTTTTGTTGACCCGGTGCAGGCCTGATCGGTTAACCTGCCTATTTGCGGCGGGGACAGGCAATGGCAGACACTTTCTTCTGGTATGACTTCGAATCCACCGGGATTGATCCAAGGCGTGATCGCCCCTTGCAGGTCGCGGGCGTCCGCACCGATACCGAACTGAACGAAATTGCCGAACCGCTGTGTATCGACAGCCAGTTGTCGCCGGATATTCTGCCGCATCCGCAGGCCTGCCTGGTCACCGGTATTGGCCCTGATCGAGCCATGGCCGGTCTGCCGGAAGCCGAATTTATCGAGCGCTTGCAGAATGAAATGATGCAGCCTGGTACCTGCAGCGTTGGCTACAACAGCCTGCGTTTTGATGACGAGATGGCCCGCTTCAGCTTTTATCGCAACTTTCATGACCCCTATGCGCGTGAGTGGCAGGGCGGTAATAGCCGCTGGGATCTCATCGATGCCCTGCGGGCCGCGCACGCTTTGCGCCCCGAAGGGATTGAGTGGCCGGAGCAGGATGGTTTCACCTCACTGCGGTTGGAACGACTGACGGCGGCCAATGGCATTGATCATGGCCAGGCCCATGATGCCCTGGCCGATGTGCGGGCAACTATTGCCATGGCGCGGTTGCTGCGCCAGGCGCAACCCCGGCTGTATGGCTATTTGCTCGGGCTGCGCAACAAGCGTCAGGTAGCCAGCCTGATTGACCTGCAAGGGGTCAGGCCGCTGGTGCACGTGTCCGGCCGTTTTGGTCGCGAGCGACAAGGCCTGGGTGTGGTCTTGCCATTGGCCTGGCACCCGCACAACCGCAATGCGTTGATCGTGTACGACCTGACAGCGCCGCTGGAGTTGTTGATGGATCTGGATGCCGATCAACTGCGAGCACGGCTTTACACGGCCAATGATGATTTGGCGCCAGGTGAGCAGCGCCCCGGGCTGAAACTGGTGCACATCAACAAGTGCCCGGTGCTGGCTGATACCAAGGTCTTGCGCCCGGAAGATTGCCGCCGCTTGCAGGTCGATTTGCCCGCGGTTCAGGCACAGGCCGATGTCCTGGCAGGCAGGCGTGAGCAATTGCTGGGCAAGCTGCATCAGGTTTATAGCGACACGCCGCCGGCCAATGGCGACGAAGATGCCGAAACACAGCTCTATGCCGGCTTTATCAGTGATCAGGATCGACGCTTGTTGCCGGCTATTCGTCAGGCCGGAGGGGAGGCGCTGGGTAATGCGCAGTGGTCCTTGCAGGATCAACGCTTGCAGGATTTGTTGTTCCGTTACCAGGCACGTAACTTCCCTGAGTCCCTGTCTGCGTCACAATTGGACAGCTGGATGCAGTTCTGTCGTCAACGATTGTTGGGCGAAGTACCCGGTGCCCCCCGTACCTGGCATGCATTCAATAGTGAAATGGAGCAGGCCATGGCGCAAGCGAGTGAGGAACAAAAAACCTTGCTGAACGCGTGGAAAAGTTACAGTGCCGAATTGGCAGATTATTTGAAGTTATAAAGTCAGCCAGAGAATAACGCGCACAAAAAAGGGCAGTTAAAACTGCCCTTTAAAGTCGCTCAGCCGGATTAACCGATAATGGTCATCCAGGACTCAACGGTATCGTTACCGTATTCCTGTTTCCAGGCTTTCAGCGTCTTGTGGTTGCCGCCTTTGGTCTCGACAATTTCACCGGTCTTCGGGTTCTTGTATTGCTTGACCTTGCGCGCGCGCTTCGGACCAGAAGCCTTGGAGCCTTTGACTGAAGGGGCCAGCTTGTTATCCGGATCAATGATGGAGATAACGTCTTTCAGCGACTTGTCGTATTGATTCATCAAGTCACGCAGTTTTTCTTCAAATTCGATTTCTTTCTTCAGTTTGTCATCATTCGACAGTGCATGCAGCTTGTCGGTCAGGTCACGAATTTGATCTTCCAGCGAACGGTACTCTTGCAGCTTTGACATGAAGTGTCACCTGTTGGGAATAAAGGGAATGTTAAAACATGGACGGCACAATAATAGTTAGTTGTTGCGCCGAGTACAAGTGCTGGCAGCCTGTTGTTGAAGTGTTATAAGTGAATCGTCATGTTTCTGGACAAAACACAGTGTTAAGCCAAGTAATAGCCGCTGCATTTAACGGTCAGCAAGGGTACTATGCGAATCCTTGTAGAAAAGGTTCAACAGGCCATACGCATGCATACCTATCGTCTCGTGATTGCCTGCCCTGACCGGGTAGGCATTGTTTCCAGAGTCAGCAACCTTCTGGCCACCTATAATGGCTGGATTACCGAAGCCAATCATCACTCGGACAACTTGAGTGGCTGGTTCTTTATGCGGCATGAAATTCGGGCCGACTCCTTGCCTTTTGATCTGGACGGTCTGCGTACGGTTTTCGCGCCCATTGGCGAGGAATATCAGATGGATTGGTGGGTCAGTGATTCCCGACAGCAGAAAAAAGTAGTGCTGATGGCCAGCCGGGAATCCCACTGTCTGGCTGATTTGCTGCACCGTTGGCACAGCGGTGAGCTGGGTTGCGAGATTACCAGCGTGATTTCCAACCACAATGATCTGCGTTCAATGGTCGAATGGCATGGTATTCCCTTTCATCATGTGCCGGTTGATCCTGCCGACAAAACGCCGGCTTTTGCCCGGGTGAACGAACTGGTCAGGGCTCAGCAGGCTGATTGCATTGTTCTGGCGCGTTATATGCAAATTCTGCCGCCCGAGCTCTGTGCCGAATATGCCCATCGCATTATCAATATCCATCACAGCTTTTTGCCGTCCTTTGTTGGCGCCAAGCCTTACCATCAGGCAGCCGAGCGCGGGGTCAAGCTGATCGGAGCGACGTGTCACTATGTGACCGAGGAGCTCGATGCCGGTCCGATCATCGAGCAGGATGTGGCGCGCATCAGTCACCGACAGAATATCGAAGACCTGGTACGACTGGGCAAGGACGTGGAGAAAATGGTGCTATCCCGTGGGCTGCGCTATCACCTGGAAGACCGGGTGCTGGTTCACGACAACAAAACGGTGGTTTTCAGCTAAGCTGAAAAGAGATCAATTGCTTGCGCATACCAAGGAGTCAGCATGCTCAAATCGGTAAAGGTTCGGGATTACATGACCATTGATCTGGTCACTTTCAAGGCCGATATGGATCTTTTTCGCGCCATTGATGTGCTGCTTGCGCATCGGATTTCCGGCGCACCTGTCGTCGATGACGAAGGCCATTTGCTTGGGTTGTTGTCCGAGAGCGATTGCCTGCGCGGCATTTTGTCTGGCAGCTATCATGAAGAAGCCGGTGGCACAGTGGCTTCGGTAATGACCGTCGTGGTGGAAAATATTGATGCCGATGCCGATATTATCAAGGCTGCGGAGCACTTTATTCACAAGGGCCGGCGCCGTCTGCCGGTCATGGATGAAGGCTTGTTGGTCGGGCAGATAAGCCGCCGCGATGTATTGCGCGCGGTAAAAGCCTACAACGAACACGGCGCGCCCAAATGAAACCGGCTGCAGACGACGCAGAAACCAGCAATCCGCTTGACAAGGCGGTTGCCGAGGCGCCACCGACACTGGGCAGTGGCTGCCTTGCACGGTATGACATTGATGCCATGGACGACACGCTGGGTGCGGATTTTTCCTCTGCGACCCGCTTGTTACTTGTTGCAACAGAGTCACCGAAAGATCAGCCTTGCAGCTGATGTGAAATTGCTAGTATATGTCTTGCAGTCTTGATGGTTATCCGTTGCAAGCGATAGTTGTTCAGCGATTGGCGACAGGATGTTGTTCTTTACCGTTGTCTTTTGGTGACCCGGCCAATGTTGAAAAAGATTCCTGTCAGCCAGGTGCGCGAAGGTATGTTTGTGCACAAATTCTGCGGCTCCTGGCTGCAGCACCCCTTCTGGTCCAGCAAGCTGTTGATTGCCGACGCAGCGACCCTCGCAAGGATCCGCGCCTCCTCAATCAAAGAACTGATTATTGATCTGTCGCGCGGCTGTGATGTGGCGAGTGACCCGCTGGTACCCCCGTTTGAGCCCGACGCCGATGCTGATTCTACGGTGATTGCCGGTAACCACTTTGTTGATATGGCCAGCCAGCAAGCATCGCCGTCCGTGCTGCCGACTTCTTTTACTGAGGAAATTCGTCAGGCCCGAGATATTGTCAATCGGGGTAAAGAGGCAGTCATTACCATGTTCGCTGATGCTCGACTGGGGCGAACGCTGGAAACTGCAGGCCTGAATGAATTGCTTGATGACATGAGTGCTTCAATATCGCGTAACTCCCATGCCTTGATCAGTGTGGCCCGAATAAAACGCAAGGATGAATACACTTACCTGCATTCGGTGGCTGTTGCGGCGATGATGATCGGTATGGCCAGGCAGCTGGAACTGGATGAAGAGACGACCAGGCTGGCCGGCATGGCCGGTTTGCTGCATGACCTGGGCAAGGCAATGACCCCGGAGGACATTCTCAACAAACCGGGAAAACTGACCGATGAAGAGTTTGCCGTGATGCGTGAGCACCCGGTTCTGGGGCATCAGTTGCTGCAGTCCTGGGCGGGGGTGCCCGAGGCTGTGCTGGATGTGTGCCTGCATCATCATGAAAAGGTTGATGGGTCGGGCTACCCCTGGCAGCAGTCTGGTGAGCAAATCAGCTTGCTCTCGCGCATCGGTGCGATTTGTGACGTGTATGATGCGGTAACCTCTAACCGGCCATACAAGGCAGGCTGGGATCCGGCCGTTTCCATCAGTCGCATGACCAGTTGGCAAGGGCATTTTGATTCAGCCCTGTTGCAGAGCTTTGTTCGTATGCTGGGTATTTATCCGGTGGGGTCGCTGGTCAAGCTGGCTTCAAACCAGCTGGCGGTTGTGATCGAGCAGCATGCTGGCTCGTTACTGACGCCAAAAGTGAACGTATTTTATGCCATCAAGTTACGGCAGAAGATTGCGGTCAAGACTCTGGATCTGGCTGATAACCAGATAGATGACCGGATTGTCAGCCGCGAGAACCCGCAGGACTGGGGGTTGCAACAGCTCGAAAAGCTGTGGTTGCCAGACTGATTGACCGGGAGCTGGGTGATGCAGGGGAACAGGAAGGGGAGGCAGTGGGCTGCCTCCCCTCGTTTTTCAGGCCGAGACCGATTCTGGCTGGTCAGTCCTGGTGTCAGCCGGGTCCGCGGTGCGGATCAGATGATCAAAGGCAGCCAGCGCCGCCGTCGAACCTCCGCCCATGGCGACAATGATCTGCTTGAACGGCTCGGTAGTCGCATCCCCGGCGGCAAATACACCGGGTACGGACGTTTCACCGCGCGCGTTGATCTCGATCTCACCGAATTTGCTCAGCTGCAAGCCGCTGTCTTTCAGCCATTCGGTATTCGGGATCAAGCCAATCTGTACGAAAGTGCCGGCCACATCCAGTTGCTTGCTCTCACCAGTGACGCGATCGGTATAGGTCAAGCCAATGGCTTTCTTGCCATCGCCACGCACTTCGGTGGTTTGAGCGTTCTTGATAATGGTGATGTTGGCCATTGAGCGTGCCTTGCGCTGGAGCACTTCATCAGCGCGCAAGGTATCGGCAAATTCAAGTACGGTGACATGCTCGACAATACCAGCCAGGTCGATCGCTGCCTCGATACCCGAATTACCGCCACCAATCACGGCCACACGCTTGCCCTTGAACAAGGGGCCATCACAATGCGGGCAATAGGCAACGCCCTTGCCGCGGTATTCACGCTCACCGGGCACATTCATTTCACGCCAGCGCGCACCGGTGGACAGAATGACGGCCCGGCTGCGCAGGGTGGCGCCGTTTTCCAGGCCGATTTCCACATACTCACCACTTTTCAGCGAGCTGGCTTTCTGTTCGGTCATCAGGTCAACATCGTATTCCTTGACGTGCTGTTCCAGCTGGGCCACCAGTTTCGGACCTTCGGTGTAGGATACCGAGATAAAGTTCTCGATCCCGAGGGTGTCCATTACCTGGCCGCCAAAACGCTCAGCCACCACACCAGTGCGAATGCCTTTGCGTGCTGCATAGATGGCTGCAGAAGCACCCGCCGGACCACCCCCTACGACCAATACGTCATAGGGGGCTTTCTGGTTCAATTCCATCGACTTGCGCTTGGCGGCACCGGAGTCGATCTTGTTGACGATTTCGGCCAGGGTCATGCGACCACTACCGAAGGATTCACCATTCAGGAAGACGGAAGGCACGGCCATGATCTGGCGCTCTTCGACCTCATCCTGGAACAGGGCGCCATCGATCATCACGTGAGTAATGTTCGGATTCAGCGTCGCCATCAGGTTCAGGGCCTGCACTACGTCAGGGCAGTTCTGGCAGGACAGTGAAATATAGGTCTCGAAGTGAAACTCGCCCTTGATGTTGCGGATTTGCTCCAGCAGCGCCGGGTCCGCCTTGGACGGATGGCCACCGCTTTGCAGCAGGGCCAGCACCAGCGAGGTGAACTCGTGACCCATGGGGATACCGGCGAACTCGACGCGCGGTTCGGTGCCCTGCGCGGCGATACCGATACTCGGTGTGCGCTTGGCTGTACGGTTGATCAGGCCGATCTTGCTCGACATCTCGACAATCTCGACCGCCAGGTCACGTAATTCGTTGCCCTTGGGACTGTCATCCACGGACACGCTGATCTCGATCGGATTAACGATGTGCTGCAGGTACGTGTCCAGTTGCTTCTTCAGGTTGGCGTCCAACATATGCGTGTCCTTGTGTGAACAGGTAAAATTCAGGCGTAAAAAACCCGGCCCGCCGGAGGCAGCGCCAGGGCGCTGCAACGGGCCGGGTTGCTGGGCAGGTCTTAGATCTTGCCGACCAGATCCAGTGACGGAGCCAGAGTTGCGTCGCCTTCTTCCCACTTGGCCGGGCAGACTTCGCCCGGGTTGGCGCGAACGTACTGGGCTGCCTTGACCTTGCGCAGCAGGTCAACGGCGTTACGGCCGATACCTTCTGAGGTCACTTCAACGGCCTGGATGATGCCATCCGGGTCAACGATGAAGGTGCCACGGTCAGCCAGGCCCATGTCTTCGCGCATGTTGTCGAAGTTGCGGGTGAGGGCGCCAGTCGGGTCACCAATCATGGTGTACTGGATCTTGCCAATGGTTTCCGAGCTGTCATGCCAGGCTTTGTGGGTGAAATGGGTGTCAGTGGACACCGAATAGATTTCTACACCCATCTTCTGGAATTCGTCGTAGTAGTCAGCAACGTCGCCCAGTTCAGTGGGGCAGACGAAGGTGAAGTCAGCGGGATAAAAGAAAAATACCGCCCACTTGCCTTCGATATTGGCATCAGTGACTTCGATGAATTCGCCAGCCTTGTAGGCTTGTGCTTTGAACGGTTTTACCTTGGTATTGATTACAGACATATAAAACTCCTTGGTTAGGGGTTGGCAATGTGATGTGGAAGTCAGGCTTATAGTAAAGCGGGCGCTCCCATACTAAAAATAAATTTAGGCTAAATGATGGATAGGCAATCTCTATTCGTCAGGACGAAAGAAATCACCGTGCCTTTTGCCTACCCTTGATAAGTGGGTTCGAACCCTGTTTATTCAAGGGTCCGGCAAAAAAACGGTTGTTATTGGCAGCTTATGACTGGACGACTCACCTTGCGACCAGCACGTCATTAACACTACAGTACGCCCAAGCATAGTTAAAAGGTATCACTTGTGGGTGAAGACAGTGTTTCGGCAGTTTTACAGGACGGGTTGGGGCGGCGAATCGATTACCTGCGTATCTCGGTAACCGACCGCTGCGACTTCCGTTGTGTCTATTGCATGGCCGAAGAAATGACCTTCTTGCCCCGCGATCAGGTTCTCAGTCTGGAAGAAATCGAGCGTCTGGCGCGGTTGTTCGTCAGTCAGGGCGTGCGCAAGATTCGCTTGACCGGTGGCGAACCGCTGGTTCGTCGTGGCATCGTTGATTTGTGCCAGCGCTTGAGTGCCATACCGGGCCTGGATGAGCTGGTAATGACCACCAACGGCTCGCAGCTGGTCAAACTGGCACAGCCGCTGGCCGACGCCGGTCTCAAGCGCCTGAACATCAGCCTGGACAGCCTGGATGCAGACAAGTTTGCCGCCATTACCCGTACTGGCCAGTTGCAGCAAGTGCTGGACGGTATAGCCGCCGCGCAGCAGGCGGGCTTTGAGCGTATCAAGCTGAATGTTGTGGCCTTGAGAGGCCGTAATGCCGATGAAGTGCCCGCGCTGGTTGATTTTGCCTTGCAGCGGGGGCTGGATATCAGCTTTATTGAAGAGATGCCCTTGGGTGACGTTGGCCGCTCGCGTGCCGAAACCCTGGTGACCAGCGCCGAGCTGCGCGAGCAGATCGGTCAGCGTTATGGCTTGATCGATAGCGCTGAAAGCAGTGGTGGTCCGGCACGCTATGTACGTATTGAAGGTTTTCCGCAATCACGCATTGGTTTTATCTCCCCGCACAGCAACAACTTCTGCGCCAGCTGCAACCGTGTACGCCTTACTGCCGAAGGCCGCTTGTTATTGTGCCTGGGGCATGAGAACGCCCTGGACATGCGCGCATTGGTCCGTGATAACCCTGACGATGAACCGGTATTGGATGCTCTGCAGCGAGCTTTGTATCTGAAGCCCGAGCGGCACGAGTTTGACCCGGAAGAAGTCACCCTGGTGCGTTTCATGAATGCGACCGGTGGTTGAGACTTCTCACCCCATCACTTGATATGCGTCAACGTCAGTAAGGCACACAGCGTTTAGGCTTGCTCCTGATACGTCTTTGCTTGCAGGTTGCCGCTATGTCCAATGCCATTTGCTGGGATGCCGAGCTGATCCGTCGATATGATCAGGCCGGCCCACGTTATACTTCTTATCCGACTGCTGTGCAGTTTCATGATGGCATTTCGCCAACGGATCTGACCCGGGCGCTCGCCATCAGCCAGTCCGGGAAGCGTGATCTGTCGCTGTACGTGCATATCCCTTTCTGCGCCAATATCTGTTACTACTGCGCCTGCAACAAGGTCATCACCAAGGATCGCAGTCGTTCAACGGCGTACCTGGAAAGCCTGTACCGCGAGATCGATCTGATCAGCGCCCATGCTGGCCGTGATCAGGTGGTTGAGCAACTGCACTTTGGTGGCGGCACGCCGACCTTTCTCAGCCACCAGGAGCTGCGTGACCTGCTGACCAAGCTGCGAGCGTCTTTCAATCTGCGGGACGATGACCTGGGTGACTACAGTATCGAGATCGACCCGCGCGAAGCCGACTGGGCAACCATGGGGTTGCTACGGGAGATCGGCTTTAACCGGGTCAGTTTCGGCGTGCAGGATATCGACCCCGAGGTACAGCGCGCAGTCAATCGCCTGCAAAGCCTGGAGCAGACCAGTCAGGTAATGGAAGCCGCCCGCGCTCTGGCCTACCGCTCGATCAATATCGATCTGATCTATGGTCTGCCAAAGCAGCATCCGGAGAGCTTTGCGCGCACGGTGGATGCGATTATCGAACTCAAGCCGGATCGCTTGTCCGTGTTCAATTATGCGCATTTGCCTGAGCGCTTCCTGCCACAAAGGCGCATCAACAGTGAGGATCTACCCAGTCCGGCCGACAAATTGCGCATGTTCGAGCAGAGCATCAAACAACTGACTGACGCGGGTTACCGCTATATCGGCATGGATCATTTTGCCCTGCCGGATGACAGTCTGAGCATTGCCCAGGAAACCGGTGAACTGCAGCGTAATTTCCAGGGTTACACCACCCATGGTCGTTGCGACCTGATTGGTCTGGGTGTCTCTTCAATCAGTCAGGTGGGTGATCTCTTCTGTCAGAATACGGCGGATATCAAACAGTATCAGGACCGAATCGACAGTGGCGAGCTGGCGACCTGTCGTGGCCTGGTCAGTAACGATGACGATCGCCTGCGGAGGGCGGTTATTGCCCAGCTTATCTGCCATTTCAGGCTGGAGTTTGCCGACATCGAGCGGGCCTGCCATATTCGTTTCCGGGACTATTTTGCGGAGTGCTGGCCGGTATTGCAGCAAATGCACCGCGATGGCCTGATCAATCTGACTGATCAGGGAATCGATATCCTGCCGGCCGGACGCTTGCTGGTACGCTCGGTCTGCATGGTCTTCGATGCCTATCTGGCAGTGGACAATCAACAGCGTTATTCACGGATTATCTAGTGAACTGACGCTGCGGGTAAAAAAGGGACGGCGTTCAGAGCGCTTGATCGTGTAAACTTGGCCTTTGATCAGCAAGCTGCTTTATGAGGCCAACATTGTGTCATTGACTATTCTGGGTTTGTCCGGCGCCCTCAACCATGATCCTTCTGCTGCGTTGTATGTGGACGGCAAATTAGTTGCCGCGGTGGAAGAGGAGCGCTTCGTCCGGGACAAGCACGCCAAGAATCGCATGCCCTATGAGTCCGCCAGGTTCTGTCTGGAGCAGGCGGGCATTACGCCGGCAGATGTCGACATCGTCACCATTCCCTTTGCGCCAATCAGTATTTTTGGCCCGGCCCGCTGGAAGTATGCCAAACGCTACTGGTATGCGCCGGACCGCGCTCTGGATGCCATCCTGATGGGTAACCGGCGCTTCAATCGCTACAAGAAGCGCATTGAATGGTGCCTGCTGCAGCTGGGCTTTGATTTGAAGAAGGTCAAATTGGAGCCGGTTGAGCATCATCTGGCCCACGCCTCGAGTGCTTACCATTGCTCCGGCTTCCATGAAAAAACCGCGATTCTGGGTATCGATGGCAAGGGTGAATATGCCACCACTTTCTTTGGCTACGGCGAGAACGGCAAGATCCACAAGATCAAGGAGTTCTATGATCCGGACTCTTTGGGTGGCTTGTATGGCGCACTGACCGAATACCTTGGTTTTGAAATGCTCGATGGCGAGTTCAAGGTCATGGGTATGGCACCTTATGGCGATGCCGCCAAATACGATTTTTCCCGTCTGGCCAAATTTGAAAAGGGCGAGCTGATCATCAACACCGATTACGCCAACGTGATCGGTTTTCGGCGCTACAAGGAAAAGGGCAAGGGCTATTATTTCTCACCCAAGCTCATCGAGTGGCTTGGACCCAAGCGCCAGGGCGACATCGCTGATGACCCCTATATTCACTATGCTGCCAGCATGCAGGCCTTGTTCGAGAAGCTGGCGCTGGAAATGCTGGACTATTATCTCGGTGATATCCTGCGCGAGACCGGAAAACTGGCCTTTGCGGGTGGTTGCGCCCTGAACGTCAAACTCAATCAGCGCATTATTGCTCGTCCCGATGTCAAGGAGCTGTTTGTCCAGCCAGCCTCGGGTGATGCCGGAACTGCAGTCGGTGCCGCCGCTTATGTGTCGGTAAAAAATGGCGTGCCGGTCGAGAAGATGGAGCATGTCTATCTTGGACCCGGCTACAGCAATGAAGACGTCATTGCGGCCTGCGCTCGGCACCCGAGCAAACCGCAATGGAAGCAGCTGGATGATGTGCCGGAATACATCGCTGAGGTACTGGCGGAGGGCAATCCGGTGGCCTGGCTACAGGGCCGCATGGAATTCGGCCCTCGCGCACTGGGTGGCCGTTCCATTCTGGGCTGCCCGAGTGCCAGCGGCGTTGCTGACCGAATCAACGAACAAATCAAGTTTCGTGAGCGCTGGCGCCCGTTCTGCCCTTCGATGATTGACAGCGTTGCAGCGCAAATGCTCAGTGTGGATCACCCTTCACCCTTCATGACCTTTACCTTCGAAGTCAACGATGAGTGGAAGAATCGCGTTCCTGAGGTGGTGCATGAGGATGGTACGGCACGTGCCCAGGTGCTCAAGCGTGAATACAATCCGCGATATTACGATCTGATGAAAGCGCTTGAACGTCTGACCGGCAACGGTGTAGCGCTCAATACTTCGCTGAACCGTCGCGGTGAGCCTATGGTGTGCTCGCCGACGGACGCCTTGAACATGTTCTTTGGCTCTGACCTGGAGTATCTGATCATGGAAGATATCCTGGTGGTCAAAGAGCATGACTGACGGGTTGATAGTGGAGTCAGTAGAGTAATTCATGAAAAGGTATAAAGTGCTGCAACTGCAGCTTGACTTCAACGTCAAACAGCATTCATTTGCAGACTTGGCGGAACAGATTGTGCTGGCCCTGCCCACGGACGAGTTTGAGGTTGTGTCGGGTTATCTGTGTGGAAAACCGGAGAGCGGTGAACCTGCAAGCAAAGCCGAGCGCTCGGTGTATTTTGATTTTGATAGCAAGAGCTTGCGCGGATTAAGGATCAGAGCCTTGTGGAAGCTTTACAGGTACTGCAAGGCCGAGCAGTTTGACCTGATCATCGCCAATCGTTTCAAACCAATCAGCATGCTGCTGATATTGCGGAAATGGCTCGGCAACTGTCTGTGTATCGGGATTTTTCATCGGATAGGTGATCTCGAGCGCCCATATCGCCAGCGCCAGATCAGCCGATATGGGCGGCGTGGCTGGACGTTCGTTGGCGTCTCTGAAGCTGTGCGTGCCCATCTTGTCGATTACCAGTGCGGCTTCACCCCTGACAACACCACGGCAATCACCAATGCCATTGATATTGATGAAGCCGTTGCTTTGCAGGTGTCGCGTGAAGAGGCCAGAACCCGTCTTGGCCTGTCTCGGGATGCGGTGATTATTGGCGCTGTAGGTCGTCTGGTACCGGTCAAGGGCCACAGCACCCTGATTGATGCTTTCGATAAAATCAGGGACAGATACCCCGACGCTCAACTTGCAATTATTGGCGAGGGCCGTGAAAGGGCCGAGCTGGAGAGCAGAATACATGAACGGGGCCTGGCCGGTCGGGTGCATCTGATCGGTTTTCGTGCCGATGCGTTACGCTATGTCCAGGCGTTTGATATCTGGGCGATGCCGTCCTGGAATGAAGGTCTGGGCCTGGCGTTGTTGGAGGGGATGAGTGGCAGTTTGCCGGTTATAGCCTCCGATGTGCCGGCCATGCGCCCATTGATTGAAGGGGCGGGTGGAATTGGATTCCCACCGGGCGATGTTGATGCCTTGTCCCGAGCTCTGGAAAACTACCTGGCGTTGACTGCTGCCGAGCGGAAAGAATTGGGTGAGAAGTCCTTTTCTTATGTGACCCGTCATCATTCGATACAAGCCTACCATCAAGCCTACCTTGGCCTGGTCAGGACAACGCTGAAAGCAAAGTCTGTCGAGATAAAAAATGCCTGTTAATGCTGTCAGAAATTTTCCGGCTACCCGTTATTTCA
This sequence comes from Halopseudomonas salegens, assembly GCF_900105655.1. Classification (NCBI taxonomy): domain Bacteria; kingdom Pseudomonadati; phylum Pseudomonadota; class Gammaproteobacteria; order Pseudomonadales; family Pseudomonadaceae; genus Halopseudomonas; species Halopseudomonas salegens. Next base: position 856,398 of record NZ_LT629787.1, read on the forward strand.
GCTGGGCATTGATCGTATTCCTGGCAGCCTTCGTCGTGTTGCCGAGCAGCAAGGCAGTCAACAATATTTACTATATTTTTTTCGCTCTGCCTGCACTGCTGCTGCTTGTCGCCGGTCGATGGTCAGGAGCAACGCCCAGTCTGTTGAGTGCACTGCTTGCGGCCATGTTTTCGTGGCTGCTGATCTCCGGGTTGTATGTCGATGGGCATGTTTCCAAGGACCTTCTGTACGTAGGCATTTTTTGCCTGGCTGTTTATTTGTGGGTTGATCCCGGGATTTTCGACAGTGCCTTGTTGCGCCGTAGTCTGTTTTGGGGGTTGGTGCTGTATGTACTTGCCTCGGTTGCCATTTATTTTTTCAGCGGTGATTACGTTCCAGGTCAGCGGGTAGTCGAACTGCCCAATCGCCTGGCCGGCTCCATCCTGACCAGCATGTTGATAGTGTGCTTTCTGGGCTTGCTCTTGCCTTTGTTGCTGGCAAGGATGTCGTATGTCGAGCTTGTTCTGGCCATCCTGTCGGCTTTTCTGGTTATCGGTTTTATTCTGCAAAGCAGATCCGGCCTGGTAGGCATGCTCGTTGTGTTGGCGGTCGTTTTCGGCTGTTTTGGATATAAAGCTGCCTGGTTGAAACGGCTGCTGCTGCTGATGCTTGCTGTCGCAATGGCGGGGCTTTTTGTCTGGTTGCTGAAAAGCTCTGCTGTGGCAGCCGAGTTGTTGACCCGTGAAGACTCGGGGCGCTTTGAGTTGTGGCGTGAATATTGGCTGGCCTGGCAGTCCTGTGGCTGGTTTTTCGGCTGTGGTTTTACCATTGAAGACAGCGTTATCATCCGGGAAAACTACGAAATCTATCACCCGCACAATATATTTTTGACCTTCGGTTTTTACGGCGGCTTGTCGACCTTGACGCTTTTCTTGCTGACGGCCTGTTGCGCGCTGGTTGTATCATGGCGTCGGCGTGATCCCTGGTTTGGTTATTTGCTTCTGGCTTTGATCATGCTCATGTTTGATGGTGGCTCGCCGCTCGGTAGTCCTGATGAACTATGGTTGTTGGTATGGCTGCCCATTATGATGATTGCCGCGCGAGAGAGAGTGTCGATAATGCGTGACCGGCCGGATCATCGAATTATTGAGAATCAGGGGGTGCAGTATTGATGGCTAGTGCCCGGGTCGTCTACTTCTCGAAAATGTTCCAGGCTGTGTCTCATCTGGCTCAGGTGGCTGCGGTGCTGCCTGGAACCTTCGTCAGTAGCCGGAGCAGCACGTTGCGAGCATTCAAGGGGCATTATCCACAATTGCCCTGTGCCCGTTATTCCAGGTATTTTGCCGCGTTTGCAAAAGGCAACCAGCTGTTGAACAGGGCGGACGTGATTGTCACCGGTTCGCCCTATGGACGCTTTCTTGCGCCTTATGTCGAGGCGCGAAAATGTACGGTATTTCATGGTACCTACATGATGTTGTCGCGTGATCAGATCAGACGCAATGCACATTACGATCTTCTCTGTGTCATCGGCCCCCGCATGAAGACCATGATGAGCCGTTATGCGGATGAATTTGATCTCAATACCGTGGAAACCGGATTTCTGCCCTTCTGTGAGTATCCCGAACAAAGCGCGAATCAGCGGCATGCGACATTATTGCAGTTGGGGCTGGACCCGGCACTGAAAACGGTCCTCTATACGCCAAGCAGGCGAGGGCTGGGGTCCTGGGAACGGGTTGCCGAGCAGCTGGTCAGAACCTTGCCGGGGCATTTCAATCTGATCATGCGGCCGCATCCAAGCCAGTCGCTTACCTCCAGACGCAAAGACCGTAGCAGCTTTGCAAACGTTCGAAAACTATCCGCTGGACGATCAAACGCTCTGCTTGATCTGAGTGTCTACCCGTTATCTACTGTACTGTCGGTTGCTGATCTGATCATCTCGGATGCCAACTCCCCCAGTGAAGAAGCGCTTTTTTACGACATACCGCAGCTGTTTATCGAGACGGATGATATTGATCGCAACGTGATAAAAGGTATCGGCGTGCGTGAAGGAATGCACAGCGACGACCTCGACAAACTGTTGTCGCTGTATGATTGTGGGCTCAGTATGCGGGTGGATGCCAAGCCTGACTTTTCCGTAATTGTTGACCAGGCGATTGCTGATCAGCAAGCCTACGCCGGCCAGCGGCAAGATTACTTTGCCTGGGTGTTTGGTCAACGTGATCGCAATGCCAATCAGCGTGTTGCCGCTGCGATCAAATCCAATCTGTTGCAACAGGAGCCCAAGTAATGTTCAACAACAAGACGATTCTGGTAACCGGTGGTACCGGCTCCTTCGGCAATACCTTCGTGCCAATGACGCTGGAAAAGTACAATCCGAAGAAAATCATCATTTTCTCGCGGGATGAAATGAAACAGTGGGATATGGCAAAGAAGTACCAGGATGATCCGCGGCTGCGTTTTTTCATCGGTGACGTGCGTGACAAGGAGCGGCTGTATCGCGCCCTGGACGGGGTTGATTTTGTTGTGCATGCGGCGGCCACCAAGATTGTACCTACCGCTGAGTACAACCCTTTCGAGTGTGTAAAGACCAACGTCATCGGTGCCATGAACCTGATTGATGCCTGTATCGATAAAGGTGTTCAGGGCGTGGTGGCTCTATCCACCGACAAGGCCAGCAGCCCGATCAATCTGTACGGCGCGACCAAGCTGACGTCAGACAAGTTGTTTGTCTCCGGTAACGCCTATTCAGGTGAACATGGCACACGATTCTCTGTCGTGCGATATGGCAATGTCATGGGTTCACGCGGTTCGGTCATTCCCTTTTTCATGTCGATCCGGGACAAAGGCGTGTTGCCGATTACCGATGAGCGCATGACCCGCTTCATGATCTCCCTTGAGCAGGGGGTAGAGTTGGTGTGGCACGCGTTCGAGGATATGGTCGGCGGCGAAATCTACGTCAAGAAAATCCCTTCGATGAAGGTGACTGACCTGGCCCACGTGGTTGCACCGGAAGCCAGACAGGACGTCATTGGTATTCGTCCCGGCGAGAAGTTGCACGAGCAAATGATCAGTGCGGAAGACTCTTATTACACCTATGAATATCCTGAACACTTCAAGATTCTACCGGTAATCAACAACTGGTCGGAATGTGCCAATCGCATCAAGGATGGCAAGAAAGTACCTGAAGGTTTCGTTTACTCAAGTGACAACAATCAGGAGTGGATGAGTCAGGCTGATCTGCAAGCCTGGATTGACGCTAATCGAGAAAAAATCGGGAGCATCTGATTTATGATTCCCTACGGGCGGCAAGAGATCACACAGGCAGATATTGATGCAGTTGTGCGTGTGCTGCAGTCCGATTTTCTTACCCAGGGCCCCATGGTGCCGCGTTTCGAAGAATGCATGGCAAAGCACGTGGGTGCCGGCCATGCGCTGGCAGTCAACAGTGCCACCTCGGCATTGCATATTGCCTGCCTGGCTCTGGGGCTTGGGTCGGGTGACTGGTTGTGGACGACCCCGGTTACCTTTGTGGCATCAGCCAATTGCGGCCTGTACTGCGGAGCCCGGGTCGATTTTGTCGACATCGACCCCCGCACGTACAACCTCTGCCCGATAAAGCTGGCGGCCAGGCTGGAACGGGCCGAGCAAGAAGGCACCTTGCCCAAGGTACTGGTCGCTGTGCACCTGTGTGGCCAGCCTTGCGATATGCAGGCGATACACGCGTTGGCCCGGCAGTATGATTTCAGGGTGATTGAAGATGCGTCGCACGCGGTGGGCGGCAAATATCAGGGCGAATTCATCGGCAGTGGCCGCTACAGCGACATTACTGTTTTCAGTTTCCATCCGGTCAAGATCATTACCACAGCAGAAGGCGGCATGGCGTTAACCAACAATGCCGAGCTGGCCAAGCGGATGAACCTGCTGCGTAGTCACGGCATTACCCGTGACCCCGAACTGATGACGCATAGCCCGGATGGGCCCTGGTATTATCAGCAAGTTGAGCTTGGTTTCAATTACCGGATGACCGAGTTGCAAGCGGCATTGGGTGTCAGTCAGATGGAGCGCCTGGATCAATTTGTTGCCCGTCGCCATCAGTTGGCCGAGCGATATGATCAGCTGTTGGCCGATGTGCCGGTGGTTACCCCCTGGCAGCATGCGGATGCCTATTCCGGTTTGCATTTATACGTGGTTCGTTTGCAACTGAGCGAGATACCGGCAACCCACAGAGCGGTTTTCGAGTCTTTGCGAGCGCAGGGCATAGGCGTGAACCTGCATTACATTCCGGTGCATATGCAGCCTTATTATCAGCGCATGGGCTTCGGTGCCGGGGACTTTCCAGAAGCCGAGCGCTACTACGCTGAAGCAATCAGCTTGCCCATGTATTCCGGGCTGACCCATGAACAGCAAGATCAGGTTGTCAATGCGCTGGTTCGGGCCGTTGGTGAAGCGCAATGATTGTGTCGCCTGGTGTTGAAACCCTGCAAAAGCTGGTCGCCCACCAGATCCATAACCTGTTTTTCTTGTCAGCAACGGAATCAGCTGCGCTGGATCGTGTTTTACCGGCAGTGCTGCAAAAAACCGAGGTCTGTTTCAGGGGCTCAAGCAACAAGTACTACACGAAGGATGGCCAGACATTCTTCTCTGTCTACCATTCAGGGCAATATTGTATTTTCCTGTATTTTCTTGCTCGCGAGGTATTTCTTGACCGCTCTGCCAGCAGAGACCTGGCTGACAAGGTCTATTATCTCAACAAAGCACTGAACAGCCTGGATTTGTACTACGAGGTTGAAATGCCCCCCGTGTTTCATCTCGATCATCCCTTGGGCGCTGTGCTCGGGCGGGCGGTATACGGCATGAATTTCACGTTCTCCCAACAGTGCACGGTAGGTAACAACAAGGGGGTCTACCCGTGCATCGGCGACAACGTCCAGATGCTGTCCGGCTCGAAGATCCTGGGCCATTGCCATATTGGTGACAATGTTGTGCTGGCGGCCAATGCCTACGTCAAAGATACCGACATTCCGCCTGACTCCATCGTATTCGGGTCTTCACCGGACTTGACCATCAAAGCAAGGAAAGCAGAGTAACTATGCGGCTGGCAGTCATTCCTGCCCGGGGCGGCAGCAAGCGAATTCCCAGAAAGAACATCAAGCTTTTCTGTGGAAAACCCATGCTTGCCTGGTCTGTTGAGGCAGCGCTGCAGAGCGGATGCTTTGATCAGGTTATCGTCTCTACGGATGACGACGAGATTGCAGACGTGGCGACACGGCTGGGCGCTACGGTGCCATTTATGCGGCCTGAAGAGCTGTCAGATGATTTCACTGGCACGCTGCCCGTTATCCGGCATGCTGTCGAATGGTTCCAGCAGCATGGCTATTCGGTTGAACAGGCCTGTTGTATCTACGCGACGGCACCCTTTATTAGTCCTGAAGATATCCAGCGCGGCCTCGAAAGGCTGCAGCGCGATGCCTGCGACTATGCTTTTTCCGTTACCAGTTATGCTTTTCCGGTTCAGCGCGCCATAGTCATCAATACGCTGGGCGAGGTGGAAATGCTCTATCCGGAGCATTTTAATACGCGTTCGCAGGACTTGCCGGAGGCGTATCACGATGCTGGCCAGTTTTACTGGGGCAAGGCATCCGCCTGGCTGAATGAAAAGCCGATTTTCGGCCCTGGGGCGGTTCCTGTGGTGTTGCCGCGACATCGTGTTCAGGATATCGATACGGCTGAAGATTGGCACCGGGCCGAGTGGATGTTCAAGGCGATGCACCACCATGAGCAATGAGCCGGCATCATGCGTGTAGTTTTCCGGGCTGACGCCTCCATTCAGATTGGCAGCGGGCATATCATGCGTTGCCTGACACTGGCGGACGCCCTTGCAGCTAGGGGGATTGACTGCCACTTTATCTGCCGTGAGCATCCGGGGCACTTGCTGGATGCCATCAGGCACAAGGGGTTTGCAGTGCATGTTCTGCCCCGGGCGGAAACCGGTGATGAGGCCTCGAGCAAGCCGCTTGCCCATGCCGACTGGCTTGGCAGCAGCCAGGATCAGGATGCTGCGGAATGCCGGCGCATGTTGGCCGAGCTGCGGCCTGATTGGCTTGTAGTGGACCATTATGCACTGGATGCCCGCTGGGAAGGCCAGCTCAAACCCTGTTCTGGCAAGTTGATGGTTATTGATGACCTGGCTGATCGGGAGCATCAATGTGATCTGCTGCTGGATCAGACGTTGGGTCGCCGTGCTGATGATTACCGCGCCCTGGTGCCGGCGGACAGCCGGATTCTGTGCGGATCAAACTTCGCCTTGCTCCGTCCGGAATTTGCTGCCTGGCGCCAGGCTGGTCTTGAACGGCGCAAGCAGGCCCGACTACGCCGGCTGCTGGTCAATCTGGGGGGCGTGGACAAGGACAATGTCACAGCCAGGGTCCTGGCGGCGCTGAGCCTGTGCGAGTTGCCTGCAGATCTTCGGATAACGGTTGTCATGGGCGCTACAGCTCCCCATCTTGAACAGGTAAGACGTGTCGCACAGTCCATGCCCTGGTCTACCGAGGTTCTGGTTGGTGTCAGCAATATGGCTGAACTGATGGTCGCCAGTGATCTGGCTATTGGCGCGGCAGGGGCCACTTCATGGGAACGTTGCTGTCTCGGATTACCGGGTATTTTGATAGTATTGGCAGACAATCAGAAGCAGGTGGCTCTGGGCTTGCAGCAAGCCGGTGCGGTAGCGCTGGTCGCCACGGATTCGTCCTTCAGTCAGGCGTTGGAAGACGCCCTGCGACGACTGCAGGAAAGCCCGGAGTTGCTTGCTGCAATGGCAAGCTCTGCGGCGGATATTGTAGATGGCCAGGGCATAGCCAGGGTTATTCAGCAATTGGAGTTATGAATGGCGCAAGCACCGCAGCAACTTATTCGCCCTATGCAAGCGTCAGATCTTGAGACAGTTCTCGCCTGGCGCAATCATCCCGATGTGCGGGATTTTATGTACACAAAGCATGAAATCACCCTTGCAGAACACACTGCCTGGTTTGCAAAAGCGAGCAGGGATGCCCAGCGTCACCTGATGATTTTCGAGTCGAACGAGGTTCCTGTTGGCTTTAGCAACCTTCATCAGATAGCCGAGGGCGGCATCGCAGACTGGGGCTTTTACACTGCACCCGAAGCGGTAAAAGGTACTGGCCGCGCTCTGGGTAAAGCCGCCCTTGAGTACGCTTTTGTCGAGTTGGGGCTGCACAAGGTATGTGGCCAGGCGCTGGCTTTCAATCAGCGCTCCATCCGCTTTCATGACAACCTGGGTTTTCAGCAGGAAGGGGTGCTCAGGCAGCAGCACTTCGATGGTCAGCGCTATCATGACGTAGTGTGCTTTGGCCTGCTTGCCAGCGAGTGGCAAACCAACAATTGAGAGAGATCATCATGTCGACCCACCCGAGTATGCATATTGCTGGCCGCAAAATCTCAATCGAGGCTTCGCCCTATATCATCGCCGAGCTTTCCGCCAACCATAACGGCAAGCTGGAAACTGCCCGCAAGATCATAGCCGCGGCAAAAAAAGCAGGCGCCGATGCCGTCAAGCTGCAAACCTACACCGCAGACACCATCACGCTTGATTGCGACAGCGAAGAGTTTCAGATCCATGGTGGCTTGTGGGATGGCAAGTCGCTGTATGAGCTCTATCAGCAAGCTCACATGCCCTGGGAATGGCACAAGCCCCTGTTCGATTATGCCCGTGAACTGGATATCACCATTTTCAGTTCGCCATTCGACAATACGGCTGTCGACTTGCTGGAAGGTCTGAATGCACCCGCCTATAAAATCGCCTCCTTCGAGGCGGTTGATCTGCCATTGATCAGGTACGTGGCCGGTACCGGCAAGCCAATGATCATCTCTACCGGCATGGCCGATGCGGCAGAAATACAGGAAGCCATCGAAGCGGCGCGCGACGGGGGATGTACCGACCTAGCTGTTCTGCATTGTGTCAGCGGTTACCCCGCACCTGCTGAGGATTACAGCCTGCGTACCATTCCCGACATGATGCAGCGTTTCGGCCTGGTGACCGGGCTGTCTGACCATACGCTGGATAATACGACGGCAATTGCCAGTGTGGTGCTGGGGGCAGCGATTATCGAGAAGCACTTTACGCTCGACCGCAATGGGGGCGGCCCGGACGACAGCTTTTCACTGCAACCCGCTGAACTCGAGGCCCTGTGCCGTGACAGCAAGACCGCCTGGTCGGCGCTGGGACAGGTCGATTATGGTCGCAAGTCCAGCGAGCAGGGCAATGCCCAGTTCAGGCGTTCGCTGTATGTCTGCAAACCAATGTGCAAGGGTGAGGTGTTTACCCGTGACAATGTGCGCAGTGTGCGTCCCGGGTTTGGCCTGCCACCCAAGCAGCTGCAACAGGTACTGGGCAAAAAAGCCGCCTGCGATATTGCCTTTGGTACAGCCTTGCAGACGAACATGTTGGCATCCGCTTAAGCAGGGGGCTGGTGTGGGATGATGGTGCTGGTTTTTTGCGTGATGTAGGTGACGTTGTCCGGCACATCTTTGTTGATAAAGCTCATTGCGCCAATGATCACATTGTCTCCGATGCGCAAGTTACTGCCGATAATGCAGGTATGTGCGCCGATATTGACATTGTCGCCCACCATGATGGCCTGGTTGCCGGCCTCAACCGAGCCAATAGTGGTTGACTGCCTAAGCGTGCAGTTTTTGCCAATGCGAACGCCCGAGTAAATGACGATGGCGTTCGGGTGATCCATTTTGAGCCCCTTGTCGATTTCCGCTCCCAGCATGATTTCAACGCCAAAGCGACGCGCCAGGGATTTGCTGATCCGCTTCGCCAGTGAGTGGGTAAAGCGATGAGGGCGGGTATCGAGATATTGCGCCAGACGGAGCCAGAACAGGCAGTTGCATGAGTTGCTTCTGCTTGCCCGACGCAACAGCCGCAGCCAGGAAAATGGTTTGCCTTTACCGAGGATTTCGCTGGTCCAGAAGTCCTTCAGATCGCTTATCGTGGATGGCGTGGGCATCGGTATTTCTCGTGAGATGGTTGGTTGGCTGCCGTGGGCTGCCGCTCCTGAGAGGCTGTCTTTTACTCTGGCTACTGCAACAAGCTCATCATGAAACTCGCATGCGCCACGGGCTGCACCTGTTCCCAGTCTTCTGCATAACGCAGCAAGTGCTGGTAATTGCGCTTGCGCATCCATTTTGACAGGGGACGACCCAGGCAACGCATATCGGAAATATCAATCAGGCCCAGCTCTCCCTGCGGCGTAAGGATGATGTTGCCCATATGCAGGGAGCGAAAATACACGCCGAGATCATGCAGTCGGGACACGAAGCTGCCCAACTGGCTCATGACTTCAACCTGCCGGGAGGGTGTGGCGTTTTCCAGCACCTGACGCAAGGTATCGCCCGGCAATGGTTCGTAATGCACGACTGACCGATAGGGGCGGCGCATCTTGTACAGGTCGAGAATTGTCGGGCAGGGAATGCCCATGCTGTGCAGTTTGTGCGCATTGCCGGCAAAACGTTTGGCATGCGGAAACAGGGTATTTTTCGACAGCAGCGTCTTGCGTCGAAAGAGTTTCAGGAAGGTGCCATCGTCCAGACGCATGACCTTGATGCCATACTGATCCTGCTCGATGACCTCAGCGGTTTCGAGCCAGTTATCAAAGCTTTTTCGATCCAATAACCGCATGCGTGTTTCTCAAGCCAAAACGACAGTTTATCCTATATTGCTATCACCTCTGCAAGTCGGGAGGCTGTGGTAAACTCGCGCAAGTTCCCACAGCATGGCAGGTTTATGTCCGATTCCAAGCAAGAAACCTTTCTGCAATCCAGTGTGCGTATCTACTGGCGACTGCTGTCCTATGTGAAGCCTTACTGGCTAGCCTTTGCCATCAGTATTTTTGGTTTCATGATTTTTGCTTCCAGCCAGCCGGCGATGGCCGGAATGTTGAAGTATTTTGTGGATGGCCTGACGGAAGGCAATGATGCGAAATTCTTTGGGGTTGCGCTGATCTGGGGTTTCCCGTTGTTCATTATCGCGGTGGCGTTTTACCAGGGTGTCGGCTCTTTTCTGGGTAACTACTATCTGGCCAAGGTTTCCATGGGTGTGGTGCATGACCTGCGGACGGCTCTGTTCGATAATCTGCTGAAACTGCCCAACAGCTATCTGGACAACAACAATTCCGGGCACCTGGTTTCGCGTATCACCTACAACACCACCATGGTCACCGGAGCGGCAACCGATGCAATCAAAACGGTTTTCCGTGAGGGCATGACGGTGATTTTCCTGTTCATTTACCTGTTGTGGATGAACTGGCAACTGACCCTGATTCTGATTGCCATCCTGCCGGTGATCGGGGTGATGGTGAACAGCGCCAGCAAGAAATTCCGCAAGCAAAGCAAGAAAATCCAGATTGCCATGGGCGATGTCACCCACGTGACCTCCGAGACCATTACGGGTTACCGGGTTGTGCGCAGCTTTGGTGGCGAGGCCTATGAGTCGGAACGTTTCCGCCAGGCGAGTGAGAACAATCGTCTGCGTGGCCTGAAAATGACCCGAACCAGCGCGGTGTTTACCCCGGCATTGCAGTTGGTGACTTTCAGCGCCATGGCGGTGGTGATGTTTCTGGTATTGCTGATGCGCGGTGATGCCACCGTGGGTGATCTGGTTGCCTATATTACAGCCGCCGGTTTGCTGCCCAAGCCGGTGCGCCAGTTATCTGAAGTCAGTGCCAATATCCAGAAGGGTATCGCGGCGGCAGAAAACATTTTTGAGCAACTGGATCAGGAGCCGGAAGTTGATGCCGGCACCTATGCCTGTGAGCGGGTAGCGGGGCGGCTGGATTTCGAGCATTTGCGCTATGCCTATCCGGGGACTGACAAGATGGTGCTGGACGATATCAGCTTCGGCATCGAGCCTGGGCAAATGGTCGCCCTGGTCGGACGCTCCGGCAGCGGCAAATCAACCCTGGCCAGTCTGATTCCGCGCTTTTACACCCATAGTGAAGGGCATATCCGGATTGATGGCGTGGATATCCGTGACTACACCTTGTTCAATCTGCGCCAGCATATCGCCCTGGTGACCCAGCACGTCACCCTGTTCAATGACACTATTGCCAACAACATTGCCTACGGTGATCTGGCAGGCGCGCCGCGTGAAGCCATTGAGGCGGCGATCGAGGCATCCTATTCGAAGGAATTTATCGATCGTTTGCCGGAGGGCCTGGATACCCTGGTCGGTGAAAATGGCGTGCTACTCTCGGGTGGTCAGCGTCAGCGCCTGGCGATCGCCCGTGCCCTGCTCAAGGATGCGCCTGTGCTGATTCTGGACGAGGCGACCTCGGCCCTGGATACCGAATCCGAACGGCATATCCAGGCCGCTCTGGAACGGGTCATGCGAGGGCGCACGACGCTGGTGATCGCTCATCGGCTGTCTACCATCGAACAGGCAGATGTCATCCTGGTCATGGACCATGGCTGTATTGTCGAGCGCGGCAGCCATGCCGAGCTGCTGGCCAAAAATGGATACTATGCACGGCTGCACAGCATGCAGTTTGAAGAAGAGCACAAGCCAGCCTGAGGCTGGCGTGAACCAACAGGTATTGCAGCCATGAAACTGAATATGCCCCGCTTCGATTCCGCACCTGTACTGGTGGTGGGTGATGTCATGCTTGATCGATACTGGCATGGCCCGACTCAGCGGATTTCCCCTGAAGCGCCGGTACCGGTGGTCAAGGTCGAGCAGATCGAAGACCGCCCCGGTGGCGCGGGAAACGTGGCGCTGAATATTGCTGCCCTGGGTGCGCCGGCCTGGCTTGTTGGCGTCACCGGGACTGATGAGGCGGCCGATACGCTGCGTACGCGACTTGAAGCCGCGGGTGTGTACTGTGATTTCCAGGCTCAGGCGGCGCAGCCGACCATCACCAAGCTGCGTGTGATGAGCCGCCACCAGCAATTGTTGCGGCTGGATTTCGAAGAGCCTTTCGTCACTGATGGCGAGGCCATGCTGCAGACCGTGGCAGGGCTGCTGAGCCAGGTCAAGGTGATGATCCTGTCCGATTACGGCAAGGGCGCACTGGTCAATCATCAGGCCTTGATTGCTCTGGCCCGCGAGCGCGGCATTCCGGTATTGGCTGACCCCAAGGGCAGCAACTTCGGTATCTATCGCGGGGCGACCTTGATCACGCCAAATCTGACCGAGTTTGAAGCGGTGGTTGGCCATTGTGCCAGTGAGCAGGAACTGGTCGACAAGGGGCTGGCACTGATAGACGACCTGCAGCTGGAGGCGCTACTGGTGACCCGGAGCGAGCATGGCATGACCTTGCTGCGCAAGGGCGAGTCAGCGCTGCATTTGCCGGCTCGTGCGCGTGAAGTGTTCGATGTGACTGGTGCCGGCGATACGGTGATCTCTACCTTGGCAGCAGCCCTGGCAGCGGGCGAAGACTACCCTCTGGCGGTTGGCCTGGCCAACCTGGCGGCGGGTATTGTGGTTGGCAAGCTGGGCACCGCCACCGTCAGTGCGCCGGAACTGCGCCGTGGCGTGCAGCGTGAGCAGGGCAGTGAGCGTGGTGCCTTGAGTGTTGAGCAGTTGTTGCTGGCCATTGAGGATGCCCGGGCCCATGGTGAGCGCATTGTATTCACCAATGGCTGTTTTGACATTATCCACGCCGGCCATGTGGGTTACCTGGAAGAGGCGCGCAGCCTGGGTGACCGCCTGATCGTGGCCATCAATGATGATGACTCGGTGACTCGACTGAAAGGACCGGGCCGGCCGATCAACAGCGTGGAGCGACGGATGACCGTGCTCGCCGGTCTGGGTGCGGTCGACTGGGTGGTCAATTTTGCCGAGGACACCCCGGAAGCCTTGCTCGATCAGGTCAAGCCGGATGTATTGGTCAAGGGGGGGGATTACAGTGTTGAGCAAGTGGTCGGAGCCCCTATCGTGCAGGCCTATGGCGGTGAGGTGAAAGTGCTCAACTTTGTGGAGAGCTGTTCGACGACGGCGATTGTTGAACGGATACGCGAGCGGGATGGTCAGTAGGCGGCCGTTACAGGTTGTGCAATCCATCCGGCCAGTCGGTTTTTCGCTCCCGAACCACCCAGCCTTCCTGTTCGGCCATGGCCTCACCAAGAGTGAAAACATGGCCGGATTGTTCAATCAGCTCACCACGACTCAACTGGAATAACTGCCCGGTCGGTGCCTGCGCGGCAAATTCTGCCAGATACAGGTCTGCATTCTGGTAGTCCAGCTGGGTGATCAATTGACCGCTGGCAGTGTCCAGGCGTTCATCCGCGTGCAGTCCGCTAATGTGCTCGAGATTGTCCGGTAATTGCAGACTCAGGTAGTAAATCAGCTGCAATGAGTTGGTTGGCAGGTGGACATAGGCACGAGGACGTTCCAGCAAATTCAGTTCGCGGCACATTACCGCGCGTGAAGCGCCACGTTGCGGGGCCAGGCAGTAGTGCCGGCGTGGGTCAAGCGGCAAGGTGTCGGCGTAGGGTGTGGGCAGCCAGGTATCCTGGTATCGGCCCTGTAGCCAACCGGATTCGGTTTCCAGCAACAGCTCTTCAGCAATTTCATTCATAGCGGTCAGCAGCGGCACACGCAGCTCATGGGCGGGCACATAGCCGGAAATCAGCTTTAGCTGAGCGCTGTCCGGTTCCTTGATCAGGAGCTGGAAGCGCCGCCCGCGCCAGGTCAATTCAAGGGCAACGGACACCCCCAGATTGGCGAGGGTGACTTCAAAATGCTCCGGATCAGCAAGATCAATGGGTTGGCGACGATCCTGCATGGCGGCAAAGCTCAAGGGTAAGCCGACCGGGGTGTAGTGCAGCACTTCGCTGCTGGCTTTGACCTGGATGGCCTGGGTCTTGAAGGCTATGGGGTTGTGCTGCGCGATGATGCGTGACATCTGCTGCTCCCTGACGGTTACCGGCCCAGAACCTCTACCGCTACCTTGATGTTGTGCCTGAGATGCTCGGGGTTGATGGTCCCGACGATAGCACTGCTGACTGCCGGGTGATCGAAGACAAATGCAAGCCCTTGTTTCACCGGATCAGCCCCCTGTAAACAAAGGTGCCCGCTGGCCAGGGCTTTCTTGATCAATATGCCTTTGTTGTGTGACAGGGCATGGTCAAGCACTGCGACTTCGGCCTGTTCCTGCAGATTGTAGGTGACCATGGCGCAGTCGCCCTGCTGCAAGGCGCGAATACCACCCTCAATGGTTTTTCCCGAGAAGCCGAATGCCCGGATCAGGCCTTCCTGTTTGAGCTGGGCCAGGGTCGGGTACACATCCTGATCGAGCACGGCCAGATCATTGCCATCAGAGTGCACCAGTACCAGATCAAGATAATCGGTTTCCAGTCGGCGTAGTGAGCGTTCCACCGAATGACGGGTATGGCTGGCGGAAAAATCAAACCAGGACTCACCGTCGGCGAACTCCTCCCCGACCTTGCTGCAGATCACCCATTGCTGACGTTGCCCACGCAACAAGGGACCCAGGCGCGTTTCGCTGGTGCCATAGGCTGGTGCGGTGTCCAGCAAATTGATACCCAATTCCTGCCCCAGTGCCAGCAGATCGGCGGCCTCGCGATCACTGGGAAGTTCAAAACCGCTGGGGTATTTTACCCCTTGATTGCGCCCGAGCTTGACCGTGCCCAGCCCCAGTGGTGAAACCTGCAGACCGGTGTTGCCCAGCGGGCGCCAATGGGAGGGGGAGAAAGCCATCAGAAACAGGTATCCCAGATCGGAGTGGCAGCGGTGGGTTGTGGTAGTGCATGAACTGGCTGGGCAGTCCTGGGTGTGACTCCCGCCTGTTGCAACTGCTCAAGGACCAGATCGCTCAGGTGTGGTGACAGCGCCAGTTTGGTCGGCCAGCACACCAGTGCATTGTGCACGCCTTGCACATAAGCACTGTCCGGACGCACCAGGCCACTTTGGGCGGGTTCGGCACGGTTGACCTTGAGCGTGGCCCATTGGCTGTCGTCAAGATCAACCCAGGGCAAGAGCTCGCCGAGTTCTTTGCGGGCGCGGGCAATCAACTCCGCTGCGGGCAAATCGACGCCCTGTTCGGCCAGCTCACCCCCCAGATACCAGCACCATTGACCATCGGCCGTAGGGTGGGTGGTCACGGTCAGTCGTGGTTTCGGGCTGCTACCCAGGCAGTGCGCATACAGGCCCGGGAGCTGCGGTCCCTTGACCAGCACCATTTGCAGAGGCCGGCGTTGCATGGCCGGTTGTTCGACGCCCCAGTCAGCCTGTAGCGCCTGGTTGCCTTCACCGCTGGTCAGTACATAGCGCTGGGCCTTGATGGTCAGGTCGCCGCTGCGGACGCAGGCAATCTGGTTGTTGTCGTCTCGTTCAATGCTGATCGGTTCAGCGGCGACAAGGCTGTGACCCGCCAGTTCAGTCAGGCGCTCGATCACGCTGGGCACATCCAGCACCAGTTCGGCCAGGCGATAGACTTTGCCTTTGAAGCGGGGTGACTGGAACACCGCTGGCAGTGCTTCCCCCTTGACCGCATCCACCCGGCCGCGCAGAGCCTTGCTGGCAAAGAAACCGGCCATATTGCTGACCAGTCCACCAGGTGACCACAGGTAATGAAAGGGTGACAGCAGGCGTACCGGGGTAAGGTCGAGCTCGCCGTTGCCTTCCAGACAGTCGCGCCAGCGGCCAGGCATTGCGGCAATGGCTTCAGCCGCGGTGGTCAGTTTGCCATGCAGGGCATATTTGGTGCCGCCGTGAATAATGCCCTGGGATTTGATGCTCTGGCCGCCGCCGAGGGTCGCCGTTTCCAGCAGCAGGGTGCTGAAACCCTGCTGGCGCAAGCGGGCATTCAACCAGAGGCCGGCGATGCCGCCGCCCAGAATACAGATGTCGGTTTCCAGGGTTGTGCTCATGGGCCTCGGCAGCGATTGAAAAGTGGATGCCCAGTATAGACTTTCCAAACGCCAGGGGTCACTTCTGATAGTCTAGGAAACCTGTTCCGGGAGCCTGCTCATGCCGCGTTTGATCTATAGCCTGATTTTTATTTCCCTGCTGCCTTTTATCCTCTTGCGCCTGCTCTATCGTGCGCTGCGCGCGCCAGCCTATGCACGGCGTTGGCCGGAGCGTTTCGCCCTCGGTGGTGACGTGCGCGCGGGAGGTATCTGGGTACACGCGGTGTCAGTTGGCGAAGCCATCGCCGCGGCCCCCATGGTTCGTGAGCTGATGGTGCGCTATCCGCAGCTGCCCGTGACCATCAGCTGTATGACGCCAACCGGCTCGGAGCAGATTCGTAAGCTCTTTGCCGGTCAGGTCGGGCATGCCTATCTGCCCTATGACTTGCCCTGGTTGCAGCGTCGCTTTATTCGTCGCTTGCGGCCACGCCTGGCGATTGTCATGGAAACCGAGTTATGGCCTAACCTGGTTGCCGAGGCGGCGCATGCGCAGGTGCCGATCGTGCTGGCCAATGCGCGGCTGTCCGAACGTTCTGCGCGGGGTTATGCGCGCGTCGGCTGGCTGGTGCGGCCGATGTTCGCTGCGCTGGACTGGGTAGCAGCGCAAACCCAGGCCGAGGCCGTGCGCTTTGTCGATCTGGGTGTGAAGAAAGAGGCCATGAGTGTAACCGGCAGCATCAAGTTTGACCTGCAGCCCGCCCCGGCATTGCTGCAGCAGGCCGCCGAGTTGCGTGCTCAATGGGGCGCGCGCCCGGTGTGGATTGCCGCCAGCACCCATGCCGGAGAAGACGAGCAGATGCTCGCCGCACACCAGCAGGTGCTGAACAAGGTGCCCGATGCACTCTTGCTGCTGGTGCCTCGCCATCCGGAACGCTTTGCCGGTGTCGCGCGGATGATCCGTGAGGCGGGTTTTACCCTGGCCCAGCGTAGCCTGGAACAGCAGCCCGGACCGGCGGAGCAGGTTATGTTGATCGACAGCATGGGGGAGCTGATGCAGTTCTATGCCTGTGCCGATATGGCCTTTGTCGGTGGTTCCCTGGTGCCCAGCGGCGGGCATAACTATCTGGAACCGGCGGCTCTGGGATTGCCGGTCTTGTCAGGGCCGCACCGCTTCAACTTTGCCGAAATCAGTCAGTTGCTGGAAGGTGCCGGTGCCTTGCAATCAGTGACCGATGTCGACAGCCTGGCACAGCAAGTACTGACCTGGATTGAGCAGCCGCAACAGGCCCAGCAAGCGGGTGCTGCCGGGCAGGCGGTGGTCAAGGCCAACCAGGGCGCGCTGGATCGGTTGCTGACGGGTTTGGCCCGCTGGCTGGACTGACAGTACAATCACGCCCGACTTGGGCGCTCGGGTACATGGGTCGCCACACACAAACTGAATCCCGTTACTGCGAGGCACGCAGCGACGTGGCAATCCATAGCCGAAGTGGAGTGACTTATGGACAACACCAGCCAGATCCTGATGCGCAGTGCCGAGCAGTTCGATGGCCGGCGCGTGCTGCTGGTCAATCCCTGTGCCGATCGCCTGCTGGCTGAAATGCCCGCTGATTGGCATGTCTGGTGTTGGGACTATGCCCCCTACAAGGCGCTGCAGAACCTGGTGCCGGCCGAGCGTTTGAGCTTTTCCCATCTGTGCCCCCAATGGTCAGCCCTGGATGCTGCGATCCTGGTCATGCCCAAGGCCATCGAGCGTGCCGAGTATGCCCTGGCGCAGATAGCCCCTCTGCTGGATGCGGGTACGCCGCTGTATCTGGTCGGGGAAAAGAATGGCGGAGTCAAGCGTGCGGAAAAACTCTTGCAGCCCTATGCCAGTGCCGTGCGCAAGCTGGACTCGGCGCGCCATTGTCAGTTGTGGCAGGCGGATATGGACGGGCTGGCTGCACCCTTTGCACTGCTTGACTGGGAGCAGCGCTTGACCATTGATCTGGCCGATCAGACGCTGGAATTGATCAGCCTGCCCGGCGTGTTCAGCCATGGCCGGCTGGATGAGGGCAGTGCGCTGCTGCTGGAAGAACCGGCCATGCTGCCGAGCGGCAAGGTGCTCGACTTTGGGTGCGGCAGTGGGGTGCTGAGTATTGCCCTGGCGCGGCGCAATCCGGCCTGTCAGTTCGAGCTGGTGGATGTTGATGCATTGGCAATATATTGCGCCGAGCAGAGCCTGCAGTTGAATCAGGTGTCCGCATCGGTCTCACCCTCGGATGGACTCAGCGACGTGCATGGCCGCTATGCGGCGGTGATCAGCAATCCGCCGTTCCATACCGGGATTCGTCAGGACACCGGGATTGCCGAACGCTTTTTCAACCAGGTCACCCGTAACCTGCTGCCCGGTGGTGAACTGCGCCTGGTGGCCAATGGATTTCTGCGTTATCCGCCACAGATCGAGGCCCATGTGGGCCCTTGCAAAGTGTTGCGTGAGACCAGCCGCTTCAAGGTGTACTCGGCGCTGGCGCCGGGCTGAGGACTTGCCGATGTCGGGCGGGATTGTTAACATCGCCGCCGTCGTGGGGGAGTAGTCTCTCTCTTGAGGCAGGTATCAACATGATTGGCCAACCGGCCATGGTGCCTGCGACCCGTCTGATCGGGTTTGACGAGACCTGTGACACGCAGCTGCCAACCGAGGGTGGGGGTGCTTGCGTGTCATTGGTAACGTAAACCCACCCTCCTGTGGAAATGTCATGGAAGCCCTGCTGGTTTCAACCGGTATCGTTGCGCTTGCCGAAATTGGCGATAAAACTCAATTGTTGGCACTTTTGCTGGCGGCACGCTTTCGCCGTCCGTGGCCTATCGTCTGGGGTATTCTGGCGGCGACCATTGCCAATCATGCACTGGCCGCAGCGGTCGGTCAGTGGTTGAGCAACCTGGTTCCGCCGGCGGGCCTGCACCTTGTGCTGGCGCTGTGTTTTATTGCGGTCGCCATCTGGACGCTGGTGCCGGACAAGCTGGATACAGAGGATGCCCCGCCGATCAGTCGCTATGGCGCCTTTATGGCCACCCTGGTGGCTTTTTTTCTGGCTGAAATGGGTGACAAGACCCAAGTGGCGACGGTCGTGCTGGCGGCGCAGTTCGACGCCTTTGTCATGGTCTTGATCGGCACGACAATTGGCATGTTGCTGGCCAATGTGCCCGTGGTCTTTATGGGCAATGCCGCCGCCGGCCGCTTGCCGCTGGGCCTGATCAGGGCGGTGGCGGCAAGTGCCTTTCTGTTGATGGGGTTGTATGCCGGCTGGCTGGCCTTCAGTTCCTAAAGGGATGAGCGGACAACAATGGCCGCGCAATCCACCCCCGGTGGCAGGGTGCCGAAGGCTCGGCCATGGCCTTGCAATCGGCTCTGGATAAAGGCATCGGATACGGTGCCGTTACCCGCTTCCAGCAAAAGCCTGGCTTGCAGCGCCACGGCGACATCTTCGGTCAACTGGCGGGCGCGGTATTGAATGTCTTCGGTATTGGCAAAGTCGCGCTTGATCTGTTCGATATGCCGCTGCAGCGCCGCATTGCCGTGCCCGTCACCCAGTTCGCTGTACAGGCAATCCAGCACCCCGGGCTCCTTGGACAGCGCGCGCAGCACGTCCAGACACTGCACATTGCCTGAGCCCTCCCAGATCGAGTTGACCGGTGCTTCACGGTAGAGGCGTGGCAGGATGGTTTCTTCGACATAGCCGGCGCCGCCCATGCACTCCTGGGCTTCGTTGATCATGGCCGGCGCACGCTTGCAGATCCAGTATTTGCCGATGGCGGTGACCAGGCGGGCAAACTTTTCTTCATGCGCGTCATGGGCATTGTCCAGTGCATGCCCCATGCGCATGGTCAGGGCCAGGGCGGCTTCACTTTCCAGGGCCAGATCGGCCAGTACATTCTGCATCAGCGGTTGCTCGCTGAGCACCCGCCCGCCAACCTGACGGTGATTGCAATGATGGATGGCCTGGCTCAACGCCTGACGCATCAGTGAGCTGGAGCCGATCATGCAATCAAAACGGGTCAGGGCCACCATCTCGATAATGGTGGGTACACCGCGACCCTCTTCGCCGACCATCCAGGCCAGTGCGCCGCGGTATTCGACTTCGCTGGAGGCATTGGCCCAGTTACCCAGCTTGTTTTTCAGCCGCTGGATATAGAACTGGTTGCGGCTGCCATCCGGACGGTGGCGCGGCAGCAGAAAGCAGCTCAGGCCTTTGTCGGTATAGGCCAGGGTCAGAAAGGCGTCGCACATGGGGGCGGAGCAGAACCATTTGTGCCCGACCAGCTCATAGGCCTGGCCGGGCCCACCCAGCCCGACCGGGTGGGCCTTGGTCGTGTTGGCGCGCACGTCGGTACCGCCCTGTTTTTCCGTCATTGCCATGCCGATGGTGGCACCCTTTTTTTCACTGATCGGCAGGTTGCGCGGATCATAGACACCGGAGAGGATTTTCGGCAGCCAGTGTTCGGCCAGATCCGGTTGTAGTTTTAGTGCCGGTACGCAGGCAAAAGTCATGGTCAGCGGGCAGCTGGTGCCGGCTTCGGCCTGATTGTGCAGGTACATGGTCGCCGCGCGGGCTACCTGGGCACCGGGTTGTGCATTGTTCCAGGGTGCCGAGGTGATACCGGCAGCCACGCCGGCGCTCATCAGGTCATGGTAGGCCGGATGAAAGTCGACCACATCAATGCGATGCCCATAGCGGTCATGGCTGCGAAATACCGGCTTGTTCTCATTGGCCAGAAAGCCGGCCTGCATCAGCTCATCACCGGCTTTGGCGCCGTAGTCACTCAGCGCGGTGTCAGCCCAGCCAGCCTGGTAGCGCTTGACCCATTGCTGCAGCGGCAGGTCAGCGCGATACAGATTGGTGCCTTCAAACGGTGGCACCTGATTGGTGACCTCATGGGTTTCGGCGTAGGTGTTCAGGTTCATCTGATGGATTCCTTGGCGCCAAGGGCGCGCAGACTGAAACGGACCATGGTGCGGGTGACGCTTTCCAGGCTGTCACTGGGCAGGCCGCTGGCGCGCGCGGCGCGGGCCTGGGGTGACAAGGGGCCGACCAGGGCTTCGGCAACGGCACCAACCAGGCAGGCTGCGGTCAGCGGGATATGCTCGGCGGTGAAGCTGCCATCATCGCGCCCGGCGCGGATCAGGTCGGCGTAGAGTTCAGCATAGGCTTCACGGTAGCGCAGGCGCTGGTTGTCGACTTCCGGGTCAACCGGTTCGGCGATCAGCGCATAGGCCAGTTGCCGGCTGTGCCAGGCGCGGGCAGCAAACAGGGTCAAGCCACGCTGCAGGCGTTCGGAGGCCGTGCCCGTGCCGGTAAACTGGCTGCGTAATTTGTCGACTTCTATGCGGGTGGCGCGGACGAAGACCTCGGCGGCCAGCTCGCCCTTGCCACTGAAATGGCGGTAGAGGCTGCCGGTGGCAACCCCGGCAGCATTGGCCAGGCTACTCATGGTCAGGGCATTGAAGCCACCGGCGCGCACTTGATCAAGGGCGCAATCAAGAATGTGCTCGCGCAGTGCCTGATCTCGCTGCTGGCGTTCGGGTGTGGTGCGATAGGCCATGGTCTGAATCCTGATTCATTTTATGTAGTGAATCATGATTCAGGGTTTCGGACAAGTGAACGTTGGGCTCAGCCCTCGAGGCTACCCACAATTACCGCCTTGATAACAAAGCCGAGCACCCCCAGGCCAAGGGCAAAAAACAATACAAAAGTACCGTAGCGGCCGGCTTTTGACTCTTTGGCCAGATCCCACACGATATACCCCATGAACGCTACCAGGGCGAAAATCATCAGTGGCATCATCAGGGCTTCAAAGGCTTCGTAATCCACGGTATTTCTCCGATTGAACAAAGTAATACTTTATCAATTTGGTCGGCTATTTGCCTGCGACAGCTTGTCTCAGGGCTTGAGATGTGTGAGAGGCAACTCCGTACTGGCGATGACCTGACGAAGCACAAAGCTGGAACGAACACTGGATACGCCCTCGATCCGGGTCAGGCGGCCAAGCAGGAACTGTTGATAGTGGTGCATGTCCGGTACCACCACGCGCAGCTGGTAGTCCGCATCCATGCCGGTCACCAGGCAGCAGTCGAGTACCTCAGGGCAGCCGCGAATAACCTGTTCAAAGCCTTCAAAGCGTTCCGGGGTATGCCGGTCCATGCCGATCAGAACAAAGGCGGTCAGGCTCAGGCCGAGCCTGGCCGGGTCGAGCAAGGCAACTTGCTGGCGTATGTAGCCGGCATCTTCCAGTGCCTTGACCCGACGGGAGCAGGGCGATGGTGACAGCCCGATGCGTTCCGCCAGCTCCTGATTGCTGATACGAGCATCCTGTTGCATTGCGGCGAGAATTTTAAGGTCAAAACGGTCAAGATTGTGCGCTGTGGCAGCAAGGGTTTTATCCTGTTGCATAAAAACCTCATAAGAAGATAATTTATTGCGCAAATAGTCGTATTTTATGCAATAAAAGGCAAGAAATTTCACGCAAGGAGGCGTAATCTAACCCTATCGAATCAACGCCATGATCGGTTGTCCAGCCAGCACGCTTACCCGGCGCGCCGGGGCAGAACACCTTACCAGGTGCCATGCCAGCCGATCACCTCGCCCACAAGGCAGGGGAACAGGCACTTGCCAACACGGCCAGGGGTGGACAGCAAACGAAAAAGCCGACTCTCGCCAGTCGGCTTTTTTGTGCGCGCGACGCAGGGATCAAGCCAGATCGGGGCATGCAGTATACTTGCGCAGGGACATTGACACCGCAATTCTTGGGATCGTTGGAGGCAAAGTGGGGTTACCGGTCGAACAGGTGTTGGAAGAGTTGCAGCAACGACTCACCGAACACCCATCAGTGGTGTTGCAAGCACCACCGGGCGCGGGCAAGACCAGCCTGGTGCCGCTGGCACTGCTCCAGGCCGACTGGTTGCAAGGGCAGAAGATCATTCTGCTCGAACCGCGTCGATTGGCGGCGCGGGCGGCAGCTGAACGTTTGGCGGAATTACTCGGCGAACCGGTTGGTCAGCGGGTGGGTTACCGTATACGCCTCGAGTCACGGGTGAGTGCTGACACCCGCATCGAAGTGGTCACCGAGGGCATTTTGCAGCGTCTGTTGCAGGCCGACCCCGAGCTCCCCGGTATCGGGCTGGTGATTTTTGATGAATTTCATGAGCGCAGTCTGGACGCCGATCTGGGCCTGGCGCTGTGTTTGCAGAGCCAGCAGCTGCTGCGCGATGACCTGCGCTTGCTGGTGATGTCGGCCACCCTGGACGGCGCAGCCGTAAGTCAGTTGTTGAACCATGCTCCGGTGGTGGCCAGCGAGGGACGCCAGTATCCGGTGACGGTCAACTATCTGAGTCCTTATCAGCCGGGTACGGCGATTGAGCCGAGGGTGGTGCAGGCCGTGCAGCAGGCACTGGCCGAAACCCGAGGCAGTGTATTGGTTTTTCTGCCCGGTGTCGGTGAGATTCGCCGCGTAGAGTCACTGTTGGCTGATGCGCTGGAGAGACAGCCGGATATCTTGCTGGCTCCTCTCTATGGCGATCTGGATTTTGCTGCCCAACGTCGGGCGATTCAACCCGCTGTGACAGGGCAGCGAAAGGTCGTCCTGGCGACCAGTATTGCTGAAACCAGTCTGACTATCGAGGGGATTGACAGCGTGGTCGACGCTGGCCTGGCCCGTTCGGCGGTATTTGATCCGGTCAGTGGCATGACGCGGCTGCAAACCCAACGCGTGTCCCGGGCCGCGGCTGAGCAGCGGGCTGGGAGGGCAGGGCGTTTGGGGCCGGGCTATTGTTATCGGCTGTGGTCAGAGCAGCAGCAGTCGCAATTGGCTGCGCAAACACCGGCAGAGATGCTCCAGGCTGATCTGGCGCCGCTGGCCCTGTTACTGGCGCAGTGGGGGATTCAGGATCCGCTGGAGCTGGCCTGGCTGGATGCGCCACCTGCCGCGGCGCTGCAACAGGGGCGAGAGCTGCTGGAGCGGTTGGGGGCTCTGGAACGCCGGGGTGAAAGCTGGTTGATCACGGAGCATGGCCAAGCCATGGCCGCGCTCCCCATGCACCCTCGTCTGGCGCATATGCTGTTGCGAGGCAGGCTGTTGGGATACGGAGAACTGGCGGCGCAACTGGCGGCATTGATCAGTGAGCGCGATGTGTTGCGCGGGGTAATGGATGCGGATATCAGTCGTCGTCTGGCATTGTTCAGTGATGCGCGCAGCGAAGCCGGTATTGACCGTGGGGCCTGGCAGCGAGTCAAGCAACTGGCTGCTCAGTGGCATCGCATGCTCGCCAGTCATGCAGCATCAATCGCCCCGATTGAACTGACCGAGTCTGCGGCTGTCGGGGTGCTGTTGGCTTTGGCTTATCCCGACCGCATAGCGCAGCGGCGCGGGGACTCGGGTAGTGATTATCGGTTGGCCAATGGCCGGGCGGCCGCCTTTGGTGACGTCGATGCGCTGCAACAACAGCCGTGGCTGGTCATCAGCGCACTTGGTGGCCATCGCCAGCAGCGCAATGCACGCATATTCCAGGCAGCAGCGCTTGACCTGGACGCATTGCTGCACTGCCAGCCGGACTTGCTGCAGGTGCAAGATACCCTGGAATGGGATGCACGCAGCGAAACCCTGTTGGCTGAGCGTCAGCAGCGCCTGGGCGCTCTGGTGGTCAGCCGTGAGTCTTTGCCGGAACTGGATCCAGAGCAGCGCAACAGGGCCCTGTGTGCCGTCGTGCGCAAACAGGGGCTTAACCTCTTGCCATGGATACCAGTCCTGCGCCAGTGGCAGGCACGGGTTGCCTTGCTGCGCAGCCTGGAGTTGGAGGCGGGTGCTGATTCGCAATGGCCGGACCTGAGCGATGTGACTTTGCTGGACTCGCTGGAAGACTGGCTGGCCCCGTATCTGGATAATGTCAGTCGATTGAGTCATTTTGCCCGTCTTGACCTGGCCAGTATTTTGTATGCACTGTTGCCCTGGCCGTTACCGCAGCAGCTCGAACTGCAGGCTCCGACACACTGGCGTGTGCCCACGGGGTCGCGTATTCGCATTGATTATCTGGCAGACAATCCGGTATTGGCGGTACGCCTGCAGGAGTTGTTTGGAAGTCGTGAAACACCACGCATTGCCGGTGGCAGAGTGTCGCTGACGTTGCACCTGTTGTCTCCGGCGCAGCGGCCGCTGCAGATCACCCAGGATCTGGTCGGTTTCTGGCAGGGCAGTTATGCCGAGGTCAAAAAGGATATGAAAGGGCGCTATCCGAAGCATTACTGGCCGGACGATCCCCTGCAGGCGGAACCCACCCGGCGTGCCAGACCGCGCACATGAAAACACCCGCCAGTTGGCGGGTGTTTTTTGGGCTTCAATCGATCAGCTGTTGATCAGAAGCTGCTGCGCGGACTGGCAGGCGCATTGCTTCCCGGTGCCGATGATGGGCGGCCGTAAGACATTTCGCGGGTTTCTTCATCAGTGAAGGGCGGGATGAAATCGCGGTCAGGGTCATAGTCCGGGTTCAACCATTGCGACAGATCCTGCAGGTCCTGGGGGCTGAGTGTGCCAGCCGCCTGTTTCAGACTCAGGTTGTTGATGATGTAATTGTAACGCAGGGTATTGTAGTCGCGCACAGCGCGGAACAGGTTGCGTTGCGCGTCCAGTACATCCACCACATTGCGGGTACCGACCTCATAACCGGTCTCGGTCGCATCCAGCGCGGCCTGAGCAGAGAGAATAGCCTGGCGACGGGCATCGATTTCTTCCACACCGGAGGTTACTGTGCGGTAAAGGTTGCGGGTCGTCTCGACCACGCGGCGCAGCAGGGCATCACTGGAGAACTCGGCCTGACTCAGGCGGTAGCTCGATTCGCGCACTTGCGAACTCGTCGCGCCACCGGTGTACAAGGGCATACTCAGCTCCACACCGACCTGGGTGGTGCGTGAATCAAAACCGCTGCCCCCCATATTGCTGCCGCCCCGGTTGTCCTGATAACGCACAAAGGCATCGACGCTCGGTGCATAGCCAGAGCGGCTGCTGCGCAAGGCCTCACCGGCACTGTCAACTGACAGGCGCGCGGCGGCCAGGTCCAGATTCTGTTGGCTGGCGGTTTCCACCCATTGCTGCATGTTGCGCGGCGTGGGGGGCAGAATCGGCAAGTCATGACTGATGCCATCAAGACGCTCATAGTCATTGTTGGTCAGGCGATTGACGGCTTGAAAGCTGACATCCAGGTTGGTTTGTGCGGTCAGTCGTGCTGCGCGCGCACTGTCATAGCCCGCCTGAGCTTCGAGAACGTCGGTGCGTGCTGACAGGCCGACTTCAAAACGTTCACGCGCCTGTTCAAGCTGGCGCTCAAAGGCCGCTTCTTCGGCTTTCGCGGTAGCCAGGTTGTCGCTGGCCTGCAAGACATTGAAATAGGCTTCGGCTACTTCCAGGATGAGTGCCTGCTGGGTGGCGGAAAACTCGGCTTGTGCCTGTTGGCTGAGATACTTGGCCGACTGGTAATCAAACCAGCGGTCAGCGCGAAACAGGGGCTGGGTAAGGCTGGCCTGGAAATACTTGGTGGTGTAGCGCTCATCGCCCGCCCCGGTTTGCGGGTTGCGACCATCGATGTCAACTTCTTCTCGAGCAATGCCGGCGCCAATGCCCAGATTGGGCAGCAATTGTGAACGGGCCTGGGGCAGCACTTCCTGCTGCGCCATGCTGTCAGCCTGAGCGGCAGCGAGATCGGCACTGTTTTCCAGAGCCTCTTCATAAATGGTCAGCAAGTCAGTAGCCAGGGCGGGAGTTGCCAGGCCAGCCAGAAGGCAGGCCAGAGTAAGCGGGCGCAACATGCGGTCTTTCCTTTGCATGGTAGGGATAATCTCCCAAGGCTAAAGACCTGCCGGGAGATGGTCAAGACAAGTCTGCGCGGGCTCCGGGAACAATGTGTTTCATCAATTGCAGTGTTGCACCGATTTGAGGGTTACTTTACGCTGGCTGTTCATCTTGACGGGGTGCCGTGAAAGCCGGCTGAGATAATACCCGTTGAACCTGAACCGGTTTGCACCGGCGTAGGAATCGAGATGCGTGCCGCATACTCGTGGCTTACCGCCACCCGACCTAGCTCGCCCTTTCGGTTCCCTGCGATTTTCCATGCAGTGGAGCATAACAATGAACAGCAAGTTGTCTGATACCGCGATTGCCAATTCGGGCGCTGACAGCGCCGCGACCCAGCCTTTGCCCAATTCGCGCAAGATCTACGTCACCGGATCACGTCCTGACATTCGCGTGCCCATGCGCGAGATCAGCCTGGCGGATACCCCGACCGATCTGGGTGGCGAGCGCAACCCGCCGGTTACTGTGTATGACACCTCCGGCCCCTATACCGACCCCGAGGCGACTATCGATCTGCGTGCCGGTCTGAAACCGGTGCGCACGGCCTGGATCGAGGAGCGCGGGGATACCGAGATTCTGCCCAGCCTGAGTTCGGAATTCGGCAATGCCCGTCTGTCCGATCCATCACTGGATCATATGCGTTTCGCTCACGTGCGCACCCCGCGCCGGGCCAAACAGGGGCATAACGTCAGCCAGATGCATTACGCGCGCAAGGGCATCATTACCCCGGAAATGGAATATATCGCCATCCGCGAGAACATGAAGCTGCAGGAGGCGCGTGAAGCCGGTCTGCTCAAGCAGCAACACCCGGGTCAGAGCTTTGGTGCCAGCATCCCGAAAGAAATCACCCCCGAGTTTGTGCGCGACGAAGTGGCCCGTGGCCGCGCGATTATTCCGGCCAATATCAACCATCCGGAAATCGAGCCGATGATCATCGGGCGTAATTTCCTGGTCAAGATCAACGGCAATATCGGCAACTCGGCGCTGGGTTCCTCGATTGAAGAAGAAGTCGAGAAAATGACCTGGGGGATTCGCTGGGGCTCGGACACCGTGATGGACCTGTCCACCGGCAAGAACATCCATGAAACCCGCGAGTGGATTATCCGCAACTCGCCGGTGCCGATCGGTACCGTGCCTATTTATCAGGCGCTGGAAAAGGTCGACGGCGTGGCCGAAGACCTGACCTGGGAAATCTTCCGCGATACCCTGATCGAACAGGCCGAGCAGGGCGTGGATTACTTCACCATCCATGCCGGCGTGCTGCTGCGCTATGTGCCGATGACCGCCAAGCGGGTGACCGGCATCGTTTCACGCGGTGGCTCGATCATGGCCAAATGGTGCCTGGCGCACCACAAGGAAAGTTTCCTGTACACCCACTTTGAAGACATCTGCGAGATCATGAAGGCGTATGATGTCTCCTTCTCGCTGGGTGACGGCCTGCGCCCGGGTTCTATTGCCGATGCCAACGACGAAGCCCAGTTCGGCGAGCTGGAAACCCTGGGTGAATTGACCAAGCTGGCCTGGAAGCATGATGTCCAGTGCATGATCGAAGGTCCCGGCCATGTGCCCATGCATCTGATCAAGGAAAACATGGACAAGCAGTTGGAATGCTGTGACGAAGCGCCGTTCTATACCCTGGGGCCGCTGACCACTGACATTGCTCCGGGCTACGACCACATCACCTCCGGCATTGGCGCGGCGATGATCGGCTGGTTCGGCTGTGCCATGCTCTGCTACGTCACGCCCAAGGAGCACCTGGGTCTGCCCAATCGCGATGACGTCAAGACCGGTATCATTACCTACAAGATCGCCGCCCACGCCGCCGATCTGGCCAAGGGGCACCCGGGCGCGCAGATTCGTGACAACGCGCTGAGCAAGGCGCGTTTCGAGTTCCGCTGGGAAGACCAGTTCAATCTGGGCCTGGATCCGGATACTGCACGCTCTTTCCACGATGAAACCCTGCCCAAGGACTCGGCCAAGGTGGCACACTTCTGCTCCATGTGCGGCCCCAAGTTCTGCTCGATGAAAATCACCCAGGAAGTGCGCGAATACGCTGCCGAACAGCGTATTGAAGCGGTCGATCTGGCGGTGGAAGAGGGTATGAAGGCCAAGTCCGAGGAGTTCCGCAAGACCGGGTCACAGTTGTACCAGAAGGTCTGATCGTCCGGCTTGCTGGCGATATGCGTTGAATCAGGCACGCCTATGCGTGCCTGAGCCAATACGGATTGTCACCTTTTGCACTTGTGGTCAACACTCAGCAGCCTAGAATCAGTGTGGGGCTCCTGAGTGGCAGGAGCTGATTGCAGCGCAGTCTGCATGCACCATGAGATCAGGCATGAATCGACGCCAGACCGAACTGTCCGTGGCCAGCGAGCATTTCAGCACCACGCTGAAAGCCTTGCGCAATGTGCTGCCTGACCGGCAGGTTGGCGAGCGCCTGAGGCGGTTGTCAGCGGATGCGCGTCTTTTGCAGCAGAGACGGGTTCCACTGGAGATACTGGATTCCTTGATCAGCGAGCTGACCTTGGCCACCGGTGCCCCTGCACTCTTGACCCAGGCCTTCGATACCCTCGATTACTCTCCTGAATTACTCAGCAAGACCTATCTCGCAGGCGGGCTCACCCGCGCGGACGCTTTGGTATTGCTCTGTCGTTACTGTCGGATCAATTCAGAAGGGATGTCCCTGACCCTGTCGAGAGGGCCCCAGTGGTTCACCCTGCACCTGACCACCGATAGTCAGCTTGCCAGTGCTGCAAGCCAGCACGCTGCCTTTTTCCATGGGCTGATGCGTACCCTGGTTGCGCTGGGTATTCTTGACTCAGCCGTACTCCCCGATATGCCCGCTGCGGGCCTGACAGCCGCTGAACCAGCCAGCAGCGTTCACGCAGGGGCCTGCAGTAGTCTGATTCATTTGCCTGCTGCCAGGTTGACTGCACCTCTTGCCTGGCAGCCTTGCCCGGTAGAACGGCTGGCCAGGCGCGAGCGTTATTTGTTGCGGGATGCCGTTGCAGCCGAATGGAGCTGCGCCGTGACGCTGTTGTTGCCACTGCTCTACCGTCAAGGCCAGGGGGATATTGACCAATGCGCCAGTTTGCTGGCTGTCAGTCGGCGTACCTTGCAGCGCCATATCAAGGCTACCGGCGTTACTTTTCGGGATCTCGTTGAAGACACGCGCAAGTCCCTGGCCCACACTTACCTGGCTCAATCTTGCTCCGTGGATGACGTTGCCGAGCGGCTGGGCTACCGGCAATCGGCGCAGTTTTACCGCGTTTTTCGACACTGGTATGCCTGCTCGCCAGGCGAGTATCAGTCACTGCTTTACCCTGAACGGATAGAACCAATAGCGAGTTAACCATGAACAAAATAATCACTGGCTGCGTCTTCGCGTGCGCAGTTGCCGGCCTCTCTGTGCCTGCGATGGGCAATACCCTGACCGATGATGTATTGACCTCTGCCGCCAGTCTGGAACAAAAGGCGATTGCCTGGCGGCATGATATTCACCAGCACCCGGAGCTGGGGAATCAGGAGTTTCGCACCGCAGAACGGGTGGCAGAGCATCTGCGAGAGCTGGGTATGCAGGTCGAGACCGGTGTCGGTACCACGGGTGTCGTCGGGCTGCTGGAGGGTGGCAAGCCGGGGCCCGTGGTGGCCCTGCGCGCGGATATGGACGCCTTGCCCGTGCGCGAGCAGACCGGGCTCCCCTTCGCCTCCGAGGTGGAGCAGGAATACCACGACCGGATGATGCCGGTCATGCATGCCTGCGGTCACGATGCCCATGTCGCCATTCTGATGGCGGTGGCAGAGAACCTCGCCGAGCACCGTGAGCAGATTCCCGGTAGCGTCAAATTCATTTTCCAACCGGCGGAAGAAGGTCCCAGTGACTATGTCTACGACGGTGAGCGCCATTTCGGTGCCCGCCTGATGGTGGAGCAGGGTGTCCTCACACATCCTCAGGTCGACGCCATTTTCGGTTTGCATGTCACCTCTGCGGCCCCGACCGGTGTGATTGGCTATCGTGGTGGTCCGATCATGGCTGCGGGAGGTGACTTGCATATTCGTGTGCGCGGGCAGCAGACCCATGGTGCTCAGCCCTGGAATGGCGTGGACCCGATTGTCGCCAGCGCGCAAATCATCAACGGCCTGCAAACCGTTGTCAGCCGGCAAACCAACCTGATGCCAGCCCCTGCCGTGGTCACTATCGGCACCATCGATGGGGGTACCAGGCACAATATTATTCCCGACAGCGTGGAAATGACCGGCACCGTGCGTACTTTTGGGGATGATGTACAACAGCAGGTCAATGCCAATATTACCCGTACTGCCGAGCAGATCGCGCTGGCTTCGGGCGCCGAAGCGGAGGTAACCATCATTGACAACTATGCCACTACGGTCAACTCACCGGTGTTGACCGAGCAGATGCTGCCGACCCTCAAGCGCGCAGCGAATGACCGGGTATTTCCATCGCCGCTGGTAACCGGTTCCGAAGACTTTTCCTATTTTGCCCAGCAAGTCCCTGGCGTGTTCTTTTTTCTGGGAGTAACACCACCCGAGCAGATGGGGCGCGCAGCGCCCAATCACTCGCCGGAATTTATGGTGGATGATGACGCACTGCTGACCGGGATTCGGGCCTTGTCCGCTTTGGCAACCGAGTTCATGCTGACCAATCGCTGAGCCTGGCTACCGACTTCAGGTTACAACCCTGGTAGATTTGGCACTTGCAGCTGGCGACCGGTTGCTTGTAGCTTGTAACCAATAGCTTGAAGCCTTCGCTTGGGAGTAGCCGTGACCTTTACCACCGACGATGTCGACATCATTCAGCGCGATACTGTGTTCCAGGGTTTTTATCGCCTGGACGTTCTGCGCTTGCGCCATCGCCTGTTTGCCGGAGGCTGGGGGCCAGAGCTGCGCCGTGAATTGTTTGTGCGCCATGATGCCGTCTGTGTGCTGCCTTACGATCCCTGGGAAGACAGCCTGGTGCTGCTGGAACAGATGCGTATTGGCGGACTGGACAAGAGCAATCACCCCTGGATGATCGAACTGGTGGCGGGGCTGATCGACAAGGATGAAGCGCCGGAAGAAGTTGCCCATCGCGAAGCGGATGAAGAAGCCGGTCTGCAACTGCATCGGCTGGAGCCGATCACCCGTTACTTTCCTTCCCCCGGCGGCAGCAATGAACAGGTTCATCTGTACCTTGCGCTGGTCGATAGCCGTGGGGTGGGGGGAATTCATGGCCTGGAAAGTGAGGGAGAGGATATTCGCGTCAGTGTCTGGACACGTACCGATGCCCTGGCAGCCATGGAGAAGGGGCGGATTGACAACGCTGCCAGCATTATCAGTCTGCAATGGCTGGCTTTGCATGGCGAGCGTATTCGTGCTGATGCGGGGCCACGGCCATGATGGCGTTGCGCAGGCGCCGATACAGCGTCGATCTGGCGGGCCTGCAGGCCATTTGCGAGATGAACTATTTGCGCTTGCAGCGATTGATGCCGAATTGGCAGGAACGCGATCAATGGCAGATAGTCCTGCAGCATGCTGATCAACCGGGGCAAACCCTGCTGATCCAGATTATTGAGCGTTGCCGGTACACCAGCACCGTGCGGCTGCACTATCCGCGGCGAAATCCGTGGCTGCATGCGTTGCAAATGGAAGTGCGACTCTATCATGACGCCAATATGGCTGAAGTGGTGGCAGCCTATGATCAGCGGCGTTTTTCCGGTGTATATCCCTATCCGAATGAACAGATGTTGCAGCCGGATGAGAAGCACCAGTTGAACGTATTTCTGGGTGAATGGCTTGGCCACTGCCAGCGGCTGGGGCAAAGTGGCCAGGTTATCACTCTGGATGCGCTTTAGGCCTTAGCCCAGTAACCGCTTGCGAGCCGCGAGATAGTCCTGCTTCAGCTCGGCCACAACCTCTGCCGTCGACTGCACCCGATCGATATTGCCCACGCCCTGACCGGCACCCCAGATGTCGCGCCAGGCTTTGGACTTGTTACTGCCACCAGAACCGAACTTCATACTGCTTTTGTCGCCTTCGGGCAGGTTGTTCGGATCCAGACCGGATTTTTCGATGCTGCCGCGCAGGTAGTTGCCATGCACCCCGGTAAACAGGTTGG
This sequence comes from Halopseudomonas salegens, assembly GCF_900105655.1. Lineage (NCBI taxonomy): Bacteria > Pseudomonadati > Pseudomonadota > Gammaproteobacteria > Pseudomonadales > Pseudomonadaceae > Halopseudomonas > Halopseudomonas salegens. The sequence continues at coordinate 889,249 of NZ_LT629787.1, forward strand.
AATAGACAATGTCGCTGGCGCTGCTATCGACCAGCATCTGTTTGTAAGCTTCGTCGGCGTTGGCTTCATGGGTGGCGATAAAGCGGGTGCCGATATAGGCAAAGTCTGCCCCCATGGCTTCAGCGGCAAGGATTTGCTTGCCTTGGCTGATCGAGCCGGAGAGGGCAATAGGGCCGTCATAGAATTTGCGCACTTCCGAGACCAGGGCAAAGTTGCTCAAGGTTCCGGCATGCCCACCTGCACCAGAGCAGACCAGTATCAGACCGTCTACGCCAGCTTCAATTGCTTTCTCTGCGTGGCGGACGCTGATGACGTCATGAAAAACCTTGCCGCCATAACTGTGCGCCACCTCGACGGCCTCATGCGGAGCGCGAAGGCTGGTGATCATCAGGGGTACTTCATATTTGGCACACAAGTCCAGGTCATGCTGCAGGCGGTCATTTGACTGATGCACAATCTGGTTGACCGCAAAGGGGGCAACTTTCTTGTCCGGATTGGCGGCACGGTATTCGGAGAGCTCGTTGGTCAATTGTTGCAGCCACTCATCCAGTACCTCCGCGGGGCGCGCATTAAGCGCCGGAAAAGAACCGACAATACCGCTTTTGCATTGAGCGGCCACCAAGGCGGGATTGGAAATGATAAACAGTGGTGAGGCGATGACCGGAATATCCAGTTGGGCCTTGAGTTCTTCGGCAAATGACATGGCGGGTTCTCGTTGGTTAAAAATGCAGTCTACTGCTTGCTGTTGGGCCGGTGCCAGCTTCATAAGCCCGGTCGTTCATGCGGTATCAGGCTTTATTGCTGAGGGCCGTCCTGCAGTTCCAGTTCTTTGACCAGTTGATCAAGGTCATTGTCAATCAGGGCACGCAAGCGGGCTTCGTATTCTTCCAGTGGGCTGGAAGCATCGATGATGATTTCCACCCGGCGGTTCAGGGCGCGGGTATCGGGGAAATCATTGCTGGCGCGTGGACGGGTGTCGGCATAGCCCTGGACGCGCAAGCGGTGAGGTTCAACGGCGCCGCTTTGCAGCAGGGCGTTGGCTACCGAAGAGGCGCGGGCGGCAGAGAGGTCCCAGTTGGAGCGGAAGCGGGCGGTGCTGATCGGGATGTCGTCAGTGTGTCCCTCGACGGTGATTTCGCCGGGCATGCGCGATAGTACTTCGGATATATCCAGCAACATGCTTTCGAATTCATAGGTCATGTCTGCAGAGCCAGAGGGAAAAGAGCCACGCTCCTCGACCCGGATGATCACCCGCTTGCGATCACTGAGTATGTTGACTTTGCCGTCCATTACTTCTTCTTCTAGGAGTTCGGACAAGCTATCTGCGGTTGTTTTTACCTGAGCCAGAGCAGTCAGGTCAATTTTCTGTTCGATTGCAGCTTCCAGCTGCTCGCGCAGGGTGTCATGTTGCGGCAGTTGTTCACTGGTTGTCTGGCGTACTTCTTCTATCGGTGTTGGCTCCGGAATGCCCGGGGAAAAATCGTCGAAAATCGGGCTGGTACCCATGGGGATGTCGGTGGCGGGTACGTCGCGTTGCACGCCGAAAGCGGCTTGCAACGAGCCAGCAATCTGCTTGAATTTCATCGCGTCGATTTCGGAAAATGACAGCAGCAAGACGAAAAAACACATCAACAGCGACATTAGATCGGCGAAAGTCATGACCCAGGCTGCGGGGCCTTTAGGTTCGTCTTCCTGCTCAAGATCCATTATACCGGCTCCGCTGGATCTGCTTCCTTGTCGCGCTTGGAAGGCGGCAGATAGCTGCTCAGCAACTGCTCGATGACGCGGGGGTTGGTACCTTCCTGAATGGCTAGTAGAGCATCAATCCATAGTGCTTGCATACGCGATTCTTCGGTCATGCGCAGGGTAAGCTTGTCGGCAATGGGAATGAAAATCATGGTTGCCAACATCGCGCCATAGAGCGTCGTCAGTAGGGCGACAGCCATGGCCGGGCCAATGGATTTGGGGTCGTCCATGTTCGACAGCATTTGCACCAGGCCGATCAGGGTGCCGATCATGCCCATGGCTGGCGCCACATCGCCCATGGCAGAAAAAATCTTGGCTCCCCAACGGTTGCGATCCAGTGTCAGCAGGCGTTCCTTTTCCAGAATGGCCTTGACGGTCTCTTGAGGATGGCCGTCGATCAATAGCTGCATACCGTTTTGCAGAAACTTGGAGTTGATTTCCTGATCTTCGAGAGCCAGCAGCCCCTGCTTGCGGGCAATACCTGCGAGTTCGACCAACTCGTTGATGCTGTCTTCGGTGTCGGGCAGGCGAAAGGAAAAAGCACGGCCAGCGACTTTTATGGCACCAATAAACTGATTGATGCTGAACTTGGCCAGTACGACAAACAGGCTCCCACCACCAACGATCAACAGTGATGGTACGCTGAGAAATACTTCGCTGGATGCACCCAGAATAATTGCCAACGCAATGATGGCAAGTGCGCCAATAAGTCCGATCAGTGTCGCTAAGTCCACGACATCTCCTTCGTGATGATATCGCTGCTGCCGCTTTTCAGAGCTGGTAACTTCCTGGGCATAGGCGGGCAGATAAAACTTCTATACACCTAGTGTACGGATTTTTTTGTGGCTATTAAATGCTGCTGGCTGCCGGTAGCTGTAATAATCCGCTTGCTACTCTGCAAATCTTTGTTTTTCAATGACTTTCAGGTTTCGTTGCTGTACTTCAGTGCTTGCAACCATTCCGAAGGTACCTCATGGCGGGCGGCCAGGCTGGTCTCGGCCGTATCCGGATGAAACACGATAACCACCTGTTTGCGCTCCAGCTGTCGGCGTAGCTGGACTACTCGGCTGCTCAGCTGATCGGCATGGCCGTTGTCGGTTCCATCACGGCTGGCAAAGTCTTCCAGCAGGCGTTGCAGGGTGTCTGCTTCGAGCATCTGATAGGGAATCAGCATATTGTCTACGTCTCGGATGACAATGGGTGGGGTGTTACACTGCGCGTTTTATCGCAACTTGAGTCCGGGCATGATAACCGATCCACTGTTTTATCTCTGCGCGATTCCTGCTGTGTTGTTGTATGGCATCGCCAAGGGTGGCTTCGGTGGCAACATTGCCATTCTGTCAGTGCCCCTGATGGCCCTGGTTGCATCCCCGATTGTTGCAGCGGCTATCTTGCTGCCGATTCTCTGTGTCATGGACCTGGTCGCGCTGCGCACCTTTCGTGGACGCTGGCACCGGGAAAACCTGCGTATCATTCTTCCCTCGGCACTGGTCGGGGTGATCATTGGAGGGCTTACCTTCCAATTGTTGAATGAGGCGCACATCCAGTTGCTGATCGGGGTCATAGCCATTACCTTCACCCTCAACATCTGGTTGCGACGCCAGGTGCAGGCCCAGCGCGGTCCGGATATCCTGCGCGGAGGCTTCTGGGGCGCGGTTGCCGGTTTCACCAGTTTCGGCATACATGCCGGCGGGCCGCCGATCAACATTTACCTGCTGCCCCAGCGGCTGGACAAGACAATTCTCATGGGCACCATCGCGGTGTTTTTTACCGTAGTCAATCTGGCCAAGGTGCCGGCCTATATTTTTCTGGGGCTTTTCTCACCGGCTAATCTGTGGACTTCCCTTGTATTGCTACCCCTGGCTCCCATCGGCGTGCGCATGGGGTTCTGGTTGCTGCAGCGGAGCAACGAAAAGCTGATTTATCAGCTCTGCTATATATTCCTTTTTGTCACTGGCTGGAAGTTGCTTTACGACGGCTGGATCGGTTTGTCGGGTGGCTGATGCTTGCCGCGGATCAGGTTGCGCAGCACAAAACGATTCGGATGCAGCGCTCTGAGCAGGTCATCGGGTAGCGGGGCCGGCTCGCCGCTGAGGTAGGCCGCAATGATTTCACCGCTCAACGGCGTACTGATCAGGCCCCGCGAACCATGGGCACAATTGACCCAGAGGCCGTTCAACCAGGGTGCTGGTGCGGTCGGCTGTTTTGACGCATCTTTGCCCAGCTCGGCATAGCGGTAGAGCAGCTGCCCGGCGTCGGCTACCGGCCCAACCAAGGGCAGGTAATCCGGCGAGGTGCAACGCAGTGATGCACGCGCCTTGAGGTTGGCACTGTGTGTGCGTGCCTGCGGCCAGAAGTTGCTCAAGGCCGGGGCCAGACTGTCGAGCAGGTCCAGATTGCTCAGGGTCTCTTCTGCGCTGGGCTCGGTGTCCATGCGATCAAAGCGAAAACTGGCCCCCAGGTGATGCTCACCAAGGCGTGCCGGTGAAATATACCCATCGGCACACAGCACTGTGCGTAATGCCTGGCTTTCTTCAGTAGCGGGCAAGTGGCTGATCTGGCCGCGAATGGCCTTGAGTGGCAAATGTCGGGTCTGGATGAATTGGCGGGTATCCGCCGCGGTGCAGAGAACAACATGCGCAGCGCTGGCTACACAACTGTCATGGTTATTCAGTACCTGCCAGCCATCAGTCCCTGATTGCAGAGTGAGCGCCTCGGTGTGCAATAGCACAGATATGTTCGGGTGTTCGACTAGGCGCCGGCAGAGTGCCGGTGGATTGACCCATCCGGCAGCTGGAAACCATAGCCCGCCACGATCAAGCGGGATGCCGGCGAGTTGACTGGCAGTCTCACTATTCACGGCTTGCAGTAAATCGTCGGGCAGGCTGCTGGCGGCCAATGCAGCCTGGCGTTGTTGCTCTTTTGCCGTGCCTGGAAGTTGCAGCACGCCGCAGGGTTGCCAGTTGGTTTCCCCAACAGGTAACCGAGACTGCAGTAGCCGCAGGCTATAACTGTAGGCACTGAGAATAAAGCGGGACAGGGCCGTGTCGTGGGCCGAGAGTTTGCAATAAAGAATGCCTTGCGGGTTGCCCGAAGCTTCAGCGGCCAGGTCATTGTGACGATCAATCAGGCTGACCTGCCAGCCACGCAAAGCCAGGGCATGGGCAGTGGCGCAGCCAGCCAGGCCAGCACCAATGACAATGGCGGTTTTATCTGTCGGACCATTGGTTGAGGTGGGGCGGCCATACCAGGGCGGCTGCCATTCAGGTGTCGGTGACGCGCGTAGTTCACCGCAGAGCATATCCCGCTTGTGACCAAAACCACGGGTTTTGTGCATGGCAAAACCGGCAGCCTGCAAACCGCGGCGTACGTCACCAACACTGGTAAAGGTGGCCAGGGTGCAGCCGGGTGACGCCAGGCGCACGAGTTGTTGGTAGAGCGCAGGTTGCCACATGTCCGGATTCCTGGCCGGCGCAAAGCCATCCAGAAACCAGGCATCAATACCCTTGCCGGCATCCAGTTGCGGCAAGGTGGCAAGTACATCGCCGATCAATAACGTCAGGGTTACACGGCCCGAGGAAAAGCTGAAGTGTTGCCAGCCCGGGCTGACGACCTGGTATTGCGCAAGCAGCTGTCGACTGAATTCGGCCAGTTCGGGCCAGAGTTGCAGGGCGCGCGACAGGTCGGCCGAGGTCAGTGGGTATTTTTCACAGCTGATAAAGTGCAGGTGGGCGTTGCTCGGGGCCGTCTGCTGCCAAAGCTGCCAGGCGCAGAGAAAGTTGAGGCCGGTCCCAAAGCCGGTTTCGCCAATCGTGAAATGTGCGCCTGAAGATAACCCGGCCCAGCGTTCGCTCAATCGATTGCATTGCAGAAATACATGGCGGGTTTCCTCCACACCTGACTCGCGGGAAAAATACACATCATCAAACTGACGTGAGAATGGATGACCATCACGGGTCCAGTCGATATTGGCGGAATTGGCGGGCACTGTCACGGGCACAACCCTGTCGGGTAAAAGCCCTATTCTACCTGCAGGGCAGTGATCAGGTAATGTTCGGAATAATCAGAAACAGGCTGGTAGCAAAGATAATAACGGCAATAGTGGGCAGTTTTCCACGGATCAATTGTAGTTGTTTCATGGTGGCGACCTTTTTGTTGTTATATCACTGGCGTTGTTTGCGTATTCTCATGAAATACATCGCAACGCTTGATGTGTCAGGCGGGTTCTGCCTTAGTCATGGCTTCCCTGCAGGCTGATTTTTGGGGGCAGCAGACGGATCTTTCAAGTCAGACCAGAATAATCCGGACTTGTTCCGTAATGATAGCTGCCTGCGGCTCGCGCGGTTAGAACTATTTGCTCCACTCGTCGGGCTGTATGTCGCGCTTGGCTATAGTGGTCGGTCGGTGGAAAAAAAAGGGTGAAAAGCCACGCATACGTCATGCCTGCGAGGGTGGGGCGGGCGGACTATGGCAGTCGCGTTGCATGGCTAGGTCGTGCATGCCTCGTTTTTTTAGAGAGGGTGCCGGTAAGCACTGAGTCTTTGCAGTGGGAAGTGAGCAATGAGGCAGGGTAACCGGGCCGACGAGGAGAGGTCGCGATGATTTCAGGGTGTCTTCAATAATGCGGGGGGGGGGGGGCGTGAGCTATAGCTGGAATTCTGGCCGAAAAAAAACCTGCTGATGCAGTGCATCAACAGGTTTCTGAACTGGTTGCGGGGGCAGGATTTGAACCTACGACCTTCGGGTTATGAGCCCGACGAGCTACCAGACTGCTCCACCCCGCGTCTGTGTGTGGCGCATTCTACGCATTTGCGATGGGCTGTCAAGCATTTGATGAAAAAGCATTTTTGGTCTTGAATGGAGTGTGAGGGCAGTGCACAAAATAAATCTTTGATGACATAGTGCCATCGGTTGTTTATGTTACTATCAAAAGCTGATACATGATGACTGGGTGAGACGTTTTTGATAGTCTGTCTCATGTCAGCTGCTCGCATAAAAACAAGACATAGGTGGACTGAGTGACAGCCAACCATGATCCCTACGCTCTGGCACCCTTTCGTGCCGAGTTCCGTGATGCGCAGACGGAAAAAGCCTTTCTCAAGCATGTGGAGCAGGGTACCGCGAGGCATCTGAAAATTGCATTGGCCATCTGGGCCGGCATGGTGTTGTTGTTTGGCTCGCTGGATTATGGTGATCTCGGCCTGACTGACGGTTTCTATACCCTGATGACCATGCGCGTCCTGCAAGCGGTCGCGATCGCTTGTCTGATTGTCTGGGTTTACCGGCGTCCGAATCTGGCCAGCTGGAGTCTGCCCCTGACCCTGGCCGAAATTCTGGGCTTCCCTTTGATGTTCGTGATTTTCTTTATTCGTCCGGACATTGCCGCCTGGAATGTCGGTGTGATCTGCATCATTCTGATTTCCATATATGTTTTCGTCCCCAACCGCCTCATGTACAACAACCTGGTTGCCCTGTTTGGTCTGGTAGGCACGCTGGTGTCTCTGGGGATTCGCGGCAGTGAGCTTGCTACCCTGCTGCCCTTGTCTGTGGTCATGTGCTTGCCTATCGTCACCGGTTATGTGGCATCCCGGCGCTTGCAGTTGGTTCAGCGTCAGGAATTTTCCCTGCTGCAAGAGGTCAACCGTTCGAATCAGGAACTGTGTGACGAAATTGAGCGACGCAAGTCGCTTGAGGCCGAGCTGCAACGCCAGGCCACTACGGATCCGCTGACCGGGCTCAGCAACCGCCGTCAATACGAAATGTTGTTTCGCCGTGAACGTGAACGTTGTGCCCGTCAGGGTGGCAGCATGGTGCTGGGCATTGCTGATCTGGACCATTTCAAACAGATCAATGATACCCATGGCCACGATCTGGGCGATCAGGCGCTCAAGCATGTGGCGAGTATTTTCCTCGAGTCCCTGCGCCACTCCGATGTGGTAGGGCGTTTTGGCGGCGAGGAATTTATTCTGTTGTTGCCGGATACCCAGATGGATCAGGCCAAGGTGGTGGTTGAGCGCTTGCGTGAACAGTTGGCCGGTACTCCACTGGGTGCCGAGAGCCTGAGCATTCCTCTGACGGCAACCTTTGCCATTACTCCGGTCAGGGTTGATGACGACACTATTGAAGACATCATTCGCCGGGCCGACAAGGGGTTGTACCAGGGTAAGCGGGAAGGTCGCAATCGGGTGGTGGTAGCCGCCTGAGCTGCCCCTGCCGAGGAGATGACATGCCATCACGCCACTTGCTGAAGGGCTTTCGCTGCCTTAAATGGGGACAACCCATTAGCACCCATGTAGCCAAGGGTTACGAGTGGTCAATCAAGCCCTGGTGGGGCGAATTCCGCAATAAAGAGCATGAGCAGGCGTTTTTGCGTCAGCATGCCCCACTGGTTGCCGGGCAGTTGCAGTTGGCGTTGCTGGTGTGGATGTTTCTGTTGCTTATTTTTGCCATCCCTGATTATTTGACGCTGGGCCCGGGTACCGATTTCTTTATCTTGCTGGCCATGCGACTGGCAACCTCGGTCTTAATCCTCGCCCTGTTTGTTGCAGTGGGTTTCAAGGCACAACTGGCTGTGCAAGGGCGCTGGATTTCGTTGGTGGAAGTTGTCGCCATCAGCCTGTTCATGTTGGTCTACTTCTATCGTCCGGATATTCTGTCCTGGACCATAACCGTTACCTTGCTGATGATTCTGGGTGTTATTGCGTTGGTGCCTAACCGCTTGAAAGCGGCTGTACCTGTTGCTTTCTATATGGCTGTTCTAACGGCCTTGGTATTGTTGTACCTGGGCAGCCTTGATGAGAGTGAATTTGTTGGCTTGTTGGTAATCTTCAGCTTGCCAATCGGCATCGGTTGGGCTGGTGCCTTGCGGGCCAATGTGCTGCAACGCAGGCAGTTTGCACTCTTCCAGCAATCCACACAGCTCAATGCGGAATTGACCCGCGAAATAGAGATGCGCAAGCGCCTGCAGGAACAGCTGCAGCACCAGGCCACCACCGATGCCCTGACCGGCCTGAACAATCGCCATCAGTATCAGCAACTGTTTGCCCGCGAGTTATCTCGCAGCATGCGCCTTCGGCAACCCATGTCACTGGGTATTATCGATCTGGATCACTTCAAACAGGTCAATGATACCTGGGGACATTCCGCCGGAGATGAAGTACTGCGCCGTGTAGCACAACTGTGTCGGGATAACTTTCGCGACATTGATATCCTCGGTCGCCTCGGTGGCGAGGAGTTTGTCGTGCTGCTACCCGATACCACGCAGGAACAGGCAATCATTGTCGCGCAGCGGTTTATCGAGACCCTCGCCAATACGCCGATTGATATTGGCACCCGGGATATTCAGGTAACTGCCACCATTGGCGTGGTTACTCGTCAGCCGGATGAAACCAGTCTCGAAGGTTTGATCAAACGCGCGGACGACGCCTTGTACAAAGGCAAGGAAGCTGGCCGCAACCAGGTAATGCCGGGCTGATACAATCAGCTCATTGTTTCCTGAGGGCAGGCTGCCGGTGCGCAAGATCATTCACATTGACTGCGATTGTTTTTTTGCTGCAATCGAGATGCGGGACGATCCGCGTTTGCGCGGACGTCCGCTGGCAGTGGGTGGAGACCCTGGCAAGCGTGGCGTGGTTGCTACCTGCAACTATGAGGCACGTGCCTATGGCGTGCGGTCGGCTATGGCATCGGCCTACGCGAAAAAGCTGTGTCCCGAGCTGTTGATTGTGCCCGGCCGCATGGCGGAATACCGTGCAGTTTCACAGAATATTCTCGCCATCTTTGCCGATTACACCGAGCTGATTCAGCCGTTGTCACTGGATGAGGCCTATCTGGATGTGACCAACAGCCAGCATTGCCGCGGCAGCGCCACGCTGATTGCGCAAGAAATTCGCCAGCGCGTGCGTGATACCCAGGGGATTACCGTGTCTGCCGGGGTCGCGCCCAACAAGTTCCTGGCCAAGATTGCCAGTGACTGGAACAAGCCGGATGGATTGTTCGTCATTCTTCCCGATCAGGTCGATGAGTTTGTCCGTGCCTTGCCCGTCGATCGTCTGCACGGCGTCGGCAAGGTGACCGCCGAGCGCCTCAAGCGCCTGGGCATTGATACCTGTGGCGATGTGCGTACCTGGCGGCAGGATGATTTGTTGCGCCGTTTTGGCGTTTTTGGCCAGCGGCTGTGGCAGTTGGCGCATGGCCAGGACGAGCGTCCGGTAGTGGTAGAGCGCCAACGCCAGTCGGTCAGTGTCGAACATACCTATGATCAGGACCTGCCGGATCTGGCGGCCTGCCTGGCCGAGTTGCCCAGCCTGCTGGAACGCCTGGCCAAGCGTCTGGCCCCCTTGCAGGGGCAGTACCGTATCAGCAAGCCCTTCGTCAAAGTCAAATTCCATGACTTCACTCAGACCACCATGGAGTTGCAAGGCACCCCGGTAACCCCTGAAGGCTATGCTGAACTCTGTGCCCAGGCCTTTGCCCGCGGCTTGCGCCCGGTTCGCCTGCTCGGCGTGGGCGTGCGGCTGGATTCAGCCCACGACCCATTGCATGAGCAATTGGCGTTGTTCTGATTGTCTGACAGCTGGCTGCCTGCCGCTGGCCACCTGTTCTCGATAAGGCAGGCGGCTTGCCATATATCACTGCTACCTTTGATGGTCGGCAGCCAGCAGTTAACTGGTTAGCATCCGGGCATCACTTTTTGAACACCAAGGAGCACATCATGAAGATGCAAGAATTGTTTGACCTCAGCGGCAAAGTTGCGCTGATCACTGGCGGTACCAAGGGGCTTGGCCTGCAAATGGCCGAGGCTTTCGGTGAACAGGGTGCCAAGGTATTCATCAGTGCGCGCAATGCCGAGGAAGTGGCTGCGGTCGTGGCCGAGCTGAAAGGCAAGGGCATCGAGGCGGGCGGTATTGCCTGCGATATGGGTGACCTGGCTTCCCAGCCGGTAGACAAACTCTGTGATGCGGTAGAGCAGGCCTTCGGTACCGTGGACATTCTGGTCAACAACGCCGGCACCAGCTGGGGACAACCCGCTGAAGATCACAGTTATGAAGGTTGGCAGAAGGTGATGACGCTGAACGTGGATGTCTGCTTCCTGCTGGCGCAGGCTGTGGGCAAACGCTTCATGTTGCCGCGGAAATCCGGCAAGATCATCAACATTGCATCGATTGCCGGTTTCAAGGGCAATCGGCCGAATACCGGTATTCATACCGTGGCCTACAACACCAGCAAGGCCGCAGCCATCAACCTGACCCGTGCTCTGGCGGGTGAATGGGGTCCGTACAACATCAATGTGAATGCCATTTGCCCGGGTTACTTCCCGACCAAGATGGCCAAGGGACTGGAGAAAGTCACCGAGGTGATCAAGCAGGGTACGCCCTTGGGTCGCATTGGCGGCGAGGATGACATCAAGGGCGCTGCGGTGTTCTTTGCCTCGGAAGCCTCGCGTCATATCACGGGTCAGGCGCTGGCGGTTGACGGCGGTAACTCGGTAGTCTGATGGCATTAAGGAGCCACTGAATAACGCCTTGCGTGCTCAGCGTGAAAGCCTGAGCAGGCAAGGCGTTGTTCGGAGGCTCCTGCACCCGGCCAGCCAGATGTGCTGGCCGGTAGGCCCGATATCCTCAGGGGTTGCTCAGGCCCCGGCTCAGCTGGCCAGCAGCGGCTGTAACCCGCTCGCCATGCTCTTCTTCCAGCTGCTGCATGTGTTTTTCATGCAGTTTGCGTTCACTCGGCGATAACGCTTTCCACGCCTGATGGGTGGGGATATGTGCAGTGGCATCGTAAATCAGGGTGAATATCTCACAATCATGCTGACTGTTAAGGGCCCCGGAGTAGTTGTCCAGGAGCACCTTGATGCGAATGCTGCCTTCAATGACAGGTACCTGCCGGGTTACCAGGCTATTGGTCAGGAACTCGATGTCTTCGGCCAGGCGCTGATTACGTTCATCTTCGTTGTCACGCACGGCGGCTTGCCGCTGCCATACCTGCCGCCACAATCTCAGGGCGTACCAGCCGAGGCCGGCAATGATGAGCAGGGCAAGCAGGGTTAGCAGTAAGGTAATCGGCATGGTTTCAACTCAGAGATTCAGATCGGCTGGATCCAGGCTGCCGCTTTCTCGCAAGGTTATCGTCCGGGCCATGAACAATCCGGTGCGGATGTGGCCTTCAATGCGGTAAGTGACAGGCTGGCGGTTCTCGACCAGTTTGCCGATATCCACTATGTGACGCCACAAATTGGAGCGTACGTTCAATTCAAAATATTCCGAGCCGTAGGCGGGCACGTCAAAGTGATTGTTGCTGACGCCGGTGGCCAGCCGAATATCATTCAGGTACACCTGATAATGCATGCCTCGAATCGGCAGGCTGCGATCATTCGGATTATCGATACGCAGTTGCAGGCGAAAGCTTTGTTCCCACAGGTTGGACTTCAGCATGTCGACATTGGCCAGATGGATGTCTGGTTTGCTATAGCCCGGATTCAGAATGGCGCAGCCGGATAACAGCATAAGGCCGAACATGGTCAGGCTGATGACCAAGATGCGTTGTGGCATGGCTTCTGCTCCTTGGGATACTGGCTGCAATTATCAGTGGAGTTGTCGTGCAGCCCTTCTCTGTCCATACTAACGATTAATGGCTTAAAGGAAAGGCCCTGATTCGGGTTTCCGCGAGGGAGAAGGAAAATGGCAGAGTTTCAGGTGGTTTTTCAGGGTGAGATTCAGGCTGGAGTCGATGCCGAGCTGGCGCGATCGGCGGTGGGCCAGCTGTTTCAGTTGTCAGACGGCAACCTGGAGCGCCTGTTTTCAGGTAAGCGAATTGTCATCAAACAGGGGCTGGATGCGGCGACGGCGGATAAATACCGCCAGGCGATTGAACGCGCCGGGGCTGTATGCGTGGTTGAGCCAATGGCATCTGAAACGGACGCTGCACCGACGGCCAAACCTGCGTCTGAGGCGCCTGCGTCGGCAGAGTCTGCTGAGGAATCCGCCGGGACTGCGAGCAAGGGCAGCAAGCTGGAGCCGCGGGACAGTTTTATGGCTGCTTTTACCGAGGTGGACGCGCCGGACTACGATATTGCGCCGGTCGGTAGTGATCTGCAGGAGCAATACCGTGATTACACGCCACTGGATATTGATCTGGCCGCGCTAAGCCTGGCGCCGGTAGGCAGCGATATGGGTGAGATGAAGAAAGACCAGACTGCAGATGTGCCGGATACCAGCCATTTGAAGTTGCAAGACAAGTAATCTTTCCTGTTCCCGGGCTCCCTTTTCAGGCAAGGCTGATTAATCGCGCAAAACCATAGCAGCCGGGGTGGCGCTGGTGCACTCAGGCGATTTGATTAGTCTTTCCTTCATTGCAAGCAACACTGCTTGTATTTCTTGCCTGACCCACAGGGGCAAGGTGCATTGCGGCCGGGTTTCAGTGGGTTATTCGGGTCGACAAAGTACCAGCGGCCCTGCTCGCGACGAAATTCCGAGTGTTCTTCATGGGCCTGCTGTTCGCCGTTCGGGTCCTGCCAGCGGGCGATAAAACGCACCCAGGCCTGTTGGCTCTCCGGGCTATCCGCCTCGCTGTCCACTACCTCCAGCCCCAGCCAGCGGCTTTGCCTGCTCCATTGACGCATAGCCTTGCGATCCAGGCTGGCCTGTTGCGCGGGCAACGTGGTGTTGACCAGATAATCAACCAGCCCAAGGGTGTAGGCGCAATAGCGTGAGCGCATCAGGCGCTCGGCACTGGGTGCTTCGTGGCCCTGGTGCAACGGCTGGCAGCAGTCGGCATAAGGTCTGGAGTTGCCGCAGGGGCAGGGGGATGTTGCCGTCGGGGTCACGCTTACCACCAGTATTTGCCAAAGAGCTCCGGATTGGCCCAATATTTGGCGTTCAACCAGTCCGGTACCTGTTTGTAATCCTGCAGATCATAACTGAACAGGTGCAGGCTGCGCTCCTCTTGCTGGAAGTGTCCCTGACGCTGCATGGCGAGGGCGAAAAAATCTTTCTCCTGCCAGTCGCTGGCCAGGTTCAGATCCACCAGAACGGCCAGGCGGTTGACCAGTAAATTGCGCAAGCCGGCCAGCAGTTCGGTAGCCCGTTGTTTGTCGAGTATCTCCAGTTGCTCGGCGACCAGCGCCAGATCGTAGCGCTGCTGTTGCCAGACCTCGGGTACAGGTACTTCCCGGCAATGGACAACCTCAGTATCAGGATGCGCTGCGGCATAGGCCTGTGCTGCCGGAATCGGGTCGACACTCACGCACAGCAGGCGTTGCGGCTGGTAGTGATCCAGCAGGGCGAGCAGGGCGCTGGTCGGGGAATTCGACATGGGGGCTCCGGCAAGATGGGTTCAGGGCGCCAGGCGTTCGCGCACCCAGATGCCGTTGACCAGGCGGTAATTCAGCCGGTCATGCAGGCGGCTGGGGCGGCCCTGCCAGAATTCGATCAGGTTGGGCACCAGGCGGTAACCACCCCAATGCGGTGGACGATCCGGCGGGCTGTCGCTGTGCTCGTTGGTCAGGGCACCAATGCGGTCTTCCAGTACACTGCGATCGGCAATCACCTGGCTCTGGGGTGAGGCCCAGGCGCCGAGACGGCTACCGATGGGACGGCTGTGGTAGTAGGCATCGGATTCTTCGGCGCTGACCTGTTCGACAATGCCTTCGATGCGCGCCTGGCGCTCGAGGTCGTGCCACCAGAAGGTCATGGCAGCTTTGGGTTGCTGTTTCAGTTGCTGGCCCTTGGCGCTCTGGTAATTGGTAAAGAACATAAAACCGCGCTCATCAAAGCCCTTGAGCAGCAGGGTGCGCAGGTGCGGCTGACCCTGGGCATCGACGGTGGCCAGCATCATGGCATTGGCTTCGGTGGATTCGACCTCGACAGCCTGCTTGAACCATTCGGCAAACAGGGCGAAGGGTTCGTCCGGGGCCTGGCTTTCGGTGAGGCCGTCACGGGTGTAGTCGCGGCGCAGCTCTGCAATGGATGGGGTCATGCCGGTTCTCCTTGGTCTATGCAGTAATGCTAGCACTCGCTGCGGTCGGTGCATTGATCCGCAGCAAGTTCACGCCGGACAAATTCAGTCGAGTTGTTGCAGGCAGCGGGCCAGTTCGCGGCTCAGTGCGAGGGCCCGCGGGTCCATCAAGACATAGGGTCCCATGGTGTTGGTGACATAACCAAAGCCGACCTGGCGTTCGGGGTCGCAGAAGCCGAGTGAACCGCCAGCCCCCGGATGGCCCCAGGCTTGTGGCCCCATGCCATAGCCGCCGCCTTCATAGTCTTGCTCCAGCATACAGCCGAGGCCAAAGCGGGTCGGGGCCAACAAGGTCTTGTCCATGCCGGCGCTGTGCTCGCGTTGCATGCCGTTGACCAGTTGACTATCCAGCAAACTCACACCGTCCAGGCTGCCGCCATGGGCCATCAGCTGCCAGAAGCGTGCCAGTGAACGGGCGTTGCCGGTGCCGTTGGCGGAGAAGATTTCCGCTTGCTGCCATTCGGTACGGTTGGTGCTGGTCATCATGCTGGTCGGGTTGCCAAAGGCCTTGGCGGTCAGGCTCTCTGGCTGGCCCATGCTCATGAACAGGGCGCGGGCATACTCGTCACCAAACTGGTTGCGCAGGCGGGACACACTGGCAATGCGCTCGAGGTCGCTGTCCGGTACGCCGACAAAGAAGTCCATGCCGGCGGCCTGACAAATATGCTGGTTGATGTAGGCGCCGGGGCTTTCGCCGCTGGCCCGGGCCAGTGGTTCGCCGAGCAGCCAGGCATAGGTGACGGGTGCGTAGCCGTGGGCGCTGTCGGGCTGCCACCAGGGTGTTTGCTGTTCCAGCGCATGGGTCATGGCGGGCCAGTTGAACAGGGCTTCTGGCGGCAAGGGGATGCTGACGGCTGACAAGCCGGAGCGGTGGCTGAGTATCTGGCGCAGGGTGATCTGGTCTTTGCCGGCGACGGCGAATTCGGGCCAGACTCTGGCTACCGGGGCGTCGAGTTCGAGTGTGCCGGCTTGCACCTGTTGCAGGATGGCGACGGCGCCGAGGGGCTTGGTGCAGGAAAATACGTTGACCAGTGTGTCCTGTTCCCAGACCTGCTGGTTTTCCTTGTCCATTACGCCCTGCCAGAGATCCAGCACGGTGTCGCCGCCAACGGTGACGCAGAGGGCGGCGCCACGGGCCTGTTCGTCACTTTGTTGCTCGGCAAACAAGGCGCGAACGCTTTCAAAGCGCGGATCAAAATACCCTTGTACTTCAGCCATGGTTACTCCGTTGTTGTTTTGGTACTCATTTTATTGGTGGTGCATGGAGGTATTGCCTATCTCCTCCTTCTAGCTAATGTGCAGAATTCGCGTTCCAAGGTAAACACTGATTAAAGTGACTTGGGTGCGCTAGCCCTGTTGTCGCTGACCGGTTCTGGACACGCCGTAAACCCTTCCCTGGGGGCTCGTAGATGCCATCCCTGGCATCTAACGGTCCAGAACTGGTCAGCGACAACAGGGCTACGAGAGATTTGTGCAATTAATCAGTGTTTACTAAAAAATGCCAAGAACAATGCACCTCTGCTCGAAGTGGTATTGCCGGCCACCTGACACAGGAACAATTAACCGGTGTTTCACTATTCTATTTCCCGCCGAAACGGCGGCAACGCATTCAGTATCGCCTTGCCATAGCGTTTGGTCACCAGCCGGCGGTCGAGCAGGGTGATGGTGCCGCTGTCCTGTTCGGTACGCAGCAGGCGGCCGCAGGCCTGGACCAGGCGCAGGCAGGCGTCGGGGACGGCGATTTCCATAAAGGGGTTGCCGCCATTGCGTTCGATCCATTCAGCCAGTGTCGCTTCGACCGGGTCATCGGGTACGGCAAAGGGGATTTTGGCGATCACCACGTGTTCGCAATAGTGCCCCGGCAGGTCGACACCCTCGGCAAAGCTGGCCAGGCCAAAAATAATGCTCTGGTGCCCATCGTCGACGGCTTTGCGGTGCTGGCGGATAAGCTCCTGTTTGGACAGATCGCCTTGTACCAGCAGTTTTTCCCGCATGGCCGGGTCGAGTCCGCCAAAGACTTCGAGCATTTGCCGACGTGATGAGAACAGCACCAGCGCTCCTCTGCAGCCA
This sequence comes from Halopseudomonas salegens, assembly GCF_900105655.1. NCBI lineage: Bacteria > Pseudomonadati > Pseudomonadota > Gammaproteobacteria > Pseudomonadales > Pseudomonadaceae > Halopseudomonas > Halopseudomonas salegens. The sequence continues at coordinate 906,079 of NZ_LT629787.1, forward strand.
GCCAGAATGTCGGGCAGGTGGCTGATGATGGCGGCACTGTGACCGGCGTTGTCTTTCGGATCGACGCCAATATCGGGGATGCGCAGCAGGCCTTTTTCCGCATGGCGGAAGGGGCTGGGTGCCAGGGTGCAGACGGCGCTTTTCGGCAGGCCAGCGCGGTGGCTGAACCGGTCAAAGCGGCCGAGTGCGGTCAGGGTGGCGGAGGTGACCAGGGCGGCAAAGGCGCTGTGCCAGAGGTATTGGCGCAGGGTGTCGGCGGCGCTGATCGGGCTGACGTGGACGTCGATGTCGTTGGCCTCGGTCAGTGTCAGCCAGCGTGCGGTCGGCGGTTTGTCTTCGGCATCCTGCAGGCAGAACTGCGTCCACAGGGTCCAGTTGGTGGCAGCCCTCGCTTGCAGTGCGCCAAACAGCGGGTACCACTCTTCGGCCTGATGTTCGGGGACGCCGACGGCTTCGCCGTCGATGGCTTCTTTCAGCAGGTCGACCAGCCGCTGCAACAGGTCACTCAGGCGGCCAAAGCCGGCTTTCAGCTCGGTGCCCATGTCGCGTAGATGATCCGGTATCAGGCCATGCTCGAAACGGTGCTGCGGGCGAATATGCCCGGAAAAGTCTTCACTGTTGGCAAAGTCGGCGACTTCGCCCATGGCCTGTTGCATGAATTGCTGGTGCGGACGCAGGTCTTTGGCCTGGGCGGGTACCTGTTCCAGCAGGCGGCCAAAGTCACCGGGTAGCGGGTTTTGCAGCAGCAGTTTGCTCAGGCTTTTGTCCAGTTGGTCGAGCCAGTCGGCGGTGGCCGCGAGGCGCGTATTGTGGGCAAAGTGGGCGATGGCCTTGTCCGGCAGGTGGTGACCTTCGTCGAAGATATACAGGCAATCACGCGGGTCGGGCAGGATGGCGCCGCCGCCGAGGGCCAGATCGGCCAGCACCAGGTCGTGGTTGGTGACGATGACGTCGACCTTTTGTACGCCTTCGCGGGCCTTGTAGAACACGCATTGATTGAAATGGCTGCACCGGCGGTTGCTGCACTGGATATGGTCGGTGGTCAGGCGCGACCAGTCCTGGTCTTCCAGGGCTTCCGGCCAGGAGTCGCGCTCACCATCCCATTTGTTGCTGGCCAGCGCTTCGACCATGCGGGTATAGAGTTTCAGGCCCGCTTCGTCGACGGCCAGGTTGAAGCCTTCTTCGGCAAAGCCCTGTTGCCGACTGGCCATGGCCTGGTTGTCTTGCAGCAGATGATCGAGCTTGGCCAGGCAGACGTAGCGTCCACGCCCTTTGGCCAGGGCAAAGCGGAAATCCAGCCCGGCGTTGCGCTGAATGTCCGGCAGGTCCTTGAGCACGATCTGTTCCTGCAGGGCGACGGTGGCGGTGGCAATCACCAGCGGCTTGCCCAGGTGTTTGGCAATGGGAATGCCGGCCAGGCAGTAGGCAACGGTCTTGCCGGTACCGGTGCCGGCTTCGACCACGGCTATGGCAGGGTCGCCGTCGCGGCGACCGTCTTCGTCGAGGGTGATGCCACCAAATACCTTGGCGACTTCGGCAATCATCACCCGCTGGCCATAGCGTGGCTTGAGTTGCTTGTTCTCGAGGAAGGTGCGATAGGCCGTCTGAATCTGGCTTTTGAGTTCGTCGTTCAGCATGCGGGCTCCGGAAGATCAGCGCCGATCATACCATTTGCGTTGTACTCGGGTGCAGCCGGCTGGTTGCAGCCTTGGTACTTTTGGCGCACTCTTTAACGCAATCAAGGTGTCAAGCAATCAGCAGGCGGAGTCGGCCATGGCGGTCAAGGCATTTCATAACAAGGTGGTGGTGATTACCGGTGGCTGTGCCGGCATCGGTCGGGCTCTGGCGTTGCGCTTTGCCCAGGGCGGGGCGCGGATTGCGATTCTGGATGTGCAGGATGAGGCGCTGGTCGCCTTCAAGCAGCAGTTGGCCGACAAGCTGAATGCCGAGGCGCTGGCGATTCACTGTGATGTGGCGGATGACCAGCAGTGCGAGCAGGCGATCTGTCAGGTGGAGGAGCAGTTTGGTGGCATCGATATCCTGATCAATAATGCCGGCATTACCCATCGCAGCGCCTTTGCCACTACCGAGATGGCCGTCTTCAAGCGCATTATGGATGTGAACTATTATGGCGCCTTGCATTGCACTCGTTATGCTCTGTCCAGTCTGATCAAGCGCAAGGGTCAGGTCATCGTACTGAGTTCGCTGTCCGGCTTTGCGCCCTTGCTCAATCGCAGTGCCTACAATGCGAGCAAGCATGCCTTGCACGGGCTGTTTGATACCTTGCGTATGGAGGTGCGCGAGCAGGGCGTCAATGTGATGCTGGTTTCACCGGGCTTTACTGCGACCGATATGCGCAGAAATGCGTTGGTCGGCGATGGTTCGGTCAGTCAGCAGTTCATCGGTGCTCCCTTCAAAGTGGCTTCGCCGACCGATGTTGCCGACGATATTTATCTGGGCGCTTTGAAGCGCAAGCGTTTGCTGGTGTTGTCCAATGTTGATTGGCGGGCACGCTTGCTGGCGCGATTGTTCCCACGTTTGTTTGAGCGCTGGATGGTGCCGCGGTTGTCGGGGATTAAGATGGTTCGTTAAGGCTTCTTGGATTGCTTTGTTGCATGTGCGCTGGGCGTTACCTTGGTGCTGCCGGCCGGGACACGCTGTGAATACGTCCCTGTAAGCTCGACGGCAGCATTCCTGCTGCCTTGGTGTTTGGCGCAATTACCAGCCGCCTGGTGCAGACACGCTGCGAGCCATCCCTGGGGCTCGTCGATGCACGTCCCTGTGCATCGACGGTCTGCACCAGGCGGCTGGTAACCGCGCCAGCATAGTTTTGTGCTGCCCGTCTGAGTTTAATTTGCTAAATCAATTTTCTTCAAAATTTCCTTGGCTGCATGCCGCCCACTGGCAAAGCAGGCGGTCAGGAGGTAGCCACCCGTCGGCGCTTCCCAGTCGAGCATTTCCCCTACGCAATACACCCTCGGCAGGGCTGTCAGTTCCAGGTGTTCGGTCAGGGCATTGCGGCAGACGCCGCCGGCGGAGCTGATGGCTTCGTCGAGGGGGCGGGTGGCGCTGAAGCGCAGGTGCAGGTGTTTGATGGCCTGAACCAGTGTTGCCGGGTCGCGCAGTTGCTCGGGTGGGGTGACTTCGTGTAGCAGAGCAATCTTCACAGGGTCGAGGCCGGCTTTGCTGCGCAGGCGTTTGCTCAGCGAATCGCCTTTGCGGGCGTTGCTCAGGGCGGTAAGCAACTGGGCTGCGGTGCGGTCGGGGGCCAGGTCCAGTTGCAGGTCGGCGTGGCCCTCGCTTTCCAGTTGTTGGCGCAACGGGGCGGAGAGGGCGTAGATCAGGCTGCCTTCCAGGCCGTCGTGGGTGAGCACGCATTCGCCGCGGCGTTCAAGCCATGTATCGCCATCCTTTACCCGGGCGATCAGGGGCTTGAGGGGGTGGCCGGCGAAACGGCTGGACAAGTGCTCGCTCCAGCTAGCCACAAAGCCGCAGTTACTCGGGCGCAGCGGGCTGATGTTGACGCCTTTCTCTGCGAGCAAGGATCGCCAGGCACCATCCGAGCCCAGTCTGGCCCAGCTGCCGCCGCCCAGGGCGAGGATAGTGGCGGACGCGGTGACGCGGATCGGGCCTTGTGGGCTGTCGAATAGCAGTTGCTCCCCCTCCCAGCCTTGCCAGCGGTGGCGGGTATGCAGGGTGACGCCGCGTTCGCGCAGGCGGCGCAGCCAGGCGCGCAGCAGGGGGGCGGCTTTCATGTCGCGAGGGAATACGCGGCCGGAACTGCCGACGAAGGTGTCGATGCCGAGGTCGTGAATCCAGTTGCGTAGTTCGTTGGCGGCAAAGTCCTGCATCCATTCGGCGGCCCAGTCGCTGGCCTCGCAGTAGCGCTGGATAAAGTGTGCGGAATCTTCGGCATGGGTGATATTCATGCCACCGATACCGGCAAGGAGAAATTTGCGTCCGACTGAGGGCATGGCATCGTAGACCGCGACTGCAGTGCCTGCGGCGCTCAGGGTATCAGCCGCCATCAGGCCGGCGGGGCCGCCGCCGATGATCACTACGGGAGCTGGGCTGGACATACGTGCAGGCACCTTGGACGAGGAAATCGGCGCAGTCTACCCCATTCCCCGGGCTTGCCATACTGCATGGGCGGCTTGGTGCAGCAGGGCGTGACGGCGTGCGAGGGCCGCGCGGTCATCGGAATACCCCCCGCCAATGACGGCGCAAACCGGAATGTCGCGACCCAGGCAATGCTCAAGTACGGCGCGGTCACGCTGGGCAATCCCGTTATCGGTCATGGCCAGCAGGCCGAGGGCGTCGTCCTGATGCACGTCGACGCCGGCGTCGTAGAGCACCAGGTCAGGTTGATAGAGGGGCAGCAGGTAGCCGAGCAGGTCGTCGACGGTTTGCAGGTAACCTGCATCATCCAGTTGGCGTGGCAGGTCGATATCCCAGTCGCTGGCGGCCTTGCGCGCGGGAAAGTTGTCTGCACAGTGCAGGGATACGGTAATGATGTCGCGGTCATCAGCCAGAATGCGGGCGGTGCCATCGCCCTGGTGCACGTCGCAGTCAAAGATCAGGATGCGCTGTGCCTGACCGGCAGCCAGCAGATAGCGGCTGGTGATGGCGAGGTCATTGAAGATGCAGAAGCCAGAGGCAAAGTCATGATGGGCGTGGTGGGTGCCGCCAGCGAGGTGGCAGGCCAGGCCATGCCGCAGGGCAAGTCCAGCGGTCAGCAGGGTGCCGCCAACGGCGCGGGTGGTGCGTCGGGTCAGAGGCTCGCTCCAGGGCAGGCCCATGCGTCGTTGTTCTTTCGAGCTCAGCTGATTGTCCAGAAAGCGATCAACGTAATCGGGGGCATGCGCCAGGACCAGCAGCTCACGGCTGCAGTTTTCCGGGCTGTGCAGGTTGCCAGCGTGCAAGATACCGGTATCACGCAAGACGTCGTGCAGTCGCGCGAACTTGTCCATCGGAAAACGATGCCGGTGCGGGAGCGAAAAACTGTAATCGGCATGATAAACCAGTGGAATATCCATTATGGCCCTCGTCATTGCTGGTCTGTGGAGTATGGGTGGCAGTCAGCTGGGTGAACAAGTGTGCGACAACCCGCAAAGGTAGATAGAATGTATCTATCTGCGACAATTCGACGCCTTTAGCATCTGTATGTCGATTGTCTTGTTTTACCTGAGGATTACCCCTGATGACGCAATTGCTGGATGATCTGGTCAGCCTGTTGGCGCTGGAAAAGATTGAAGAGAACCTGTTCCGTGGCGGTAGTCAGGATCTGGGCTTCAAGCAGCTGTTTGGTGGCCAGGTTCTGGGTCAGGCGCTGTCGGCGGCCAGCCAGACAGTTGGAGATGAGCGCCACGTACATTCACTGCATGGTTATTTTTTGCGTGCCGGTGATGCCACCTTGCCGATTGTTTACCAGGTTGACCCCTTGCGCGATGGCGGCAGTTTTACCACCCGCCGGGTGCAGGCGATTCAGAAAGGCAAGCCCATTTTTACCTTGATTTGTTCTTTCCAGGGTGATGAAGAGGGTTATTCCCATCAAGCTAGAATGCCTGATGTTCAGGGTCCGGAAGATCTGCTTAATGAGACTGATCTGAGCCGCAAGTATCAGCATCTGATTCATGAATCGGTGCGCGAGAAAGTGCTGCTGGACAAGCCGATCGAGATTCGTCCGGTCGAGATGTTCAATCCGTTCAATCCGCAGCCTGGTGAGCCGGTACGCCACATGTGGTTCAAGGCCGATGGCAACTTGCCGGATGACCCGCAGGTGCATCGCTATATGCTGGCTTACGCCTCGGATTTTCATTTGCTCGGCACCGCCATGCTGCCCCATGCGATTTCGTCCTGGACCAAGGACATGCAGGTCGCCAGCCTGGATCACTCGGTCTGGTATCACCGTCCGCTGCGGATGGATGACTGGTTGCTGTATGCCATGGACAGCCCTTCGGCTTGCGGTTCGCGCGGTCTGTCTCGCGGGCAGATTTTCAATCGCGCTGGCGAGCTGGTGGCTTCGGTGACCCAGGAATCGCTGATGCGCAAGCGGTCCAGCTGATATGCATGGTTTGCAGGCCTGGATCTTCGATCTGGATGGCACACTGACCCTGGCACAGCATGATTTTCCGGCTATCCGGCGGCAACTGGGTATTCCGGCCGAAGCCGATATCCTGGCTTACCTGAAGAGCTGCGCCCCGGCAGAACGTCTGCGCTTGCAGTCTGAACTGGATGCAATCGAGCGTGAGTTGGCGCAGCAGGTTTCTCCGGCTCCGGGTGCTGCCGAGTTGATTCGCCACTTGCACGCCGAAGGTCATAAACTGGGTATTCTGACGCGCAATCTGCAACAGGTAGCGCGTGATAGCCTGGCGGTGATCGGAGTCCTTGACTGTTTTGCCGCTGAGGACATTCTGGGCCGTGATCAAGCCGAACCCAAGCCTGGCCCCGGCGGCATTCTGGACTTGCTGTCGCGCTGGCAGCAGTCGCCACGCGACGCGGTAATGCTGGGTGATTTTCGTTTTGACCTGGAAGCCGGTCGTGCGGCTGGTTGCCATACCTGTCTGATTCATCCGGAAAACAGCTGGCCGGCACTGGCCGATTGGCATATGCCTGACTGTGGCAGTCTGCTGCGTTTTCTGCAGCAGTGAAGCCGTGGTCGGCGACGGGAAAACAGGCATAGGTCATAACAAGGCACTATGCTATCAAGTAAGCTCTGGCCGTCGGATAGTTCCCTGTCATGTTCAAGCGTTTGCTGGCTTTATTTACCCGTAATGACTCGCCTGCGTCTGCCATGCCACGGGCCGGGTCAAGCACGCAGCCGCCACTGTCCATTGATGAGGATGAGCGGATTCAGGAAGCCTTTCTCGGACTGGTGCTGGGCGTGCACTCGCCGCAGGATATTGCGCTCAATCACTTTGAACACAAATCGCTGAAGCGTTTGCGCAGTCTTGCCGACAGTGGACTTGGCGATGTTCAGTTGGTGCCACGCATGCCGAGTGTTCTGCCCCGCTTGATGAGTTACTTCAGAGATCCAGAGACCACCAGCAAGGAACTGGCGGATTTGATCGGTCGGGATCTGGTGTCGGTAACCGAAGTCATGCGTCTGGCGAATAGCCCGTATTACCGCCGAAGCAGTGCTGCTCGCAGCCTGGAGCAGGCAGTGGTGGTTCTGGGGCAGCGAGGCTTGAGGCAATTGGCGGCCAATCTGTTGATCAAACCCTTGTTTACCGGCCACAAGGGGCATTTCAGCAACCTGGCAGGCCCTTTGCTGTGGACTCAATCCGAGAAAACCGCCGTGCTCTATGCGGCGATGGCTCATGACGCAGGGAGTGACGAGTTTGTCGCTTATCTGGCCGGCCTGGTAGCCAATCTCGGACTCCTGGTGGGCTGTCGGGTACTTGATCAGGCGTTCGATGGTCAGCAAACGCCATCGAGTCGTGAATTCCGACAGTGTTGGCAGTCGGCAAGCCGGGATCTGGCCGTTGGTGTTGCCCGTGTCTGGGAGCTTCCGGATGGGGTGGGGGACGTGTTGCAGGGGTTGCAGGTTGAAACCGGCTTGCCGGATACGTGCGCCAGTCAGCAGCTGTATGCGGCTGAGCGACTCAGTGAGCTGCACTGCCTGCATCAGCACGGCCGACGAGAGCTGCCCGCGCCCGGTGAATTTACTGCCAGCAGCTTGCTACAGACCTATTATCCGTTGATGCTGAGTGAAATGCGCCGTTTTACCGGTTGAGGCGCACTCAGGTCTGTTCAGATGCTGTCCATGGTCAAGCGCAAGGACAGATCCACCGCTTTGATGTCCTTGGTCATGCTGCCGATCGAGATGTAGTCGACCCCGGTTTCCGCTACGCTGCGCAATGTGGCCTCGGTAATGCCGCCGGAGGCTTCCAGTTTGGCCCGGCCCTGACAGCGTTCTACCGCGGTGCGCATGTCTGCGTGGCTGAGCTCATCCAGCATGATGATATCGGCGCCGGCATCCAGCGCCTGCTGCATCTCCTCCAGGTTTTCAACCTCGACTTCCACCGGTTTTCCCGACACCATCAAGCGGGCCTGAGCAACGGCTTCAGTTATGCCACCGCAAGCGGCAATATGGTTTTCCTTGATCAGGAATGCATCGAACAGGCCTATGCGATGATTGTGGCAGCCACCGCAGGTGACCGCATATTTTTGGGCCATGCGAAGACCGGGCAGGGTCTTGCGGGTATCCAGCAAACGTACCGGGGTACCGGCAACCAGAGCCGCAAAATGTTGGCTGCGTGTAGCCGTAGCAGAGAGGGTCTGCAGAAAGTTGAGTATGCTGCGTTCAGCCGTCAGCAGGCTGCGCGCCGGGCCTTTTATCGTGCACAGCACCCGGTTGGGTTCCAGGCTGTCACCATCGGCAACCTGCCAGCTGGCTGACAGGGCAGGATCGACCTGTCTGAGTACTTCATCAGCCCAGGCGCGGCCACAAAACACTGCAGCTTCACGGGTGATGATGGTGGCGCTGGCCTGGCGCTCGGCCGGTATCAGCGCTGCGGTAATGTCTCCACTGCCAACATCTTCAGCCAGCGCTCGCTGAACATCGGCAACAATCACGGCGTAGAGATCATTGAGTTTAATATTGGCCATGGCAGGCTCCAGCAGGTCTGACAGAGGCGCGAGTATACCGGAAAATGACCATTTCGCGGGATGCAGGTGCCTGGGTGAAGGCACCGTTGCCGGTTGCCGTTGTATTGACCGGTTGACTGGTTTAAATTCGTTGGCGCTTGCGCAATACCAACAATACCCGGACCTTGATACATTCTCCCGGTCGATTGCAGGGGAGTTGCAATTTGCCCGGTTCATATCTGCTGTAAGTTCGCGGTGAAATATATTCTGCTAATTCAGGACTTTATAATGAAAAATATAACCAACCCACTTTGCGTTCTGACCGCTGCCGTGTCGCTGTCACTGGCTGGTTGCGATGGATCCTCACCATCTGATCTGGTGGTCGGCGAGCTGACCGATGTCAGCATCGGGTTTACCGAAACCAAAATGGATGTCGAGATCACTGATCCGGGTTTCTATTCGCTGTTTACCCGTGGTGATGAGGATTCAGTCTGCAAGCTGTATGACGCGGATGGAGCCTTGATTGTCGAGGATGATGACAGCGGATCCGAGTTCAATTGCATGATCAATACCATGCTTGATGCAGGCAACTACACGGTGGGTCTTTCTGGTTATGAAGTCAGCGATCGGGGCCGTGTTCAACTGATGCTGGAGGCATTGCCGGTTGAGCAGGCCAAGGTTGGAGATGTCATCAATCTGGATGTCGACGCGGGGCGTGGAGCCGTTATTGCCTTTGACGTGGCGGAAGATGGCGCATTCCTGTTGAGCACCACGGGGCTGATGGATACCGAATGTCACCTGTATGGCGCCGATGGCAAAGAGCTGGGTTACAACGATGACTTTGGCGATGACGAGAACTGTGGCCTGATACAGACACTGGTTAGTGGGCGTTACCATTTCGTGATCAATGGCTACGAAGGTGAGGGCGGCCGGACCACCTTCATGGCGGCTCCTACGGAAATTCAGACTCTGACATTGCCAGTAGGCGAGCAGCAGAGTGCACGTCTTGATGGCGCAGAATCATTGATCAATTTCGAGGTCGAGATCGTTGATCCGGGTATGTATGTGTTCCAGACCCAGGGTGAAACCGATACCTATTGCGAACTGCGCGACCAGTCTGGCGAAATGATGGCGGAAAACGATGATGGGTCTGACCACAACTGCCGTATTCAACATGCGCTGACGGCTGGCGTGTACCAGTTCAATGTACAGGGTTATTCCGGCAGTACCGGTGACTTCACTGCGCAGGCCGATCGCCGCTAGCGGCTATGGCGGGCAAGTCGTGAAGATGTGTGCGATGGAGACTGCCCCGCTGTGCGGGGCAGTAACCTGACTGGCTCACTGGTCGCCGTTATATTGTTCCGGGTTGTTGAAGTAACTTTTGGTCAACTTGAACACCACCGGGCTGAGCAATAACAAGGCAATCAGGTTGGGCAAGGCCATCATTGCATTCAGGGTATCCGCCACCAACCAGAGACTGCCAAGGTCCATGCCAGGCAGGGTTCCTATCGGGATAGCCAGCACCCAGATCAGACGGAACGGCGCATTGGATCGCTCGCCAAACAGAAACTGGGTGCACTTTTCGCCGTAAAAACTCCAGCCGATGATGGTGGTGAAGGCAAAAATGGCCAGACCGATACTGACGATGTATTGCCCCCAGCCCCCGGGCAGACCCAGATTGAATGCATGGGCCGAGAGCGAGGCGCCATTTTCACCACTTTGCCAGGCACCGGTCACCAGAATGACCAGGCCGGTAATCGAGCAGATGATAATGGTATCAATAAAGGTACCCAGCATGGCTACCGTACCCTGGCGAATCGGATTGTTGGTCTGCGCAGCAGCATGGGCGATAGGCGCACTGCCCAGACCTGCCTCGTTGGAGAACACCCCACGGGCGACACCGAAGCGGATTGCCGCCCAGACGGCGGCCCCGGCAAAGCCACCGGCGGCGGCGATCGGGTTGAAGGCATAGTAGAAGATCATGCCAAAGGCTTCCGGTAGTCGGTCAGCATGAATGATCAGGATAGTTACCCCACCCAGCACATAGAAAAGAGCCATGATCGGCACCAGCTTGCCGGCGACATCGCCAATGCGCTTGATTCCACCGATCAGCACAAGAGCAACCAGTACGGCAATGACGATACCGGTCACCATTGGGTGAATGCCGAAGGTGCTGTTCAGGGCATCTGATACCGAGTTGGACTGAATTGTATTGCCTATGCCGAAGCCCGCCAGCATGCCGAAAACGGCAAACAGGATGCCAAGCCATTTCCATTTGGCACCGAGTCCGTTCCTGATGTAGTACATCGGGCCGCCGACATGGTGGCCGAGCGCATCTTTTTCGCGGTAATGTACGGCCAATACAGCTTCGCAGAATTTGGTTGCCATACCGACAATGGCGATCAGCCACATCCAGAACAGCGCACCCGGTCCGCCGAAAAACAGCGCCGTGGCGACGCCGGCGATATTACCGGTTCCTATGGTGGCAGAGAGGGATGTCATGAGCGCGTTGAACGGACTGATATCGCCGGCTTCATCGCTTTTGCGTCCACGCCAGAGCATACGGAAGCCGTAAACCAGCTTGCGTTGCGGCAGCAGCTTGAGACCCAGAGTCAGATAGAGGCCGGTACCGGCGAGCAAGGCAAGCATGGGCCAGCCCCAGACAACACCGTTGACCGCCTCGATAAAGGTGATCAAGGCGTCAAAGAACCCGCTTTCAGCAGGTGGCAGTTGAGTTTCTGGTGTTTCCATCGGCGATTTTCTCCTGAGGTATTGACAGCATTCAGAGCATAATCCAGAAAATGGCTTTTTGCCCGCTACTGACCGAGAAATGGGTAATGGCGACTTGATATCGAAAGCAGAAAAAGTGTGACCTACGTCTTAAAACGGGATATTGCCACTTGGGTTGATGAGGAAAAGGCTTATACTTGCTAATGAAAATTTGACGCCAGAAATACGACTTGACGGACGATTTTACTCAGGTAGCAGGGTTGGCACCGCGGCGTTCCCCAAAGGCAGTAACGCCTGTCTGGAGATTGCACATGACTAATGATTCAAAAGTGGTTCCCTTGTCTGCACGCGATGGCGATGCAGCAGCTGCCGCTGATGCAAAGCAGCGGCCATCCGCCTTGCCTGTGCCGCTCAGGCCGGTTCGTGAACAGGCTCTGGTCTTTTTGCGTACCACCCTGGTGGCGTTGTTCGATAATGCCGATGACAGCCTGTTTGAAATGGCTGACAAAGCCGGCAGCAATACTGATCAGTCACTCTACTTCGAGGCCATGCGTGCTATTCGCTTGCGCCGACACGCCATTGAAAAAGCCTGCCTTGGGCGACTTGAGCGTGAACTGGAAGAGCTGAACAACTATACCAGCAGTGCCAGTAAAGACAGTCTGAGTCATTTTGCGCTGGATACTTTGACCCTGGTCCAGCCGGATGAGCTGGAGCAAACGGTTGCCATGGATAACATGGTCAACCGGGTGGCCGGGCGCAATGCCACAGCGCTGACTCAGTTGGCCGTACGAATGAATAGCCTGGTCAAAGCGCAGGTGGATGAAAGCGCCAACCCGCTCGGACCGGCCAATCTGGCACAGTATTTCGTCGATGCGCTGGCTCCGCTGGAGCTGGATATCAAGGTCAGGCTGATTGTGCTCAAACTGTTCGAGCGCTATGTGCTGAATGAATCAGATGCTCTCTATCAACAGCTTAACGAGATTCTGGTTCATGCCGGTATTCTGCCTGACCTGCGTTTGCATGCGCAGCGCAGCACTCGGCCTGCTGCACCAGGTAATGCGGGCTCATCCAGTGCTGCTCAGTCCTATCCCAGTGGTGCGGGCAGTGATCAGCCGGTAGCCGCTGACTCTCCGTTGAATCTGTTTGCCGATCTGGTCAGCAGCTGGCGCCATGCCAGTGGCGATGCGGCTCTTGCGCCGCTGGGGCAGCAGAATGCACGGCCGGTTCAGCAGCAGGAGTTGTTGCAGCTGCTGGGGCAATTACACGTTGACAGTGAAGCCATGACAGGGTCGGCGTTGCGGATGCAGATCCGTGACCTGCTGACCGGCTTGCACAGTCGCACGGGCGAGTCGCGCGGACTTGAGCGCGTTGATGATGACGTCATCAGCCTGGTGTCGATGCTGTTTGATTTTATTCTCGACGATGACCAGTTGCCCGGCGCGCTGAAGGCGTTGATCGGTCGTTTGCAATTGCCGGTGTTGCGGTTGGCCATTGCCGACAAGAGCTTTTTCAGTCGCTCCAGTCACCCGGCGCGCAAGTTGATCAACGAGTTGGCTCGCGCCACCCTGGGGTGGAGTGACCACGATGATCTGACGCGTGACAAGCTGCATGAGCAGATCGAGCAAACCGTTGAGCGCCTGCTGGAAGTCAGTGACCCGCAGCCAGAACTGTTTGCCGAGTTGCACGCGGAGCTGAGTGGTTATGTCCGTCAGGAGCAGCGCCGAAGCGATCGCCTTGAGCAGCGTACACGCGATGCGGAAGAAGGGCGTGCACGGGTTGATGCTGCACGGCATGACGTTGCCGGTGCATTGAACGAGCTGCTCCTCGGTCGCAGTCTGCCCGTGGTGGCGCTGGATGTGCTGCGTGACGTGTGGAGTCAGCAACTGCAGATGGTTGCCTTGCGAGAGGGCAGCGACAGCCCGCAATGGCGGCAATCCATGGCGATGGCCAAAGCGCTGGTGGCCAGCTTTGCCAATGTCGAGGAAGCCGACAAGCCGGAGCGTCTGGCTGCGGCCAGCAAACTGCGCGAGAAAATGCAGTCCGCCTTGCTGGAGAGTGGCCTGGATAGTCCTCAAGCTCTTCAGCAATTGCATGATCTGGCTGCGGCTCATGAGAGCATGTTTGCCAGCAAGCCGGTGGTCAAGCCAGAGCGCGCTGCAGAGGCGCCGAAAGAGCCGCAGGCCGATACCACCCCGGTAGCAGCCAAACGTGCAGTAGATGCCAACGAAACCTCACCGGAAACGGATAAGCTCCAGCCGGCAGCTGATGTTGTGGCGGCCGCTGACCCGGCGGTTGAAGAGCAGCCGGTTGCCAGCCCGGAGATTGTCCAGGTTGTTGCCCCGGTGCTGGAATCACCGGTGGTAGAAGAAGCCCCCGAGCTGATCACCGACCTGCCTGATAATCGCTCGCTGGCCTGGGTTGCATCCCTGAATGTGGGGAGCTGGTTTGGCCTGATCAAGGCTGAAGGCGAGTCAGAGCAACGCTGCAAGCTGGCTGCGCATATCAGCTTCAGTCGCAAGTATATTTTCGTCAACCGGGCTGGCGTCAAGATGGCCGAGTTTACCGAGAGCAATCTGATCAAGCACTACGAACAGGGTTTGATTCGCTTGCTGGATGACAACCAACTGTTTGATCGGGCGCTTGAGTCCGTCATCGGAAATTTGCGTCAGTTGCAGGATCGCCGTTAACTGGCTCGCTGCCCGGGCGACGGGCTGGTAGCATAAGCGTTCACATCAACTGTTGGACGCTTGTGCTATGTCAGATGCTGCTGAATGGCTGCCGGGGGTCATTGTATGTCCTTCGCCGCATTGCAATGATCGTCCGGATCCGCTGGATATTTCTCTCCTGGTAATCCACAACATCAGCCTGCCGCCCGGGCAGTTCGGCGGCGGCTATGTGCAGGCCTTCTTTCGCGGAGAGCTTGATCGACGCGAGCATCCCTACTTTGCCGAGATTGCCGATTTGCGGGTGTCGGCCCATTTCCTGATTGCCCGGGATGGCGAGGTAACCCAGTTTGTCCCCTGCCGACAGCGCGCATGGCATGCGGGGCGTTCAAGTTTTGCCGGGCGTGCCGAGTGCAATGACTTTTCCATCGGTATCGAGCTTGAGGGCGCCGATGAAACCCCCTACAGTGATCAACAATACGCAGCCCTGCGTAGCCTGACGTTGCAATTGCAGCAACGTTACCCCTTGCTTACCCGGCAGCGCATTACCGGGCATGAATTCATTGCTCCCGGGCGCAAGACCGACCCCGGCCCCGCGTTTGACTGGGGGCGTTACCTGCGCAGCCTGCTGCCTGCCACTTCAAGGACGGTGACATGAGTTTTCTGGTTTTGTTGCTGGTTGTATTGATTTTGCGTTTCACCCCCTGGCGCACCGGATTTCCTCTGGATCTGGTTACTGGCTGGAGCAAGGCTCTCAGCCCGCGTTGCCAGCATTGGCATCCGCTGTTGGCCTTGACTGCACTGCTGAGCCCGCTTTTGTTGTTGTGGCTGCTGGACGGGTTGCTGACCGGTTTTGTCTACGGGCTGTTTACCCTGTTGCTGCATGTGCTGGTGTTGCTGCTTTGCGTCGGACGCAGTGATCCATTGGGGAATCTGTTTGATGAGTTGCGTCAGGCGCTGTTGCGGAATGACCATCAGGCGGCCAGTCTGCTTGCCGAGCGCGACTTTGGCCTGACCACAGAGAACCCGCAAGAGCTGCGTTCCGCCTTGCAGGGCCACATGCTGTGGGAAACCGCACATGGTTATTTCATCCCGCTTTTCTGGTATTTGCTGCTGGGCCCTCTGGGCGCATTGGGGTACCGCTTGTTGCAGCGTGGCCAGGGATTTAGCTGGCCAGCCGCTGACTGGTCGGCACGCCTGTGTCACGCACTCGAGTGGTTGCCTGTTCGCATGCTGGGTCTGAGCTTTGCCCTGGTCGGGCGTTTTGAGCAGGCACTCAGCGTGATACGCGACTATCTTGGCAATTGGGATCAGGCTGCCAGCCAGGTAGTCACGCGCATTGGCCGGGCTGCGTTGGGACAGCCAGAGACAGCTGGGACAGCTGCTTTGGATCAGGCGCGTCAGTTGTTATTGCGTGCCTTGCTGATCTGGGTGGTGATGTGGGCCTTGATAAGTCTGGTTTAAGTCGCGGTTTTGGTTAAAGATTGCGGATGGGTCGCCGATAGACTCAACATGAGACACCGGGTTGTGATCCGGAGTAGCGCACAACCTGTACTGATTTAAGGAATGAGACGCCCCTCGCTGCCGAGAAGAACAACCGCGTCCGTCCGACCTTTGAGGAGAAGTTTGAGTGAACGCATTCATGGCGCCCGCAATTGCATTGATGAATCGCCTCAGTTACGGCATGAAGTTTTGCCTGATAAGCCTGTTGTTCCTGGTGCCGCTGATTATCGTCAGCAGCATGCTGGTCCAGCAGTCCTACCAGCGAGTGGTGATTTCCGAGCATGCGCTGGACAGCCTTGCCCTGGTGCGCCAGCAAGTGGAGATCGTACGCCGTGCCGAGCAGTTGCGTGACCTGGATACCGCCTACTTCCAGATGACCGAGGGCCAGGTGGCCGAGCAGCTGGAGCAGCGCACTGCGGCGCTTCGGCAAGACCTGATTGAGCGGCTGAATGCCTTGCCGGTGCGTGCTGAAGCGGACGGCGCGAGTGACCTGTTGGAACTGCGTGACACACTGGTGGACCTGTATCAGCGCATTGGTCAGGAGTCGACCCGAGGGCGTGCCGACATGTCTGCACAGGCTTACGGGCAGGCCATATCCCTATTGGGAATGGGTGCATCCTATGCGGGTCTGATGCAGGACTACGATGCCGATGTACGTCAGGTAGGCAATATTCTGGTCAATGCCATTCCGGAAGTGACAAGCACTCTGGGCCATGGCCGGGCCGTGGGCAGTTACGTGGTCGAGCTTGGTTACATGAATTCCGATGCCAGCCGCATCATGGATGACATTCTCGATGTGCTGCCGCGTGTGCGCAATGATTATCAGCAGGCATTGGGTTTTCTTGATGGCCGGGAGGAGTTTGCCAGTCTGCGCAATGAGGTCACTCGCAGTATTGAGAGTCTGGATGCGACTCAGCAGATCTTCGAGGATGACATCATCCTGGCCAGCACGATGACCGGCAGCTGGAACGAGTTTTTTGATCGTATCACGACCCAGGTCGATACCAGCTGGAATCTGGGTGATGCGACACTGGTAGCCCTGGAATCCGTGCTGGATGCCCGGGTAGGGTCGAATTACCAGGCCATGTTTACTCTGATCATTCTGTTGGGCTTGGTGCTTGTTGTGGTTGTCTACCTTTACGGCGGCTTCTATCTGGCGACTCGGCATACCATCAAACACCTCTCCGAGAAGATGGGGCAGGTTGCCCAGGGCGATATGACGGTACAGGCGAGGGTCGACAGTCGTGATGAACTCGGTGCCCTGGCAAGTGATTTCAACGATACCATTTTGCGCATTCGCGAGTTGATCCAGCAGGTCAGCAGCATGAGCGCACAGGTCAACGAACAGTCTGATCAAGTGCAGCAAATTTCAGCCGATAGCAGCCAGGCGGTTGCCGCTCAGCGCAGCCAGATCGAGCAGGTAGCTACGGCAATGAACGAAATGGCGGCCACTTCGCAGGAGGTGGCGAGCAGTGCTGCAGTAGCTGTCAGCAATGCTGAAGAGGTCAACAATGAAACCCTGAACGGTCGTACGCTGGTTGAATCCTCGGTCAAGGTCATCGAGGGGCTGGCGAATGAAATCGAGCACGCGGTCAAGGTTATCAACAAGCTTGCGGATGACAGCAGCTCAATCAGCCGGGTACTGGATGTGATCAAGGGTGTGGCTGAACAGACCAATCTGCTTGCGCTCAACGCCGCTATCGAAGCGGCGCGTGCCGGTGAGCAGGGGCGAGGCTTCGCGGTTGTTGCCGATGAAGTGCGCACACTGGCCCGGCGGACGCACGAATCAACCGAGGAAATCGAGCAGATGATCGCCCGCTTGCAGGAAGGGGTGAATGCCGCAGTCAAAGCCATGGGCAGCAGCCATGGCATGACCGGAGAGTCAGTCGATTCAACACTCAAGGTTCAGGCGGCCTTGGCGAATATCCTGACCTCGATTTCGCAGATCGTCGATCAGAGTCAGCAGATCGCTGCGGCGGCGGAAGAGCAGACCGCTGTCAGCCACGATATTGACCAGAACATCGTCCAGATCAATGAAGTGGGTGAGCGTACAGCTGTCGGTGCGCGTCAGGCAGAAGAATCAAGTCATCGCATGGGGCAACTGGTTCAGGAGCTGCAACGTATTGTCAGCGCGTTCCGCGTCTGATCGGCCAGCCTTTTGGCGCTTTGCTCAAGCCCGTTGTCAGGCGTTTCAGCCTGCTTCCGGTTTGGGCTTGGGTGCCCAGAGAACTTCCGGCGTGTTTTGCAGGCGGGCGATGGTGCGGGCAATCACGAATAGCAGGTCGGACAGCCGATTGAGGTAGATCGGCGCCTGCTCGTTGACAGCCTCATGATTGGCCAGAGTCAGGTAACGGCGCTCTGCGCGACGGCAGACGCTGCGCGCCAGGTGTGCCTGGGCTATCGGGCGCGAACCACCGGGCAGAATGAAATTGGTCAGCGGTTGCAGTTCAGCGTTGTAATGATCAATCAGTTCTTCCAGAGCAGTGACATCCTCTGCGCTGATAATGTCATAACCGGGTACTGCCAGTTCGCCCCCCAGATCAAACAGCCGATGCTGAATCGGTGCCAGGTGCTCAACCAGGCCGTGCATCGATGGATGCTCCAGCTCAGCCAGCAAAATGCCCAACTGACTGTTCAGCTCGTCCACGCTGCCCATGGCTTCAACCCGCGGATGGTCTTTGCTGATACGGCGGCCATCAGCCAGGCCGGTATCACCTTTGTCGCCGGTTCGGGTGTATAGCTTGCTCAGTCGGTATCCCATGTCTTGCATCCTGGCAGTTGTCGTTGGCAGCACAGGGTAGCGGCAAAGCCGTCACAGGCAAAGCCATCGCTCAGTCGAGTGGCAAGCCATGCGTTGCCAGATATGTCTGCAGCTCGGCATTCAGTTTACGCAATGCCGGCACGGCCAGATTCAGTTGATCTGCGCTGCGCAGGGCAAAACCCAACATGAAGTCGATCTCGGTGCGGCGGCCGTGGTGTACATCCTGACGCATGGATGAAGAGTTGGTGGCGGTCTGGTGTATCACCTGATCCAGCTGGGTCCGCAAGATGTCCAGGCTCAGGGGAATGCCAAAGGCAGACAGCAGCAGTGCCAGTTCCTGACTGAGTTCTTCCAGGCGGCCGTGGGCGCCTTGCAACAGCTCGCCATTGGGGCAGTCAAGCAAGACGGTCAACGGATTGATTGCACAGTTGACCGCCAGCTTGCGCCAAAGCACCGCCAGAATATCCGCATGCCATTCAAGAGTCAGTCCATGTTCCTGCCAGCGAGTCAGCCACTCGGGTGGTGGGCCCTGGCGCGGATCACCAATGATCGTCTGGCCGTGACCGGCCCAGATCAACTGGTGTGCTGATGGTCGCCAGGCACCATCGGTTACACTGGCGTAGAAAATACGCTGGTGCGGTAGCAGGCGACTGATGGCTTGTTGACTGCCCAGGCCATTTTGCAGGAGCAACACCTGGGCATCTGTGCTGAGTCGATGCTGTACGCTGGACACAGCGGCCTCTGCGGCATACGCCTTGGTCGCCACCAGCAAAAAACGGATGGGGTCCGGGCTGTCGGGGAGTTCCGCATTCAGCGTCAGGCTGACATGTTGCTGTTGGCCGGGGTCGGTCATCTCCAGTTGACCCGCCTGGTCTTGCCAGGCAGACAGGCGAGCGGCATTGCGCAAGATCAACTGTACCGGGAAGCCTGCCCTTTGCAGGCGCGCGGCCCAGAGCAAGCCGATACTGCCGGCGCCAAGAATGTGCAGCATGGCGCTGACCGCCTAGCGGCGGATCTCGGTAATCAGGTTGGTTGCATAGGCGTCAGCCAGGCGTATTTCACCCTGTTCCAGCAAGTCGGCAGGAGCAGGCATTTGCGGCTCGTTGCCAACCACGGTAATGGTCAGGCCTGCGCGTACCGAGAGATAGCCTTCGGCAGTCTTGAACGCTTTCAGGTTCAGGCCGTCGTACAGGCGACGGAAGCTGCTGGGCTTGCAGTCGTCAGCCTTGTCAGCCAGCGTGACCAGCGCGAATACATTGTCACTGACCCGCGTAATCACGTCGGTCGGCCGTACCAGTTGCTGCAGCCGCCGAGCCAGGCCACGCAAGAGTTCCTGTTCGGTAGCATCGCCATAACGCTCGCGCATTTCCTCGAGGTTCTGAATGCCCAGGGTCAGCAGGCAGCAGACTCCGCCTCGGGAGGCCACGTTGTTCAGTGCTTCACCCAGTCTTTGCAGCAAGTAGCGGCGGTTGCCGGTGGCAGTAATACTGTCAACCAGGTTGTGTTCTTCCAGGTGTGCGTTGTTGTTGGCCAGCAGGCGGTTTTCATCCAGCAGACGGTTGATCAGCTGCGACGTACGGTCAGCGGCAAATACCCGAGGCAGCAGCTGTTCGTTCATCGATGATTTGCTGATAAAGTCATCCACGCCTCGATCAAAGGCTTCGCTCAAGGCTTTGTCACCTTCCTTGGCGGTCAATAAAACCACATAGGTGTAATGAGCACTCTGCTCATCTACCTGACGCACCCTGGCAGTCAGCTCAAGGCCGTCGATTTCCGGCATCAGCCAGTCGGCGATCATGACGCTGGCGGGGCGCTCTTCATGCATGGCGAGGGCATCCAGCGCCGAACTGGCGAAACGGATGTCTGCATAGCCTGCTTTTTGCAGACTGTGACCGATGACGGCACTACTGAACTTGGTGTCATCCACGACCATGATGCTGAGTTGCGGGTTGGGCATAACAAGCTCTCCGGCTACACTGTGCGTTCCTGTTCCCCGCTATAATGCCACGGCTTGGCCAAATGTTTTGCCAACTGTGTCTTTTTTTCGACAAATTTTGAGGAAAATGCATGCCATCCTTTGATGTGGTCTCGGAACTCGACAAACATGAAGTCACCAACGCGGTCGATAACGCGGCGAAAGACCTTGAACGGCGCTACGATTTGCGTGGTAAAGGCAACTTCGAGTTTCAGGACAAGACGCAGCAAGTCATCATCAGTGCCGACGCCGATTTTCAGCTGGAGCAGATGCTGGAAATCCTCAAGATCAACCTGGTCAAGCGCAAGGTGGATATTGCGTGTCTGGAGCTGAAAGACCCCTATGCCTCCGGTAAGCAGGTCAAGCAAGAGGTGCTGCTGCGCGAAGGCATCGACAAGGAACTGGCGAAAAAAATCGTCGCCGCGATCAAGGATTCAAAAATCAAGGTACAGGCTGCCATTCAGGGTGAGCAGGTGCGGGTAACCGGAAAAAAACGCGATGATCTGCAACAGGTAATGGCTCTATTGCGGGCGGGAGACTTTTCCATGCCCTTGCAGTTCAACAACTTCCGTGATTGAGTAATTTCATCTTACAGGAGCATTCAATGGAGAGCGTGATGGAACAACTGGACGAATTGCAAGCGGCAGTGTTACCCATGGTCATGCAGTACGGCAGCCAGGTGTTGCTGGCGATTATTACCCTGGTCATTGGCTGGTGGGTTATTGGTCGCATCAGCCGTGGTGTGCTTGCCTTGATGGAAAAGCGTAACATTGACAAGAGCTTGCACACCGTTATCGGCAGTCTGGTCGGCATTGGTCTCAAAGTTCTGCTGATCATCAGTGTTGCGGGCATGATCGGTGTCGAAACAACGTCATTCATTGCCGTGATTGGTGCTGCTGGTCTGGCCGTGGGTTTTGCCCTGCAGGGCAGCCTGGCCAACTTTGCCGGTGGTGTGTTGATCCTGTTTTTGCGCCCGTTCAAGGTCGGCGAGTACATTGAGGCTCAGGGTACGGGCGGGACCGTGGACAGCATCCAGATTTTTCATACGGTGCTGAAAACGCCAGACAACAAAACGGTCATCATTCCCAACGGCAGCTTGTCCAATGACAATATCACCAACTACTCGCGTCAACCGACGCGGCGAGTCGATGTGAATATCGGGATTGATTACGGTGACGATATCAAGCAGGCACGTGAAGTTCTGCTGCGGCTGGCCCATGCGGATGAGCGGGTACTCAAGGATCCGGAGCCAGCGGTGCGGCTCACCGGGCTGGGTGATAATTCAGTTGACCTGTCCCTGCGCATGTGGACCAAGACCGATGACTTCTGGGGGGTGATGTGGGATTTGACCGAGCAATCCAAGGAAGCCTTTGATCAGGAAGGTATCAGCATTCCCTTCCCTCAGCGTACCGTCCATATGGTGCAGGCTCCTGCCCAGGCGGAGTGACATCAGGTTGTGTGCTGCAACAAGCCCGGCTATATGCCGGGCTTGTTGGTTATTGGGTGATACCGGGGCGGTTGACCCTGTCGGGATGCGCAACCTTGAGCAGCAAAGCGGCGAGAATGATGGCCGGTAAACCGGTCAACGCGGTGACAAAGAAGAAACTGATCCAGCCCACATTGGCGGCGAGTACCCCGGTAAAGCCAGCGGCAAACTGGCCGGGCAGGGTCATGATCGAGCTGAACAGGGCATATTGGGTTGCTGTGTAGGCCGTATTGGTCAGGCTCGACAAGTAGGCGATGAATACCGAAATGGCCATGCCACCGGTTACATTGTCGGCGATGATAGCCATGATCAGGCCGTATTGCTCGGGACCGATATAGGCCAGCCAGGCAAAGGTCAGATTGGTCGCCGGTGCCATAAAAGCGGTAAACAGCAAAATCGGTGCAATACCAAAGCGTGCTACCAGTACCCCGCCCAATGCCGCCCCGCCAAGCGTCATCGCCAGGCCGAAAGCAGCCGCAATGTTGGCAATTTCGGCTTTGCTGAAGCCGATATCCAGATAGAAAGGATTGGCCATAACGCCCATAAAGATGTCACTGATGCGGAAACAGCCGATAAACAGCAGGATCAGTAAGGCTGCCTTGCCGTAACGCTGGAAAAAATCGGCGAAGGGGCTGACAAAGGCACCGATCAGCCAGGCGCTCAGGCTGCGCTTCCAACCGGAGTGCGTAGTTTTTGCCAGATAATCCGCAACCCGTGCCTCCATTTCCCGTGTTGCTTGAGTGACGTGAACATCCGGCTCGGCAATGATCATAGTGGTCAGCATGCCGACACCCATCAGCAGCGCCATGATGGTGTAGGCCGTCGACCAAATATCAAGATTGGCGATGTGCAAGGCGCCAGCCAATGCAACCAGTAATGCAACGCGGTAACCGGCAACATAGGTGGCTGCCATGGCAGCTTGCCGGTGCCGTGCCTCGGCTTCGACCCGATAGGCATCAATAGAAATGTCCTGGGTTGCTGAACCAAAGGCAGCAAATACGGCAAAGATGGCAATTAATGTCAGGTTTTCGTGTGGATCGGTTAACGCCATGCCGAGCAGTGAGCCTGCGATGACGGTTTGAGATAACAGCATCCAGGCGCGGCGCCGGCCCAGCCATCGGGCCAATAGCGGTAAGGATATCCGGTCGACCAGGGGCGCCCAGAGGACCTTGATGGAATGCGCCATACCCACCCAGCTCAAAAAACCGATGGCAGCCAATTCAACGCCAATGTCACCCAGCCAGGCACTAAAAGTGCTGCCCACCAGCAACAAGGGCAGGCCGGCGGAAAAGCCCAGAAACAACATGCCCAGCACGCGGGGATTAAGATAGACCCGCAGGCCTTCGCCGGCTTGATTTGTCACTGCTTGGTCATCCGTGGACGCCATACTGAATCCTGTTCAGAGAGAGGTAAAAAAAGCCTTGGGCCAGCCGTAGTGCGCGAGATCAATGCGCCCATTGCGGGCAATTATGCCTTCGGCAAGCAAGCGTTGATATTGTTCCTTGCCGCTGGCACTGTTTTTATCCAGGGACAACTGACCGCGAGCATTGATGACCCGGTGCCAGGGTAACCGCGAGTCGTCCGGCAACCGGCTGAGCCAGCGTGCGATCAAACGGGCACCACGCCCACAACCGGACAACTGCGCCAGTACGCCATAGGTGCAGACATGGCCAGGCGGTACGCTGGCAAGATGATGCAGAAAGGCCTGATAGGCGGGGCCGAGCGATGTGTCGCGGTTTGTTGAATGCCCTGTGCTCATGGATAATGCTGCCGAATCCGAATTAACCCGTTGAGTGTATCTGATGTTGCGTGCCGTCTGCTTGAGTCTGTTGCTGTGCTGTGCCCCACTGTCTGTGGCTGACACCGTGTGGCTGGACAATGGTGATCGAATCAGCGGAAGCATTGACTGGATTGAAGGCGGCAAGTTGCTTGTGCGCACCGAGTTTGCCGGCGCAATAACGGTTGACCTCGAGCAGGTCGTCACACTCGAAGCTGACGGTCCTTTACTGGTCAGGCGTGTTGGCCAGACTGACCGGGTACAAGGGGTTAAAGTCGCCGAGCAATCCGGCATGGTGGTGTTGCAGAATGGCAGCGCTGACGTCGTGGCGTTGTCGGAATTGCAGCAGGTACTGGCACCACAGCCCCTGATTGCGGATGCACGCTGGGAAGGCAATGCCAGGGCGGCACTGGATATTCGGGATTCCGAGATCAAGCGACGTGATCTGGATGTGGCACTGGATACTCAGGTGCGGCTGGGGGATTGGCGGCATGGTATCGGCGCTGAATACGAGCGGGATAAAAGCGATGGCACCAAGATCCGGCATAACTGGGAAGCTGATTACGACCTGAGCTGGTTCTTTGCCGAAAAGTGGTTCTGGAACACCAGTCTTGGCTACCGCCGCGACTACATGGGTGACATTGCCATGCGCCGTCAGGTCGGTATGGGGCCGGGTTACGAATGGTGGAACAACCCCTTGGGGCGCTTCGAAACGGCGGCACGACTGGATTATATTGAAGCAAAAGAGCGCAATGGCGATACCTTGAACGCTACAGCTGCTGTATTGGAGTGGAGTTATCGGCGCTTTCTCTGGGGCAAGCGCTTCGAGCTTTTCCATAACGCGGAGACGGTATTTGCCGATGACGCTCTGATCCGCTATGGCGTCGATGCGGACCTGGGTATGCGTTACCTGCTGAACAGCTGGATGACCCTCAGTGTGTTGGCTGATTGGGATTACTTGCGCAGCTCACAGGGCCAGGATGTCAATGATCGACGCTATCGCTTTGCCCTGGGTGTCAACTGGTAGTTATCCAACGGGCGCCATGGGCGCCCGCCCTGACTGATACCGCGGATCAGAGACGCAGTCCGCCATCCAGTTCCAGTACGCGTCCGGTATAGAACTCGTTCTCGAACAGATAGGCTGCTGAGTGAGCAATCTCGTCCGGTTTGCCCATGCGCTTGAGCGGAATGCCTGCGGTCATCTTTTCCAGCGCTTCCGGCTTCATGCTGGCAGTCATTTCGGTTTCGATGAACCCGGGTGCAATACCCGCTACCCTGATCCCGAAACGTGCCAGCTCCCTGGCCCAGACCACCGTCAGCGCGGCAACCCCTGCCTTGGCCGCAGAGTAATTCGACTGTCCGATGTTGCCAGCACGGGAAATTGACGAAATGTTGATGATCAGGCCCTGGTTGCCCAGTTCGATCATCTTGGCGCCAACATCGCGAGTACACAGGAATACCCCGGTCAGGTTAACGTCGATGACTGACTGCCATTGGCTCAGGCTCAGCTTCTGAATCTGCCCATCCTTGCTTTTCAATAACAGGCCGTCACGCAGAATCCCGGCATTGTTGATCAGGCCGTTGATCGCACCAAAGTCGCTGGCGACCTGGTTGACCATGTCACCGACCTGCTCTTCATTGGCGACGTTGCAGACATAGCTGCGTGCGTCACCACCGGCGGCTTTGCAGGCGGCTGCCGCTTCATCGAGGCGCTGTTGATCCAGGTCGACCAACGCCAGCCGGGCGCCCCTGGCGGCAAGAAATTCGGCCATTGAGCGGCCCAGGCCCTGACCGCCACCGGTAATGATGATTACACTGTCTTTCAGTTGCATGTCTGGCACTCCTCAAAGCCAAAAATTGTCGAATAACAGAAATCGGCTGCAAGCATGCCGCAGAATCCGGGGGATGGAAATAGTCGGATCAGGCTGACTACTGAGTCAATCTGGATGGCCACGGCCCTGCGGGCCTGGCCATGATATCGACGTCGATATCAGCGCCCTTGACTGCTTCAGATCACCGCCATTGCGAAGCGCGCAGCGCCGCGACAATCCAGGCTGAACACAGCCACTTTCTGTGGCTGCAAGCAGCGATATTGCCGCGGCCCCCTTGAAAATTTGCCCCGGCATGCCCAGATACTGGTTTTATCAGGTCACTGAGGTGCGTATGCCGTTTTTCCGTCTGGCTTTGCTGGCGCTGCCTTTTATGGAGTTGGCCAGCCTGATCCTGCTCGGCCAGCACATTGGTGTCGGTTGGACCCTGCTCTGGGTGATAGGCAGTGGTTTTCTCGGTTTGTTGATCATGCAAAGTCACGGTGGTCATGCAATACACCGTCTGCAGCAACAGATGCAGCGGAACCAGGCGCCTTTCGCCACCCTGCGGGCTGGTATGTGGGGGGTGTTGGCCGGGTTGTTGCTGATGATCCCGGGTCTGATCACCGACGCCCTTGCCGTACCCTGCCTGCTGTTGGCATTGGCCAACCGTGGTCGGGCAGATCAGCCCGGTCCGGGTGAACCCGGTGGCCCCACTGTATGGAAGCGCGACGGCGAAACCATTATCGAGGGCGAATGGGAAGAAGAGCCTGACCCCGATGCCGCGCCGAAAAAGCGTATTGATCACGAGTGAAAAAAATTGCCGGATGCCCTTGAAATGCCCCAGCCGGGCCCCATTAACGGAGCATCCAACGAACAGAGGGGGTAGCCGGGTGGCTGCCACTTCTCGGGCCGCAAGGTCCGATTTTTTAACCAGAGCCGGCATGCCGGCCAATGACATTCTATTGGGAGACTCATAACGATGAAAATCCGTCCGTTACATGATCGCGTAGTCGTTCGGCGCAGCGAAGAAGAAACCAAGACCGCTGGTGGCATCGTTCTGCCGGGTTCTGCTGCAGAAAAGCCCAACACCGGTGAAGTTATCGCCGTGGGCACCGGCCGTCTGCTGGACAATGGCGACGTCCGTCCGCTGGCGATCAAGGAAGGTGACAAGGTAGTTTTCGGCCCCTACTCCGGTAGCAGCACCATCAAGATCGACGGCGAAGAGCTGCTGATCATGAGCGAGTCTGAAATCTACGGCGTACTGGAAGGCTGAAACGGCTGATTTCCACATTCCCTGAACGAATTCATTGAAGGAAAGCAATCATGGCTGCAAAAGAAGTTAAATTCGGCGTACCTGCCCGCAACAAAATGCTCAATGGCGTCAACATACTGGCTGACGCGGTAAAGGCAACCCTGGGTCCGAAGGGGCGCAACGTCCTGATCGAGCGCAGCTTCGGCGCGCCGCTGATCACCAAAGACGGTGTCACTGTCGCCAAGGAAATCGAACTGCAGGACAAGTTCGAGAACATGGGTGCCCAGTTGGTCAAAGACGTGGCCTCACGTGCCAACGATGATGCCGGTGACGGCACCACGACCGCCACCGTTCTGGCTCAGGCTATCGTCACCGAAGGCCTGAAGGCTGTGGCTGCCGGTATGAACCCGATGGACGTCAAGCGCGGCATCGACAAGGCGACTATCGCCATTGTTGCCGAGCTGAAGAACCTGGCCAAGCCCTGCACTGATTCCAAAGCCATTGCTCAGGTTGGCACCATCTCCGCCAACTCCGACGAAACGGTCGGCAAGATCATTGCCGAAGCCATGGATCGTGTTGGCAAGGAAGGCGTGATCACTGTTGAAGAAGGTTCCGGTCTGGATAACGAGCTGTCTGTGGTTGAAGGCATGCAGTTTGACCGTGGTTACCTGTCGCCTTACTTCATCAACAAGCCGGAAACCATGTCTGCCGATCTGGATAACCCCTATCTGCTGCTGGTTGACAAGAAAATCTCCAACATTCGCGAGCTGCTGCCGGTACTGGAAGCGGTTGCCAAGGCGGGTCGCCCCTTGTTGATCATCGCCGAAGATGTTGAAGGCGAAGCCCTGGCTACGCTGGTTGTCAACAACATGCGCGGTATCGTCAAGGTGTCTGCGGTCAAGGCCCCGGGCTTTGGTGATCGTCGCAAGGCCATGTTGCAGGATATCGCCATCCTCACTGGTGGTACCGTGATCAGCGAAGAAGTTGGCCTGAGCCTGGAAAACACCACGCTGGAGCACCTGGGTCAAGCCAAGACCGTTCAGATCAACAAGGATAACTCCACCATTGTTGACGGTGCCGGGACCAAGGCTGATATCGAAGCCCGCGTGGCGCAGATCCGCAAGCAGGTGGAAGACACCACCTCTGACTACGATCGCGAAAAACTGCAAGAGCGTCTGGCCAAACTGGCTGGCGGTGTTGCCCTGATCAAGGTCGGTGCGGCTACTGAAGTCGAGATGAAAGAGAAGAAGCACCGCGTTGAAGACGCCCTGCACGCAACCCGTGCGGCCGTTGAAGAAGGCGTGGTACCTGGCGGTGGTGTAGCTCTGGTACGCACGCTGGCTGCTCTGAAAGACCTCAAGGGTGACAACGAAGAGCAGAACGTGGGCATCCGTTTGCTGCAACGTGCTGTTGAAGCACCGCTGCGTCAGATCGTAACCAACTCGGGTGACGAAGCTGCCGTCGTTCTGCAGGAAGTCAAGGCAGGCGAAGGCAACTACGGCTACAACGCTGCTACCGGTGAATACGGCGACATGATCGAGATGGGTATTCTCGATCCGGCCAAGGTTACCCGTAGCGCGCTGCAAGCCGCTGCCTCGGTCGCCAGCCTGATGATCACCACTGAAGCCATGATTGCTGATCTGCCAGACGACGAGAAGTCGGGTGGCGGTATGCCTGACATGGGCGGCATGGGTGGTATGGGCGGTATGGGCGGCATGATGTAAGCCTGCCCGGCCCATTAAAAACCCGGTGCTGCATGCAGCACCGGGTTTTTTATTGTCTGGCGTTCAGGTTATTGCTGATGTGAAGGCGCAATTTTGTAAGAGATCACCTACAGGTGGTGTAAGCATTTGCTGTGACGTGTTGTGCGGAATAGGGTGTTCTGGCTGTCGTAGAATTTCAAGCTACTGTTAATTAAGGATATTATTGATTGTGTGACCGATTGGTCACCCATTGGGGTGAGCTTGCCAGCAGTCTGTTTCAAGATATGATGTCACCAAGCGTCAGGGAAGCGCTACTCGGCAGGAAGCCTGAGTCATGGACTATCAGGATGATCAAAGGTCAGGACGACCAGACAAGGATGCCATATAAGGAATGAAGAGTGGGCGGGTTATCCCGCCCCTTTTTTTGCCCGGAAAAAAGTAGCACAGAACACGCGAACATAAAAAAGGCCGACATTATTGTCGGCCTTTTTGCGTCCCGCGGGCGGTTAACGCTCCAGGTACTGCAACTTGTCCGGCACGCCATCCCATTCTTCTGCGTCGGCCAGGGCTTCTTTCTTTTCCGTGATGACCGGCCAGATCTCGGCCAGCTCGGCATTCAGCTCGGTAAACTCTTGCTGATCTTCCGGCACCTCGTCCTCGGAGAAAATGGCATTCGCCGGGCATTCGGGCTCGCAGAGCGCACAATCAATGCATTCGTCCGGATGAATAACGAGGAAGTTGGGGCCTTCGTAGAAACAATCGACAGGGCAGACCTCAACGCAATCGGTGTATTTGCACTTGATGCAGTTGTCGGTAACAACAAAGGTCATGAGTGGGTCTCCATGGTAATCAGGCAATCATAATTTGCCGCGTAGTCTAGCAGTTTTTACCCGCCTGCACAGGTGCCAGGCGGTATCGGGGTCAGTTCTGCTTCAGAGGTGTTGTTTCCAGCTGTAGAGCAGCTCGAGTGCCTGGCGCGGACTCAGGTCATCCGGCTGCAGTTGTTGCAGCTTGTCCACCAGTGGATGGGGCGCACTGGCAAACAGGTCGTTCTGTAGCGGTGTGTGACTCTCAGGGGGGCTGAGTCGGTTATTGTGTCCCAGGCTTTGTTGTTCCAGATGACTGAGGTGCTCACGGGCACGCTCGATCACGCTACGCGGCACCCCGGCCAGCTGTGCTACCTGCAAACCATAGCTCTGACTGGCAGGGCCGGGCTGCACCGAATGCAGAAACACAATGCGTTCATTGTGCTCGGTGGCGGTCAGGTGCACATTGATTACCCCGGGGTCGGTTTCCGCCAGGCTGGTCAGTTCGAAATAATGGGTGGCAAACAGGCTGAAAGCACGCAGGCGACCAAGGTATTCGGCGGCTGACCAGGCCAGGGACAGGCCATCAAAGGTGCTGGTGCCGCGACCCACTTCATCCATCAGAACCAGACTGGCATCGGTCGCATTGTTGAGGATATTGGCGGTTTCACTCATCTCCACCATGAAGGTCGAGCGCCCGCCGGCCAGGTCATCACTGGAGCCGATGCGGGTAAAGATACGGTCAACACTGGACAGCTCGACACTGTGGGCCGGGACATAACTGCCAATATGCGCCAGCAGAACGATCAGAGCGGTCTGGCGCATGTAGGTCGATTTACCGCCCATGTTCGGGCCGGTGATCACCAGCATGCGGGTGTCCTGGTCCAGGGTCACGTCGTTGGCCACGAAGGGGGTATCCAGCACATGCTCGACCACCGGGTGACGGCCCTGTTCGATGCGTAACTGGCTGTCACTGACAAACTGCGGCCGACAATAATCCAGGCTGCTGGCGCGTTCGGCCAGGGTTGCCAGCACATCCAGCTCGGCCAGACCACCGGCACAGTCCTGCAGCACGGCGAGGTCGTCGTTCAGCCGGTCAAGCAATTGCTCATAGAGCAGTTTCTCCCGCGCCAGGGCACGGCTGCGAGCGGACAGGGCCTTGTCTTCGAATTCCTTGAGTTCCGGGGTGATGAAACGCTCGGCGCCTTTCAGGGTCTGGCGGCGAATATAATCTGCCGGAGCCTTGTCGGACTGACCGCGTGATAGCTCGATAAAATAGCCATGTACCCGGTTATAGCCGACTTTCAGGGTTGATAAGCCGGTACGTTCACGTTCACGGGTCTCCAGATCAAGCAAGAACTGCCCCGCGTTTTCGCTGATATTCTGCAGCTCGTCCAGCTCCTCATCGAAACCCGGCTTGATCACCCCACCATCACGGATGACCACCGGCGGGTTGTCGATAATTGCCTTGCCCAGCAGGTCGGCCAACGCCGGATGCTGACTGATGCGTTCGGCCAGCGTCTGCAAGTGGTCATACTCCAGCGTGGCCAGTTCAGTCTGCAGCTCGGGCAACAAGGCCAGCGCATCCCGCAGCCGGGCCAGGTCGCGTGGGCGGGCGGAGCGCAGGGCAACGCGGGCGAGAATGCGTTCGATATCACCAATGCCTTTGAGTAACGGGCGCAGCTCCTCGTGCTGATGCTGTTCCAGCAGGCAGGCAATGCTGCCCTGGCGGGCATCCAGGGTGGCCATGTCACGCAGTGGGCGGTTCAGCCAGCGGGTCAGCAGGCGGCTGCCCATGGCGGTGGCGGTATGGTCAAGCACGTCGGCCAGGGTATTGTCGCGGCCACCGGACAGATTGCAGTCAATTTCCAGATTTCGGCGGCTGGCGGCGTCGATGATCACGCTGTCTTCCGCGCGCTCCTGACTGATGCTGCGCAAATGCGGCAGCGCGGTGCGCTGGGTTTCCTTGGCGTAGGCGAGCAGGGCACCTGCGGCACCCAGCCCCAGGGTCAGATCGGCGCAACCAAAGCCGACCAGATCCTGGGTGCCGAATTGCTGGGTCAGGGATTTGAACGCGCTGTCCTGGTCAAAGTCCCAGGGTGCGCGGCGACGCACGGCGCGGCGGCGCTCGATCGGGGTGTTGCTTTCCCAGTCATCGGGGATCAACAGCTCTGCCGGCGCCAGACGTTCCAGTTCATTCAGCAGATTCTCCCAGCCGGCCAGTTCCATGACGCTGAAGCGGCCGCTGTTGATATCCAGGCAGGCGAGGCCAAAGCCCTTGTTGTTACCGACGATGGCGGCGAGCAGGTTGTCGCGACGCTCATCCAGCAACGCTTCATCGCTGACCGTACCCGGGGTAATGATGCGTGCGACTTTGCGCTCGACCGGTCCTTTACTGGTTGCCGGATCGCCCACTTGCTCGCAGATCACCACCGATTCACCGAGTTTGACCAATCGAGCCAGGTAGCCCTCGGCGGCATGGTAGGGAATGCCGGCCATGGGAATTGGCTGACCACCCGACTGACCACGTGCTGTCAGCGTGATATCCAGCAGGCGTGCGGCTTTTTTGGCATCGTCGTAAAACAGCTCATAGAAATCACCCATGCGGTAGAACAGCAATTGGTCCGGGTGGTGCTGCTTGATGCTGAAAAACTGCTGCATCATGGGGGTGTGGTTGCTACCGGATGGCTGATTCCGAACGTCTTTTTTCATCTTGATCCATTGAAAAATAGTGTTTTCCGGGCTTGCGCTGGTTGTTCACCACCTCGCTATGGAGGGCGCGCTATGGCAGCGCGTCAGAGTAGCAAACCGGCCACGTCAAAAACAGCTGAAACCATCAACCTCAAGAGCAAGGGCATCGATCACTCTTTGTTACCGTTGGCTAGGCATTATTGGCGGCATGAATCCGGTTGCGCCCGGATTGCTTGGCTTTATAGAGCGCGGCATCGGCTGCATAGACCAGTTCCTCGGCGCTGCTTTTTTCATCCGGAGTCATGGTGGCGTAGCCGACGCTGACGGTAATGCGGTCCCGGGTAGTGGAATGCTCATGCCTGATGCCCAGTGCTTCAACGGCCTGGCGGGCATTTTCGGCCACCTGTATCGCACCGCTGTTGTCGGTATCGGGGAGGATCAGGATGAACTCTTCGCCACCGTAGCGTGCCACCATGTCGGTCGAGCGCTGAAGAGCGGTCTGCAGCGCTCTGGCAATCCTGATCAGACAGTCATCACCCATCTGATGACCGTAATTGTCGTTGAACAGCTTGAAGTGATCCACATCGAGCATGATGACTGAGAGGGGCTGTGGCTGTCGGCGCAGTCGCAGCCAGGTATCCTTGAGGTAGGCATCACCGGATCGCCGATTGGCGACACCGGTCAGACCGTCGCGGTCCGCCAGCCGTTGCAGTTCCTTGTTCAGTTCCTCGAGTTTGGCGGTGCGCTCGACCACTTTTTCTTCCAGTGTGCGCGAGTGCTCCTGAACCTGGGTATAGAGACGGGCGTTCTCGATGGCAACTGCCGCCTGAGCGGCCAGCAGCTGGATCAGTTCCACCCGATCATCAGTGAAGACGGCGTCGGTGAGGTCGTTCTCCATATAGACCGCAGCTTCAAAACGTTCTCTGGCAATGGGTACGCAGAGAACGGAGCGTGGATGCAGGTGAAGGGTGTAAGGGTCCCTATCGAAGGGGCTTTCGGCCATGGCGTCGTGCAGCACCACGGCTTTACCGCGTTGGAACACCTGGCTTATCACACTCATCGGCAGGGCAATCGAGTTCCCCTGATAGTCCTTCAGCATGCAATGTTCAGGGAGGGCGGGGTGCGCCGGTTGCTCTTCCGGCAGAATGGCAGCCTCAACGATGAGTACTCCCCCTGCGCGGACGATCAGGCAGCCCCATTGGCCGCCAGCATTTTCCAGCAAAATGGCCAGGGTTTTCTGCAGCAGTTGGTCCAACACTATTTCACCGGAGATTTCGCGTGAGGCTTTCATCACGGATGCGATATCCAGGGTCGACAGGTGGCTTCCCGGCGGGGTGAACTGTGCCTGGCCCCAGGCGCGCAGTACCGGGAATTCGTCTTCCAGCAGTTCTACCTTGCGTTGCGCTCCCCAACGGCTGTAAATGCCATGGGCGCCGCGCAGATAGCCCTCGGCCGAGCGCCGCTTGCCCAGCGCCAGCAGGTGACGTGCTGCACGCTCAAAAGCGGTGGCCTCATCGTGCAGGAAGCCGTTCAGGCGGGCGGTATCTATGGCATCGTCAAAATACGCAAGCGCGGCATCGTGATCACCATCCAGTCGAGCGAGTTCCGCTGTCATCAACCACTGCAGGTGGCGAAAATTCGCAGCGCAATTATCAGCCCAGCGCGTCATGCGGGCCAGGTCCTGTTCCAGGCGTTGTCGCGTGTTCTGTTGCTCGGCTTTATCCATGTCGGGGTACAGGGTGGCCAGGGTGAGGTTGGCAACGATGTAAAAGCGCACCAGTTGGGGCAGGGACATCGCGGATTTGATCAGTTGGTCCTGCTTCTTTACAAAGTGTAGCGCCTGATCGTAATTCCCGTAGAGCAGGTTGATTTCGGCACTGTAGATTGCGTGGTTGGCGATGCCGGTCAGAAAGTTGCGCTTTTTCATTGCATCAAGGCAGTGCTCTGCATCGAAATCATCGCTGCTCAGGCTCGATGGCGCCTGCGTGTCACCAAGAAAGTTGCGCTGCATCTGCAAGAACAGGCTGCCGGAGTCGAGTGAATCCTGATAGGCGCACTCGCGCACAATCTCAAGGTTCTCCGCATGTTGCTGGCGGGCGGTTTCCAGATCCATTCCCGGGTCCCAGATCACGCAATCCTGTGCGCTGTAAGCCAGGTAGAGCAGGTCGCCGGATTGGTAGCCGGCTTCAATGCCTTTGCGGAACCAGGGGGTTAGCGACGACCAGTGGTTGCTCCAGTGGTGGACGAACATGGCGTAAACGTAGATCACGCGGGCTCTGAGGCTGAGGTCGTCGAGCCGTTCGTTGATCGCGAGGCCCACTTTGCCGTACTCATAGCCCAGCGCGGGCTCGTCCAGTTCACCGCACAACAGCATGCCATAGGCTGCGTAGGCAAAGGCCGACTCCGGGCAGTTGCCTCGATGCAATGCCAGGTTGACTGATTTGAGTACCAGATAACTGAACAGCTTGCTGCCGGAGAGAAACGCAGCCGCGAAGATTTCCATCAGCAGGCGCATGGCGGTCAGCGTTGCCGGGTCATCGATAATCGGGGCATTGACCAGATCCGGGATTGCTCGCCCCGCCAGGTACTCATCAACCCGTTGAAGTTCCAGCGCAATATCTTGTTCACTGGGGTTTTCGGTAAAGTTGACGCCCAGCAATGCCAGCCCTTCAATGGCGGCATGTATAGACGCTTCCATCCTGCCCAGTGTGGCATTCTGCCGGGTGCGGATAGCCAGGATGTCGGCCCGTTGCAGCGGTGATTCCGCATGCTCGAGCATTTGCTCCAGCCAACGGTCTGCCTCTTCGATACGCCCGGTCAGATAGAGACTCAGCTGCATCTCTGCTGCCAGTGTTGTCATCAGTGCAGGAAGGCGTGACCAGGCATCAAGCGGCAGCATTTCCTCGGCGACCAGCAAGTAGTCCAGGGCCTGCTGATAGGCCGAGGCCTCTCGGGCGCGACGGGCCGCGCGCAGATTGAATTCGGCCAGCTGCTGACGCTTCGCGTCAGAACCAAGCAGAGTACGGCCCTGATTGAGGTGATTGACGATGTCGATCAATTGTTCATCAGCGATCTGCCCGCCACTGTGCTGCAGCATCAGGCGTCCAACCGAGAGATGTGCCCGTGGCAGCTCTTCGCTGGGGATGAGGCTGTAGGCCGCCTGCTGCACACGGTCATGCTGAAAACGATAATCGGGGTTGAATGCCAGGTTCTTGTCCTGATGCTTTGCCAGACGATAGTCGTTATGCAGAGGCAGCACGGTATATTGTTGCAACGCCGGCAGGAGGGCCCGAGCGGTGTCGGACAGGGAGTGTTCGTAAATGGTGGCGAGGGTTTGCAGGGTGAAGCTGTTGCCTATGCAGGCCGCCAGCTGCAGTACATTCCGGGTTTCTTCGGGAAGTTGACGCAGATTGTCCAGCATGAACTCGACCACATCATTGCTGGCTTTCTCCCAACTGGCCTTGTCCAGTTGCCAGTACCATTGACCGCTACCCGGGTCTGACCAGATTGCGCCCTGGGCATGCAGCTGGCGCAGTAGCTCGTTGGTGAAGAAAGGGTTGCCCCGGGCCCGATGAAAAAGCATTTCGCTGAGTGCGCGGCTGCTGTCCGGTTCGCAACGCAACGCATCGGCTACCAGCTGTTCAATCGATTGTTGATCCAGCGGGGTCAGATGGATCTGGTGAATCCGTGCGTGGTTATTCAGCTCATCCAGCAGCAACCGCAGCGGGTGGCCGTGACCGACTTCATTGCTGCGGTAGGCGCCTATCAGCAGCAAGTGGCTTTGCTCCCTGGAGGTCACAATGTGGCGCAACAGGTTGAGTGTCGGCGTGTCACTCCATTGCAGGTCGTCAAGAAACAGGATGACCGGATGGCCTTTGCTGGCAAAGACCCGCAAAAAAGCGGTCAGCACCAGTTGCAGGCGGTTGCGGCTCTCAGCGGGTGGAAGCGCGTTCACCGGGGGCTGTTCGCCAATGATCAGTGCCAGTTCCGGCACCAGGTCAATCATCAGCGCTCCGTTGGGTCCCAGGGCGCTGGTCAGGCGACGACCCCAGTTGGCCAGTTGGTCTGTTGGCTCCAGCAAAATCTGCTGCACCAGGGCGCGGAAGGTGGCCGCCAGTGCCGAATAGGCTTCGCCTTGCTGGAACTGGTCGAACTTGCTCTGTACCAGAAAACCGCGTTCTCGGACCTGATGCTGATCGATCTCGTTAACCAGCGCAGATTTGCCGACCCCGGAGTAGCCGTGGACGAGACAGAAGCTGGTTTGTCCGGCAACGGCCTGTTCAAACAGGTCGAAAAGCGTCTGCAATTCCCGTTCACGGCCGTAGAGTGCCTGAGGAATCAGAAACTTCTGTAAATGATCCTTCTCGCCCAACGGGAAGGCGGGCAGCCGTTGATCCTTTTCTATGGCAACGGCGCAGCGTGAAAGGTCATGCTCCAGGCCGTGGCTGCTTTGGTATCGCTCTTCGGGTGGCTTTGCCAGCAGCTTGAGGATGATGCCCGAAACAGCCTCGGGAATGCCCGGCGTCAGTGTGTCGGGCGCGGGTGGCAGCCGACTGATATGGCTGTGTACCCATTCCAGCGTGTTGTCGGCATTGAAAGGGGGGCGGCCGGTGAGTAGTTCAAAGAGCAGGGCACCAAGGGAATAATAATCCGATCGGTAATCAAGGCTGCGGTTCATGCGCCCGGTCTGCTCTGGTGAAATATAGGCCAGCTCCGCCTCCGGCTGGCTCGGCAGACGGGTCATCTGGCGTTCCTGCCCCAGCTCTGATGCAATGCCGAAGCCCGACAGTGCCAGCGCGCCATTGTGGGGAGCATAGAGTATATTTTGCGGCGCCAGAGCTTTATGGACGATGTCATGGGCGTGGATGTCACCCAGAATTCGAGCAAGCGTCCGGGCAATATCCAGTACCTGCAATACCGGTAGGCGTCCGTTGCTGTTGGCTTGCAGCAAAGTGGCCAGGGAGCCTTCGTAGTGGTCGCTGACCAGTGCCAGGTTGCCACTGCCATGCGGCACCACTGCATGGACCTTGCGCACGCCCTTGATGCCGTCAAGGCGGCTGGCAATGTTGGCCTCGTGGTTGAGGATGGCTACCTGTCGACGATCAGGGTACTCGGTGTCCAGGGTTTCTATGCAGACATTCGCCCCATCCGCGATGCGTTGTGCGCGATAGGCTACGCGCCCCGCTTTGCGCCACAGGCAAGAGAGGATCATGAATCCGGGCAGCTGTAATTCGCTATGCATCAGTTGCCTCTTGTGGATAGGGCGCTCAGCAGTCGAACAGTCGACTGAAGGTCGCGCTGAAGCCTGCTTTGGCATTGTCGAGCAAAGGCTCGCCATGGCCGCAGAGAGCGTGTCTGAAATTCAGTGACTTGAGCCGAATGAAATCTTCAGCGTCTGGAGTTGCTGCCTGCATCCAGACGGGACCCACGTTGGCGGGCGTAAAGAATCCCATTTGCTCCATTCTCTCCTGCGAAGCAGGGCAGAAATGTTCATCGGCCTGCAGCCAGTTCTGTAAGGCATCGCAAGCAATCAGTATGCCACCATCCCGGTGCAGGTGGAGTACACCCTCGGGAATGCTGGTCGTCTGGAACTGAAACACTGACGCGTCACTGATCGGCAGCTGAGGTTTCTGGCCGAGAACGTGTGTCGTACTGCGCTGCTCTGTCTCCATCCCGGGCATCACCCAGTAGTCGGCCTGGTATCGATCAAGGTAGAAAGCATCGTCGCGACCATGCAGTGCCCCCAGCCGCACGACATCGGTCACGTTGCCCAGACGATCAAGTTCGGCGAGGCCGTTATCATCCAGCCGCACGGTGTTGATCAGGATCAGCCGCTCGCCATCCCGCACAACGGTCATGTTGCGGCTGAATTGCCAGTCCAGGTCCATGAGGACCGTTTCCATGGCACCGGTGACGAAAAACAGATCCGGCAGGACCTCTTCGATGGCATTGTGGGCCAGCGCAGCAGGAAAAGACGACATGCGAACTCCTCAGTCTTTAATATAGTTATAGCAACCAACGTAAAGATACTCTTTGTCGTATTCATTCAGATAGGCATTGAGATAATTTTTCTGCGCCTGGTTCAGCCGCCCCAGCCGAATATCTTCTATGGTTTCGTCAAGTGTGCTGCTGTCCAGTCGCCTGAGATGGAAAAGTGTCATGTCCCGGCCTCCCAGAAAGCCTTTGAGGAATGTATGCAGGGGACGCGCAGCGGACATGTCGAACACTGCTCCGTACAGGGCCGTGTACAGGGGTTGCACGGCCAGTGAGTCGCGGTCGAAGGTCGGGAAGTCGCCGGATGGTGGGGTGAAAGCAGGGTAGTCTTGGGCTGGATGTATCGGTTGGCTGGCCAGTGCCTGCAGGTAGTCTTTATTCAGTCCGGCCTCGCGGCCTCCCTGCAGAATTATGTTCAGGTAACGTTGACTGGGCAGGCAGCCATTATCGATAAATTGCGGCATGCCCACGTAGGTAATGGCCGGAACCCTGGGGCGGTTGCCATTGCCATGATCATCGGGTTCAACCGCGACTTCTATACGGTCATAGCCATGGCCGTAAGCTTCCGCCTGATCCAGCAAGGCAAGCGCAGCATCGGGGCATTCATGGAGCACACCCAGTACCCGATCATTCGGGTCGCCGGTGTTCTCGATATTGCCTACCCCTCCTTCGTGGCGGAAAAAATGCTGCACATTGAAACGCAGCCGCCAACCGTGCAATACCGCTCTCGTCGATGCCCGGGGCTCGACCCCCTTGGCTCTCAGCGAGAGCATGCTCATGTTGGAACCAAAGCCAAAATAGTAAAACATAGCGTCTGTCTGTATCCGGTTAGCCTGCCCCGGGGGACTTGTCCGTTGTGGGGAAATCCTTGTCGTAGGGCACGGGAAATTGCGGCGCAATTTTGCGTGGTTCCTGTTCGGTGAACAGGGTCTCGAAGGTGGGAGCAGCCGTGATCCGGTCGCCCAGGCCCCAGGTGTCACATGCCACGCCGTACCAGTTCAGCAAGGTTGCAGCAAAGGAGGTTGCATCAAAACTCCGGCCGCTGCCACTGCGCAGGATGGTTTGGGGCTTGATCCAGGGTGACACGAAGACAGCGGGTACGCGTGGCCCCATGATATCGAATTCGAAGCCATCGGCGAGATCATTTGGCCAGGGTTTGCCGGCATAGGGGGGCGGCTGATGATCAAACAGGCCACCGTTCTTGTCGAAGGTGATCACCAGGAGCGTTTTCGACCAGAGTTCTTCATTGCTGCTCAGGGCCTGATATATGTCATTCAGGGCACGCTCAGCGGGCACCAGGGAATCGATTCCGTCCGCCGAGGAACCGGGGTGGTAAGACGTACATTCGGCGCCTACCCAGGCAGGTTCCAGATAGCTGAAAGCCGGCAGCGAATCGTTCTTCACATCGGCATGGAATTGTTCCAGAGGCGCTATCCAGGGCGAGACGGGCAGGTCGCCGTCATGACTTGCATCCAGCGTCGCTTTGGCCCACGCGGCGTCCACCTCGGGTATCTGGCCTTTGAGGTAAAGCTGATGGGTAAACACCGCGTCTTCCCAGAGAATGCTGTAGTAGATCTTCCAGTCCTGGTGCCCGTGGCACCAGAGGGTGTTCCAGACAGACTGGCGGTGCGCCGAGTCGGGCCAGTCCTGGTAGGCTGAACCGCCTTCCCAGGTACCGAGACGGTTATAGGCTGAGCCACTGACCGAGAAACCGCGATTCACATCGGTGCCGCCGGGAATGGAGCTGAACCAGTCGTCACTCAAGGCAAATTCCTTGGCCAGGCCATTCAGTACTGGCAGCTGTTGCGGGGAAAAGCTTGAAAGCACTGCTGCGCTGTTCTGGTTCCAGGCAAAACCGTCCATTGTCGGTGGTTTGCGTTCGGCATAACCCGTGTAGCCGTGGAACATTTGCATCAATACATCACTGTTGTCGTGCCAGGGGTCCTGAGCCGGGCCGCCGAGCACATAATCGTTGCTCAGTTTGCCCGCCATGTACTGGCTGACATAGGCGTTCTGGCCATCTGGCAGCGGATTGCTCATCGAGGTGTCCAGCCCGCGGAAACCATCGGTGTTGGTCCCGATCCAGTTCAGGCCATCCTTCTGCCCCCGCTCGTAAAGCCACCCCAGCACGTTGTCGAAAGAGCGACTTTCCAGCATGTAATAGACCACGTGTTCGATCTTGTCGCGCATGAATTCGATCGTGCCGGGCGTCTTCTCCCGGGACGTGCAGGCGGGTTGGCGCGGTATGGCGCCAAACAGTGTTGAATGCGCGGTGAAACCCTCGGGGAGGGCCGTCGTATTGATTGGCTTGCCGCCAAGCGGGTCGGCATTGTTGGCATCGAATGCCCAGATACGGCAACCCGCCGAGGGCGCTTCCGGTTTCCAGGTCAGAACGCAAGACCCGACCACTGCCATCGCATCACTCTGGTCGATGCCATGCCAGTTACCGCTTTGTACGGTGGGCAGTGCCAGGGGAGGGGATGATTGCGGGTCAAAGCTCCATACTCGGTAGTTGGCGTCTTTGCGGTCCAGTATGTAGTTGCCGATGGGGTACAGTTCGCGGTCAGCGGTGATGTCGCGAAAACCACCGCTGGTGAACTCGCCGGCAGAGAGACAGTCGTCTTCGGCCTGGGGATCGAAGCGCCACAATTGATAACTGCGCCGACCAGCAGCCGGTATCAGGCTGAGCACATAACCGGGCAGACCGATCAGTTCGATCTGTGCAAAACTGGCGCCAAAGTCGGGACGATAGTCACCAAAGAACTTTTCCTTGCTCCAGGTGCCGTAGGCCACGGTTTTTTCCGCCAGCGGGTTGCTGCTGTCACGGTCGAACGCCAGTACCCGG
The DNA here is from genome assembly GCF_900105655.1 of Halopseudomonas salegens. Lineage (NCBI taxonomy): Bacteria > Pseudomonadati > Pseudomonadota > Gammaproteobacteria > Pseudomonadales > Pseudomonadaceae > Halopseudomonas > Halopseudomonas salegens. The sequence goes on from NZ_LT629787.1 coordinate 946,665, forward strand.
TAGTGAATAACGTCGTCGTCGGTGGTGGCTGGTATCCAGTCGACCAGATAGCCACCCACCTGCATCAGTCGGTGGTCGGCAGCCAGACTGGCGTGCGGGTCCATCTGGACCGGGGAAAAAGCCGGATCTGCTGTGGGCACGAAGGCGAAGCTGGCGTAGGCCGTCGATGCAGGATTGCGCGCCAGAACAAAAGCGGTTGCGGTGTTTTGTGCCTCGGTGGGGGTGAAGCTGTTGTTGTCGAGACTGAACGCCTGGTTCTGTTCCTGCATGATGGCCAGCAGGGCGGGAATCTTGTCGGGTTTTACGCTGTTGCTGGCTGCATCCCAGCCCCAGTAATGCTCCAGCTCAGTCAGGATCTTGTGCGGGTCATCAGCGGGGTGCTCCGACATGTGAGCCTGCCAGCCGGCAGCGACAAGGTCCTGGCACATCACGTTGATCGGTGGTGGATAGTCCCCGTTGGGCTTGCAGGCATCACTCAGGGGCAGGTCGGTATCGTAGAGATACTCGCTGGGGTGATTGGCACACAATACCCAGGTTGTCGGCGCCAGTTGGCCCGCGCCCCCGGCAATAATGGACAGTTGCACAATATCCAGTGTGCCGGGTACCTGCGGCAGATCAAAGGCCTGCTGGAGCCATTCGTGCACGGGCTCTCCATAGGCGACCATGGATTGGGTCAGTCGGTTGCCGGTTGCCTCCAGTGGCCGCAAGAAATTCTGCAGCTGGGCTTTGGCGTACGGGATAAAGGCCTCGTTGTAGTCGCTGAGTTCGCTGCCGGCGCCGCCCGGGGCGGCAATGGGTGCCACATCCACAATACGTTCAACCGGGGTATTGTTGGCTCCATTGAAGCCGTTTTGCGCCAGCAGGCACTCCCAGCGGCGATTGGTGGGCGAGTAGAGGTAGTCCTTGTAGGTAAAGGTCTCAAGCGGGGGGAAGTGCAAGAGCTGGACTGACTTCACATTCGCCATGGCAAGCCCGAACGGCAGCAGAAACTCCCAACCTTCACGCGCCGAGGCGGGAATGTTCCGGTAGTAGCTGGCCAGCGCTTCCTGGCCTGCAGCAATGTATTGGGGGATCAGGGTTTCGTAAGGCGACATATCATCACAGGGGCTGGTGATCTTCAGCCGGTATTCACCATTTCCGTTGCGGTAAGCCTGTGCCCAGGAACCAAAATAGAGGTCTCGTTGCAACGTCTGGCTGAACACGAAGGTGATGGTGTCTTCCAGGTCGGGGCTGTCATCGCCAAAGCGGAAAAGTCCTGCAATATCATCGTAGTAGCCAAGCCCGATATCGATGCTGGTACGCTTTGTGTCTGTCTGGTTGATCGGCAAGATTCTCTCCTTGTAATAGTTGCCCTGCTGGCAAGTCCACGTCTGAGCAAAAGCCGCCAGGATGCTATGTTCCCGGCAGGCGTTGAAAGACAAAAAACCATAGTAGTCCAAGTCTTCAGGCTCGGCCTTACAGATCTGCAGAAAATCTGACCGACAATGATCGCTTCTGCCAGGCGATCAACGGGATCGCCTGATTGATGGGGATGAATCTGGCGGTGGAGGCTGGCATAGTCAGGGTTGGTCCGATCCAGGTTTCAAAAGAGGAATGCGCATGTCGCACTATGACCCCCTGATTGACGTTGCTGCGGCGCGTCTGGGCAATGCCCTGCAGCGTGCTGGCTGGAAGGCCACAACCGCGGAATCCTGCACCGGTGGAGGTATTGCCGAGGCCATTACCCGGATCAGCGGGAGTTCGGGCTGGTTTGAAACCGGTTTCATTACCTATGCCAATACCAGCAAGGAGCGCTGGCTGGGTGTCAGCGCTGACACCCTGCAGGAGCATGGCGCTGTCAGCGAACCAGTGGTGCGCGCCATGGCCAGCGGTGTGCGGGAGGCGGCCGGAGCGCAGATAGCGGTGGCGGTAAGCGGGATCGCCGGGCCGGATGGCGGTAGTACGGACAAGCCGGTCGGCACTGTCTGGTTTGCCTGGGCCGGGCCGGACGGGCAGGTGATCAGTGAATGTCGGCGTCTGCAGGGCGACCGGCGCGCGGTGCGGGCACAAACGGTTTTGCGAGCGCTGGAGGGATTGCTGGCGCAGACGCGCGAGTGGGGTGTGTAATGTTTTTTGCTGCTGTATTCGCGACCATCGCTAGCCCTGAAGCGGCATTGCCAGTACCCGGTTGCACGCCATACCGGGAACAACGAGATCGGGGGTAGGCGCAGCCGATTTTCTGTGGAATAATACTGACCATATATACAGTAGTCTTGTCGAAACACGTCAACCCCAAGAGGATGCACACATGGACGAGAACAAGAAAAAGGCCCTTGCCGCTGCGCTGGGTCAGATCGAACGGCAGTTTGGTAAAGGTGCGGTTATGCGCATGGGCGATCAGGAACGCCAGGCCATTCCTGCTATTTCGACCGGTTCTCTTGGTCTGGATATCGCGCTGGGGATTGGCGGGCTGCCGAAAGGCCGTATCGTCGAGATTTACGGGCCGGAATCGTCGGGCAAGACCACGCTGACCCTGTCAGTGATTGCCCAGGCCCAGAAGGCTGGCGCAACTTGCGCCTTCGTTGATGCCGAGCACGCGCTGGATCCGGAATATGCCGGCAAGCTGGGCGTTGAGGTCGATGACCTGTTGGTGTCGCAGCCGGACACCGGCGAGCAGGCGCTGGAAATCACTGACATGCTGGTGCGCTCCAATGCGGTAGACGTGATCATTGTCGACTCGGTTGCCGCCCTGGTGCCGAAAGCAGAGATTGAAGGTGAGATGGGGGACCATCACGTCGGCGTGCAGGCACGTCTCATGTCGCAGGCACTGCGCAAGATTACCGGTAATATCAAGAACGCCAACTGTCTGGTGATCTTCATCAACCAGATCCGCATGAAGATTGGCGTCATGTTCGGCAACCCGGAAACCACCACCGGTGGTAACGCGCTGAAATTCTACTCTTCGGTACGTCTGGATATTCGCCGCACCGGCGCAGTGAAAGATGGCGATGAAGTGGTTGGCAGTGAAACCCGGGTCAAGGTGGTAAAGAACAAGGTAGCGCCGCCTTTCCGTCAGGCCGAATTCCAGATTCTGTATGGCAAGGGTATTTACCACAATGCCGAGATCATCGACCTGGGTGTGCAGATCGGTCTGGTCGAGAAGTCCGGTGCCTGGTACAGCTACCAGGGCAACAAGATTGGTCAGGGCAAGGCCAATGCGGCCAAGTTTCTGGAAGAGAATCCTGCGGTCGCCAGCGAAATTGAAGTGGCCGTTCGTGACCACTTCATGCCCAAGCCAGAAGCGATCGGCAATCCGGAAGAGCGCGCCAAAGCCAAGGCTGATGCCAAGTCCGGTGCTGACGCCTGAACAGTTGTGTGAACTGAGTGTTTCGCCGCAGCCAACTGGAAACGCCTCAGGCCATTCGCCGCTCGGCAATGGACCTGTTGGCGCGGCGCGAGCACAGCTATACCGAACTGCTGCGCAAACTGACACTGCGCGGAGCCACGGCTGACGCAGCGGAAATCGAACTGGACAAGCTGCAAGACGAAGGTTTGCTCAGTGATGCCCGTTTCTGTGAGGCGTATGTCTATGCGCGCAGCCAGCGCGGTATGGGGCCTTTGCGCTTGCGAGAGGAATTGCGCCAGAAAGGTGTGGCCAGCAGCCTGATTGAACAGGTACTGGATGAGCCGCATTGGGACTGGCCAGCAAAAGCGGCGCAGGCTTTCGCCAAACGCTTTCCGGACGGTGTGGCCGCAGAGCGGAAAGAGAAAGCCAGGCAGCAACGCTTTATGCAGTACCGTGGCTTTACCTGGCAAGACCTGACTGTCGATGATCACGACTAGCGCCATTACCCGCAGCCCAGCCATCGAAACCTGTCAGTGCCGGCCTCGATGGCAACCGGCAACAGGATTCCCTGCCTGGGTCATGCGCGGTGCGGGCCAGCCGCGCTGGACTCTACAGCGAGTTGACCACCTGTCCTGAATGCTTCTCCAGTTCGCTGTTGGCCTGTTTCATCTGCTCAATACTGGAGGCATGTATGGTGACAACGGATTTTCCGTCGCGCAGCGCTGCCTGGGCCTTCATCAGATAGGGCATGTGGTCAGGCCGCAATGACACCAGACCGGCCAGCAGCATCCCGATGACCGCACCAAATACGATAAACAGGGCTGCTGCAGTGAGCGCATTGGTCGTCACAAAGCCGATTCCGGCAAAAAACGTCACCATGAACAGCAGCAACCCTGCCAGAGCACCAAAAGCGCCAAGCCAGAGATGCGAGCGGATCATGGTGCGCATAATGCCTGTGGAGTCGGGTTCGAGTTCGCGCCCCTGATGGGCATCACCGGGGTCCACCACAATAACCTGTCGTTGTTCCAGGTTGAGGGAATCGCGTACGGATTCGGCCGCGGTATGCGCTTCATTACTGGACGCGAAAACCGCAGCTACCTTGTGGTCGAATTTCTCACCGGTGATATGTTGGGCATCGGTCATAAGCGCATTCTCCTATGCTGATTGTCGGAAGCAGACCGCAAGGGTCATTGCTTTACCTAACTTTGACTACCAGCGTAGAACATGGTTCGGTTTCCCGAAAAGCCGGCTTGGGCCGAGTCCTGTGAGACTCGTCACGGCCTAAAAAGCGATTTGCTCATCCTGCTCGGGAATTTGCGCTTGCCAGCCGAGCTTGTTCTTGATTGCTTCGGCGAGGCGCTCACTTTTCTCCAGTTCGCCATGAACCAGGTAGAGTTCAGGTACCCGCTGAAAATGGCTTAACCAGTCGATCAATTGGCTTTGACCCGCATGGGCGGAAAAGCCACCCAACGTATGCAGCTGGGCATTTACCGCCAGGCTCTGATGGATTACCCGGACGTTGGTTGCGCCGTCAACCAGACGCCGGCCCAGAGTGCCCTTGGCCTGGTAGCCGGGGAAAATCAAATGGCATTCCTTGCGCCAGAGGTTGTGCTTGAAGTGATGCACAATACGCCCGCCAGTACACATGCCGCTACCGGCAATAATGATCGCACCGCTCTGGATACGGTTGATCGCCATGGACTCTTCCGGCGTGGAGGTGCACTTGAGGATGGGCAGCCAATTCGTCAGTTTGCCTTTGCCATTGCTGGCGAGCAGCTCCTGATCCTCCTCGGTAAAACGGTGGTGGTAGCGGTCGTAGATGCGCGTAGCCGAGATCGCCATCGGGCTATCAAGGTACACGGTATGCTGCTTGAGTTTGCCTTGTTGATAGAATTTGCCGAGGTAGTACAGCAGGTCCTGGGTGCGGCCAACGGCGAAAGAAGGGATCAGAACATTGCCCCCTTCGCGGTGAGCTTGATCGAGAATATCAACCAGCTCATCCAGGGTGTCCTGCTTGTTTCTGTGGTCGCGGTCACCGTAGGTCGACTCCATCAGCACCAGGTCAGCCTGTTCCAGGGTTTTCGGCGGGCGCAGCAGCGGCGAGCAGGTATTGCCCAGATCACCGGAAAACACCAGGCGGCGTTTCAGTTGGCCGGTCTCTTCGATGGCCAAGTCGACAATGGCCGACCCGAGAATATGCCCGGCTTCATGGAAACACAGCTCGAAGCCTTTGGCGATCATGGTTGGCTGTGCGTAGTCGATCGGGTTGAGCAGTTCCAGTGCGGCTTCAGCATGCCGTGTGGTGTACAAGGGTTTGACTTCCGCTTTGCCGGAACGCTTGCGCCAGCGGTTTTCCCATTCGGCATCCCGCTCCTGCAAGCCGGCAGAATCCTTGAGCATCAGGTCCAGCAGGTCGGCACTGTCCGGTGTTACATAGACAGGCCCGCTGTAGCCTTCGGCAACCAGTTTTGGCAGCAAGCCGGAATGGTCCAGGTGGGCATGGGAAATGACCACGGCATTGAGTTTTTTCGGATCGAACTGGAATTGGTGGCGGTTACGTTCTTCGTCACGGCGAAAGCCCTGAGTCATGCCACACTCCAGCAGGACCTGCTCGCCGTTGGCTTCCAGCAAATAACAGGAGCCGGTGACTTGTCGCGTGGCACCGAAAAAATTCAATAACGCCATGGGTGATCCTCGTAGTGATTGACCTTGATTGGCAGCATGGCGCAGCCAGAGCGGCTGCGCCATGATCTGGGTCAGGTCATTTACAGCGAGTGGCAGTGGTTGGCAATAAAGCTTTGTGTCAGCACCGGCTGCTCACTGTCTTTGAGCACGAAGTGATAGCTGAGGGTGGCGCCCATATCCATCAATTGACGAAAACGCTGGTTGGAACAGACGCTGGATTGAAGTTGATTACGGATCAGCATGGGGTCTTCCTGCATGCGTTCGGCATAGTCAGCATCGACGGCCAGGCGATTGATCAACTCGCGCTCCTCGGCCTGAAATCCCAGGTCGGTAATGTCAGCATTGATTGCCCGTGGTGTGCCTTCACTACTGGCTTCGGCGACGGCACTCAAGGTCTCCTGCAGGCGCACGTCGCGCAGAGAAACGGCGTGGCTGGGCAAAACAATCAGTAAAGCAAGCAATACTAGTGACCAACGCAACATAATAGGTAAATCTCCAGACAGAAGAACTGAGTGTACTATTGCTCAGACCTGTGGCCCAGCCAGTCGTTCGATCATCGAGCAGGATATTTTGGTATGCCCTCGGTTACACTGCCAGCCGCAATCTCGGAACAGGATGCACGTGTGTCGTTACCTGATCATTCATCGCATGCCGTCGCCCGTTTGCGTCAGCAGGCACTGGCGGCAGCTACCCGTCCATTTATGGCCCGGGGGATCAAGATGCAGCGTTGCGGGGGGTGCCTGTTGCCGCCGGGGCACTGCATCTGTGCGCTGCGCCCGCAGCTATCTGCCGGGGTCAGCTTCTGCCTGCTGATGCACCGGCTGGAACCCCTGAAACCGACCAACACCGGCCGTCTGATTGCCGAGTGCCTGGCTGATACCCAGGCATTTGTCTGGTCACGTACTGAACCTGATCCGGCCCTGTTGGCCCTGCTGCAGGACCCGCAATGGCAACCTTTGCTGGTCTTTCCCCGGGAGTACGCGGCTCCGCAGCAGGCGGTATGCCAGCAAATCAGCCCGATTAATGGCAAACGTCCCTTGCTGGTGATTATCGATGCCACCTGGAATCAGGCGCGCAAGATGGTGCGCATGAGCCCCTGGTTGCGCGCATTGCCTTTACTGGATCTGCAACCTGATCAGGGGTCGCGCTATCAACTGCGCCGTTCCTGTCAGGCTGAGCACCTGTGTACCGCAGAGGTCGGTGTTGCCTGTCTGGAGCTGGCTGGCGATGCCGATGCGGCAAGGGGGCTGGATGACTATTTTGACACTTTCAATACGGGTTATCATTTGGCCCGCCTCAACCGTACGCCTGCCGACAGCCCGGCGCGGCGACGCCTTGTTCAGCGCAGGGTAGAGGGCTAGCTGTCAGGCTCGACAGACTTTCATGGGCACTTGCACGGATGATGGCCCGGGTATTGCATTGCAGATAGGGAACCTAGTCGCTACGGAGTACGCTTTCATGTCAGTTGGCCTGAATATATTGGCACTGTTATCCCCTGGTGATGCCTCTGGCAAACATGCTGGATTGCTCGATAAAGAGGGCGAAAGCCTTGATTTTCAAGGGAGCAGTGCTTTTTCAGAATTGCTCAATGGCACCCCGGGCGATGCGCTGGAGACGATGCTGGATGCTCTGCCAGAGGCGGAACGCGAAGCGATGTTGGCGGCAATCGCGCAATTGGCCCTGATCAAGGATGGCAATAATTTGCCGCCAGCAGTAGATCAGCTGCTGCAGGATTTGCCTGAAATGCCTGCCTTGACCGATGAGGCGGCGGTGCGCTTGCAGCAGGGCGGCGATGCCGCGCTTGATGTATTGGCAACCCTGGTGCCGGAATGGCGTCAGTGGTTGAGCGATGCGGCGGATGACATTGACAGCGAACGATTGCAGGCAGTTGCGGACCAGGTGGCCGATTCGGTTGCACAGGCAGTCGATAGTACAGCTGATGCCGATGCTGCCGAGGATGCTGACAGCATCAGTACCCTGGCCGCGGCCATGACTGCGTCGGCAGCGGCTGGCCAACCAGCAGTCAGCCAACAGGCCTCTGCTGCTACCCAGTCGGATGCGGAGCCATTGCCACCTTCGCGTTTTTCTTTGGCCCAGCTGGTCAATGGCCAAAAAGCCACCGCTGATGAACCTGCCAGTGGGCGTGACAGCCAGCCCCGGCTGGATGTCGATGTGGACAAGAACACCCTGAGCAATGATGATTTTTCCGGTTTGCGTCGCAAGGCAACCCTGGACATGAACGCCAATGCCAACGCCAACGCAACACCGCGAGCGGCAGAGGTGGCCTTGCGTGCCGAACCGTCCTCACGCCGCAGTGGTGGTGAAGAGGCGGCTGAAGCAGTAAGGGTGAGTCAACCCGGTTCAGCGGCAGCGGCGGCAGCCCTGACTGCGCGGCCGGTAGCCGCAGCCACCCAGGCTTTGGGTGTCCCCTTCGGCCAGGCTGGTTGGAGTGAGGCTGTAGTCGACAAGGTCATGTGGATGTCCAGCCGCAACCTGAACAGTGTGGAAATTCGTCTGACACCCGCCGAGTTGGGGCCGCTGGAAATTCACTTGCAAAATCGTGGACAGGAGCTGCAGGTTCAATTCGTCAGCCAGAATCCGAGTGTGCGCGAAGTACTGGAATCCCAGGTGATTCGTTTGCGCGAAATGGTGGGCCAGCAAGGACTGGACCTGGTTGATGTATCAGTCGGTGACAATGGCGCCAATCAACAGCAGGAGCAGGCCGAACGTCAGGCAGCCAGACTGGCAGGGCAGGTTGCCGGAGGTACTGCAGCCGGTAATGCTGCAAACAGCCCTCAGTCCACACTGGTTCCGGTTGCCAGCAGCAGTGATCGGCTGGTTGATTATTACGCCTGATCGTCTGCCTGATCGTGTCCCATCAGACCCGGCCCTGGGAAACCAGCTTTGGCCGGGTTTCTTGTTTATCCCGTCGCGACTTTTGCCCGGCATGCCTATATGATGTTCGCTACACTTGGCATGAAGCATGCTTTGATAGTTGGCATAGTCGGTTATCGCCGATCGGATGATGGAATTTTGACATGGCAAAACAGAAAGAACCGGAACAGGCACCTGAAGAAGGCGCAGAAGTCCCCAAAAAAAGTAAAGGCAAGCTGTTTCTGTTGCTGGGTGTCGGCCTTTTGGCACTCTTGCTGTCAATCGGAGGGGTACTGTATTTCGTCTTCTCCGGTGATGATGAGCCGGTCAGTAGCGAACCGGCAACACCGGTTCAGTTGCCAGCCATCTATCAACCCATGGAGCCGGCCTTTGTGGTCAACTATACCCATGCGGGACGCCAGCGTTACATGCAGATCAGTGTCGTATTGATGGGGCGTGACCCGCAGAAAATGCAGGATATGACCCAGCATTTCCCGTTGATCCGCAATCAGCTGGTGATGTTGTTCTCCGGTGAAGACTTCGAAGAGCTGTTGACCGCTGAAGGCAAGGAAACCTTGCGCGAACGCGCCACCCTGGCGGTGCAATCGATGCTGGAACGGGAAATGAGTGATCCCGTGATTGAAGCGGTTTTGTTCACCAATATGGTAATGCAATAGGACATAAAGCATGGCTGTTCAGGATCTACTGTCACAGGATGAAATCGATGCGCTGCTGCACGGGGTGGATGATGGCGCCATTGACTCTGAGGAAGACCTTGATCCCACGGGTGTGCGCAGTTATGACCTGACCAGTCAGGATCGTATTGTCCGCGGGCGCATGCCGACCCTGGAAATGATCAACGAGCGCTTTGCCCGCTATACCCGCATCAGCATGTTCAATCTGCTGCGTCGTTCAGCGGATGTTGCTGTGGGCGGTGTGCAGGTGATGAAGTTTGGTGAATACATTCACTCGCTCTACGTGCCAACCAGCCTCAACCTGGTAAAAATGAAGCCCTTGCGCGGAACAGCGCTGTTTATTCTTGATGCGCGACTGGTATTCAAGCTGGTCGACAACTTTTTTGGTGGTGACGGCCGGCACGCCAAGATTGAAGGCCGTGAATTTACCCCGACCGAACTGCGAGTAGTCCGCATGGTGCTGGACCAGGCCTTTATCGATCTGAAGGAAGCCTGGCAAGCCGTGCATGAAGTCAACTTCGAGTACGTCAATTCCGAGGTCAATCCGGCCCTGGCGAATATTGTCAGCCCCAGCGAAGTGGTGGTGGTGTCCACCTTCCATATCGAGCTGGATGGCGGCGGCGGGGATATGCATGTCACTTTCCCCTACTCGATGATCGAGCCGCTGCGTGAAGTACTCGACTCCGGGGTGCAGTCCGATGTCGACGAGCATGACGAACGCTGGGTCAAGGCACTGCGTGAGGAAATAACCGCCGCCAAGGTGCCCCTGAGCGCTACTGTGGTCAAGCATCAGCTTAAACTGCGCGACTTGCTGAGCATGCAGGAAGGTGATGTGATCCCGGTGGAAATGCCCGATTTTATGGTGATGTGTGCCAACGGCGTACCCACCTTCAAAGCCAAGATAGGCTCGGTAAAAGGTAATTTGGCCTTGCAGATTCTGGAACCGGTCGTACGCCCCAAGTGACGGGCGCGACGGACAACATTGACGTGGGAGGAAGGCCGTAATGGCTGACGAGAACAAGCCCGAAGAAGACGAGATCAGCCCGGAAGAGCAGGCTCTGGCCGACGAGTGGGCGGCTGCTCTGGACGAAGCGGGTGCTGATACCAGCCAGGACGATATCGATGCCATGCTGGCAGAGAGCGGTGAAAGCGATACTCAGCGCATGCCGATGGAAGAATTCAGTCAGTCATCCGGTGGCCAGCAGCCGATGTCAGCCGGTGACAGCCCCAACCTGGATGTAATCCTGGATATTCCGGTGACCATCTCCATGGAAGTGGGCAATACCGATATTACGATCCGCAACCTGTTGCAGCTGAACCAGGGTTCGGTTGTCGAGCTGGACCGCCTGGCAGGTGAGCCACTGGATGTGATGGTCAACGGCACCCTGATTGCCCATGGTGAGGTCGTCGTCGTGAATGAGAAATTCGGTATTCGCCTGACCGATGTGATCAGTCCTTCCGAACGTATCAAGAAGCTGAAATGATGCGTTTTCTGCTGCCGTTGGTGTTGTTCCTGAGCAGCCCGCTGGTGTTGGCCGAACCAGAGGCCCCACCGCGAACGCTGGGCTCTGCCACGCAGGTTTCACTGACCACGCAGATACTCCAGCTTGGCCTTGGATTGATAGTGGTCGTGGGGTTGATTTTCCTGCTTGGCTATCTGATGCGCCGGGTGGGTCCCATGGCAGGCATTGGCAGTCAGCAGATACGGGTGATCAGCAGCCTGCCCCTGGGAACGCGCGATCGTTTGCTGCTGGTCGACGTGGCGGGCAAGCAAATGCTGCTGGGCGCCTCTGCCGGGCGAATCAATACCCTGCATGTCTTCGATGAGCCGGTGGCTGATCTCGATGCAGTGCGCCAGCAGGGAGACTTTGCCCGCAAACTGAATGCATTACTGAAACGGGAGCCGAACGAATGAGCCGTGGACTCTGGCTGCTGGTCTTTATGTTGCTGGCGCCGAATGTGCTGGCGCAGTCTGCCGCCGAGGCACTGTCCATGCCCGCGCTGACTTTGAGCACCGATGAAGACGGCCAGCAGACCTACTCGGTGAGCCTGCAGATTCTGATGTTGATGACGGCGCTGACCTTCATTCCGGCGTTCGTCATGATGATGACCAGCTTCACCCGCATCATCATTGTGTTTGCCATCCTGCGTCAGGCGCTGGGTTTGCAGCAGACACCATCCAGTCAGATTCTGGTGGGCCTGGCGCTGTTTCTGACCTTGTTCATCATGGCCCCGGTATTCGAGCGCATCAATGAAAATGCGTTGCAACCCTACGTCAATGAAGAGCTGACCGGTGAACAGGCGCTGGAGGCCGCGAGTTTGCCGTTACGCGATTTCATGCTGGCGCAGACCCGGGAAACCGACCTGGAACTCTTTGTGCGCCTGGCGCGTCGCGACGACCTGACCAGCCCGGATGATGTCCCTTTTCATATTCTGGTACCGGCCTTTGTGACCTCCGAGTTGAAAACCGCATTTCAGATCGGCTTCATGATCTTTATTCCGTTCTTGATCATTGACCTGGTCGTGGCCAGCGTATTGATGGCCATGGGGATGATGATGCTGTCACCACTGATTATCTCGTTACCCTTCAAGATCATGCTGTTTGTACTGGTGGATGGCTGGGCTCTGGTGATCGGTACTCTGGCCGCCAGCTTTGCAGTGACATAGGAGGCATGCCATGACCCCGGAAGTAGCGGTTGACCTGTTTCGGCAGGCTGTCTGGCTGACAGCCGTAATGGTTGCGGTGATTGTACTGCCCAGCCTGGTTGTGGGTCTGATTGTTGCCATGTTTCAGGCGGCGACCCAGATCAACGAGCAAACCCTCAGCTTCTTGCCCCGCTTGTTGTTCACTTTCATGACCCTGATCTGGGTGGCCCCCTGGCTAGTGACCGAGCTGGTCGACTTCACTCGGCGTCTATACATGGAAATTCCCGGGCTGATCGGCTGATGTTCGCGTTTTCCGCCGCTGAACTCATTAGCCTGGTATCCGGTTATATGTGGGTGCTTTTCCGCATCGGCAGCATGGTCATGACCATGCCCGTGATCGGCACCCAGTTGTTGCCGATGCGCATTCGCCTTTATCTGGCGATTATGCTGACGTTCATGGTCGCGCCCTATATTCCTCCGGTACCACAGCTGGATGTGCTGTCGCTGACCAGCTGGCTGCTGATCGGTGAGCAGATCCTGATTGGCGCGGCCATGGGCTTCCTGCTCCAGCTGCTGTTCCAGATTCACGTGCTTGCCGGTCAGATCATCGCCATGCAGATGGGTCTGGGTTTTGCGTCGATGAACGACCCGGCGATGGGGATTTCCGTGGCCGTGGTCAGTCAGGTTTTTACCATGCTGGTAACCCTGCTGTTCCTTGCCATGAATGGGCATCTGGTGGCGATCGAAGTCCTGGCGGAAAGTTTTGTCACACTGCCGATCGGTGAGACCCTCAGGGTTGCCGATTTCTATACCCTGGTGTTGCGCTTTTCCTGGGTCATGGCAGCAGCGTTGTTGATTGGCCTGCCGGCGGTCACCGCACTGTTGATCGTCAATCTGTCCTTTGGCGTCATGATGCGGGCGGCCCCGCAACTCAACGTATTTTCCATCGGTTTTCCGCTGACCCTGTGTCTGGGCCTGTTCATCATCTGGGTACTGCTCGGCAATATGGTCGAGTCTTACCAATTGTTGCTGGGTGAGGCATTGATCTGGCTGCGTGAAATGGTGGGGGCTGGCTGATGGCGGAGCAGCAAGACAGTAGCCAGGAAAAAACCGAAGAACCTACCCCGAAAAAACTCAAGGATGCGAAAGACAAGGGGCAGGTGGCGCGTTCGAAAGAGCTGAATACCCTGGCGGTGGTCATGGTTGCAGCCCTGGGGTTGATGAGTTTCGGCACCAGCATGGCTGGGCGCATGCTGGATATCATGGCCTATAACTTCACCATCGAGCGCGAGGCTCTGTACCAGACCGACAGCATGGGCTGGCATTTGATGGCCTCGGTCGAGCAGGGGCTGTATATTCTCGGCCCGCTGATTGCCATGCTCCTGGTCGCCTCACTGGTCGGCCCGGTGTTGCTCGGGGGTTGGCTGTTCAGCGCCAAGTCGATGGCACCCAAGTTCGAGCGGATGAATCCGTTGTCCGGGCTCAAGCGCATGTTTTCCATGAACGCACTTGTAGAGCTGCTCAAGGCTCTGGCCAAATTCCTTGTAGTGCTGACCGTAGCCCTGATCGTATTGAACATGTTCCGTGACGAGTTAATGGGGTTGGGCAAGGAAACCTTGCCGGAAGCCATCTATCACAGTGTCTGGATTCTTGCCACTGCCTTGGTGTTTCTTGCCTGCTCGCTGATTGTTATTGCTGCGGTGGATATTCCCTTTCAGATCTACGACAACAACAAAAAGCTGAAAATGACCAAGCAGGAGGTCAAGGACGAGTACAAGGACAGTGAAGGCAAGCCAGAGGTCAAGGCCAAGGTGCGCCAGTTGCAGCGTGAAGTGGCGGATCGCAAAATGCTTGCTGAAGTACCCAATGCGGATGTCGTGATCACCAACCCGACGCACTTTGCGGTGGCCCTGAAGTATGATCCGGAGCGCTCGGGCGCGCCCATGCTGGTCGCCAAGGGGGGAGACTTCATGGCCCAGAAAATCCGCGAAATCGCCCAGGAACACCAGGTCATGATTCTCGAGTCACCGCCACTGGCCCGAGCAGTCTTCTACAGCACCGAACTGGATCGGGAAATTCCGGCGGGGCTGTATCTGGCGGTAGCCCAGGTACTGGCGTATGTTTTCCAGCTGCAACAATACCAGGCGGGCAAGAGCAAGAAACCACCCAAGCCGCCGGAGCCAACCATTCCGGATGACTTCCGCCGCGATGAGTAGTCAATTTTGTGCACCAGTTCGCATTCTTGTGTAACGTGACTGGCATCTTTTTGCACATCTTGCCATTATTGCAGGATGCACGTTAACAGGAGCGCACAAATGTCAGGGGACGGACACCAGCAGACAATTCATCTTGTCCAACTGACCGACTGTCATTTGTATGCCGATGAACAGACAGAACTGCTTGGACTGGATACCCACGCCAGCCTGCAAGCCGTCATCGATCAGGTGCTGCAGCAAATCCCGACGATTGATCTGGTGCTGGCGACGGGTGATATCGCCCAGGATGCATCCGTTGCGGCTTATCAGCATTTTATGCGCGCCGCCAGGCGCTTGCCGGCGCCCTGTTGCTGGATTCCGGGAAACCACGATGATGCCGAACGCATGCTTGATCTGGGTGCCGCCGATGCCCTGAATCAGCCCTGGTACGATATTGGCCCATGGCGCATCATCATGCTCGACTCGAGCGTTGCCGGCAGTGTCGCCGGCCGCCTCGCACCGGAACAGTTCACACTGCTCGAGCAGGCGCTGGCCAGTGCCGGCGAGCGTCATATACTGCTGACGCTGCACCATCATCCGGTGGATATCGGTTGTGACTGGATGCGCCCGATCGGGCTGCACAATGCCGATCAGCTGTTTCAGCGCATTGAGGATGATCCACGGGTGAAAGTGGTCCTCTGGGGGCATATTCATCAGGATTACGACGAGCAACGCGGTCATATGCGTTTGCTGGCTACACCGTCCACCTGTATCCAGTTCGCCCCTGATAGCCGGGAATTTTCTACCGATACCCAGGCCCCGGGTTACCGCTGGCTGCGTCTGTATCCGGACGGCAGTCTGGACACAGCCGTCGAGCGGGTAGCGCATGGCCGGTTCGTTGCTGATCCTGAAGCCAGCGGCTATTGAATCGCTCAATGCTGTCCGGGCTACAGGCCTCACATACGTGAGCCCAGGTTTTTCCCGCTTTTCCCATGAGCGCTTGACAGCCTGCCAACAAGAACGCGGCCCACGCTAAACTCCCAGCGGTAACGAGACGTTGAATGTGAACACGACACAGTCACCCTTTGCGCAAGGGCGCCATGACAATAATATCGGTTTTCTGCGTTTGGCCGGCGCTTTCTTGGTGCTCTTCGGGCATAACTGGGTGTTGTTTTATGGCCCGGGAGTCAACATTGATCCGCTGAGCCGCTGGATCCTTGGCAATCAGTTGAGCCACGAACTCATTCACGGTATCGGCATCAATCTGTTTTTTGTTCTCTCCGGCTTTCTGATCTCGAAAAGCTTTGTATCCAGTCAGGGCTTGCTGCGCTTTTGCATTGCCCGCGTCCTGCGTATCTATCCGGCATTGATCATCAACGTACTCTTGACCGTATTCGTGCTGGGCGCCTTGTTGAGCACCTTGCCACTGCAGGCGTATCTGCAGCATGACATGACCTGGATGTATCTCTGGAACAATGCCAGCCTGATAAAAGTCACCCATATATTGCCCGGTGTGTTTAACGACAACGTCTACCCTGACGCGGTCAACGGTTCGCTCTGGAGCCTCCCTCTGGAGATGAGCATGTATGTATTTGCCTTTTTCTTCGGTGTGCTGATGCTCTATCGCAACCGCCTGCTGGGAGCCGCGTTCATTGCGTCTCTGGTGGTTGGTTACTTTGTGGCCACTGAAGTCTTTGGTCAGCAGCCGCTCTTGACCAGGGGCTTGTTCATGGTGGTAGTGCATTTCATGCTCGGCATGCTGCTCTACATGTTCCGTGATCTCGTGCTGCTGCGATTCTGGTTGGCGTTGCTGCTGTACGTGCCGGTTGTGCTCATGCCCCCTGGCCCCGCATTCGAACTGATGTCATCCCTGGCGTTTGCTTACCTGGTGCTCTGGCTGGCGTATACGCCCCGGCTGCGTTTACCGCGAGTAGAGCGGTATGGCGATATGTCTTACGGGCTGTATCTCTATGCCTTTCCGGTTCAGCAGTGGCTGATTCATATGCAGCTGTCATCCGTATGGGCGGTCCTGATGGCCGCCAGTGTCATCTGTCTGTCATTGGCCATGCTCTCCTGGCACCTGGTTGAGCAGCGCAGCCTGCAATGGGTAACCCCGCTCAACAATGGTTTGCGCAGCGGTTTGCAGCGGGTTGGGCTCCAGGCGCGTTGGCTGTAGTTGAAGGCGCCCCTTGGCAGCAAGCAAGCCTGACGGCTACTATGCGGACTGCTTGTTTGCCCGCGCAGCCTGCGGGCGCCCCGATTGATCGAGGATAACCAGACGCTTTATGTCCGATACCTATAATGCCGACGCGCTGGAAGTACTCAGCGGCCTGGACCCGGTACGCCGCCGTCCGGGCATGTATACCGACACCACTCGCCCCAATCACCTGGCGCAGGAAGTCATCGACAACAGTGTCGACGAAGCCCTTGCCGGCCATGCCCGCCAGATCAACGTCATCCTGCATGCCGACAATGCACTGGAAGTGTCCGACGATGGCCGTGGCATGCCGGTGGATATTCACCCGGAGGAGGGCGTATCCGGGGTCGAACTGATTTTTACCCGTTTGCACGCCGGTGGTAAGTTTTCCAACAAGAATTATCAGTTCTCCGGTGGTTTGCACGGCGTGGGTATTTCCGTGGTCAACGCGCTCTCGCTCAAAGTCGAAGTACGGGTCAAGCGTGACGGTCAGGAATACTGCATGACCTTCGCCAGTGGCGAAAAAACCAGCGAACTGGAAGTGGTCGGTACCGTCGGCAAGCGCAATACCGGTACCAGCGTGATTTTCTGGCCTGATGAGAGTTATTTCGATACCCCGAAATTCAGCATCAGCCGACTCAAGCACCTGCTCAAGGCCAAAGCCGTATTGTGCCCTGGCCTGCGGGTGGATTTTGACGATCGCCAGAATGGCGAAAAAGTCAGCTGGTTTTATGAAGACGGCCTTACCGATTATCTGCGTGACTCCTGCGCCGACTGGCCAACCCTGCCGGACGCCCCCTTTACCGGATCATTCAGTGCACGTCAGGAAGCGGTCGACTGGGCCTTGCTCTGGTTGCCTGAAGGCGGCGAACTGATTCAGGAAAGCTACGTCAATCTGATCCCGACTGCCCAGGGCGGTACGCATGTCAACGGCCTGCGTGCCGGACTGCTGGAAGCCATTCGTGAGTTCTGCGAGTTCCGCAACCTGCTGCCGCGAGGCGTCAAGCTGGCACCGGAAGACGTCTGGGAGCGGGTCAGCTACGTGCTCTCGGTAAAAATGTCCGAGGCCCAGTTCTCCGGTCAGACCAAAGAACGCCTGTCTTCACGGGAAACCGCCGCTTTTGTGTCCGGTGTGGTCAAGGACGCCTTCAGCCTGTGGCTCAACCAGCATGCCGACATTGGTCAGCAGCTGGCGGAAATGGCCATCAACCATGCCCATCGCCGGCTCAAGGCCGGCAAGAAGATCGAACGCAAACGGGTCACCCAGGGGCCGGCGCTGCCCGGCAAGCTGGCCGACTGCGTCGGTCAGGACAGTCGCCGTTCAGAGCTGTTTCTGGTTGAGGGTGACTCCGCCGGTGGCAGCGCCAAGCAGGCGCGGGACAAGGAATTTCAGGCGGTCATGCCGCTGCGTGGCAAGATTCTCAACACCTGGGAAGTAGACTCGACCCAGGTACTCGGGTCGCAGGAAGTACATGACATCGCCGTCGCCATTGGCGTCGATCCCGGCTCGCCAGACCTGCAACAGCTGCGCTACGGCAAGATCTGCATACTCGCCGACGCCGACTCTGATGGCCTGCACATTGCCACGCTGCTGTGTGCACTCTTCGTGCGTCACTTCCAGCCACTGGTCGCCGCCGGGCATGTGTTTGTCGCCATGCCGCCGCTGTACCGGGTCGATATCGGCAAGGAAACCTATTACGCCCTGGATGATTCAGAGCGTCAGGGCATCCTTGATCGCATCGAAGCCGAAGGCAAGCGCGGCAAGGTTCAGGTCACCCGCTTCAAGGGGTTGGGCGAAATGAATCCTCTGCAGCTGCGCGAAACCACCATGGCCCGTGACACTCGCCGTCTGGTGCAGTTGACCATCGACGACATGCCCGGTACCGAAGCGCTGATGGATATGCTGCTGGCGAAAAAACGCTCACCGGATCGCAAAGCCTGGCTGGAAAGCAAAGGCAACCTGGCCGAGGTGCTGTTGTGAATCGGGTGGTGCATGGCTGAGGGCAATACCCGGCGTACCGGAACCATCATGCTGGTCCTGGCCTGGGTGGCAGGCATGGCATTGGCCGTGCAGTGGTTTTCCGGCGTTGAAGAGCGCCAGCTCAATCCCAACCTGGATCCGCAATCCCGGGTTACCGCCGAGGCGGTAGAAGTGCGCCTGGAGCGCAACCGTCACGGGCATTACATCGCCGGCGGCCGCATCAATGGCCGCAATGTGACCTTTTTGCTGGATACGGGTGCCACCTTCGTGGCGCTGCCCGCCAGCCTGGCAAGTGATCTGGGCCTGTCGCGTGGCCGGCCCATCATGGTGCAAACCGCCAACGGCACCACCAAAAGCTACAGCACCCTGCTGGACAGTCTGGAGCTGGGAGATATTCGTTTACACGACGTTCGTGCCGGGATCGTACCCGGCATGGGCGGAGACGAGGTGCTGCTCGGTATGAGCGCCCTCCAACAACTGGATTTCAGTCAGCAGGGCAATGAATTGATCCTGCGGCACTATCGTTAAGGAAGCACTGATTAAGCAGGTTCAGTGTTTCAGCCTGATAGGCGCTGACCGGTTCTGGACACGCCGTGAACCCATCCATGGGGGCTCGTAGATGCCATCCATGGCATCTAACGGTCCAGAACCGGTCAGCGCCTACTAGGCTGCCGAAGTTATGTGCAGTTAATCAGTACTTCCTGGCTGAGCGTCTGATTTTCCGAGAAGGCAATGCGGAGTCAAATAGGAGCGATTCCCGGCCACCGGGAATCGCTCCGGGCACGTATACCGAAGTTAATAGAGCCGAATACTGAATGCTTTGTAATGTGAACCGTCATACAAGACCCCGGCAGATACCGGGGCACAAGGGGGAATGGCATGAGTGACAGTCTGGACCTGAGTCTGGAAGGGGTAGAGCAGCGGCCGCTGTCCGCCTTTACCGAAGAGGCCTATCTCAACTACTCCATGTACGTCATCATGGATCGGGCCCTGCCGCACATCGGCGACGGCCTCAAGCCGGTACAACGGCGCATCATCTTCGCCATGAGCGAGCTGGGCCTCGCTGCGACGGCCAAGTACAAGAAATCCGCGCGTACCGTCGGTGATGTCCTGGGTAAATACCACCCGCATGGCGACTCTGCCTGTTACGAAGCCATGGTGCTGATGGCGCAGCCTTTCTCCTACCGCTATCCGCTGGTAGACGGTCAGGGCAACTGGGGCGCACCGGATGATCCCAAGTCCTTCGCCGCCATGCGCTATACCGAATCTCGCCTCGACCGTTACAGCGAAACATTGCTCAGCGAACTGGGGCAGGGCACCGTTGATTGGCAACCCAATTTCGACGGCACCATGGATGAACCCATGGTACTTCCCGCCCGCCTGCCCAACCTGCTGCTGAACGGTACCACCGGCATTGCCGTCGGTATGGCCACCGACATTCCCCCGCACAACCTGCGTGAAGTCGCCGCCGCCTGTGTGCGCCTGCTGGAAGACCCCGGCGCTGGTCTGGATGAACTCTGTGAGCACATCCAGGGTCCGGACTATCCGACCGAAGCGGAAATCATCACCCCGCGCAAAGACCTGCTCAATCTGTACGCCACAGGCCGAGGCTCCATCCGCTGTCGCGCAGTCTGGAACCGGGAAGACTGCGAGGTGGTCATTACCGCCCTGCCACACCAGGTATCCGGGGCCAAGGTGCTGGAACAGATTGCCGGGCAGATGCAGGCGAAAAAGTTGCCCATGGTCGCCGACCTGCGCGATGAATCGGATCATGAAAACCCTACCCGCATCGTCATCGTGCCGCGCTCCAACCGGGTCGACCTCGACGACCTGATGAAGCACCTTTTCGCCACCACTGATCTGGAGCACAGCTACCGGGTCAACATGAACGTGATTGGCACCGACGGTCGCCCGGCAGTCAAGGACCTGCGCGGCCTGCTCAGCGAATGGCTCGGCTTCCGCGTGTCTACCGTGCGTCGCCGCCTGCAATACCGCCTGGACAAGGTGCTGGCTCGCCTGCATCTGCTGGATGGCTTGCTGATCGCCTTCCTCAATCTGGATGAAGTGATTCACATCATTCGCACCGAAGAGCATCCGCGTGCCGAATTGATGAAACGCTTCGGGCTGACCGAAGTACAGGCCGACTACATCCTGGATACCCGCTTGCGCCAATTGGCGCGGCTGGAAGAAATGAAAATCAAGGGTGAGCAGGACGCACTGGAAAAGGAACGTGATGGTCTGGAGAAAATCCTTGGCAGCGAAAAACGCCTGCGCAACAAGGTGCGAGACGAACTGATCGCCGATGCCGAAGCCTATGGTGATGACCGCCGTTCACCCCTGGTCGAGCGCGAAGAAGCCAAAGCCTTGTCGGAAACCGCCTTGCTGCCCTCCGAGCCGGTCACCGTGGTGTTGTCGGAAAAAGGCTGGGTGCGCTGCGCCAAGGGGCATGATGTCGATGGCCCTGGTCTGGCTTACAAGGCTGGTGACAACTTCCGCTCCCAGGCTGCCGGTCGCTCCAATCAGCAGGCTGTATTCCTCGATTCCAGCGGTCGCAGTTATTCCTTGCCCACGCATACGTTGCCCTCGGCACGTGGCCAGGGTGAACCGCTGACTGGACGCCTGAGCCCGCCACCAGGCGCCGTATTCGACAGTGTCCTGATGCCGGAAGACAACGGCCTGTATCTGATCGCTTCAGATGCCGGTTACGGCTTTATCGTCGAGGGCAGTGACCTGCAAGCGAAGAACAAGAACGGCAAAACGTTGCTCACGTTGCCTGAGGGCGGCAAGGTGATTGCTCCGGTGCCGGTCCACAACCGCCAAGAGGACAAGGTCGTCGCGGTCAGCAACGAAGGGCGTTTGCTGGTGTTCCCGGTGGCGGACCTGCCGCAACTGTCCAAAGGCAAGGGCAACAAGATTATCTCGCTGCCTTCGGCGCGGGTGAAAAACCGCGAGGAGTTCATCACCGGGCTGGTGGTGCTGCGGCCCGGTGCCAACCTGATGCTGACAGCGGGTAAGCGTACCCTGACCCTGAAACCCGGTGATCTGGAGCATTACCACGGTGAACGTGGGCGGCGCGGCAACAAGCTGCCGCGCGGCTTCCAGAAAGTCGATGCCATGGACGTTGAGCCTACAACGGGTGAGTGATCACTGCCGTGGGTCGGTGGCGGCCTGAAGGGGAATGTCTCGCCATTCCCCGGGCTGCAGACCGTCCAGCTGCCACTGGCCAATGCTGACCCTGACCAGACGCAGGGTCGGCAAGCCGACGGCTGCCGTCATGCGCCGGACCTGACGATTGCGGCCCTCACGGATGCTGATGCTTAACCAGCGGGTGGGTACCGTTTTGCGAAAGCGTACCGGCGGATCACGTGGCCACAGGTCCGGCTCCGCGATCAGTTCGACCTCGGCGGGGCGGGTAGGGCCATCATTCAGCACCGGGCCGGATCGCAACTGATCCAGTTGCTCAGCCGTCGGTTCACCTTCCACCTGTACCCAGTAGGTTTTCTGCAATTTGTGCCGCGGGTCGGCAATCCGCGCCTGCAAGCGGCCATCATTGGTCAGCAAGAGCAGCCCTTCACTGTCCCGGTCAAGACGCCCTGCGGGATAGACATCGCGCAGCGGCAGCAGATCCTTCAGTGTTTGCCGCCCCTGAGCATCCGTGAACTGGGTCAGTACATTGTAGGGCTTGTTCAGTGCTATCAGGCGAGGCGTGGCAGGTGGTCGTTTCGCTACTCTGCGCGGCCGCCCGGTTGACCTGGCGGCGTGCCCTGAATGTCGCATCGTCATGAACGCTGCTGGTAGATGTGGTTGAGCTGTTTTTCCAGTAGCGACTGATAGGGCTCATTCAGTCGCTCAATGCAGTGTATGTCCGGCTGGCTGGCCAGGCGGCGGGTCAAGACCAGTGATTTGACCGCCTCTTGCTCGGCCATGGCGGCATCCACCAGCAATAGATTCCGGCTGTGCTGAAGGTGATCGAGAATCGACTGACAGCCTTCGTCGGCAAGCAACGCAGAGAGGCTGTCATGCGCCGCACAGCGCCCAAGCGCTAGACGCATGTGAACCGCCTGGCCGGTGTCGGCAATTTCGATTTGCAAATCGTGCGCCAGAATGCGCAGTAATTCGCCACAGCACAACGCTTGTTTCAGCGTGGCAGAATTATCCTCGTCGAAGGCAAAGCTGATCAGGGTGCCCCCATCTTCCAGGGCTTGCAGGCTGCCGGAATACAGCCTGGCGGCCTGTTGTACATGCGAACGGTAGCGCTCCAGCAAGGCCAGCAAGCGCTGGCGGGGCAATCGTTGCAAGGTATCGAGCGGACCAATGCCCACGGCCAGGACCAGGGTCTGAGCCTGGTCAGTGACCGCTGTTGCTGGCTCGGCAGCCTCTTGCCCATCAATGTCAGCCTTGGCCGCTTCGGTCGGCGGATCAGCCACCACCACGTCTTCGGCTGCTGCTTCAAGATCTTCGTCCGTAATGCCCGCAGTCAGGTCAATGACCAGATGATGGGTCGCTGTTGCCGACTCGGCGTCAGTGACGGTGGCGTCATCATCCTCGGTACTGATGTCCTCAAGAACCGGCAGGGGCTGGTCGATAATACGCCGCTGCAACAGACGCTGGGCCAGCTCGCCGAGTTCATCCTTTCGCCCTGCCCCCGGTGGTGGTTGATCCTGCTCGGCTGACCAGTTACCCAGTTGCTGCAATAATTGCCGCAAACGGGTACCGAAAAACCAGGCCTGGGTGCCTGCCAGCAACAACAGAAACAGGGTAATCATCTGCAGGGTGTTGAGCAGGTTGCCCAGAGGGGTACGGAAAGGTTCGCCGGCCAGGCTGATATGCAGGCGCCCGACCAGGTTATCCTGATGCTGGATGCTGGCAATATAGGTACCTTCTCCCGGGGCCAGCTCATCAGCGTGGCGTGGTCGCCCGCTTTCGGCCAGTATCCGGTTGTCAGCCCCGTAGAGTTTGGCCTGGGCAATCAGCGGGTTTTGCCGCCACTGGGCCAATTGCAGGTTAAGGCTCAGTTGATCGTCAGCCTGTAAAGGCCCGAGTAGACTATCCGCAATCTGCCGTGCCAGTTCGTGGCCAATCTCATTCGCCTGATGGGCACTGTCACGCTGCCAGCTATTGTGCAGGAAAAAGGTACTGACCCAGACAATCAGCAGCGGCAATGTCACACACAACAACAAATGGCTGCGCAGTGACCAGCGCAAGGAGCGGAACCTGGCATGTGCGCGAAGAAACAGGTTGTCGGAAGGTTTTGAATGACTCAAGGAAATGACTCGATTGGCACGTGTAGGAGGCTGTTGGCTGCAACCCGGCACAGTATAGCCAGTGTATGCCAACGGCAACAGCCTGGAGTGATGAGCTGGTGGTCAATTGCAGGTAGAATAGCGCGTTAAATGCACGTCCACGGAGTTGCTGCCTTGAACAACATTGTTCTGATCAATATTACTGGCCCGGACCGCCCCGGGTTGACTGCCGCCATTACTGGTTTGCTGGCGCGGGCGCAGGTCAATATCCTGGACATTGGTCAGGCTGTGATTCACGACACCCTGTCGTTCGGTATTCTGGTTGAAATGCATGACTCGGCAGGCCTGTCTGACGTACTCAAGGATGTGCTGTTCCGTGGTTACGAGATGGATCAGCAAGTCCGTTTCACGCCGGTGAGTACCGAAGAGTACCAGCGCTGGGTGACCGGGCAGGGCAAATCACGCCACATTGTTACCCTGCTGGCGCGGCGCATCACCGCCGAACATATTGCCCGGGTCAGCGAAATCACGGCCCGTTACGGGCTCAATATTGACCATATCGATCGCCTGTCCGGGCGGATTCCTGAAGATTTGCCGGCGGATCAGGGCAAGGGGTGCATCGAGTTCTCGGTGCGCGGCGAGCCCGATGATCCGGCGGCGTTGCGCGCGGAATTTCTGACCATTGCCCAGGCGCTGAACGTGGATATTGCTTTCCAGCAAGACAGCCTGTTCCGCCGCAATCGACGCCTGGTGGTGTTTGATATGGACTCGACGCTGATTGATGCGGAAGTGATTGATGAACTGGCCAAGGCAGCCGGCGTCGGCGATCAGGTGGCTGACATCACCGAGCGAGCCATGCGCGGTGAACTCGACTTTCAGGCCAGTTTCCGGGAGCGAATGGCCCTGCTCAAAGGGCTGCCGGAAACGGTACTGGCAGACATCGCCGAACGCCTGCGCTTGACTGAAGGGGCGGAAACCCTGATCGCGCAATTGCGTCGCCTGGGTTACAAAACCGCTATTCTGTCGGGTGGCTTCAACTACTTTGCCGAACGCTTGCAGCAGCGCCTGGGTATCGATTATGTCTACGCCAATGCCCTGCCGATTGCCGATGGCAAGGTAACCGGTGAGGTAGAAGAGCCCATCGTGGATGGCCAGCGCAAGGCCGACCTGCTGCGGGAGCTGGCCCAGCGTGAAGGCATCAGCCTGGAGCAGACCATTGCCGTGGGTGATGGCGCCAATGACCTGCCCATGCTGTCCATCGCCGGGCTTGGTGTGGCGTTCCGAGCCAAGCCGCTGGTCAAGCAGTCGGCAAAGCAGGCTATCTCGACCCTTGGGTTGGACGGCATTCTGTATCTGCTGGGGTTTCGGGACCGGGATGGGGTTTGAGCGCATGCAGGTCAGCGTGCCGTCTCGCTCCAGAGAGTTCAAATAACGGAGTTTTACATGCCCAGCTCGATTCTGGCTTGCCCGCACTGCCTGCGGAAAAATCGCATACCCGCCGAACGCTTGCAGGATTCGCCGGTCTGTGGCGTTTGCAAGCAGCCCCTCTTTATCGGTCAGCCGGTTGAGCTGACGGCCCATAATTTCAATGCGCATGCCAGCAGTGATCTGCCGTTATTGATTGATTTCTGGGCCTCCTGGTGTGGCCCCTGTCGGCAGTTCGCCCCGGTTTTTGCCCAGGCCGCCGCTGAGTTCGAGCCAAGAGTACGCTTCGGCAAGCTGAATACCGAAGAGCAACAACAGTTGGCTGGCCGCTACGCGATACGCAGTATCCCGACCCTGATACTGGTGCATCGAGGCGAAGAAAAAGCCCGCATCAATGGTGCGCTACCACCCGCGCAACTACGCCAATGGCTGCAAGAGCAACTCGGATAATCCCGGCAGGGTTATGTATTCGCTAGCCGAACCATTCAACCAGGGCTTCCTGTGCCAGCAGCTCCCGTTGCAAGGGGCCCGGTACCCAGGAGTGCCAACACTGGGTTGCGGCGGTCAGAAACTCGAACAGGGGTAAGTGCTGGCGCAGAACCCGCCGCTTGCGATGGCCGATAACCGGGTTGAAGAAGCCGAAGTAATCGAACATCTGCCGCGGGTTCTTGCGCACCCAGAGCCAGGAGCCCATTTCCAGGGTAAAGGGCAGGAAAATATTCTCCGTGTACTGTTCGCGGGACTCGTCGTACAGATAATCCCAGAGATCACCATGGGTGGTGTAGTGGATCGATTGCGGCTCGATGATGTAAGGGTGGTGATGCGGGTAGGTGTTATGGAACAGCCGTTTCAGCGCCAGTACCTCGGCAATATGATGGATTGGCCGATGGCTGCGAGCGTAGCTGCACCAGAGACGGTCACGCCGACCAAAGCCGCTATGGCAATCAACACTGATGGCGAAGGGGGCGTGCAGCAGTCGTTGGCGAACCGTATTGACCAGCGCCAGGGCTTCGGCCTGCATGGCTTCGCCACGCTTGCCACGAAACCAGGGCAGGTGACTGCTGATGCGGTGTCCGCTGACCAGCCAGGGTTTGGGCCCCATGGCGTCAATGGGCGCGTTGCGCATCAGATCAACCCCGTTCAGGTTGCTGCGGCGATGATGCCAGATGCCGCCGGGATTGATCATCGGCATAAACACCAGGCGCACCCGTTCAAGCTGCTGACGCAGTGAACTGTCCCAGTCCAGGCGATGGATCAGGCTGTGCAGCCAGGACAGCAGCACCTGCGTGCCGATCCGCTCGACGCCATGCACGCCGCCAAAGAAGCCGATCACCGGCGCACGCGGTGCCCGGCTGCCCAGCTCAATTACTCGAATCGGAATACTGATGCCGTCAATATCCACACTGTGCACAGTCTGGTAGCGCAGGTGCCGGGCACCAGCACGGAGCAGGTTTTCCAGCTCCAGATGTTCGGGTAGGTGTCGTTGAATCAGTGCCGCAGAATCGGTCATGGCCAGCTGCTAGAACAGGGTCTGATCCTGTTTTAGCAGCTGGCCATTGCATCCCTGTGACAGCTCAGGCCTTGGCCCATTCCGCTTCCTGCAGGGCGCGCCAAAGGACCTTGCCCGTCGGTGACTTGGGCAATTCGCTGACGAATTCGATGTGTTTGGGGCACTTGTACGCTGACATGTTCTCCTGGCACCAGGCAATGATCTCTTCGGCTGTTGCCTGCTGACCCCGGGCCAACACAATGACTGCTTTGGTGGTTTCACCCCGGCGCTGATCCGGGCTGGAAATCACACAGGCTTCCTGGATCGCCGGATGGCCAAACAACAGGGCTTCGACTTCCGCTGGCCAGACCTTGAAGCCGGCAGCATTGATCATGCGCTTGACCCGGTCGACGAGGAAGAAGTAGCCCTCATCATCGAAATAACCCAGATCCCCGGTACGGAAAAACCGTTCGCCATCCAGCTCGACAAAAGCGTCTTCGGTTGCTTCCGGCCGGCGCCAGTAACCCTGGAACAATTGCTCGCCCCGCAGCACGATTTCGCCAGTTTCATTCGGGCCGAGTTCATGCAGACCCTCGACATCCACTACGCGTGAATCCACGCCGATAATCGGAATGCCCAGGCATTGGGGTTTGGGCGCGTGGTAGGGGTTCATGTGCGTGGCACTGATGGTTTCCGACAGACCGTACCCTTCGGCGTATTCCAGCCCGGTCTTGGCCATCAGTTTTTCCGCGACAGCGATTGGCATGGCGGCACCACCGCCGCCGATGGCGGCCAGGCTGCTCAGGTCATACTGGTCAATAGCCGGGTCGGACAGCAGATCAATCACCATGGTCGAGATGTTGCGCCAGCTGGTGATCTGCTCCTGCTCAATCAGTTGCGCCGCCGTTTTGCGGTCCCAGCGGGTCATCACCACCTGCGTGCCGCCGATGTAGATACTCGCGTTCATGCACACCTGCATGCCGGTGACGTGGAACATGGGCACCGAGACCAGTTGCACAGTATCGTGCTGGGCATTGCCCCAAACCGAGCAATACACCGTGGTTGCCATTACGCTGTGATGAGTGTGCACGCAGCCCTTCGGATTGCCCGTGGTGCCGGAGCTGTAAGGGATCACGCAGAGGTCATCCGGGCCGGTTGTCAGCGGGCCGGGTTCATACCGGGCGCGCAAGGCATCCTGCCAGGGCGTGACGCCGTCCTGTTCGGGAATATGCGCGGGTAATTGCACGGCTTCGGGTAAATCCAGGGTGGTTTTTTCGCTCAGGTACTCGGAGTAGGCACCACAGATCACTTCTTTCAGGCTGCCATAGCCAACCAGTGGGGCGATATTGTCCAGCAGTTCCAGACCACAGAGCGCAAGGCTGGCCTCGGTATCGTCAATCAGGTATTCCAGCTCGGCCTTGCGGTTCATCGGGTTGACCGGTACCACCACGGCATTGGCACGCAAAATGGCATAGAAGCCAATCACGAATTGCGCGCTGTTCTGCATATACAGCAGCACCCGGTCGCCTGACTGCACGCCGGCTTGTTGCAGATACCCGGCCAGTGCGGTGGCCTGAATGTCGAGGTCGCGGTAGGTCAGGCGGCTGCCGTAATAGATGATCGCCGGGTGATCCGGGTAGCGCAGGGCGGATACCGTCAGGTTGCTGTACAGGCTGGTTTTGGGCAGGTCGAGAAAATGTGGCACTTGTTCCGGCCAAACGGCGTAATGGCGATCAAACATGGGCCCGGGTACTCCTCTGGATGATTATTATTCGACCAGATTAACCCGTACGGGTGATGGGTTAAAGGGCTAACACCGACGCTGTTGATGGCTCATAAATGACCTGGGTCGGGAACCGGGATTCTGGTGTACTGTCATACCTGCAGTCTCTTCATTAAGGTGAAAACGCACGATGAATACCCGTGGCTTGCTCGATCAACTCCTGAAATCCGGTTCTGACTTGTTAAACGGCGGTACTGCAGGTCAACAACCTGCGGCGCAAACTCAACGTAGCGCGACATCACCTGTAGGCAGTCTGTTGGCGGGCGCGGGTGGTGGTGCCGCTATCAGCTTGTTACTGGGCAGTAAAAAAGCCCGCAAGCTTGGCGGCAAAGCTGTGGTCTATGGCGGTGCCGCGGCGCTTGGGGTGGTCGCTTGGAAGGCATGGCAGAATTATCAGCGTGGACAGTCGGTACCGGCCGGTCAATCAGAGCCTCAGACAATTGACCGTTTGCCGGCGCCACAGGCAGAGCAGCATAGTCAGGCGATATTGCGGGCACTGATTGCTGCTGCCAAGGCTGACGGCCATATTGACCAGCGCGAGCGTGAAATGATTGATGCCGAGATTGCCCGCATCAGCAGCGACCCTACCTTGCTTCAGTGGTTTGACCGCGAGTTGCAAAAGCCACTGGATCCGGCTGAAGTCGCTGCGGCTGCCGACACGCCTGCATTGGCGGCTGAAATGTATCTGGCCAGTCTGTTGATGATTGATCAACAAAGTTTTATGGAAAAGGCTTATCTGGATGAACTGGCACGTCAGCTGGATTTGCCTGCAGCCTTGCGCAGCGAGCTTGAAGCACAGGCCTTCAGCCTCAGCTAAATCGGTCTTGGTTGTCAGGCTGGCCTTCTGCCCGACTGACATAACCTGAGCACGGTATTGAGCAGAGTATCGCTGGCAGCAGGTTTCACCAGGCTGGCATCAAATGTCAGGTCAGGGGTTTCACTGTGCGCTTGAGGCGGCAAGCCGGAATACAGCACGACCGGTAATGCCGGATACAGCTTGCGCACCTGATCCAGCAGATGCCAGCCGCTCATGTCGGGCATCAGCTGGTCGGTAATGATCAGGTCCACGCGGGTGTGAGTCAGTTTTTCCAGTGCCTGACTGCCATTTGCCACCGGCAGGGTGTCGAAACCGTAGCCGCCAAGCAATTCGGCCAGATTGAGTCGGGTTGCTTCAGTATCATCGACCAGCATGATCACATAGCCATTGCCATCCAGTGCCTTTACCCGCTTATCAATAAATACCTGTTCGATATGGGATTCATCTGTGGCGGTCACTTCCAGTACAAAACTGAAGCAACTGCCGTCTGTCTCCGAGTCCGCTATGTCCAGTTGGCTGCCCATTTGGCCAAGCAACTCGGATACGATTGCCAGCCCCAGGCCATAGCCCTTGTCCTGCGTGTTGCCCTGATTGAAGGGCTGAGTAAGCTGTTGCCGTAACTCGGGTCGAATGCCCGGACCACTATCACACACCCGGAAAATCAGCGCTATCGTGTTGTTGCCCATCGGCTGGCCATCAACTGCGCAGAGAATCTCGCCGTCACGGGTGAATTTGGCTGCATTGTCCAGCAAATTGCGCAGCACACGGTGCACCTTGCGAAAATCCATCTTCACCAGCACCGGCAGGGATTGGCTGGTCGTGAGCCTGAACGCATTGCTTTGACGCTCCGCCAACAGCCGGCCCTCTTCTTCAATTTCACGCAAGAATGAGAACAGGTAGCCCGATTCGCTGACCAGCTCGCGTTGCTCGATATCCCCTCGGGCGTAATCCATCAGATCATCCAGCAAAAAGAGTTGCTGTTGTGTCGATCGAATTATATTTGTGGCCGCCGCAGACTGCTCCTTGAGCATCAATTGCCGGGCGTAATCAAGGGTCTGCGTCAGTGGAGAGCGCAGATCATGGGTAATGCGGGCGAGAAAGTTTCCGCGTGACTGCAAGGCGGCTTTCAACTGTCGGGTTCTCAGTTCAACCGCCTTTTCCAGGCGCTGGCGCGTCGCTTGCTGCAATTTCTCTACCCGCTGTTGCAGGGCGAGTTCATTGCGACGGTTTTTCCAGGCAGTGGCCACCAGGGTAATGATCAACAGGGCGGACAGCAGCAGGTTCGAATCCAGCGCCAGATGATCCTGACCATAAAAAAGCGGCGCCTCTTCCTGAACCTCGAATAAAAGCCTGAAACCGGGCAAGGTTATGAACAGGGAAAAGCACCATGCAAGAACGGGTAAGCGGATTTTGTTCCGGTACGCAATGAACAGCAGTGTCGGATAAATGAAGTAGGTGGCAATGCGGTAAAACTCGAACCAATCCCGTGCCGTCAGGCTGTCACCAAGGCCCCAATACACCAGCGTCATCAAACCGACGGCGGCCTGTATCCAGAACCCATAACGTACTATCCGCGAGAACCGGTTGAGTTCGAAAAGCTGATAGACGTAAGCAAACAAGGTAACTTGAGCAGCCGGGCTGAGAGTGGCTACCAATGTGCGAGACCAGGGCAGCAAGTCGGGAAAATAGAACAGGTATCCGTTGACGACCAGCGTCAGCAGAAAATAGTTCAGCATCCAGAGTACATTGAAAAGTACAAGCCATGAGCGGTATATCAGACTCATGACCAGGCCGAAAGGAGCCAGCAGCAATACCAGCCCAAAAATCACGCCGTCCCGGAACGAGCTGATGTGGCGTTCTTGCACAACCTGCTGATAATCGGTTAATGCCGGATCAACATGTATGCGACTGCGTGTTTCGATACGGACGAAGGCAAGGCCCGAATGGGTTGGCTCCAGGACGATCGGAAAGCCGGGATTGTGATGTGCATCGGCCCACTCGGATACCGGGTGACGGCTACCCGCAACGGATTCCAGCCAGCGGCCGTTTACCAGCTGATAAAGGCGCTGATCCTCGATTCTGGATTCGCCCATGCTCAGCCTGTACTGGCAGGGCACCTGCTCATCCAGGTCCAGCCGTAACCTGAACCAGAAAGCGTCAGCGGAAAAGGTCGGCAGTTCATCCAGGCTGCCACGCCAACGGCTCTCGGGAAGCTCGAGTAGTCTCTCAGGTGTCAGGTCTTTGTCATGATCAATGAGCCAACCATCAATGTGTACGCTGGCATCGGCACAACCATCACTGGCCATAACCGCAACAGGCAGAGCAAACAGACAAACCAGAAGCAGGAATAAACGACCAGCACGGTCAATAACGGAACGCATCATGGCTGAAAGGATTTCCGGTACTCCCTGGGCGGGATCCCTTCATGACTTTTGAATGCGGTAGCAAAATTGGCTGAATTGCTGAAACCGACTGAGGCGGCAATATCGTCAATCGGGAGCTGAGTACCTCGCAACAGGTGTTTGGCCTGCTGCAATCGAAGCTCGCGGATATAGGCAAATACCGTCATGCCGTGGCGCTGACGAAAAACGCCCAGCAAGCGTTTCTGATTGGTGCCAACGGATTTGGCCAGATCATCCAGGGAAGGAGGCTCTGCCAGATTCTCGAGAATCAGCCGGGTCGCAGCGCGAATGAGTAACTCATCGCAATCGACATGGGGTTGGGCGTCATTCGGTTCAATGGCGTCGGCGGCATGCACTTCTGGCGCCGTTTGCAGCGAACTCAAGCGCAAATGAATGCGGATGCGAGCCAGCACTTCTTCAGCCGCATAAGGCTTGGTAACAAAATCAACCGAGCCTAATTGCAGGCCGGTCAAACGGTCATCCAGTTGCCTGGTGCTAGACAGGAAAATGATTGGTGTGCGATTCAGTTTGGGCTCTTCGCGGAGCAAGCGGCAGATGGAAAATCCGTCCATTCCAGGCATATAGAGATCAAGCACAATCAGGTCAGGCTTGAGAGCCAGGGCCAGGTGGTAGCCTTTGCGAGCCACAGAGGCAAGAGAGACGCGCATATTGGCGGATTTCAGGCAGGTTACCAGCGGTGCCAGGTCGTCAAGATTGTCGTCGATCAGCAGGATGTGAGGGGTGTTGACAGGCTTCATGACCGTTGCACTTCATCTGATATGGACGGGATCCTCGGGCAGGTTACAGCGTGATGCATCAAGGCCGCTGTCGTTATAGTATCACCTGTAACGCACTGCGCGGTGGTCTTTGCAAGCACCACCGCGCAGAGTTTACCAAGGTTTCAATGACGGGTTACAACTGGGCGAGTCGTCGGCGCCAGGCCAGCAACCCCATGCTCAGAGACAGCAAGATCACGCCCAGGCCAGACAGGCCAGGTATCGGCTTGTTATCAGCCGCGCGGAAACTGCCAATTGCCTGGTTATTGGTCGTCACTGCCTCGGGTGTCGAGGTGTCGACACTGGCTTCCAGGAAGAACTCGCCCGTCACGCCTCCGGCAGGGACCGTCACCTCGACGGTGACTTCCTGGCCCGGATCGAGCGTGTCTGGCAGCCCAGTCAGGGTCAGCTCACCGGTTACCGGGTCATAGCTGCAGGTAGCGCCAGCGCAGGTCACGTCACTCAAGCCCGTCGGCAAATCGGCTGAATAGGTAACATCCGCAGCAGGCGCCTCGCCCTGGTTGCCAAAGGTCAGTTCGAAACGTCCATTACCTGTTGTGGTCACCAGTTCATTACTGTCCACCGTAACAAACAGGTCAACGCCAGCGATGCGGGTTTCGCTGCTGGCAGCATTGTTCAGCGCATTGCTTTCGGTACTGCTGGTGGTAATGCTGGAGCTGACAGGCACAACACCAGAGGCCGGCGCAACGTAGCTCACGCTGAACGATGTGCTTTCACCGTTGGCCAGTGAGGCGGGCAGGCCCGTTACTGTGAGCACACCAGTGGCAGCATCATAGACACAGGTCGCACCGGAACAATTCACGCTGCTCAGGTTTGGCCCCAGCACCAGATCATAGTCCACATCGTTTGCAACTTGCGGCCCCAGGTTCTGGAAGCTGACCGGTACAGTCACAGTACTGCCGGCGTTGGCCACTGACGGGGGTGACACACTGGTGGTTACATCCGCCGTGGTTACGTTGACGATATTGGTAGAGGCGGTGGCCGTGTTGTTCACCAGCGTCACTTCGCTGGTGCTGGTGGTTACTGAATTACTGACCGCAACCGCCCCTGATGTCGGCGCCGTGTAAGACAGTGCGACACTGACCGACTCACCGGACGCCAGCGACGCGGGCAGGCCGGTAATGATGGTTTCACCAGTGGCAGCATCATAGCTGCAGGTGGCAACCGGGCAGGTCACACCACTCAGGCCGGTTGGCAGATTGGCGACATAGGTCATGTCGTCTGCGGTCAGAGGCCCCAGGTTCAGATAGCTCAGCGTCAGCCCCACGGTACTTCCCGGTGTGGCAGACACCGGTGCCGATATTTGTGCCAACACATCAGTATTGGTCGCACCGGGATTGTTCTGGCCGGTACCTGTCGCGGAATCGGGGGCCAGGTTAGGGCCTTGATCCGAGGACGTGCTGATAAAGGACTCAACCTCGACGGCTGCATCGGGGGCTACCCAGGACAGAGTGACGGCACTTGATTGCCCCGGACTTAGCGACGCAGGCAACCCGGTAACGCTGATTGTTCCGGTTGCGGCATCATAATTACAGGTTGCCCCGGAGCAGGTTACACCGGAGAGGCCGGCAGGCAGCTCAAGGCTGTAGACAACACCGCTGGCCTCTTGCGAGCCGACATTGGAAAACTGGATGACAGCGGTAGCCTGATCACCCGGGGCCACATCCTGTGACACGGAGAGGCTGGTCGTGACATCCGCATAGTCGATGATATCGAAGTCGAGCACGATACCGGGATCGGGTTCCGTTCTCTCGAATGTCCACAGATCCAGTGCCTTGGCATCACCGAAAAACTGGCTGTTGTCGCTGCAATCCTGTCCTGAATTGTTTGAACCATCCCAACTCCGATAGTAGGTATCGGGCCCATTCAGGTCGGAATCGCTGGAGTCCACCCCGGTCAGCGAGAAGCCGGGAACCGGCTGGTTGTTGAAGCCCTGGCCACAGATGTCGCCATTGAGGGTACCTACGCTGGTGCCATTGCGGGTGACATAGCCGCGATCATCGTAATACACGGTTGCATCGCCCGCATTGGGGCCATTGAGTTTGACCACCGTCGGGCCTCCGGAGAGGTTGTTTTCCGCATCCACAAAGGGAAAGTGAACCTCACCATTGCGCACGGTTGCCTGAAACTCGAAACCACTCCCCGCGGGGAAAGGGTTTCCGCTGTTATCGTAACCATTCCAGAATACCTGGTTCAGGCCATTGACTACCGAGCCGTTCAGTACCCGGTTATCCGGGTTGGCAGGGTCGTAATCAACGCCATCACGGCTGATGACGATCTGATAGGAAATGGCGTCTTGCGCTTCAAAGCTGAAAGTGCCGCCGCGGCCAACATAGGTGGTTGAACCCTGGGTGGGCGGGTAGGAAAAGCTGATGTCGGTAATCTGCGGCGCAGACGGGTTCTCGGGAATATCCAGGTAACTGCGGGTATCAGCAAAGCCCGTTGCAATCATGGGGTTGGTGAAAAAAATCGGGTAACTGGGACGCTGGGCAACAATCCCGCTACCGTTTGGCAGGATGCCACCGGTCAGGTAATGGGTGTTACTGCGAATGCTTTTGTACAGTGGCTCGCCCTGATCGAGAAAGCCCTGGGGGTTGGAGTACATGGCAAATGCATTGGGATCCATACCACGCTGAGTCTGCTCATAACGGTAACCGTCATCCGTCACGTAATACAGCGTACTGTAGAGTCGACGGCCATCACCGTTACCGCCGGTGGCGCCCGCGAAGGCATAGGTGAACAGGCGGCCATCAATATTGGTCAGGCTGTTCAGGCTGCTGCGAACCGTGACATCCCAGGCTGATACCGATGAAGCGCTCACGGCCGGGGTCGAAACAGAACCCGTGGAGCCGCCCGAAGAACCGCCCGAGAACAGCACGGCATACACGCCGGACTGCGGCGCCTGATAAGCGCAGGGGGTAAAGCCATCGGGAACCGTTGCGGAGCCATCGGCACTGTTAGGGCCGGCCAGCTCAGCGGCACGGTCCGGAATCAGGCCTGTGGTGCCTGCATCGCAGGTGTAATCGGCAGTACCCGGTACTGTTTCATCCGCTCGCGTGCCAAAGCCAAGGTCTGCAGGGTTTTGCCCGCCAGGGGGGTTGAAGACTTCGATAGCGCCCACCCCGCCCGAGGTACGGTTGCGCGACCCCAACAGAATGACTTCACCTGCTTCAGCGTACACATAGAGGAAGGTACGCGAGGGGATGATGTCCAGATAACGATTTGAGGCAAGAGTGCTGAGATTAAGGTTGGCACGACCCGCGCCGGGGCCAGCATAGCTGGCAGGATACAGATCACGACTGCCCTCAGCACTGGCTGCGCCGGCAATACCCATCAAGGCGCCGGCGGTGATTACACGCGCCAACTGTTGCCAGTTGGGGCTGATAAATACGTTGTCCATGTTTTTTCCCTTCTGAGACAAGCTCTATTCCAATCCACGACGTCTTCCAGCCGCGGTCGACCAGTGACCCGAGCCAAAAGGCGTAACAAAATATATTAAGTGAGATCAAAATGAGATTACTTTGCTGGAGCTGACAAAGCTTTTGTTTCAGCTCTCAGGTAGAGGGGGTGTTCTTGCGGAGTGGTGCCAGCAGGGCATTCAGCCCGTTGTGGTCAATTTCATACATCAGTGCCAACAGGCGGCCGATTTCGCCCTGGGGAAAGCCTTCACGGGCAAACCAGCCGAGGTAATTGCCAGGCAGGTCGGCAATGAGCCGGCCCTGGTATTTGCCGAAAGGCATGGTGCGGGTGACCAGTAACTGCAAATCTTCCGGCTTCATCGGGCCTCCGGCGCTTCGGTAAAGAACGCGGCTACCTTGGCGGGTTCCAGCAGTTCCAGCTGCGGCGGGTTCCAGCGTGGCTGCTTGTCCTTGTCGACAATCAGGGCCCGCACGCCTTCAATAAAATCACCCTTGGTAAACCATTGGCGAATCAGGTGCATTTCCAGCTCGGCGCAATAGGCCAGGCTATGTCCACGGCCACGACGCATCAATTCCAGACTCACGGCCATGGCAATCGGTGAACGGGTATGCAGCAGATCCACCAGCTCCTGTGCCCAGCCCGCTTCTTCCGGTTCGGTCACATCTTGCAGGCTGGCAATGATCGAAGGCACATCCATCGCGGCAAAATGCCGGTCAATGGCTGACCGCCAGCGGGGCAGGGCAGCATCGTCCGGTTGCTGAACAACGTCAGCAAGCAGGGCATTCAGCTCGGCAAAGGCATCGTCGCCCCAGTCTTGTTGTTGCAACTGGTCAACCAGCCTGTCCAGGTCGGCATGGCGCACATGGTGATCAGCCAGGCCGGCATAGAGTGCATCTGCTGGTGACAGATGGACCCCGGTGACTGCCAGGTATTCACCCAGGCGACCGGGCAAGCCCGAGAGAAAATGGCTGGCGCATACATCCGGGAAATACCCGATCGCCACTTCCGGCATGCCCAGCCGGGCGCGCTCGGTGACCAGACGGTGCGAGCAACCCTGGGCCAGGCCCATGCCACCGCCGAGCACAAAGCCATCCAGCAGGCCGATGACCGGCTTCGGGTAATGATGAATAAACTGGTCGAGTACATATTCCTCTTGCAGAAAATCAAAATGCCCGTGTTCGCCCGCATGGAAACTGTCATACAGCGCGCGGATGTCACCACCCGCACAAAAGGCCTTGCGCCCGGTCGCACGCAGCACGACCACGCGCACCGTCGGATCCTCCGCCCAGGCAGACAGCTGTTGTTGCAACAGGCGGATCATTTCCAGGGTCAGGGTATTCAACTGGGCCGGGCGGTTCAGAATCAAATGGCCAATCTGGCCATGTACTTCACTGATGACGGGGCGGGTATCACTCACAGCGTGTGCCTTATCTGTCCAAACAGCCGAACATTTCAGCACAAGGGCAGCAGCCAATGCCAGTATTTTGCACAGCGCTCCCATGCCAGAGCGGATATCCTTGTGCAGAAGGCAAGTCCCATTACAGGTCATCAACAACGGCGATGAAATGGACCAGAGCAGGTTAGTGACTGACTGTGATGTCTCGATTTGTCAGGTTCCGGCATTGCCACCCAGAAGAGAGTCCAGGATTCCCATGTTGAGGTGGCGACGTGGAGTAATAGCATAGAATTGCTCCACCAGGTCGGGTATCACGGTGTATAGGCTCAGGCAGCCGGATTGAAGTTCATCCTGAACTACGACAGCCGGCAGCAACGCAATGTCTCCTGAGTCACGGGCCAGCAGACGTAGCATGGCCATGTCATCAACTTCTGCGCATATATTCGGATAAATGCTGTGATTATCACAAAAAATGTTGAACTGCCTGCGTACATCGCTGCTGCTTCCGGGTGTGATCAGTCGAGCACCTTGCAGGTCTTGCATCAGATCAAAGGGGGCAGAGGGCTGTCGTGGCGGCCCCACCAGGCAAACAGACTGTCGGTCTAGCTCACGGCAGCGCCAGCGTTGCCCGGCATCAGAGCTGACTGCCCTGTTGGAGAGGACAACGTCAAGCGTGTGCCGACTCAGCCGCTCCAGCATATCCTCAAGGCTCCCGGACTCCAGCGTCAGTTGAACGTCGTGGCGCCCGAGAAAAGGGCGTAAAAGATTCTCCTGAAAGTTGCGTGACAGCGTGGCTACCGCGCCAACCCTGAGTTTTTGTATGCTTTGTAGCGACCCCATCAGGGTTGTCTGTAATTCATTACCCAGAGCGAAAATATTGTCAGCGTAATCCAGAGCCAGGTGGCCAGCCTCGGTCAATACCAAATTGCGCCCACTACGGATAAACAGTTCGTGACCGAGTTGCTCTTCCAACGCTCGAATCTGGGTCGACAGTGCTGATTGGGACACATGCAAAGACTCCGCGGCACGGGTCAAGTTGCCTTCCCGTGCAACAGCCCAGAAATAGTGCAGGTGATGAAAATTGAGTCGACGCATTTTATGTTCTCTTAAACAGATTGATTTATTCTAAACAATCTATTTTAAATAAAAAGCTTTGTCGTTGAGACTGCTTCGGTCGATTTCCCGGGGAGCGTCCAACATGCCTGTTCTACCGTTTTCAGCTGTCAGTCTGTTGCCGTGGTTGTATCTGTTTGCCTGCGCTGTTGTTGTCTTTCTGGCTTACCGTCGCCAGTCCTCCTGGCTGTGGGTGCCGGCCATCATTGCGGGGTATGGCGGCATAGCGCTGGTCGTTATGGATGTGCTGTCAGGCTGGCTGGCAAACCACGTCAGTGACCGGTTGGGTCTGGTCATGGCTGCCCTGATCAGTTTTCTGGCAATGGTCATTATCAATTTTTCCAGAGGCTATCTGCAGGGCGAGCCACGTCAGCGGCGTTACCTGGTGGCATTGCTGCTCACATTGGCAGCTGTCGCGGTAGTCGTGACCACAGATAATCTGTTCTGGTTGGTTGCAGCCTGGATATCCACCAGCCTGAGTCTGCATCAGCTGTTGGTTTTTTATCCTGAAAGAAGCAGTGCCCAGGTTGTGGCGCATAAAAAGTTTCTTGTCAGTCGTCTGGCCGATCTTTGTTTGTTGTCAGCAACCTGCTTACTGGTTCATGCTGCTGGAAGCAGCTCGATTGTCTTGATCCTGCAATGGGTGGCCGAGCATGCCGAAGGTCTGGGTGGGCTTGGCTGGAGTGTGCATCTGGCTGCACTGCTGATGTGTGTGGCGGTCATTCTCAAGTCAGCCCAGCTCCCCGTACATGGCTGGTTGATTCAGGTGATGGAAGCGCCGACGCCGGTATCTGCACTCTTGCATGCCGGCCTGGTCAACCTCGGTGGCTTTCTGATCTTGCGCTTTGCCCCTTTGTTTTCCGCTGTACCCTCGGCCCAGACCCTGCTGGTTATTGTGGGTGGTCTGACGGCTGTACTGGCAGCACTGGTGATGATGACGCGCATCAGCATCAAGGTACGGCTTGCCTGGTCCACCTGTGCACAGATGGGTTTTATGCTCATGGAGCTGGGGTTGGGGCTTTACGAGGTTGCCTTGGTGCATTTGCTGGCTCACTCACTGTACAAGGCACATGCCTTCCTCGCTTCAGGCGGTACTGTCAATCAGCCCGGCCGGCTGCCCGAGCCAATGAGGCAAGGTCCAGGATTGCAGAGAGCGCTGTTGGCACTGCCCGTGGCACTGGCTCTGATTTTCTTGCTGCATGCCGTGTGGACCAGCTGGCAACCGGAGCATGCCCTGCCTCTGGTCAGTCTGATGGTGCTGGCCGTGGGTTTGGCACCTTGGTGCTTTCGGCAAGGTGCCAAGGTACAGGCGGCAATCATGCTGATCCTGTTGCCTGCCGCGTATCTGTCATGGCACGTAGCGGCTTCCTTTATTCTCGAGGGGGCTCCCGAGGCCACCGGGTTTCAGACCGGATTGGCGGTAATGGCCATGCTGTTTTTCATCTCGCTCTATTGTGTCCAGGCTCTGATTCTGGAGCGCCCCGGCAGCGAGCTGGCGCAACGACTCTATCCTTGGGCGTATGCCGGATTTTATCTGGATGAATTCTTTACCCGGCTCACGTTTCGTATCTGGCCGCCTCACTCCTTCTCCGCTGCTCACCTACCGAAGGGAATGTAATCATGAACATGCCTGAAAATGTCGTACTCGATCAACAAGGGGAACTGATTGCCGCTGCCGAGGCCGCCTGCACACTGATTGCCCCGACCTGGCCGCTCGATCGCCTGATTGCGGTTAATCCGTTATGGGAGCGTCGCGGGGAGCACTGGCAAGCGGTGACAGCCAGACTTTGGCAGCAGTCGGGTAGTCTTTTGACGCTTACAGCGGAGGGTTATGCCAGCGCCTGGCAGCAGGGACGTGTTACGCAAAGTCACCTGCAAGCCGCACTGGATGAAAGCGGGCTGGATTGGCGTCTTGATGATGTTCACCACAGGCT
This sequence comes from Halopseudomonas salegens, assembly GCF_900105655.1. Classification (NCBI taxonomy): domain Bacteria; kingdom Pseudomonadati; phylum Pseudomonadota; class Gammaproteobacteria; order Pseudomonadales; family Pseudomonadaceae; genus Halopseudomonas; species Halopseudomonas salegens. Next base: position 987,082 of record NZ_LT629787.1, read on the forward strand.
CAACGAGCCGATCGATGCAGGTCATATTCTCCCCTTGCTGGAAGAGATGACACCGGTAAAAGGGAATGTACCCGCCTGGTCTGAATTGATTACCCATCAGATCGGTCAGTTCTGTGCGGCCTGGTTTGACCGGGAGCAGGCCGACTGGCAACTGACACACACGAAGGGAATGTATGCGACCTGGCGTGACAGCCTGCAGCATGATTATGGGCTAACTGTATTAAGCGGCTGCAACGCCTTACAGCAGCGTGCTGCCAGGTTACCACAACACCACATTGAGGTCCTGGCACAAGCGATTGAACAGCTGGAGGTAGACCAAACGCTTTGGGCAGACTGGTTTGATACCCTGCTGCAGCGCAGCCTGGGCTGGGCTTCCTGGTGCGCTTACCAGCGCTGGCAAGCCGAGTTACAGGGACAGCAGGATCACAGCCTGACAGAGTTGCTTGCTATTCGGGCTGCCTGGCAGTTACTGCTCGATGACGGCGCACGTGATCATGACAGTCCTTGGGCGCATTGGCGGCAGGCCTTCAAGCGCAGACTCAAGAAGCCCCCTCAAGCACACTGGCAAGCTCTGCAAATCTGGCAGCGTGCAGACGAGCTGGCCTGGCAGCAGCAACTGCAAGCACGCTTGTGTGCCGCCGATGCAACCGCCCCGTCCAGTGATGTCTTTGCCCGCTTGTTCTTTTGCATTGATGTTCGTTCCGAGGTGATGCGCCGGGCGATTGAGCAGGTGTCTCCCGCAATAGAAACCTCAGGGTTTGCCGGTTTTTTTGGTTTGCCGATTGAGTACGCGCCACTGGGCAGCGACACGGCTCGACCTCAATTGCCCGGTTTGCTGGCCCCGCAAATACGCGTCAGTGAAAGCAGTGGCGATTTGCAGGCGGACCAGGACCTGAGCCGCCGCCGCTCCCAACAACAGCAAAGAAAAGGGCGCTGGCAGTTGTTTGAGCGCCTGCCTGCATCCACCTTCACGCTGGTTGAAACCCTGGGCTTGGGTTACGCCAGTAAATTAGCGGCTCACCAGCTAGGGCCGAGAGGCCACTCGTCATCAAACGCCCATGAGCAAGTGCAGTTAACCCCGGTTTTGACAGGCCTGGATTCAGAGCAAAAAGTCGATCTGATCGAGCGGATCCTGACGGCCATGGGTCTCAGATGCGATTTTCCACCCTTGTTGGTGCTGATCGGTCATGGCAGTCAGAGTGCCAATAACCCTCAGCTAGCCGGCCTAGCCTGCGGTGCCTGCTGCGGTCAAAGTGGTGAGGTCAATGCGCGGTTGCTGGCCAGCCTGCTCAATGACACAGAGATCAGGCATGCTCTACTGCAGCGGGGGATACGCATTGGCAAGAACTGTCATGCCGTTGCCGGGTTGCACAACACCACAACCGACGAGATCATATTGTTTGATGCCCAGCAGGTGCCAGCAGCGCTCAAGTCACAATGGCAGGCACTAAGGCAGTTGCTCGACCAGGCGACACATCGGGCTCGCGCCGAAAGAGCCTCGGCTTTGGGACTGAAGGGTATCAAAGATCAGCCAGCAGCCTTGCTGAAAGCCTTGCGCAAACGGGCTTGTGACTGGGCACAAACACGGCCGGAGTGGGGCCTGGCTAACAATGCCGCTTTTATTGCAGCCCCTCGCAGCTGCACTCGAGGTGTCGATCTTCAAGGGCGAGTATTCCTGCACGACTATGACTGGCAAACAGACCATGACGGCAGTGTGCTGGAGCTGATCATGACGGCACCTGTGGTCGTAGCCCACTGGATCAACATGCAATATCTGACGTCAACAACAGACAACCAGCGCTTTGGCAGTGGCAATAAAGTACTGCATAACGTGGTAGGCAGGCATATTGGGCTATTTGAAGGTAATGGCGGGGATTTGCGTATCGGTCTGGCCCGACAATCACTGCATGACGGCGAGCGCTGGATGCACACGCCTCTCAGGCTGACGGTGGTTGTAAAGGCACCACGCGAGATGATCGATACCGTACTGGCCAAACATCGGGTTGTCCGGCAATTAGTGGAGAACCAGTGGCTTTATCTTCAATGCCTCGACCCAGATGCCCCAAGCTGTTTGATGCAGCGTAATGAGGACGGCTGGCATCCTGTATGACTTTAATGAGTCTTGATGGGGGCGTTTAATCGCCCCTATTGCCAGCCAGCCCTGAACAGGAGTAAAAAGCGCAATCCATAGCAAGATGAGGATTGCGATGAAATGAGCCAGGACACGCCCTGTCTGAACTGCGGTGCTTGCTGCGCCACATTCAGGGTATCGTTTTACTGGGGGGAAACGGACAGTGCCCCCGATGGCCACGTACCGGCCGCACTGACGGAACAGATCTCTCCGCATTTAAGCTGCATGCAAGGCACCAACCAGAGCAACCCCCGCTGTATCGGCCTGATGGGCGATATTGGTCAGGGTGTGCGCTGCACGGTGTACGAACATCGCTCGAGTACCTGTCGTGAGTTTGCCTGGCATGGCGAGAACGGCCAGCCGAACGACGATTGCCAGCGCTCCAGAGCCCGACACGGCTTGCCCCCGCTGCCATTCACCTCACCCGAGCCCAACTGCATCCCGGTGATAGCAGCCTGACAGATCTTCTGCCGGTGGCGGTAAGCCACAGGCAGAAGCGAGTTGAAGCCAGCCAGATATTCTGCATGCTGGTATAATTCAGGCATTGTGTAGACGCCGCGAGTTTGACTGGTTGAGCTCTCGCGCTAGACTGTTCAATGATGATCGAAAACGAGGTTTGAATGGTGACTGTTGCAACTCAAGAAGCCAAGCAGGCTTACTTCGCCAAAATGCGGCGTAAAAACTATCTGGCTAGCTTAAGGTTGGAAGGCTTCGATGTGAGCGATCAAAAAGTCGCTAACAAGTTATCTACCAAAGCCGATGTGATTGCAGCCCACATGCGAAAAGCCTCGGCCTGATTTGGACAAGTATGGGGTTGGCCAAGACCCATACTGCTACGCAGCTAGCAGTGTCTTGGTCAACAAGCTGAACATCAGTGATGAAAGTGATCTCGAAAATGCTGAACGTGACCTGACACAGGTTGCCGCAGAAGCAATTGAGTTTTGCCCTCCGCCCTACGATTTTGAATTCTTTAAAGAATTGCACCGGCAGTTATTCGAAGACATCTACCCTTGGGCTGGCGAAGTTCGCATAGTGGATGTTTCCAAAGGCAGTACACGCTTTTGCACAACCAGCCGTATTGAACCTGAAGCCAGGAAAATCTTCTCTAAATTAGCAGAACAACGCTGGTTTTCAGGCTGCACGAGAGATGAACTGATCAAAAATATTGCTGAATTCAGTGGTGATTTGAATATTTTGCATCCTTTTCGTGAAGGCAATGGTCGAGCAATGCGATTACTCTGTGACTTTATTGTGATCAATGCTGGCTATCAGGTCGACTGGTCACCTGTTGACTCTGCCTTATGGTTACAAGCCAGCATTGACTCGGTACGGTGTGATTATCAAGCTATGCAACAGGTTTACAGTTTATGCATCGGCGAAGAGCTGCCTGTGTAAATTATCGCAGGCAATTGCCTTCACTTTTGACTCCAGAGCCCAACCGCATCCTGGTGATAGCAGCCTGACAGAGCCACAGCCGGTGGCCAGCCATGCCACCGGCAGCTCAGCGACAATTCCCCGCCCGCCGAAACCCCGCCGCTTCAGCCTCAGCCGCGGTAGCAAAGGCCACCACATTTTTTGGGCTGACCTGGTTATAGCTAGGGCACCCCTGCGGCAAGTGATAGACCTTGCTATTGCGGTTACCGCGAACCACACCGCCAGCGTCCTGCCCACTGGCCGCCGGCTCCGGTAGCCAGCTCACTACACCCTCCGCCGAATTGCGATGCCCCGGTGTCCACACCCGCTCGCCGGTTACAAAGGGGTTGCCATGGCCCATCAGGCGGCTGATCCGCCGGTTGCGCTCCAGCTCCCAGCCAGACACCGGAAATTGCTGGTCCCAGGCGATGAACACCTGTTGCTGTTGCCGCGCCATGGGCAGGTCATAGCGATCATGCATATAGAAATAGATGCGTGCAATCTGGCCCTTAACCGGGTCTGGCGGCTCGGCAACCCGGTTCCGGAAATCCACCTGCATGGCACAGGTACCATAGCCTTGCGCCGCGCCACGAATCGGCGCAAAGCGGTAATTCGATCGGTCCGCATTGACCTCGCCAATCGCCGGCGACAGGTTATGCAGATCGGCTTCCATCACATTGAAAACCGGATCCGTTGCCTTGCAGTTGCTGCGCCCGCCATCCTGCCAGCACTGCCGAGCACGACCAAAATTCGACGCCGGCACCACATGCTCCCATTCAATGCGCTGGGCGCGAACGGCCTGGCGCCGGATCTGGTAACCGCAACTGTCCAGATCTACCCGCCCGCCCGAGCGGCCCAGCCACTCCCATTGGCAACCACAGTACAAGGTGCCTACCGTATGCCGGTCCGCATAGACCTGCTGGCGGGCCTGGGTCTTGGCTTGCTCGAAGGTCAGCGGCGCCGCAGCCAGCACCGTGCTCAATACCAGCCCCAGGGCTACCGCCCCGGAACGCCCCAGCCAACCACGCACCTGTCCGATCACCGTACTGCACTCATCGACAACGCATGCCGCGCCCATCCCGGGCTGCAGCACAACCAATGAAAAACGGCGGGGCAGAGCTCCTGCCTGTCACCGGCGCTATCGCCAGTGAGCCCCTCGCCAATGCCGCGGAGTATAAGCCAGCGCCCGGGGGCGGGCTATGCTGCCGCGATCGTTTAGACTGTCATTATCCAATCACCAGCAAACAGGACGCCGATGAACATCCATTACCTGCACGGCTTTGCCAGCGCCTTTGACCCTGACTCCGCCAAGTTGCAGACCCTGGGCAAGCTCGGCCCCGTCAGCGGGCAGGCTATCGACTACACCCTGCCCACCGGGCAGTTGATCGATAACGCGCTCGAGCAAGGCCCCTGGGACCGCGTGGAGCTGATTGCCGGCACCTCCATGGGCGGCTGGCTGGCAGCAGTACTCGGCACCCGCCTGGGCATTCCCTTTGTCGCCATCAATCCCTCCGTTCAGCCGCAGCGTACCCTGGGCAAATACATTGGCCCGGGCGTGGACTTTCAGAACCAGCCCTATGAACTGACCGCCGCTGCGGTAGACAGCTACTTTAACCTGCCGACCGGCGGGCAAGGCCTGATCCTGCTGGATGAAGGCGATGAAGTGATTGATGCCCAGGCAACCCGGGCCGCCCTGCAAGACCACTACCCGGTGATCTGCTTTCCCGGTGGCAATCACCGTTTCGCCCATATGGAAGCAGCCTTGCCGAAGATTCAGGCATTTCTTGAGGGCTGCTAAAGCGGCCAGCCAGATACCACAACAGGACACAGCGCATGCACAACCATTGGCTAATCGGCATTGATCTGGGCGGCACCAAAACCGAAGTCATACTGCTGGACGCGCACTCCAACGAGCATTTTCGTAAACGGGTGCCCACACCTGTCGGCGACTACCCGGCCACCCTGCAGAGCATTCAGGCCCTGGTACTGGACGCCGAGGCTCACGCCGGTGTCAGCGGCATTGCCGTCGGCATCGGCATACCCGGCAGCGTGTCGAGAAAAACAGGCTGCATCAAGAATGGCAACTCCACCTGGATCAACGGCCAGCCCATGCAACTGCATCTACAAGAACGGCTGCAACGCCCCGTCACCCTGACCAACGACGCCAACTGCCTGGCCCTCTCCGAAGCCACCGACGGCGCCGGGGAACATCACCACAACGTGTTTGCCGCCATACTCGGCACCGGTTGCGGTGCCGGCAGCAGCATCAAGGGCAACCTGCTGACCGGCCCCAACGGCGTAGCCGGAGAGTGGGGGCATAATCCGTTGCCCTGGACAGCCGACAGCGAACACCAGCAACGCCCCTGTTTCTGCGGCCGCGCCGGCTGCAATGAAACCTTCCTCTCCGGCACTGGGCTGTCGCTCACCCATCATCTGCGCACCGGGCAGCAACAAACGGCCCACACCATCACCGAGAACGCCCGCCAGGGCGATGCACAAGCCCGGCAAAGCCTCGACCACTACCTCGACCACCTGGCACGCGGGCTGGCCGGCGTTATCAACGTACTGGACCCGGACATCATCGTACTCGGCGGCGGCATGAGTAACGTCGAACAGCTCTACCAGGAACTGCCAGACCGCCTGCCGGCGTATGTATTCGGTGGTGAGTGCGACACGCCAGTGGTGCGCGCAGTGCATGGGGACTCGAGTGGTGTTAGGGGCGCCGCCTGGCTGGCGATGGCGTAAGGAGCCTCTGAAAACTACCTGCGTTGCCGCAACGGCGTTAAAAACAGCCTCAAAATGCTCATTTACCATTCGTAAACTGCGCTTTCTCGGCTGTTTTTGCCTGGTTGCACCTGCCTCGCCTACGTTTTCAAAGGCTCCTTAAGGGCAGGGCAGATCGACTGCCCAGACACGCGACATAGTGTTGCATGACACAAGGGTTTCAAGCGCCGGCAAAGCATGCATAATGGAGTTATGCCATCACCCCGGTGATGCGTTCATCCCCAGGATTAAAGGAAGCAGTTACCAGGGAGGTCGTAATGGACTATGCAACACTGAAAGCGCGACAACGCAGTGAGCGCGACCAGCACCCGGAGAGCCTGGCCATGCGCATCCACCGCGCCCTCAGCTGGCTGCAGCGGGCCGAACTGGCAGACGACGCCGACGGCCGCTTTATCTTCCTGTGGATCGCCTTCAACGCCGCTTACGCCACCGACATAGATCCGCAATACCGCCTGAACGAACAGGACGCCTTCAAGGCCTTCCTCGGCAAACTCTGTGAACTGGATAGCGGCAAACAGCTTGATCAGCTCGTCTGGCAACACTATCCGCAAGCCATTCGCGTCCTGCTCGACAACCCTTTTGTATTCCAGAGCTACTGGGACCATCAGCGCGGCCAGATAACCGCCGCACAATGGAAAGAACGCTTTGAAGCTGGCAAGCACAACGCCGCCAAGGCACTCAGCAGCAACAACACCGCCGCCGTACTGGGCATCGTCTTCAATCGCCTCTACACCTTACGCAACCAACTGATGCATGGCGGCGCCACCTGGAACAGCAGCGTCAACCGCGACCAGATGCGCGACTGCGTGAAAGTGCTCGGCGACCTGGTACCGGTCACCATCAGCATTATGTTGGATAGTCCGAATACCTTGTGGGGTGATGCGGTGTATCCGGTGGTGGCAGTTGGCTGACGATGCACATTTTCGTTGCTATTTTTGCATCTTATTTGAACTCTGACACAGGATGTTCCGCTTGAGCAGTAACAAGGGTTATTACAACCAAAATGCCGACCAGTTTATTGCGGCTACCCTAAACGTCGATATGTTAGAGCTGCACCGAGCCTTTTTGCGTCACTTGCCTATTGGGTCGCATATTCTGGATGCAGGCTGCGGGAGTGGTCGGGATGCGTTGGCTTTTAAGCAACAGGGCTATGAAATCAGTGCTTTTGATGCCAGCGAATCAATGGCGAGACATGCCGGAAAACTCTTGCAGCAAGAGGTTGAAGTAAAGTCCTTTAATGACTTTGAAGAGCCGGCCTCTTATCGTGGAATATGGGCTTGCGCTAGCTTGCTTCATGTCCCGGCTATAGAGCAGCCAGCCGTTTTTGCTCGTTTATGGCATGCCTTAAAACCTGGCGGCGTATTGTATTGCAGTTTCAAACGTGGGAATGGTGAGAGAGAAGATCAAGGCCGACGATTTACTGATGCTGAACCTGAAGATATCCAGTTGTGGGCGGAAGGGCTGCCGGGCCTGACCTCTACCGATATATGGTTTACTTCGGATCAGCGGCCCGGACGTGATGAGCAGTGGTTAAATGCTCTTTTATTCAAGTCTGGTCAGAAGCTAGTTAGTGGCGGTGATAGTAATCCATTCTTGCCGCACCTTTGTGCTGCCATCCATCAAGCTCGTGAAATTGATATGGCGGTAGCTTTTGTTAAAACCACCGGCTTACGCTTACTTTTACCTGATTTGCTGGACGCTCTGCAGACTAATGCGGATAAGTCAGTACGAGTACGTTTTTTGACCAGCGATTACCTTGATGTCACTGACCCAGAGGCATTGCGCTTGTTGATGTTGCTGCAGGAGCAAGGTGCCGATGTAAGGATTTATCAGACTGAAGGCAGTAGCTTCCATCTTAAAGCCTATGTTTTTGCCGGTGTAAACAACGAAATAGGTGAATGGGGCAGGGCATTTATTGGCTCAAGCAATATAAGCCGCCAAGCCTTAAAGCATGGGCTGGAGTGGAATTACCAAGTTAATTACCCCGGTGATACTGGCTTTTTTGAAGCTCGCCAGCAATTTGATCGCTTGTTCGTGGACAGCCGCGTATGCGCATTATCAGATGCGTGGGTTGATAGCTACGAAGCACGGAGGATAAAACCAACTCAATCTTTTGAGCCTGGTAGCACTGAAAGCGATCCACCACCTGCACCAACCAGCGTTCAGCAGTCTGCACTTAAGGCTTTAGGGTTAACAAGAGAAGAAGGCTACCAGCGCGGCTTGGTTGTCCTCGCTACTGGCCTGGGTAAAACTTGGCTTGCTGCCTTCGATGCTAAGCAGATGGGCGCAAGGCGGGTATTATTTGTTGCACACCGTGAAGAAATTCTCAATCAAGCCGCGGCAACATTTACCCGCATTCAGCCCCAGGCTCGTATCGGTTTTTATCAGGGCCATCAACGGGATATTCAAGTAGATATCCTTTGCGCCTCAGTGCAGACCTTGGGCAAGGCTGAGCATTTGGATCGCTTCAAGCCACAGCATTTTGACTACATTGTGATAGATGAATTTCACCACGCGGCAGCGCCCACCTATCATCGGCTGTTGAATTATTTTGTGCCCTCATTTTTGTTGGGCCTGACAGCTACTCCAGACCGAACGGATAACGCCAATATTCTTGCGTTATGTGACGATAATCTAGTCTTTGAGAGTGACCTTTTTGCAGGCGTATCAGGCAAGCTGTTGGTCCCGTTTCACTATTACGGCATCTTTGATAATGATGTGGACTATCAGAGTATTCCTTGGCGTAACGGTCGCTTTGACCCTGAACTTTTGAGCAACAAGCTGGCAACTCTTGGTCGGGCAAAGCATGCATTGGCAACCTGGCGTCTGCACGCTCAGAAAAAGACATTGGCTTTTTGCATCTCGACCAAACACGCTGACTTCATGGCTGATTATTTTGCAAAACATAGCGTTAAGGCTGCTGCTGTTTATGCAAGCTCGGCTTTGTCACGGGGTGAAGCCTTGGAGCAGCTTTCAGACGGGACATTGGATGTTTTGTTTTCAGTTGATCTATTTAATGAAGGGGTTGATCTACCTACGATTGATACAGTGATGATGCTTCGTCCTACAGAATCAAAAATCCTTTTTTTGCAGCAACTAGGTCGTGGCTTGCGTAAAGCAGACGATAAGTCTCAATTGGTTGTGCTGGATTTTGTAGCCAATCACCAGAGTTTTTTGCATAAGCCCATGGCATTGATGAACCAGAGTATGAATCACCGTGAGCTGGCGAATTTTGGCCGCAAAGCCGAGCAAGGCCTATTGGATATGCCCGATGGCTGTTTTATTAACTACGATTTGCAGTTTATCGAGTTTCTAAAATCTCTGGATAGCGGTAGCTTGCAGGCAGACTATCGAAACTTGCGCGATACGCTTGGTAGACGGCCAAGTCTCACTGAGTTTTATCATTCAGGTACGAGTATCCAGGACCTCCGTCGCCAGTACGGTCATTGGTTTGCTCTGGTTGCAGAGCAAGAAGCTGACCGGAGTCCCATAGAACAGCATTTAATTCAAAAGCACGCCAGCTTTTGGCAAGAACTCATGACAACCAATATGACCAAGAGCTATAAAATGGTTTTATTGGAAGCTTTTCAAGAGTTGGATGGATGGCAGCAAGCTCCTAGCTTAGTAGAATTGGCCGAACATTCTTGGCAGGTACTTCAGCGTAGACGAATGCTGTTGTCGGACCTGCCGGATGATTACCGAGGACAACGCCAGCCCCCTAAAGACTGGTTGAGCTATTGGAAAAAGAACCCCATTGATGCTTGGTGCAAAGGATCTTTTTTCAACGTTGAGGACGGGTTTTTCATTGGTAATTTAATCGTTTCAGAAAACGAGCAAATGGCCTTTAACGAGTTGGTTCAGGAACTACTCGATTATCGGCTGGCAACCTATCAGGCCAGGGCTAGAGATACTGAGGTTACAGTAACCCCCATCGCATCATCTCCCAGCCATATAGAGCTGGCATATTTTCCTAATTTGAAAATTGCCTGTGGTCACTTCAAAACTGGCCGGGCTGATGCCGAAGAGTATCGATATCTCGGACCCGAGTTTGAGCGGCTAGATACTAGCCGGCATTTTATTGCTCGCGCCTCGGGCAATTCAATGAATGGTGGTAAAGAGCCGATCGAGGATGGTGATTATTTACTCCTGGAAGTCATCAGCAGTGAAAGTGCTGGAAAAATTACTGGTGTCACCTTAGCCATTGAACGGCAAGATGAGGCAGGTGATAACCAGTACCTATTGCGTAAAGTACTTAAAGATGACGATGGTCAGTATCGGTTAAAGGCCAATAATCCTGACTATAACGATATTCTGGTAACTGATGCGTTGCGCGAGCAATTTAGAACCTTTGCGCGGCTTAAAGCTGTGTTAGATCCACTGCAAATGGTGGTTGGTCAGGCCTTTATGCGTGAAGAAATCCCGGCTTTGTTCAAGACTGCATTTAATCCTGGTAGCTGGAACAGCGGTCATGTCGTAATTCCAGAGGCTCAGGCACATGTCATATTGGTCACGCTGAATAAACAAGGCAAAGCCATTGACTTGCGTTATCACGATCACTGGATTGATGAGCGACATTTTCACTGGCAAACACAAAATCAGACTTCGCCAGAGGGTAAGCGCGGGAAAGAGATTATCCAGCATGAGAGCCTCGGCATCGGCCTTCACCTCTTTGTTCGGGATAACAAACTGAAAAACGGTAAAGCTGCACCGTTTGTTTACCACGGACGGGTTCGTTATCAGAAGCATGAGGGCAGTAAGCCGATGAGTGTGAATTTTGAGTTGATGGATTAATTGTTATGCACTCTTATCAGTCATTTATCGACCTGAAACCAATAGTCCAATCTTCCCAACACATCCTCATCTTCACCGGCGCCGGTGTCTCCGCCGAAAGCGGCATCGCGACCTTTCGCGATGCGCTGACCGGGCTCTGGGCGCAGAATGATCCGCAGCAGTTGGCGACGCCGGAGGGGTTTCTGGATGATCCTGCGCGGGTGTGGGGCTGGTATCAGTGGCGGCGGCAGCAGTTGCTGGCCTGTCAGCCGAATGCGGCGCATCGGGCGATTGCTGCGCTGGCTGAGCGGGGGCTGCAGGTCACGGTGGTGACGCAGAATGTGGATGATTTGCATGAGCGCGCTGGCAGCCGGGAGGTGGTGCATTTGCACGGTAGCCTGCTGGAGACGTGTTGTTTTGACTGTGCTGCGCCAGCAGATGTGCCGGTAGCTCAGGTGCCGCTGGATGGGGCAGCTATTGCACCGCCGGCCTGTGAGCAGTGTGGTGGGTTGTTGCGCCCCGGTGTGGTGTGGTTTGGTGAGATGCTGCCGCAGGATGCCTGGTCGGCGGCGTTGGCGGCTGCAGACGGCTGTGATCTGGTGTTGGTGGTCGGTACCTCGGGGCTGGTGTATCCGGCGGCGCAGATTCCGCAGCTGGCCTGGGAATCGGGCGCGACTGTGGTGCATGTGAATACCGATCCGGTGCCGGTGGCGGCGGAACGCGAGTATTGCCTGGTGGGCCCGGCGGGTGAGGTGTTGCCGGCGCTGCTGTCGGGTTAGCTGCGCATCGCGTTTTTGGTCAGTGTGTTATGCGCTTCAGGCTTTTGCGGCCGGCTTTACTGTCTGCCCCAGTTGCTGCAAAAAGGCCTGTTCGGGGACGGCGGGGCTGAACAGGTAGCCCTGGTAGGCATGGCAGTCCTGTTGTTGCAGGAAGGCCAGTTGCTCCCTGGTTTCTACCCCTTCGGCGATCAGTTCCAGTTTCAGGCTGCGGGCCATGGCGATAATGGCACGGACGATTTCGGCGTCATTGCTGTCATGGGTGCAGTCACGGATAAAGGACTGGTCGATCTTCAGCAGGTCGACGGGCAGGCGTTTCAGGTAACTCAGGGATGAGTAGCCGGTACCGAAATCATCAATCGCAAAGTGGATGCCCATGTCGCGCAGCTGCTGCATTTTGGCTACGGTGTCGGTGATATTCTGCAGCATCATGCTTTCGGTGATTTCCAGCTTCAGACACTGCGCGGGTATGCCCTGATCAGTGACGGCGGCGGCGACCTGCTGCACGAAGTCATGCTGGCGAAATTGCCGTGGGCTGATGTTGATGCTGACGCTGAAATGGTCCGGGTCTATGGCTTTGTGATCCAGCAGGGTGGCAACCAGACGGCAGGCCTCACGCATGACCCAGTGGCCGACATCGAGAATCATGCCACTGTCTTCCAGTACCGGCATGAACTGGCCGGGCGTGATAATCCCCTTTTCGGGGTGCCGCCAGCGCAGCAGGGCTTCGGCGCCGATGATGCGCTGATCGCGGGCATCAATCTGGGCCTGGTAATGCAGGATGAATTGCTGCTGCTGCAGTGCCAGGCGCAGCTCGGTCTCGAGTTGCAGGCGTTGGCTGGCAACCACCTGCATATGCGGTTCAAACAGGGCGATGGCATTGCGGCCGCTGGCTTTGACGCCATAGAGCGCGGTGTCGGCGTACTTGAGCAGATCTTCTGCGCTGTTGCAGTGTGTCGGTGCCAGGGCAATACCGATACTGCAGCCGAGTTGCAGGCTGTGGCCTTCGATCTGCATTGGTGCGGCAACGGCCATCAGCAGCTTTTCCGCGCTGGTACGCGCCTGTTCGGCGATGTTGTCGCCGGTTCCTGTCAGGCCGGTGAGCAATACGACGAATTCATCACCACCCAGGCGTGCCACGGTATCGGCCTTGCGCACGGTGTTGAGCAGGCGCTGGCTGACTTCCTGTAGTACGGCATCACCATGCGAGTGGCCGAGGGAATCGTTGATGTGTTTGAAGTGGTCAAGATCAAAAAACAGGAGTGCGCAGCTCAGCCCATAGCGTTCACTGAAAGCCAGATGCTGATCGATGCGGTCATTGAGCAGCAGGCGGTTGGGCAGATCGGTCAGCGCATCGTGGTAGGCCTGATGTTTGACGCGTGCTTCGATGCGCTTCTGTTCGGTGACATCCTTGAAGCTGGTCAGCGTGCGGCGTTCGTTGCCAAAGCGCACGAAATTACTGGAGATTTCACAGTGCAATACGCGGCCATCGGCGGTCAGTAGTTCGGCGGGCTCGTTGCGCAGGCGGCCATCGCGGATCAGCTTTTCGATGGTGGCGGGGCGTTTTTCCGGGTATTTCCACAGGCCGATTTCCAGCGCGGTTTTGCCGATGACATTGTCGGACTGGTAGCCGAAAACCTCCGTGAAGGTGCTGTTGATTTCGGCGATGGTGCCGCTGCGTTTTTCAAACAATACGTAGGGTTCCGGCGCATCCTTGAACAGGGCGGCAAATTTGGATTCGCTACTGACCAGCGCCTGTTCTGAGGCAATGCGCTCGCTCATGTCGTGCGCCATGGACAGCCGGCAAAGTTCCCCGTTGATCTCCAGATGTTCGATGTAGACCAGGCAGGGTTTCAGGCTGTTGTCGCGGCAGCGGAACTCGGTTTCGTGTTGTTGAACGCTCCCCGACTGCGCCAGTTCGTCCAGAAAGAACTGACGCTGCTCTGCATCACGCCAGAGAGGCAATTCGCGGGAGTGGTGGTTGACCAGTTGAGCTGTAGACCAGCCGAAGAGGTTTTCAAAGGAAGGATTGACCGCAAGAATGCGGCTGTCACTGACCCGCACCAGCAGGCAGGCGATAGGCAAGCGCTGGAACAGGGCAATAAAGCCGTCATCACTCTTGGCTTCAGGGGTGCTCATTGCTGACTCTGCCAGAGTGAGTGTTGAGCCCGCAGGGCTGTGGCGCTGGAAGCATAGGCGTATCGTTACTCATTGTTTTCTTTTCAAGATAGCTGTTTGCCAACAGGCATACAATACTTTACTAATCAGGGCGGTCAGTGCTAACTGTAGTCAGGTAATTATTCCGGGTTCATATCACCCTTTAGTGTGATAGACGCTGCCCGGGTCTGACCCTATGGTCATGGTTTCGATATCGAGGATGTAATGATGCAGGTCGAAAACAGTGCACACGCCTACTCTGAAGGTGGGTTTTGGCAAAAACTGAGCGCCGCTGCCCGTCTGGCCGGCCGTGATGTGGTTGAACGCGCGCTATGGCTCTTCTACACGGCGAAAAGCCCGCTCACCCCGGCCTGGGCCAGAGCCACAATATATGCTGCGCTGGGTTATTTCATTCTGCCGGTGGATGCCGTTCCTGATATGTTGCCGATGGTGGGTTATACTGATGACCTGGCAATGCTGGTTGCGGCCTATTCAGCCGTGTCGGAATACATCACACGGGACACCAAAGCCAAGGCCAAAGAGCAGCTGGATCGCTGGTTTGGCCCGTCACCAGGCATTCGCTGAGCGGTTTCAGTCAGCGCCCGTGTCGAAGGCAACATCAGCCAGAGGCACGGGCCGGCGGCTCAGGTAAAAACCGCCTCCAGCAGCAGGCCGCGTTCGTCCTGGCCTACGGCTACCAGGAACACGTCGAGTTCGCCGGTTGTGTCATGCTTGAGCGTGAACAGTGACTGAAATGCCTGGTCAAGTTGCGGACAGGCAAACAGCAATGAAAACGGCGGCCGGCCCGACGGTCCGGAATGGTCCTGGGATGCCTGGCGAACCTCTACCAGTGTGGCTTGGGCGTCACTGCTCAGTGCATCGTGCTGGAGTTGAAAAGCTTGCCCGCGGAGGGGCTCGAAGGTGTTTGAGCTGAGTTTTTCCAGCATGGGTTCCTCGGAATGGTTCAGGGGTTAGTGGTCAGGCAACAGGCGGGCGCAATCTCACCCGCACCGTTACGTCGGGGGCGTCGACTCGCGCCATTCCAGCAAGTCATACACGCCTTTTTCTTCGAGCTTGTTAAAGCCCAGGCGCTGATACAGGCGGTACGCAGGATTATTCTTTTCCACATGAATCCGCACCGCCTTGCTGGCGGCGCGTGCCTCTTCCAGCACCTGGCCCAGCAGCAAGGCACCGATGCCGCGCCCTCGATACTCGGGCAGCAGGGCAATATCCACGATGCGCAACTCGTGTTCACGACGTTGCACATACAGGCGCCCTGCCAGGGCACCATCAATCCGGATCAGCTGCCGCAGGGTATCGCTGTAATGCGAGCGGTAGTGAAGGTCCTGCGCTTCAAACTGGGTGCGCAGGAACTCCGCTTTCTGGGCATCTGGCCAGGGCACCGGCGCCAGTTCTTCCTTTCGCGTTGATGCGTAAAGGCGCTCGAGAAAAGACCGATCAGCATCCGATTCATTGATCAGCTCAAGCGCCCCAGGCGTGTTGTTGACTGCCAGTGCCACGTGTATCAACTCCGTGATGGGTAGAGCCCCTGCAGAGCAATGATGAAATTCATTGTCAGGAAGGGCTGCAGGTTATTGTGCGCTTGACTGCCACCGGTAATGGGGAGCGTTTCTGGCGCGAGATCCACAAGCGCTGACTGGGTGTCGCTTTGGTAGGCCTGCCCACCACGGGACCTTGCCAGCACCACGTTATCAGTCAGTGACCCTTGTTCGCCGTTCTCTTGGGTCACCCGTAGCGAATGATGGTGGTTGGGCAGTTGCGCTTCCGACAGCGTCACTTGCTCTACGCCGCCTCGTTCACCCAGGCGTCGATCTGTAAGCCCCGGCCCGCGGCCAGGATGCATTGGCGCGCGCGCCTGCAGGTCTGGCAAGGCAGTGGTTGAACGGCCATCCCCGCCGTAAGTGGTACCGATCAGGGAGAACAACGCTGTGTTCTGGGAGACTGGCAGCAATTGACCATCACAAAACGCCCAGCCTCGGGGCGCAAAATTGCCGGCAAAGATCCGGATTTCGGCAACAAATGGTTCGGACATGATTCGACTCCTTTAGTGCCTGGACGGATAAATGCCGAAGAGGGCAACGATGAAGTTGATGCACAGGAAGGGCATCAGGTTTGTATGTGATCGGCTGCCACCGGCTGAACTGATCGAAGACTGAGCCAGTTCGTTTGTCGGCGTTTCTGCAGCGTACAGATCCACGGTCGTCGATGAGGCCAGATAATTACCTTCCGGGCCGGGATCCGTTGCATTCTCCGAGGTGCCCTGCGGCTGGTGCGTATGCGATGGCATCTGATTGACGGTCAGCGTGACGTGCTCGGCACCGCCCTTGCTTCCAAGCCGGCGCTCCGAGAGCCCTGGACCGTGGCCTGCATGCACCGGGATGCGACTGCGCAGGTCTGGTAGACCAAAGGTAGTGCGACCGTCACCGCCGTAAATCGTACCCAACAGGCTGAACAGGGCATCATTTTGCGATACGGCCAATAATTGGCCGTCACAGAAGGCCCAGCCGCGCGGGGCAAAATTCCCGGCGAACATCCGTATTTCTCCAACAAATGGTTCCGACATGATTGCCTCTCTTAGTTACGCGACGGGAACAGGCCCTGCAAAGCGATGCAAAAATTGACCGCAAGGTAAGGCTGCATGTTTTCGTGGGCCTGGCTGCCCCCGGTATTGGTAAGCGTTCCGGCTTTAGTGCTGACCTTCGTCGAAGGGGCGTGGCGATAAATCGCGCCTGCCTCGCGGGCCAGTGTATGTCCTGCGCCCGCGCTGGAGTTGCCGTCATTGCTGGAGGCTCGCCATGCATGCCCATGGGCAGGCATTTCATTGACGCTGAGGGAGTGTGTTTCTTCCCCGGATTTTTCGCCGAGCCGGTGTTCTGCGCCGCCATCGCTGCGCCCGACATGCGTCGGAGTCCGGCCACGGAGGTCGGGGAGTGCAAAGGTTGTGACACCGTCACCGCCATAGGTCGTCCCGAGCAGTGAGTACAGTGATTGATTCTGGTTGATGGGCAGGATCTGGCCATCACAAAAGGCCCATCCTCGGGGGGCAAAGTTGAACCCCACCATTCTCACTTCGGCTAGAAATGGTTCTGACATGAAAACTCCTTTTCTCTTCACGGAAATATCATTCTTGTTCAAGAGTCGTGCAGGCAACATACGGACAAGCCTGCACGCTACTGATTACCCTGCCTCTCTTACCTGTTGGCTCTCGTTGCTTGAATGCTTGGCCGTTTCAGGGCGTTGGGCATGATGAGCCAACGCCAAAGCTGAGGGCGCCAGAGACAGTAATATTGGCATTGCCGTTGACCGTGCTCAGGTTAGGCGCGGCGCCACCTGGATCGGACTGCACGATGTTATGCGTTCCTGCTGTCTGACGAACCCGCATGTCGGAAATCCCGCCAATATTGCTGAAGCTGTTGCCGGAAATATTCGAGCAGTGGGTACCACCGACACGTTCCTGAATAACCAGCCCGCGATCATCGTAGATGTCGCGAATGATGTTGTTGGTTACGGTCGCGTTGATTGTGCCCGCGTTCACGACATCGTTGATGAAGATGCCCTCGAATCCGTTGAAGTTGCCATCACCAACGCCTTGAACGGTATTGTTGTCGATCAGCACATCGATTCTGTTCGCGCCTTCGTTCGAAATGTCGATACCGCTACCGATCGCACTGCCCGAGTTGGTGACGCCTGGGGTGCCAATGGTATTGCCGGTGATGGTGCCCGTTACCCTCGTCGCAGCGTTGGTATTTGCGTTGGCAAAGAAGTTGATGCCGATCGCCCGGTGGCCGGTAAAGGAGCTGTTGTTGACGGTAAACGAGGCCGCCCCTGCGCTGGATGTCGATACGTTTACGCCCACATTCTGTGCGGCCGCATCAGACGGATCACTGTTGCCGGCACCGGTAAAGGTACTGTTGTCGACATCCACGCGGACAAACGACCCCGCGACGTCGCCAGCATCCGCCTGGATACCATTGGACTTGTTGGCGATGAAGCTGGAATTGGTCACCGTGGTGCCCATCGAGGCCGTGCCGATTGCCTGCATCAGCAAACCGTTGGCACCCGTTGCCGAGGGCGTGTCACGAACAACACTGTCATCAATCACGAGATCGGCCAGTGTGCCGGTGTTATTTTCGATCTTGATATTGTGTTCGTAAGAATTACGGATGGTGGAACGCACGATCCTGACCGGATTGCTGCCGCCGGACAGGGTGCCAGTCAGGTTGCTCATCAAGATGCCTGCCTCATCCGGGAAGGCCTGATCTGCATTGGAATCGACCAGGCTGTCGACCAGCTCAAAGCCATTCACATCGCTGCCAAAAATACCGTTACGGGTGTTACTGGCGATATGCATGAAGTTGAACCGTGCGTTGGATGTATTGGTCAGCGAGATGCCGTCGGTGTCGGCGGCCTTGTTGCGGATGCTGCCGCCACTGCATGTCCCCGCCGAGGTGCAGCTGCCGCCATTGCCGGCTACTGTGAGACCGCCAATGCCGCCAGTATTGTTGAGAACAATCCCCGGAGTGGTGCCGCCGTTGCTTGAAACACGCTGGAAGGTCATGCCTGTCGCGCCAATAAGGGTGTTGGCGATATTGACGCTGGTGCCGTTGGTGCCGTCCACCGTGTTGTTCAAGCCGCTGACCGTTACCGTGCCGCCGCCGGTGGCGCTGAAGCCGGTACCGGAGGTGGTGTCGATATCCAGCCCGCCGTTGATGAAGTTGACGGTCGCGCCGGTATTGCTATTCAACGAAATTGCGGCATTGGCCCCGGTATTGAGCGTTTTACTGGCACCGCTGAACGTGATTGCGCTGCCGCCGCTATTATTGGCCACCAGCACGCCGGTACCACCCGCGTTGCTGGTCAATGTGCCAGACAGCGTGACTGCGCCGTCGGTCTTGTTCTGGATTTCAGCCACTCGACTGGCAGTATTGTTGATCGAACCGGCGTAGCTGATAACCCCGATGCCGCCATCGACAAAAAACGCCTGACCTGATGCACCACTCAGGCTACCACCGCCCAGATTCAGGGTGCCGTCAACCGCGACCAGGCTGACGTTGCGTGTGCCCGAACTGGAGCTGACGATATCGAACCCTGTACCGGCAATATTGCCGGTGTTGAGGTCCAGCGCCTGGCCGCTGCCGTTGATGCTGACATCCGCCACCGTCAAGGTACCGAAACTGCTGCCAGTGATGCCGCTGCCTGCGGTATTGCCGACAGTAAAGCCCTGGATGCGGTTATTGGTGGCCAGGGTGACGCCGCTGCCGCTGCCATTGGCGATCACTGGTGCAGTACCTCCGGTAGCCGGCAGGGCACTATCAATCGGTAGCGTCACATTGGCCATCGCCTCCAGTGACGGAACACCTGATTGGCCAAGCAGCCGCTGCTCATCGAGCAGGGTGATGCCGTCGACGTAGGTGCCGCTACCCGTGAACACGAAAATGCGTTCGCCGGTATTGGTCGCTGCAGCCTCGGCGTCGACCAGGTTATTGAATGGAGTGCTCAGACGACCGTCACCGGCTCCGGTGCTGTTATCAACAAACCAGATACGCTCGGCACCGATCGGCAGTTCAATTGTGCCCGTCGCACTGCCGAAACCGTTGGTGAGCGAGTACACCAGGGTGGCGTTCGCATTGGTTACGCCAGCGGCCGGGCTGAAGGTGAAGGTACCATTGGCGTTGACCGTCGCATCACCATTGGTGGTGCTATCCAGGCCAATGACCACCGCATCGCCGGAAACGGGAGGAGGTGTCGAGAAGTTGGAAGCCCGGGTGGTATCGATGTCGACGTTACCCAGCAGGGTATGGGGATAGGTGGCATCGGCTGCTTCCGGGCGTTCGCCGACCGCGACGGCGACTGTTGCGCAATCATCGCCACCGGCATTTTCAATACAGTACTGGAAGGTGTCGATACCGGTAAAACCGCTGTTCGGCGTGTAGCTGAAACTGCCATCGCTGTTCAGCGTCACACTGCCTCCGCCCACGGTGGTTATCGGGCTGAGAGTGCTGATATCAGGCTGCGGGAAACCATCGACATCGTTGCCCAGAACGCCATTGGCAGCACTGACGTTAAGCACTGTGTCAAAACTGCCGTGATACGGCATGCTGCCTGGGGATGAACTCGTCGGGATTCCGCCGGCAGGATCATCATTGGCCTCTGGTGCTTCGTTGATCGTCAGCGTGAATGCCTGGCTGTCATCCGGCACTATGCCGTTGGTCGCTGTCAGCGTCAGGTTGTATTCCGCGCCAGTGCCTGCATCCGGGGTGCCACTGAGTACGCCGGTGGTGCCGTCCAGAGTCAGCCCGGCGGGCAGGCCGGGCAGGCTGAAGCTCGGGTCGGGAAAGCCGTCGGTAGTGAAGGTGAAGTCACAGGATGCGCCAACCACACAGGTCAGGTTGTTGGCCGAGGTGATGGTCGGTGCTTCGCCGATGCTCAGAGTAAAGGCCTGAGTGTCATCGCCCAAGGCATTGCTGGCCGTGAGGGTCAGATTGAATTCGCCGCTGACGGTGGCCGCACCGCTGAGTACGCCGGTCGTGTTGTCGATCGTCAATCCGGCAGGCAGGCTGGGCAAGGCAAACTCGGGATCGGGGAAACCATCTGCGGCAAAGGTGAAATTACAGGGTTCATTGAGTTCACAGGCGAGGTTGTCCGCCGAGGTAATCACGGGAGCCTCACTCACTGTGAGTGTAAAGCTCTGGGTGTCATCGACCCCGATGCCATTGGTCGCCGTCACCTCCAGCGGATACTCCTGGCCGCTACCGGCAGCCGGTGTGCCTTGCAGGCTGCCGGTAACCGCATCAAAGCTCATGCCGCCTGGCAGGGCGCCGGTCAGCGAGAAATCAGGCTGAGGGAAGCCGTCGGCGGCAAAAGTGAATGGGCAGGCCGTGCCGACGTCGCAGTCCAGTGAGGCTGCCGATGTAATGCTCGGCGCCAGGTTGATCGTCAGGGTTACCGTTGCAGTGTCGTTATCGACAGCATTGCTGATCTGGTACTGGAAGCTCAGATCGCCCGTTATATCGGTGGGTGACTGGAAGGTCAGTGAGCCATCGGCTTCAATCGTGAGGCTGCCATCCGCACCGACGACAACATTATCGCCGGCGGCATTGTCAGCCACGGAACCACCCAGGTCGCCACCACCAAAACTATCCACCTGCGGCATCGGTACACCGGAAGCGGTATCCAGAACACCGGGCGCAGCGATATTGAGGCTCTCACCGCTCAGAACCTCGTAACTGGCATCACTGGCCTGGGGCTGACTTTGTACCTCGATGGTGACTGTGGCATCGCTGGTACCGGCAACATTCTCGACGCGGTACTGAAAGGTAAACTGGCCGGAAAATCCACTCTCGGCCTGGAATTGCAGGCTGCCATCGGCCTCAACCGTGAGGCTGCCATCGGTGCCAACAGCGACTGTGGCACCGGGCAGATTGGCGTCAGCTGCGCCAGCCAGATCACCACCGCCAAAGCCGATCAGGTCGCCCTCTGGCAAGCCGGCATCATCGTTGGCCAACACGCCATTTGCAGGAACGGCAAGCGGGTCGGTACCCACGATGTCGTACTGGTCGTCCTGCAAGACGGGTGGGGTGGCAAACAAGAGGGCGCTATCGATTCGGATGCACAGTCGGCTGTTGTTGTCAGCGCGCTTGCCGAACAAGGCGCGCAGATCCACGCCATTGTCCGGATCAGTGGCCGCGGTGGCGGCGAGCAGGGCACTCATGTTCCAGTCGGAAATCTCGCCATCAAGTACGCAGGTGGCAGCCACCAGGCTGCCCGAACTCAACATGATCACTGCAAACAACGTCAGGCGACGCTGCCGCTTGACGACGACAACCCCGATGCCAAGCATCAATATTGCCAACAGTGACAGGGTGTAAAACGTCAGTGTCGGGATAGAAATCGGTTCGGCTGCGGCCAGAATGATCGGCTCTGATGCGAGACCCATGACCGAGGTATTGCCGGCATCGTCACTGGCGACCAGCACCATTCTGATCCGACCGCCGTCCGCCAGCGGCCGAATGGGCATGAAGGTTTCGACGACGTTGAAACCGTCGAGTCCGTTACCTACGCCAACGTCCCAGCCGCCGGCACTGACCTGTTCGGGAGCACCAAAAGTCCCCGTGACGGCATCAATACAATCGCGCCGCTCCACGCCAACTACCGTCGCCGAGGTCAGTCCGGAGGTTTCCACGTAGGTGGTCAGAACAGACTCGATCCCGTCCACCGGACCATCAGGCGTTATCACCTGGCAGCCTGTTGCGGCATCGTTGTCAAAATCAAGGTAAAGGTCGTACTGAGAGGGAACCGCGTGAGCTACAGCACTCCACGCAAGGAAAATCAACGGGCAGATCCGTAGTGCGATATTCATCCTTGAACTCCAGGGAGTCGCGCTTGGCGCTTCCACTCCCGAATTGCATTTTTTGACAACAAGCCAGACGGCCATTCGACAAAGGCGCCAGCTCACCAGAGGCGGAAAATTCAGGGCCACCAGTCAGCCCTTGGCATTGTGCGAATTCAACGTTCCCTCGCAAACAGGTTAGATTTGAGGTGATGAGCTGTCAACCGCTCTCTTGCCTGACTGATGGGGTTTTCCTGTGGTTCTGCAGTGGAAGAGGGGTATTCGACAAGTCCCTTGATCCATCAATGATGTCGATTTGGCACTTGCGGGTGTTTGGACTATAGGTTAATCGATGCAGCATTTTGCCGGCTGCCTGATCCAGTCTCGGTCCAGAGGTTTACATGCGTAAGAATCTTCCAGTGAGTGGGCAGGAAAAAACCTTTGCGGCCGATCAGCGGCTGATTTCAGCAACCGACCCTCGTGGGGAGATTCAGTATTGCAACGATGAATTCGAAGCCGTCAGTGGCTTCAGCCGGCAAGAGTTGATCGGCAGCCCGCACAATCTGGTGCGGCACCCGGATATGCCCCCAGCCGTCTATGAACAGATGTGGGCCTGCCTGAAGGCTGGCAAATGCTGGATGGGTATCGTCAAGAATCGATGCAAGAACGGTGATCACTATTGGGTTGAGGCCTACGTTACGCCGGTGATGGAAGGTGGTCAGATTATCGGCTTTGAGTCCGTAAGGACGCAGCCTGATCGTGAGCGGGTCGAGCGGGCAGAGCGGGTCTATCAGGCGATCAATGCCGGCAAGTCGCCGCTGGGAGGCCTGCAGCGCTTGTCGAGCTTGCTGGGGCATTGCTGGTCGGCCTTGCTGCTGGCACTGATCACCGGCGTTCTGGTGGGGGCTCTCAGCGGTGTCTGGTGGCTGGGGTTGTTGGCACTTGGCGGTGGTGTGCTGGCAGCAGGCGTGTTGTTCGGGCATTTTAGCCGGGGCGTCAGTCTCAGCCTCGGGCAGATCAATAATGCCTTTGATGATCCCCTGGCTGCGTTGATATTTACCGGCCAGGGCGGGCTGATGGGGCGGCTGCAGATGGTTCTGATCAGCGAGGCGGCCCGTATACGGACTGCCCTGACGCGCTTGACCGATTATACGGAGCAGACCAGCGAAGCGGCTGCTGAATCACAGGATCTGGCGAGCAAAACCCGGCAGGCACTGGATGCTCAGCGCAATGAAACCGATATGGCTTCGACGGCGATGACACAGATGGCGGCCTCGATAACCGAGGTGTCGGGCAATGTTCAGTTAACGGCTGATGAAGCAGCCAATGCGCAAAATCTGGTCAACCAGGGTTCAGCCGTAGCTGACAACACGCTTGAGGTGATTCAGGCACTCTCACAAACCGTCGAGCAAGTAACGCGGACGGTGGAAAGTCTGGCCGCTGAAAGCGGACAGATCGGCAAGGCGGCTGAGTTGATCCAGGCGATTTCCGAGCAGACCAATCTTCTGGCGCTGAATGCTGCTATCGAGGCGGCGCGCGCAGGTGAGCAGGGACGTGGTTTTGCGGTAGTCGCTGATGAGGTGCGTTCACTCGCGCAGAAAACCCGTGATTCCACCGAGTCAATCAAGGAAGTTATTGCGCGGCTGCAGGACAGCTCGCAAGTTGCGGTCAATATGGTCCACCAGGGCAACAGCGAAGTGGAAAAAGGCCTGGCGCAGGTTGAGCAGACCCAGCAGGCATTGCAGGGGATTCGCACAACCATGGAGCAGATCAATCGCATGACCCAGCAAATGGCAGCGGCTTCTGAACAGCAAGCCCGTGTGGCGGATACCATTTCCGAGCAGATTCGGCATATTGCCGGCTCGGCCGACACCAGCCTGAAACTGGCGGGGCAGGCGAGTGAGCGTGGCCAGTACCTGGAGCAGACCGCAACCGATCTGCAACGTCTGGCCGAGCGTTTCAACAGTTGATCAGGCCCTGATGGGTCGCGTGCCGGGCGGTGAAAACCATCGCCTGCCTGGATGCAGTACACTAGCCGGCTAATGGTGATTCCAAGGTTGAGTAAACATGTCCATTCAGTGGTATCCGGGGCACATGCACAAGGCGCAGAAGGCGATCAGTGAAGCCTTGCCGCAGGTTGACCTGCTGATTGAAGTGCTTGATGCGCGCATTCCCTATTCCAGCGAAAATCCGGCGATTGAACGCCTGCGCGGTGACAAGCCGTGTATCAAGGTGCTTAGCAAGAGTGACCTGGCTGACCCGGAGTTGACCACTGCATGGCAGGCCTCGCTGGAGCAGGAGCGCGGCGTAAAAACCTTTCCGACCAACACGGCGGAGCCGGGCCGAACCCGCCAATTGATTGATCTTTGCCGCAAAATGGTTCCGGACAAGGTGGCCAGGGGCAAGAATATTACGGTGATGATTGTCGGTATTCCCAATGTCGGCAAATCCACCCTGATCAACGCTCTGGCTGATCGGGTGATTGCGCGAACCGGCAACGAGCCGGCGGTTACCAAGAACCAGCAGCGGATCAATCTGGGGGATGGCGTGGTGTTGCTGGATACCCCGGGCATTCTCTGGCCGAAAATTGAAAACCCCGACAGTGGCTACCGCCTGGCGGCGACCGGGGCGATCAAGAACACCGCCATGGCCTTTGATGATGTGAGCTTTTTTGTTGTCGAGTATCTGCGTGAGGCCTATCCGGAGTTGCTGCGCAAGCATTTCAAGCTCGAGGCGTTGGCGGATACCGAGCTGGCCATTCTGGAGCAGGCCGGTATCCGGCGCGGGGCCATTCGGGCAGGTGGGCGGGTAGATCTGACGCGCATCAGCGAGATGCTGATCAATGAGTTGCGTGCCGGAAAAATGGGCCGTATTACCCTGGAAACCCCGGCCATGATTGTCGAGGAAAAGGCCGCCGTTGCAGCGGCCCAGGCGAAAAAAGCGGAACAGGATGCCGAGCGCAAGCGCCAGTTCAAGGCTGGTTCACGAAACGCTGACCGGGGCGACAGCAAAGCCCAGCCGACGGCCAAGGCAAGCAGAAAAAAGCCGCGCCACAAGTGAGCAAAGCTGCCCCATCAGATGCCGAACACCACCCCGACCAACAGGTAAGCTGCCAGCGTGACCACCACGATACCCACCAGGTTGAGTGCAAAACCGGCGCGGATCATGTCGCTGATGCGCATGTGCCCGCTGGAAAACACAATGGCATTTGGCGGCGTCGCAACCGGCATCATGAAGGCGCAACTGGCGGCAATCGCGGCCGGTACCGTGAAGAGTAACGGTGATATGTCCTGACTCATTGCAACGGCACCGATCAGCGGCAAAAAGGCGGCTGCGGTGGCGGTATTGCTGGTAACTTCAGTAAGGAAGATGATCACCGTGACAACCAGCACAATCATCATTAACGCCGGCAACATGCCCATTTCCGCCAATCCCTGAGCAATCGCGCTGGCGAGTCCGGAGCTGGTAATGACGGCTGCCAGTGAAAGCCCGCCACCGAACAGCAACAGGACGTCCCAGGGCATGCCCTTGGCGCTATCCCAGTTCATGACGAAAACACCCTGACGCAGATTGACCGGCAGCAGGAACAGAATGATGGCTGCGGCAATGGCAATGACGGTGTCATTCAGCCAGGGAATCAGATTGGCCGATAGCAGTGGTTGAAAAATCCAGGCTGCCGCCGTCAGTACAAACACGCCGCCGACCAGCTTCTCTGCCCGGCTCAGGCTGCCCAGTTCGGCCAGTTGCTCTTTCAGCAGTTCACTGCCCTTCTCGTTGCTACCCAGGCCAAAATCCTTGCGCGTCAGCCAGACCCAGACGGCAACCAGCATGACCAGCGCGACCGGCAGGCCGATCAGCATCCACTGGGCGAAACCGACCTGAATGTCGTGATTGTCGGCCAGGTAGGCAGCCAGCAGAGCATTGGGCGGGGTGCCGATCAGGGTGGCGATGCCGCCAACGCTGGCGGCATAGGCGATCGCCAGCAGCAGCGCCGTGGCGAAGCGTTTGACCGCTTCGGGGTTGCTGTTGTCGAGCATGCTGATCACGGACAGGCCGATCGGCAGCATCATGATGGCGGTCGCGGTGTTGCTGACCCACATACTGAGAAAACCGGTGGCCAGCATAAAACCGGCAATCTGCCGTTTGGGCTGGCTGCCGACGGCAATCAGGGTCAGCAAGGCGATGCGCTTGTGCAGGTTCCAGCGCTGCATCGCCAGGCCGATGATAAAACCACCCATAAACAGAAAGATGATCGGGTTGGCATAGGGTGCCGTTGCAGTGCCCACGCTGCCGAGCCCGAGGGCTGGAATCAGCGGGATCGGCAGCAGTGCCGTAGCCGGAATCGGAATCGCTTCGGTGGACCACCAGGTCGCCATCAGCAGCATCAGGCCGAGCGTTTGCCAGGCAGCGGGTGTCAGCTCGCCGGGGGCGGGCACCAGCAAAGTGAACAGCAGAAATGCCGGGCCCAGGAACAGCCCGATCCGGCGACCGGTCGGTAGTCGGGGTGGGGTCGCATCTGTGTGCGCTGTGGTCATGCTCAAACTCCGAAAAATGAATGGCCAATAACCGAGGGTTGGCCCGCAGCGGGCGGGTCAGCCTTCAGCAAGAGTGTAGTCGCCTTCGGTGGGTCTGGCAGTGACGCTGCAGCAAGCCGGTTCAGTCGGCCTGGACCTCGGGCAGCGTGAAGGCTAGCAGGGCGCCAGCCAAGCCGATAGCCGACAAAAGTAGTAGCATGCCGGCGGCGCCAATCAGGCCGCTGAGCAGGCCAAACAGGCCGGTGGCGAGCAGAATCAGCCCGATCAGGCTGTTGCCCACGGCGACATAGTCGGTGCGCTTGTTGCCACCGGCCATATCCAGTACATAGGTTTTGCGCCCAACGCGCACACCACTGTGCGCCACGCCGAGCACAAAGAAAGCTACCGGGAATAACCAGGCATGGACGTTCTCCGGCAGCCCGCCCCAGACATGAATGCCGATCACTGCCGGCCCCAGCAGGCTGGCCAGAAAGGCGGCGCGGATCATGACCTGGCGGCTGGAATGATCGGACATGCGGCCCCAGATCATTGAGCTCAGGCTGTTGGCCAGGCCATTGGCAATCAGGAAGGCGCCCAGCATGCTCAACCCTGTGCTCAGCTCCTGACCCAATACCACGTAATAGGGTGCGGACAGGGCGGAGCAGAGCAGCAGGGCGCGGGTAATTACAAAGCGGCGGAAATGGGCATCATCACGCAACAGGCTCAGGCGGGCAAACGCCTCGCGCATGCCGTTGGCGCCGCCTTCGGTGGCGCCGGGGGCTTCATCAACGCTTTGGTAGACCAGAGTAGCCAGGACCCAGAGCAAGGCTGCGCCAACCAGCAGGCTGACGTAGAACACGCTGTCATCGTCACTGGGTGGCTGCAGCAGGGTATAGACGCCAAAGGCCAGCGCCAGCCACCCGGAAATACTGCTGGCCAGGCCGTTGAGGCGGCCGCGCCGGGTCTTCGGAATGGTTTTGCCGATCACATCCTTGCTGGCCACCGAGCAGAGGCCGCGGGCCAGACTGAACACCACCAGACAGGCGATAATCAGCCCTCCGGCCAGAGCGCCTGTCGTCGTCCATGCCACCAGTCCCATCGCCAGCAGGGAGAGCGCCTGCAACAGGCTGCCCGCCACCCAGACACCCTTGCGCCGGCTGAACTGACGTATCCAGGATGCAATCATCAATTGCGGCAGCATGGAGCCGGATTCGCGAATCGGTACCAGCCAGGCAATCAGTGCGACCGGTGCGCCAACCACACCCATCAGCCAGGCGAGCGTGGTTTTCGGGTTGATCAGGGTGTCGCCAAGGCTGGTCAGGGTAATGGCGCCGACCTGCCGGAAGAAGTTCTGCGGCACATCGCTGCAGGCACTGTCCGGGATGTCTTTGCAGACGCGCGCATCTTCCTCGTCGACCAGGCGGTTGTAGAGGCTATCCAGAGGTTTGTCTTGGTGCATGGGCTGGCCCTTGTTCGCAGTGCTGACAGTGTGCCACAACCGGACGCGGGGCTGGAAAAACCAGCGATTTTTGCCCGGATTGTCACATAATGTTGTCGCCGGGCTGGCAAGCGGGTAAAAATGGCGGTTTATTCGCCCAGCGGCAGCATGTCCCTGGTTACCGAGCGCAAGGAAAAGCTGATACATGCGATTGAAATGCATCAAGCTGGCCGGCTTCAAGTCCTTTGTTGACCCGACCACGGTCTACTTCCCGACCAATATGGGTGCGGTGGTAGGTCCCAACGGCTGCGGCAAGTCGAATATTATCGACGCCGTACGCTGGGTCATGGGCGAAAGCTCGGCAAAAAACCTGCGCGGCGAATCGATGACCGATGTCATCTTCAATGGCTCCAACAGCCGTAAACCGGTTGGCCAGGCCTCGATCGAGCTGGTCTTCGACAACAGCGACGGCACCCTCAAGGGTGAATACGCCAGTTACAACGAAATCTCCATCCGTCGACGGGTCACTCGCGAAGCGCAGAACCAGTACTTTCTCAATGGCACCAAATGCCGTCGCCGCGACATTACCGACATCTTCCTCGGCACTGGTCTGGGCCCGCGCAGCTACTCGATCATCGAACAGGGCATGATCTCCAAGCTGATCGAGGCCAAGCCGGATGAGCTGCGCCTGTTTATCGAAGAGGCCGCCGGGATTTCCAAGTACAAGGAACGCCGGCGCGAGACCGAGAACCGTATTCGCCGCACCCATGACAATCTGGCGCGCCTGACCGACCTGCGTGAAGAGCTGGAACGTCAGCTGGCGCACTTGCACCGTCAGGCGCAGTCAGCGGAAAAGTACAAGGAATTCAAGGCCGAAGAGCGCCAGCTCAAAGCCCAATTGCAGGCCTTGCGCTGGCAGGGGCTGGATATTCAGGTGCAGGCGCAGGAAGGCAAGGTACGCGAACAGGAAGTGGCGCTGGAGGCCTTGATCGCCGAGCAACGCAATGCCGATACCCGGATCGAGAAGCGTCGCGACGAGCACACTGAACTGACCGAGCGCTTCAATCAGGTACAGGGCCGCTTCTACGGGCTGGGGGCCGATATCAGCCGCATCGAGCAGGCCCTGCAATTCAATCAGGACCGCCAGCGGCAGTTGCAGCAAGATCTGATGGAAGCCGACCAGGCCTGGAATGAGGCGCAGAGTCATCTGACTCAGGATGAGGCGCTACTGGCTGATCTGCGCGCGGAACTGGCCGAGGTCGAGCCGGAACTGGAGATGGCCCGCGCAGCGGATGAAGACACGGCCGCCAGTTTGTTGGGCGCGGAAGAGGCGATGCAGCAGTGGCAAGCCGCCTGGGATACGTTCAATCAGCAAGCGGCTGCACCACGCCAACGGGCTGAAGTCGAACAATCCCGGATCAGTCATCTGGAACAGGCCATTGAGCGTTTGAGTGAACGCATCAAACGTCTGGAAGACGAACAGCAAGGGCTGGGTGCCGGTAGCCTGGATGACGAGCTGGAAGCACTCAATGAACAACTGGCAGAGCTGGAGCTGCGCAGCGAAGAGGGGCAGCTCAAGCTGGACGAGCTGGCCGACAGTCTGCTGCAGGAGAAAGACAGCCTGCAGGCGCTGAACCAGGAACAGGACATCCGGCGTGGCGAGGTACAACGCGCCAATGGTCGCCTGGCTTCGCTGGAAGCTCTGCAACAGGCAGCACTGGATCATGGCAAGGGCGTCAGCGAATGGCTGGCGGCACAGGGCCTGGACAAGGCCAGCGCACTGGCGCAACAGATACAGGTGTCATCCGGCTGGGAGCTGGCGGTTGAAACCGTGCTCGGCGATGACCTGCAGGCCATCGCGCTGGATCAGCTGGATGAGGTGACGGAAGCGCTGGCGTCATTTGAACAGGGCAGCCTGCGCTTGCTTGAGCGCAGCACCGCCCGTGGTGAGCAGGCTGCTGCACAGAGTCTGCTGCATAAAGTCGAGAGCACGCTGGATCTCAGCCCCTGGCTGGCTGCGGTGCGCACTGCTGAATCACTGGAGGCCGCGCTGGCCGCACGGCATGAATTGCCTGCCGAGGGCTCGATCATTACCCCGCAGGGCCACTGGATAGGGCGCAACTGGCTGCGTGTGCGCCGGGGTGAAGCCAATACGGGGGGTGTGTTGGCCCGGCAGCAGGAAATGGAACAGCTGCAGGCACAGTTGGCCGAACAGGAAGCAGCGCTGGAACACACGGCTGAGCAGCAAGCCCGGCACCAGCAGCGCATCCGCGAGCTGGAACAGCAACGCGACAGCCTGCAGCAGGGCCAGGCGCAACTGGGTCGTGAGCAGGGCGATATCAAGGCCCAGTGCTCGGCACGTCAGGTGCGTCTGGAACAGATCCATGCCCGCCGCCAGCGCATCAGCGATGACCTGGTGGACATTCGCCAGCAGCGCAGTGATGAACTGGAACAGCTGGGCGAAGCGCGGCTGACGCTGCAAGAGGCGCTGGACCGCATGTCGGCGGATACCGGCCAGCGCGAAACCCTGTTGCAGCAACGCGATCAGGTACGCGACGCGCTGGATCATGCCCGGCAGCACGCCCGGCAACACAAGGACCGCGAACACCAACTGGCCTTGCGCATGCAGTCGTTGCAGGCACAGCAGCAATCGACCAGTCAGGCGCTGGAGCGCCTGCAGACGCAGACGGAGCGGCTGGCTGAGCGTCGTGAACAATTGCAGATGAGTATGGAAGAAGCGCTGGCGCCGGATGAAGACCAGCGGATTGAACTGGAAAAATTGCTGGAACAACGGGTTGAGGTTGAGCAACAGCTGGCAACGGCCCGTGAAGCACTGGAGCAGGTCGATCAGGATTTGCGCGAACAGGACCGCCGGCGCAGTCAGGCGGAACAGCAGGGCCATGTGGTGCGCGAGCAACTCGAGCAGCAACGGCTGGCAGCGCGTGATTTGCAAACCCGTCGTCAGGGCCTGCGCGAGCAGTTGCTGGAAGATGGCTATGATCTGCTCAGTGTGCTTGAAGCGCTGCCAGCCGGGGCTTCGTCGACTGACTGGGAGCAACAGCTGGCACTGCTGGATGCGCGCATCCAGCGTCTGGGCGCGATCAACCTGGCGGCGATCGAAGAATACGAGCAGCAATCCGAACGCAAGCGTTATCTGGATGCCCAGAATGCCGATCTGGCCGAGGCGCTGGACACCCTGGAGCAGGTGATCCGCAAGATTGATCGCGAGACCCGCAACCGCTTCAAGGAAACCTTCGACAAGGTCAACCACGGCCTGCAGTCACTGTTCCCGAAAGTGTTTGGTGGCGGCCATGCCTATCTGGAGCTGACCGGGGATGATCTGCTGGATACCGGGGTGACCATCATGGCGCGCCCACCCGGCAAGAAGAACAGCACCATTCACCTGCTGTCCGGTGGTGAAAAGGCACTGACCGCCATTGCGCTGGTGTTTTCCATCTTCCAGCTCAACCCGGCGCCTTTCTGTATGCTGGATGAAGTGGATGCGCCGCTGGATGACGCCAACGTCGGGCGTTATGCCCGAATGGTCAAAGAGATGTCGGATCGAGTGCAATTCATTTACATTACGCATAACAAGATTGCCATGGAGATGGCTGATCAGTTGATGGGCGTCACCATGCATGAACCAGGTTGCTCGCGACTGGTCACAGTAGATGTGGAAGAAGCGGCTGCCCTGGCAGCAGTTTGAACTTGCGCACGGGCATGCTAGTGTCCGCGCATTGGGCCGTGCCAGCAGGTAAGCTGGCGCGGTATCCTATTATTTTCAGTCAACGGGAACAGGGTTTTCATGGATTTCGGGTTGCGTGAATGGCTAATCATTATTGGCTTGCTGGTTATTGCCGGCATTCTGTTCGACGGCTGGCGTCGCATGGGTGGACGCAACAAGCTGCGGGTCAAACTCGAGCGTAATCTGAGTGGCCTGGGTGATGCCGAGCATGACGAACTGCTGGGTCCGCCCCGGGTGATCGGGAAGAATGAACGCGCGGAACCTTCCCTGGGTGATGATGATCCGGCCTTTGATGAGCCACCACTGTCAGCCGGAGCTGATGATAGCCGTTGGCAGCCGCCCCAGCAGGTCGGTCTGGATCTGGATGAGCCAGCGCCGGTTCTGCTTGATCCGCTACCTGATGATGAGCCGACGCCGCACAAAACCAAGCCCGCTGCTGCAGAGCCGCGCCAGCCCGCGAAAGAACAGCCCCCGGTTGAAGAGGTGCTGGTGATTATTGTGACTGCACGGGATGAGTCCGGTTTTCATGGCTCGGCACTGCTGCAGAGTGTGATGGAAAGCGGCCTGCGTTTTGGTGATATGGATATTTTTCACCGCCACGAGAGCATGAGCGGCAATGGTGATGTGCTGTTCTCCATGTCCAACGCGCTCAAGCCGGGCACCTTCGACATGGATACCCTGGACGACAGTCGCGTGCGCGCCGTCAGTTTCTTTATGGGCCTGCCTGGCCCACGCCACCCGAAACAGGCTCTGGATCTGATGATCGCTGCGGCGCGTAAACTGGCCCACGAGCTGGGCGGTGATCTTAAAGACGATCAGCGCAGCGTGCTCACCGCCCAGACTATCGAGCATTATCGCCAGCGGATTGCCGAGTTCGAGCGCAAGCGGATGGGGTTGCGGCGCTGACCGTGACCCCTTTGACGTCAATAATTTGCGGTAGACAATGCCGCTGGGTCTTGCTGCAATAGAATCCTCATTTTGTGTTCTGACGAAAGGATTCTCTTGTGCCGTATTATCCGCGTTTTACCCCCTCTTTTTGGGCTGCTTTGGCCTTCTGTGCGTTCTCTACTCCGTTGTCTGCCGAAACCTGGATTGACGATAGCTATATTCTGGGCAATTTGTGTGTTGGGGCTGATTGTGTTGTCGATGACGATCTTGACTTTGACACGCTTCGTCTGCACGCGCCGTCGCCCCGCATCCTGTTTGAAGACACCAGTAACACTATGTCATTTCCCACCAACGATTGGTCGCTGGGTATTGAACCAACGGATGACAACACGGCGACGCGTTTTATTGTTCGTGATGTCAGTGCCGACACGCTGGTCATGCAGCTGGAAGCAGAGGCGAGCGGGGGAATAGCGCTCGGCGCCAATGCGGAAATAGTCAGTGGGGCTGTGTCGGTGGGGGGCGCCGGTAGTGAACGTCGTATCGTTCACGTGGCGGATGCCATTGAGCCTACCGACGCGGTCAATCTGCGCCAGTTCAATGATTTTCAACTGGCTTTTACCGACCAGATTGCGGATGCCGACAGCGAACTGGCTCTGGTGGATAGTGAAATAGAAGCGCTGGAAGACCAGTTACAGTCTTTGAATACCCGCCTGAACACCCTGACCGACCAGCTCGGCAACTGACATAGAGGTGTGTATGCACGGTATTCGATTGCTGGCATGGTCGCTGGCTGCTTGTTTTATCGGTTTCAGCGGGCAGCTGCAAGCCATCACTTTTTCCGAGGATGTGGAGGTGCTTGGGTCACTCTGCATCGGTTTTGATTGTTTCAATGGGCGCGACCTGACGGGGAGTTCGATAGTTCTGCCCGCCAACAATACGCGTGTGCGCTTTCTGGAGCCTGCAGTCGATAATGGTCCGGAAAAAGGCTGGAACCTGGAAGCCAACGACAACAATAATGGTGGCCCTGACTATTTCAATATTGGTCTCAAGGGTACAGAGGCGGACGGTACGCCGTTATTGAGTGTGCCGGGCATTCCGGTGCTGGGGCTCGGCGTGGCCTCTGATGGATACGTTACCCTGGGCCGGGAGGCGACCATCGTTGCTGGCGAGGTGTCAGTGGGCCGCAGTGATTCCCTGCGCCCGGTCAGTCACGTGGCGGCTGCTGTGGATGATACCGATGTGTTGAACCGTCACAGCATGGATGCGGTTCTGCTGCAGACCAGGCTGCAAGCCCGCCGTGATCGTCTGACGGAATTGACTGAGCAGGTTGCGCTGCTGGAATCGATGGTTAATGCACTTGAACAGTCAGACCCTGACGGTGATGGTATACCGACCATTGACGATGCGTTTCCCTTAGCCGCGACGCAGGCAACAATCGACGGCATCAGCCTGAGCGTGCAACCGCTGTCAGGCGCTTCTAGCTGTTCGATCAGTACTTTGGGGGCCGAGCCTCTGGCAAGCTTGCCGTCAGCGCCGGAGACGCTGCAGACCATTGAACGGGCCCTGTCTTTTACCCTGGAAAATTGCAGCCCGGGTGAAATGGTCAATATCGCGATCAACTTCGGCAGAAGTCTCCCGGGGTATTTTCAGGCGTACAAGCTCGGCACTCCCTGGCAACTGATTCCTGACTCCCGTGTTGAAGGCAGCATCTTGCGTTACAGCCTGACGGATGGCGGTCCATTTGATGCCGACGGTTTGGCCAATGGGGTGATTGTAGACCCCGTTACTGCTGCAGCTTTCCCGCCGGATGGCATCCCATCGACCAATCAATGGGGCTTGTTGCTTTTGGTGCTCATGTTGATGGGATCTGCTGCTCGTTACCGGTTGGCGCGCCGCGGCTGATCGGTTTTCGTCGCTGCATCACTTGCCCTCTCCCCAACCCCGCCTGCGGCCCCAGGCTCTTCTCATAACCCGGGCCGTTCGACGGACGGGAAGACAGTCGAAGCCCCTCTCCCCTTGCGGGAGAGGGGTTGGGGAGAGGGGGCAAGATAAACCAATCACTCCCGCGCCATCCGGTACAACCCATTATCCAGATCCGAGCCAAAATACAGATTGCCGCTGGCGTCCAGGGCAAGGCCAGTAGGAATACCGCTGGGCGGCATGCCTGGGCCAGCCGGGAAGCCAATCGGCAGGTCGGCTGCGATCACCTGCCGTTCACCCGTGGCCAGATCAATCAGACTGACTTGCTGCTTGGCGGTTTCGGCCACCAGCCATTGATCCGCACTCAGTTGCACCAGGCCTTCCGGCATGGCCAGGTCGGTTGCCAGGCGCTCCACCTTTCCGCTATCCACGTCAACCCGGCTGAATAAACCGGCCGCCTCGGTCAGGTACAGCGCGCCATCCTGCCCCAGCTGCATGCTTACCGGACCATGCAGGTCGCTGGCCAGCGAAGTGCGCTGCTGCAAGTCGGCATCGAGCAAGAAAATCTCACCGGTGGCCATCAGGCTCAAGGCGATACGTCCGTCCGGCAATTCAACGGCAGCAGTGGGTGCCGGCAGGTCATGGATTTTGGCTTCGGTGCTGTAGTCACTGCGGCGCAGAATCTGCAGGCTGCCGTCGGCAAAGCTGGTCAGCAGAATGCGTTCAGCACCGAGGCTGACGCCGGTGGGGTATTCAATATCATCGCCGTGGGCACGGCGAATATCGGTAACCTTGCCGGAGGCCAGGTCGACCCGGCGAAAGGCGAAGATATCCGCCACATAGAGTTGCCGGTTGTTCTGGTCCACTGCCAGTCCGGCGGGTACAGCCAGATCACCCCGGGTCAACACCCGGGTTTCGCCGCTCAGCGGGTTGACCCGGGTGATGCTGTTGTCGGCCATGTTGGAGACATAGATACGGTCATCGGCGGCCACGGCCAGATTGTCCAGGGCGGTGGCCAGCGTCGCGACACGCGTCAATTCGCGATCATCGGCACTGATACGCAGTAACTCACCCGCCCGGGTATCGACCACAAACAGATTACCCTTTGAATCAAAGTTTACCGCCGCCGGAATCTGCAAGCCCTCGGCAATGATCTGCATATCGCCATCCTCGGGATTGATACGCGCCACCTGGCCCTTGAACCACAGCGGGCCGTAAATCCAGCCGTCGGCGCCAACTTCAAAGCCATTGAAGCCGCCCATGTCTTCGCGGATCAGACGCGGAGGCTCAGCGCCATCGCGGTCGATCTGCCACAGCGCATCGCCCATAAAGACCTGGCTGGCATAGAGGGCACCCGTGTCCAGGTTGAAGGCAATCGAGTTGATACCCGGCAGGCCGTCGGCCAGTTGAATGATCTCGGCGTCATCATGGGCACGGTAGAAAATGCGCCCGCTCTGGAAGCCGGTCCAGGCCATCTCGCCTTTCGGGCCGATGGCGATATCATCGGCCTGACCTTTATCCGGCCCGATCAGGATCGAGACGTCGCCGCTGTCCCTGTCGACCTGATAGATGCTGTTACCGACCACGCTGCCGGCAAGCAGGCGGCCTTGTTGATCAATCGCCAGGCCGTGCACACCCTTGAAAGCGGAAGGAGCGACCAGGGCGTCTGGAGCCGTCCAGCTGGCGGCATGAATGCTGGTGGCGAGCGCGGCGGTAAGGAGCAGGGCAGGGCGAAGACAGGGCATGGACGATCCTTGCGGGGTTGTTTTTGTGCGTTCAGTCTAGCGTCCTGAGTCGTTTTTGCCGGCACTATCCATACATTTGATGTCGGACCATAGACCCGGTCTGACGTTGGGCGCAGGCTTTGGGTACAATTGCGCTTTGTTTGCCAGCAGATACCCCGACCATGACTGCCACTGCCCAAGCCGCTGCCCGCGCCACTGAACTGCGTGAGGCGCTGGATCAGCACAATTACCGCTATTACGTACTGGATGAGCCCTCGATTCCGGATGCGGAGTACGACCGCCTGTTCCGTGAGTTGCAAGCGATTGAAGCGGCGCATCCGCAGCTGGTGACGGCTGATTCGCCGACCCAGCGGGTGGGTGGTGCGCCGCTGTCGGCCTTTGCCGAAGTCAGGCATGAGGTGCCCATGCTCAGTCTGGGCAATGCCTTTGACGAGCAGAGCATGCGCGACTTTGACCGTCGCGTGCGCGAGGGGCTGGACCTGCCGGCGGGTGATCTGTTTGGCGGTGGTGCGGAGATTGATTACTGCTGCGAACCCAAGCTCGATGGCCTGGCGGTCAGTATTCTTTATGAACAAGGGCAACTGGTGCGCGCGGCAACCCGGGGTGACGGCAGCACTGGCGAAGATATCACCACCAATGTACGCACCATCCGCAATGTGCCCTTGAAGCTGCGCGGAAAGGACTGGCCGGATGTGCTGGAAGTGCGCGGTGAGGTTTTTATCAGCAAAGCCGGTTTTGCTGCGCTGAACGAGCGTCAGCGCGAAGCGGGCGGCAAAACCTTTGCCAATCCGCGCAATGCGGCTGCTGGCTCCTTGCGACAACTGGACTCCACTATTACCGCCAGCCGACCGCTGGAATTCTGTTGTTATGGTATTGGTCGGGTCGATGGAGCATTACCGGAGACACAAACGGCCGTGCTGGAGCAGCTGCGTGAGTGGGGCCTGACCATCAGTCGTGAGCTCAAACTGGCCACAGGCGTGGATGCCTGCCTGGCTTATTACGAGGATATCGGCAACCGCCGCGCAGATCTGGACTATGAAATTGACGGCGTGGTGTTCAAGGTCAATGCACTGGCCCAGCAGCGGGAGCTGGGTTTTCGTGCCCGTGAGCCGCGTTGGGCAATCGCGCATAAATTCCCGGCGCTGGAAGAAGTGACCGAGCTGCTGGATGTTGAATTCCAGGTCGGGCGCACCGGTGCCGTTACCCCGGTGGCCCGTTTGAAACCGGTGCAGGTTGCCGGGGTCACGGTATCCAACGCTACCTTGCACAATATGGATGAAGTCGCGCGTCTCGGTGTCATGATCGGCGATCATGTGATTATTCGTCGCGCCGGTGATGTGATTCCCCAGGTCATGCAGGTGGTGCCGGAACGCCGCCCGGCGGATGCCCGGCCGGTGGTTATCCCTGAAACCTGTCCGGTGTGTGGTTCAGCGGTGGAGCGCACGCAACTGGTCAAGCGCGGCAAGGGCGGACAGAGCGTCAGTGAAGGCTCGGTCTATCGCTGCGTCGGTCGTCTGACCTGTCAGGCACAACTGAAACAGTCGATTATTCACTTCGTCTCGCGTCGTGCGCTGGATATCGACGGCCTGGGTGAAAAGATTGTCGAGCAGCTGGTGGATACCGGGCTGGTCAGTTCACCCGCTGACCTGTTCTCTCTGACTTATGAGCAGGTGATTGACCTGGAGGGCTTTGCCGAGCTGTCGACGAAGAATCTGCTCAGCGCCATTCAGGACAGCAAGCGGCCGACGCTGGCGCGCTTTATCTATGCGCTGGGGATTCCGGATGCGGGCGAGGAAACCGCCAAATTGCTCGCCCGCGCCCTGGGCTCTCTGGCGCGTATCAGCCGGGCACTACCCGAGGTGCTGGTGTATCTACCGGATGTCGGGCTGGAAGTGGCCCATGAAATCCACAGTTTCTTTGCCGATGACCACAACCAGACGGTGATCAGCCAACTGCTGGATCGCGGCCTTGAACTGCAGGAAGAGGGCAACGTGGCTGCTGAATTTGCTGCCAGTGTCAGCTTTGCCGAGTTTATTGCCCGCTTGAACATTCCCCATGTGGCCAAGACCGGGGCTGAGCGCCTGGCGAATGCCTTTGGCAGTTTGTCGGCCTTGATTGCGGCGGACTGGCTGGAACTGAAGCAGGTCGAACGCTTTACCGACAAGGCCCAGCAAAGTCTGTTGGCTTATTTCCGTGATGATGAGCAGCGCGAACAGGCGCTGGCGATTGAAGCGCAATTGCGTGACTTCGGCATGCACTGGGACAGCCCGAAAGCCGAGGTAGCCGACGATCAACCCTTGACCGGCCAGACCTGGGTGCTGACGGGAACACTGGAAACCTTTTCGCGGGATGTGGCCAAGGAGCACCTGGAAAGTCTGGGCGCCAAGGTGGCCGGCAGCGTCTCGGCCAAGACCCATTGCCTGGTTGCCGGCCCCGGCGCCGGCAGCAAGTTGACCAAGGCCGAGCAACTGGGTGTGACCGTGTGGGATGAGGCCAAGCTGCTGGACATGCTGCGTGAGCAGGGCATCCAGCCATGAGTGGACTGGTGGTGCTGGCACCGATGGAAGGGCTGGTGGATCCGCCGATGCGTGATGTGTTGACGCGCATCGGTGGCATTGATTGGTGTGTCAGTGAATTTATTCGCGTCACCGCTGGGCCCCTGCAATCATCAACGCTGCAACGGCTGGTGCCGGAAGCCGAACATGGCTGGACAACGGCCACGGGTGTGCCCGTGCACCCGCAATTGCTCGGGTCTGACCTGCGCTGGCTGGCGCATAATGCCCACTGGTTGGCTGAACAGGGCGCGCCGGCTGTTGATCTGAATTTCGGTTGTCCGGCAAAAACCGTCAATCGCCATCGTGGCGGCGCCGTCCTGCTGCAGGAACCGGAGATGCTGGCGGCGATTGTCAGTGCAGTGCGGGCTGCCGTCCCTGCCGAGGTGCCGGTGACGGCAAAAATGCGCCTGGGCTACAGCGATACCAGCCAGACGCTGGAATGCGCTCAGGCACTGGCGGACAGTGGCGCGGCGCATATCGTCGTGCATGCGCGAACCAAGGCTGAAGGTTACAAGCCGGTGGTGCACTGGGACTGGCTGGCGCGAATTCGTGACACTGTCGCCGTGCCGGTCATCGCCAATGGTGAAGTGTGGAATCTGGATGACTACCACGGGATTCGTGCGGCAAGTGGTTGCGAACACGTCATGCTTGGCCGTGGTCTGGTTGGCCGGCCCGATCTGGCGCGACAGGTTGCCCAGTGGCAAGCCGGCGGCCAGCGGGCACCACTCAGTTGGGCCGAGATGCAGCCCTGGCTGCTGGAGTTCTACCGCCAGGTGCGTTTGCGCGTTGCCGACCGCCATGCCCCGGGCCGGCTGAAACAGTGGCTGGGCATGCTCACGCGCGGCTACCCGGAAGCCCAACCGCTGTTTGATCAGGTGCGCCGGGAGACCTGTGCCGATACTGTTGGGCGCGCATTACAGGCTTGACGCCTCTGGTTACCCGATTGTCAGCGCGCAGGCTGCGGTGACCCAGCGCCCGGTAACCAACGGATTATCGCATTCAGCAGCATGCCGTACAGCGGCACAAAGAGCATCAGGCTGACGACCAGTTTGGTGACGTAATCCACTGTGGCAATTTCCACCCAGTTGGCCGCCATAAAGGGGTCGCTGCTCTGCCAGAAGGCAATGGAGAAAAATAACGCGGTATCCAGCAGATTGCCGGCCACCGTTGATGCCGCAGGAGCAATCCACCATTGTTGCAGGTTGCGCAAACGGTCAAATACCTGGATATCGAGTAGCTGGCCGAAGGCATAGGCAATAAAGCTGGCCAAGGCAATGCGGAAAACAAAACTGTTGAACTCGCTCAGTGCTGACAGACCACTAAATCCTCCATCATGGAAAATCACCGACACCACATAGGAGGCTAGCAGAGCTGGCAGCATGACCCAGGCAATCACTCGCCGCGCGCTGTGCTTGCCGAGCAGGCGAACAGTGAGATCGGTAGCCAGAAAGATAAAGGGAAAACTGAATGCCCCCCAGGTGGTATGCCAGCCCAACAGAGTGATTGGCAGCTGCACAAGATAGTTACTGGCAATAATGATCAGGATATGAAATGCAATTAGCCCAGCCAACACCTGACGGTTGACCGCTGCTGGAGTAAACGACATGGATGTGGCCTTTTTGGTGACATGGGGTGAGGGAACCCATGGGTGCAGCCCGGTTGGCTGCAAGCGGCTGCATTCTAGCGAGTTAAACAAGGCCTGGCCAGAGACGTGATGTACGCCGCAGCGCACCTGCCTTTATCGAGAGACTTGCTGCATTGCGGGCCGAAGCACTTAGCCGGTTCAATCAGTGCTTCTTGGCTTTGGCCGGGTTAGCGGAGGGTATGAGCGGAGGTGTACTCCGAGACTTTCGAGGGTGCTGCGTGTCACTACCGGATCGGTGCATGCCTCCGCATACTGCGCCCCGCATCTGGCCGGGGTTTGGCCGCCGAGACCGAGTATGCGTTGTATCTGGATATAAGCGCCAACGGCGGTCAGGTGGGATTGTCCATATGGGTCCTCTAGTTCAAGAACACGTTGTAGTGTGGCGCCATCCCTTGTCTGGCCGGTAACGCTGATGCGGATCTGGTGTGAACCGCCACTGCCGGGGTTGTACAGCAGTCTGTGCCGGAGCCGGGAAAAGCGTTGCCCGCTGATGGCTTGCCATAAACCGCTGCGCACCAGCAGCATAAGGCCTGCTGTTGCCAGTGCGCTGTCAAAGGCTATGCGTGTCGAAACGGAGCTGGCTGCAGTCAGCAGGGGCAAGGTCATCTGGTCTGGTGCATCAAAGCGATAGGTGCGTATTGGTCTGGA
Source organism: Halopseudomonas salegens (assembly GCF_900105655.1). Lineage (NCBI taxonomy): Bacteria > Pseudomonadati > Pseudomonadota > Gammaproteobacteria > Pseudomonadales > Pseudomonadaceae > Halopseudomonas > Halopseudomonas salegens. The sequence continues at coordinate 1,028,561 of NZ_LT629787.1, forward strand.
GCCGTTGAAGCTGACCCGCTGAGAGTCAGTGAAGGCGTATTTTGCGACGGGCTGACCATGCTGGAGAACCGTGAAAGACTCTGACAGTTGATCCAGGTAATGCGCTGAGTTGGGGCCTGCTTTATCGTTCAAGGCATATTTGATGTCGATGTTGATGGTGCTGTCGAGCAGGTCTTCAGCTTGCTCGCTGGCCAGAATGGCGGTCACCGATGCCATCCATGACGAGGCAAAAACAACGGGGGCGCGGGCAGGCGGCAGCGCAGGCAAGGTGCTGATTGCGCGTTGCAGGTGGGACGTCCAGCGGGTTATATCCAGATAGGGAATGCCATGCCGCAGACAGGTTGTCAGCAGGTGGTCATAGGTGTCGTTTGCCAGGGTGACAACCAGTTGTGGCAGGCGCTCCAGCTGTGCCAGCGGATCATCCCGGGTGAGATCCAGCACAAGCTGGCTGGCATTGGGCAGTTCATCTGCAAGCAATGCTGCGTTGGTTCTAGAACGGCCGCCAATGATCAGGTGCAGGTCAGGGTGCTGTTGCCCGAGCAACCTGGCCAACTGGCTTCCGACCACGCCGGAACCACCGACTAGCAAAACCTGAACAGACATGGGACACTCCTTGCGGTTTTAGGTTTTGTGACCAAATAAGTCAATACTATAGGTCGAGTGACCAATTCATTGCAAGGCGAGTGCGGATTTCAGCATGCAAAAACATGAGACAAAGCCTGCCAGATCAATTCCAGTCAGCGAGAAAGGCCGAAAAACGCGAGCCAGTATTCTGGATGTGGCTGAGAATATTCTGATTGAAGAGGGGTATGGCGAGTTGTCCAGTCGGGGTATTGCAGACCGGTTGGGGATTCGCCTGTCGAATGTGCAATATTACTTTCCTGTACGGGGAAGCCTTCTGTCCGGGGTATTCGAACGCGCACTGCATGCGGCTCAGGCTGATCTGATGGCCTCCTCAGACCATCGTGGCCTGGAGCCTTTGGTGCGTTATATCCTGACGGATCAACAGTCATCTCGCAGTTGCCGTCTGTTTTGGGAGCTCTGGGCCCTGGCGGCGAAGGATGAGATTGCAGCTGGGGTAAAAGCTGCGTTTTATAGTGCCTACCAAGATGCTCTGCAAGCCGCTATAGCTGTCGAGGTGCCAGACAGTAGCGATCAGCAAAGGCGGCATCGCGCCTTATTGATAATGTCTTTGCTGGAGGGGGTGTCGTTGTTTCGCGATGCCGACGGTACAGGGGCATTAGATGACAGCCTTGTGGCTGCCGCACTGGCACTGGCTCGGGGAGGCAAAGGTGGCTGATGGTTCAGCCTCCTATGAGATGGCTCAATCAGCAATTCTGACTACCAGCCTGTCGACGTTCTTCGCGGATATAGGCATCCAGAGTTGGCGGCCGGTAGGGGCGCCGACAGGGCGGCTGACGAGCAGGATCTGACTGTTGATAAGCGTATTATGTCTTGTTGCGGTTGCACAGCCGCTGCCGCTGCATGAATCCCTGATCAAGGTGATCCTTCCAGAAGCCAAACACTTTACCGCCTGCCCCCCATTGACCATAACTGAGCAGGGCACCACCGTCACCGGTCGCCAGCAAGGCCAGCGCCTGGGGTTGTGGTTGATAGCCGTGCAGTGGCTCGCCCTGCAGCAGGGCTTTGAGGTTGTGTGCGAGTATCGGCCCCTGGCGTACCGCATACACGCCGGATTTCTGGCTACCGGGCAGGCTGGCGCAGTCGCCGGAGGCAAAAACATCGGGATGGCTGAGGCTGCGTAATTGCGGATCAATGCGGATAAATCCACGCTCGTCGGTGCTCAGGCCACTTTTGCCCTGCCACGGATGCGCGCTGGCACCGGTAGCAAGAATAGTCGCATCGGCTGACCCCAGGCACTGATCGTCGTGCCATAGCTGGCCGTCTTGCAGGCGTGTTACCCGGCAATGCTCATGCAGGCGGATGTGTTGGTTCTGCAACCATTGCCGAGCCCGCTTGACCACCATTGGCGAGTGGCCGGGCAGCAGGGTTCCGGCGCAAAGAAGTTGCAGTCGCGACTCCGGCAAGCTGGCCGCCAGCGCGAGAGCAATCTCGAAGGCGGCTGCACCTCCACCGATCACACTGATATGTCGTGCTGCAGTATCACTGCGCCAGTGCTGCCATTGTTCAATAAAGGCAGGAAACGGCTTGACCGGAATGAGCGGCAGACTATCGTCAGTGGGTATCGGGGCAGGCTGTGAACCCGCGTTAAAGGAAACGATGTCTCCGCGCAGGTCAAGCCCGGAGTCGAGTTGCAGGGTTTTCTGGTCTGCATTGAACGCAGTCATCTGACCTTGCAGCAAGCGCAAGCCGAGGCGCGTACACAAGGGGTCAAGGGGCAGGGCACAGTCATCCAGATGGTAGCGGCCAGCAATCAGCCCGGGCAACATGCCGGAATACCAGGCGGCTGGGTCAGGGTTGACCAGTATGCTGCCGGGCGGCGGGGTGTAGCCCTGGTCCAGCCATTGACGCAAGGCGAGCAAATGGGCATGGCCGGCGCCGACGAGGATCAAGGGGGCCGAAGCCGCGGTTGAGTTGTGCATGGCCCAGACTAGCCAGTCGCAGGCCCGGCGGCAAGGGGTGTGCAAGGCCGGATAGCTCAGATTGATAGAGGTGCATCCTGATTGCTGATGCGCTTATTTCGGAATCGACTTTCGCTCTGCGAACCTGATAGTCTTCGCAATCCACTGTGCCTTGTGCAGGAGTCGCTATGCAGCCAACCAACAATAACGCCTACCCATCCACTGCGCGGGCCTGGGTGACGGTATCCATTCTGTTGGTTGCCTATGTGCTGTCGTTTGTTGATCGACAGATTCTCAATCTGCTGGTTGCGCCGATTCGAGCCGATTTGGGCATCAGTGACACCCAGATGAGCCTGCTGATGGGCTTGTCTTTTGCGATTTTCTACACTATTGCCGGTATTCCCCTGGGTCGGGTTGCCGACAGCAAGAGCCGCCGTGGCCTGATTGCCGCCGGCATATTCTTCTGGAGCCTGATGACCGCTGCCTGTGGTCTGGCCAAGACCTATTGGCATTTCGTGATTTTCCGTATCGGCGTGGGTGCCGGTGAGGCGGCCCTGTCACCGGCGGCCTATTCACTGATGGCCGACAGCTTTCCGCCGGAGAAGCGTGCGACGGCGATCAGCGTTTACTCGATGGGGATCTATCTGGGTGCCGGCATGGCCTTCTTGCTGGGCGGTGCGGTGGTCACCTTCGCGCAGGCGCAGGGCGATATGGTGCTGCCTTTCTTTGGCCTGATCAGACCCTGGCAATTCATCTTCCTGATCCTGGGTGCGGCTGGTGTTTTCTTTTGCCTGTTGCTGATCGCCATCAAGGAGCCCAGCCGAAAAGGTGTCGGTGCCGGTGTAGCGGTACCGCTGAAAGATGTCGGCGCCTATTTGCTGAGTATTCGCAAGGCTGTGCTCTGCCACAATTTCGGTTTTGCCTGCCTGTCTTTTGCCTCCTACGGCGCCTCGGCCTGGATTCCGACCTTTTTTATTCGCAACCACGGCTACACGCCGGGTGAGGTCGGTCTCTACTATGGCAGCGTGGTCATGCTGGCCGGTTCAACCGGTATCGTCTTTGGTGGCCGCATGGCTGACTGGCTGGCGCGCAAGGGTTATAGCGATGCCAACATGCGCATCGGCGTGGCTGCAGCTATGCTTACTCTGCTGTGCAATGTGGTCTATCTGGTCGACAATATGACCGTGTTGTGGATCATCATGTTCTTCAACGTGTTTACTGTGGCGATGCCCTTTGGCGTTGCGCCAGCGGCGATTCAGGAGGTTATGCCCAATTCCATGCGTGGGCAGACCTCGGCGATCTACCTGTTTGTGGTCACCCTGATTGGGCTGGGCATTGGCCCGACTGCAGTGGCCTTGACCACCGACTATATTTTCCAGGATGACTATGCCGTACGTTACTCGATTTTCTGGGTAGCCAGCATTACTACCCTGGCTTCCGCTATCCTGTTGTGGCTGGGCCTGAAGCCCTACCGCGAGGCGCGGGAAACACTCAAGGCCTGGGGCGAACGCCAGGGCCAGTCCGCCTGATTGGCAGTATTGAACAGCGCCCCGGTGTGGGCGCATTTGTTAAAACAGGAGCTAAACCATGACTGACGCAGTTATCGTATCCACGGCCCGTACCGGCCTGGGCAAATCCTATCGCGGCGCCCTGAACAACACGCACAGTGTTGACATGGCCGGCTTCGTGATTGAAGAAGCCGTCAAGCGCGCGGGTATTGACCCGGCACTGGTGGAAGACGTCATTCTTGGCGCTACCTTCCATGAAGGCGCCCAGGGCAAGAACATGGCCCGTCTGGCAGCCATTCGTGGTGGCCTGCCGGTCACCACTGCCGGTATGTCGATCAACCGTTTCTGCAGCTCCGGTCTGCAGTCCATCGCGATTGCCGCTCAGCGTGTCGTCAGCGAGAAAGTTCCGGCTATCGTTGCCGGTGGTGTTGAATCCATCAGTCTGTGCCAGAACGACAAGATCAACATGTTCATGAGCAACAACGAATGGATCATGAAGAACAAGCCCGAGCTGTATCTGTCGATGATCGAAACCGCAGATATCGTTGCTCAGCGCTACAACGTCAGCCGTGAATCGCAGGACGAATACGCACTGTTGAGTCAGCAGCGCGTGGCTGCCGGTCAGGAAAGCGGCAAGTTCAGCGATGAAATCGTGCCCTACAAGACCATCATGAAGGTTCAGAACAAGGAAACCGGTGAGATTTCCGATAAGGAAGTATTGCTGGAGCGTGACGAGTGCAACCGTCCGCAAACCACTCTGGACGGCCTGTCCTCACTGCAGCCGGTCCGTGGCCCGGATCAGTTCATCACGGCCGGTAACGCCTCCCAGCTGTCGGACGGTGCGTCCGTATGTACCGTGATGAACAGCAAGGTCGCCGAGCAGTTGAACCTTGAGCCCATGGGTATCTTCCGTGGTTTCGCCATTGCTGGTTGCGAGCCTGATGAAATGGGCATCGGCCCGGTGTTCGCCATCCCGCGTCTGCTTGAGCGCAACGGCCTGACCATGGACGACATCGGCCTGTGGGAACTGAACGAAGCCTTTGCTTCCCAGGTTGTTTACTGCCGTGACAAGCTGGGCATTCCGAACGAAAACCTGAACGTCAATGGCGGCTCCATCGCCATCGGTCACCCCTATGGTGTAACCGGTTCACGTCTGACCGGCCATGCGCTGATCGAAGGCAAGCGTCGCGGCGTCAAGTACGTGGTTGTAACCATGTGCATCGGCGGTGGCCAGGGTGCTGCCGGTCTGTTCGAGATCGTATAAAACCAGCTGCAAGCCACAAGCTTAAAGCTGCAAGCAAACCCGGGCCATGCTCGGGTTTTGCTTTTTGGGTTTCGCTTGCCGCTTGAAGCTAAAAGCTTGCCGCTCAAATTCCGGAGGAATGTCCCTTGTCACAGAAGATCATCAACACCGACGATCTGGCCTTTCTGCTCTACGAGTTGCTGGATATCGAACGCTTTACCCAGTTTCCGCGCTACGAAGACCACAGCCGCGATACCTTTGATGCCGCGATTGAACTGGCGCTGAAAGTCGCCAGCGAAACCTTCGCCCCGCACAACCATGCCTGTGACGAAGACGAGCCGCGCTTCGAGAACGGCAAGGTAGTGATTCGCCCGGAAGTGGCTGAAGCCCTCAAGGTACTGCGCGACACCGGCCTGATGGCCGCCTCGCAGGACTACGAGCGCGGTGGCATGCAGCTGCCCGCTGCGGTATCGCAAACCTGCATCGGCCTGATCAAGGGCGCCAACGTCAGTACCCAGGCCTACGCTGGTCTGACCATCGCTGCCTGCAACCTGATCATGGCCCACGGCACCGATGAGCAGAAGCAGCGCTATGCCGAGCCGATGATGGCTGGGCGCTTCTTCGGCACCATGTGCCTGACCGAGCCGCATGCCGGCTCCTCGCTGGGTGACATCAAGTCCCGCGCCGTGCCGCAGGATGATGGTACCTACCGCATCAGTGGCAACAAGATCTTCATATCTGCCGGTGACCACGAACTGAGTGACAACATCATTCACCTGGTACTGGCCAAACTGCCCGACGCACCGCCCGGTGCCAAGGGGATCTCGCTGTTTATCGTGCCCAAGTTCCTGGTCAACGACGATGGCAGCCTGGGCGAGCGCAACGATGTCACCCTGGCCGGCCTGATTCACAAGATGGGCTACCGAGGCACCACCTCCACCATGCTCAACTTTGGTGAGAAGGGCGGAGCCGTGGGCTATCTGGTCGGTGAGCCACACAACGGTCTGGCGGGTATGTTCCATATGATGAACGAAGCGCGCCTTGGCGTTGGCCTGGGGTCGGTGATGCTTGGTTACACGGGTTATCTGCATGCGCTGGAGTATGCGCGCGAGCGCAGCCAGGGCCGGCCACTGAAAGAGCGTGACCCAGCCACCCCGATGATTCCGATCATTGAACATGCGGATGTGCGGCGCATGCTGATGGCACAGAAAGCCTTTGTCGAAGGTGGTTTGGCGCTGTGTCTGTATACCGCCACGCTGATCGATGAGAAAAAGCATGCCGACGACCCGGCGGTGCGTGAAGAAGCCGCCGGCCTGAATGACCTGCTGACGCCGATCGTCAAATCCTGGCCGTCGCAGTTCTGCCTGGAAGCCAATAGCCTGGCCATTCAGGTGCATGGGGGTTACGGCTATACCCGCGAGTATCCGGTTGAACAGTTTTATCGTGACAACCGCCTGAATCCGATCCATGAAGGCACCCACGGTATTCAGGGGCAGGACCTGCTGGGGCGCAAGGTTGCCATGCAGGGCGGCAAGCACTATCAGGTGCTGCTGGGGCGGATTCGTTCCACCCTGGATGCCTGTGCCGCGATTGCCGAGCTGGAGGACGGTGCACAGCGTCTGACGGCTGATCTGGAAACCCTGGAAGAAATCACCGAGGTGTTGCAGGCGCTACGCAAGACTGACCCCGAGCGGGCGCTGGCCAATGCCTATCTGTACATGGAGTGCTTTGGTCACGTCTTGGTCGGTTGGCTCTGGTTGCGCCAGGCACAGGTTGCACTCGAAGCGCTGCAGAATGGCGGTGAGCGGCCTGAGTCGTTCTATCGGGGCAAACTGCATGCCTGTGATTACTTTCTGCGCTATGAGCTGCCCAAGCCGATGGCGCTGGCCAGTGTGTTGCGCGATGCCGATCGCACTACGCTGGATATGCCGGCCGAGTGTTTCTGAAGGCACGGCGGAAAGTGAGGTTGTAACGCATGGCGCCAGTCAGTGGGTGGCTGGCGCGCTTGCCCAGCGGCGCAACGCCGTGAAAATGCAGCCGACTCGGACCACCCCAGACCACCACATCGCCATGCTTGAGTAGCCAGCGGTCAGGCCTGGCCTGGCGTTGCTGGCCGCCAAACAGAAAGGTCATGTCCGCGCCCAGTGATACGGAGACAATGGGGGCGCTGAAATCTGCTTCATCCTTGTCCTGATGCAGACCCATGCGGCTGCCGGTGGTATATCGATTGATCAGACAGACATCCGGCAAAAAATCAGCATAGCCCGCGTCGGCGGCAGCCTGGCTGGCCAGCCGGGTAAAGCTGTCTGGCAGCGCTGGCCAGGGCTGGCCGGTTTCCGGGTCGAGCCGGTCATAGCGATAGCCTCGCCGGTCGCTGACCCAGCTGGCCGTTCCGCAGCCGGTCTGCGCCGAGGACATGCGATGTCCGCCGGGAGTAAGGTGCTGTCGAAAGGGTGACTGGTCGGCAATGCTGTTTATCAGGCTGAGCAATTCCGGTGCGTGTTCAGTGGCATAGCCCTTGAGTAACCAGGCGCCGGGTGCTATTGCGATGGGCTGGTCGTGCTCGGCAAACAGATCCTGCATGCTGGGGTCTCGTGTCGGGTCCGGGTATTTCAGCTCGCCTGGAGCAATCCTGCGGTTTGCTCCCGTTGCAGCAGGGCCTGCTTGCGAGTTATTCCCCAACGATACCCGGATATTCCGCCATCACTGCGAACGACTCTGTGACAGGGTATGACCAGAGCCAAGGGGTTGGCTGCACAGGCACCAGCAACCGCACGGCTTGCCGTTGGCTTGCCCAGCCGGGTGGCCAGTTGCTGATAGCTCAGGCGCTCCCCGGGGCGGGTTTGCTGCAATGCATGCCAGACCTGCTGCTGAAAGGCGGTGCCCCGGGGTGCCAGAGGGTGTTCAAGCTGCAAGGTATTCCGGGGGTGTTCAAGCCAGGTGAGTATTCGCTCCAGATCGGCGCTCAGGCTGTGTTGACTGACATGCAGCGTGGCTTGAGGGAAACGCGCCTGGAGGGCAGCGATTGCAGCCGCAGTCGAATCGGCAAGCTGAATGGCGCGCAAGCCGTTGTCGTCAGCCGCGACAAGTAACGTGCCCAGCGACGAGGCTTGGCACAGGTAGTGTATTGAGCTGGCGGATGACATGGCTTGCCCCGAGGAAGAGGAACGATCTTCCCAGTCTGGGTGTTTTACTCGGCAAGTCAAGCTTGCCGGGCACGCCGGGCGTGCCCGCGGGGAGGATCAGGGGTGCAGGTGGGCGCAGGCGTAAAGGGTGTTTTCCAGCAGGCAGGCACGGGTCATGGGGCCAACGCCGCCTGGCACCGGAGTGATCCAAGCGGCCCGTTCAGCCGCTGGAGCAAATTCGATATCCCCGGTCAGACGCCCGTCATCCATACGATTGATGCCAACATCAATCACGATGGCGCCGGGTTTGATCCATTCACCCTTGACCAGGCCCGGCTTGCCTACGGCAACCACCAGCAGATCGGCGCGGCGCACATGGTCTTCCAGGTTCTTGGTAAAGCGGTGAGTAATGGTGGTGGTACAGCCGGCCAGCAGCAATTCCAGCGCCATCGGGCGACCGACAATATTGGAGGCACCGACAACCAGCGCTTCCAGCCCGTGCAGATCAACCCCGGTACTTTTCAGCAGGCGGGTAATGCCCAGCGGCGTGCAGGGGCGCAGCAGCGGGATGCGCTGGGCCAGGCGACCAATGTTGTACGGGTGAAAACCATCGACATCCTTGTCCGGGCGGATGCGTTCGAGCAGGCAAGAAGCATCCAGGTGGGCGGGCAAGGGCAGCTGCAGCAGGATGCCGTCGATTGACGGATCATCGTTGAGGCGGTCGATCAGGTCTTCCAGCGTGGCTTGCTCGGTATCTGCCGGCAAATCGAAATCGTGGGAGATAAAGCCGACTTCTTCACAGTCCTTGCGCTTGTGCGCTACGTAAACGTGAGAGGCGGGGTCCTGGCCGACCAGAATAACCGCCAGACCGGGTGTTCGGTGGCCCTGCTCCTGGCGTTGTTTTACCTGGCTGGCGATTTCCTGACGAAGCTGCGCGGCAATTTGCTTGCCATCGATGAGTTGGGCGTTCATGTGTTTCCTGACGCAAATAAATTATCCGCCAATTGTCGCATGCGGCAGGGGGTTGGCAAAAGTGCTTACATGCTGCAGCCGGCAAGAAAGCGATAAGCATCTAAAACAATTCAAAAAAATAAGCGCTTGTCGTTGACGTGGCGGGGGTGGCTGAGTATTATTCGCACCGCTTCACAAACACAGCGACAAGCGTTTGGAAGGCGACCAAGGCTCCTGGTCAGTAGCAGTCCAGACTGCTTTTGACAGGCAATTTCGACTACACTCGCTGGGTCGATATTGTGCAAGGCGCCCGTAGCTCAGCTGGATAGAGCATCCGCCTTCTAAGCGGATGGTCGCAGGTTCAAGTCCTGCCGGGCGTGCCACAGTCTCCGCAGGATGAAGCAAGCAGTACCGGTCAAAGGCCGTTATGGTGGGCGTAGCTCAGTTGGTAGAGCACAGGATTGTGACTCCTGTTGTCGTGGGTTCGATCCCCATCGTCCACCCCATATTCTTCAAGACGCCAGGCGCCCGCCTGGCGTTCTTGTATCCCCGGTTCGCGGACGTGGTGGAATTGGTAGACACGCCAGATTTAGGTTCTGGTGCCGCAAGGTGTGAGAGTTCGAGTCTCTCCGTCCGCACCATTCAAGCGTTGCACAAGCTCTCAGGTTGTCCCGATGAACCCCTTGAACCCCGGGGCTTCATGATTTATCGGTAACGCTGGCTTGCCCTGGCTCACGGGGTTGCCGCTCTTCACGCACTGCCTTTGTCTGGTGCGGCGCCTCGACCTTGATCCTGACTATTCTGGGATTGGCATTCACAATCTGGATTTTGATGTCGTCGCCAATGCGGAGAATTTCGCCGGTACGCCGAGTGAGGATAAGCATTGTTTGAAGTCCTTTTCAGAAGAACTCATTCTATCCCCAGCCCGACCGGACTGTCTGTGAACTGCGTCACAAATCTGCAAAAAATGTATCGACGATAGACAAGTGCGATGAGCAGGCCTTTTATTCCGGCGCTCCCGCGCAGGCTCTGATCAGGCTGGCACTGTCAGCGCTGTTGGCGCACAAAGCTCAGCTGCCGTCGATGCGGATTTTCACCGCGCCAGATGAAGCCCTCAAAATAGTAATGCAGAAAAGAAACGGTCAGGATGACAATGCTGACCAGCGGGTAGTCCTGGTGACTGGTCAGCCCCCAGGCCAAAAGGACTGATAGCAGGGGAAGCAACAGTATCGGTGGTAAGCGACTGAAGCGGGTTGCGCGGTAAACGTAATTGACCGGTTGTTGCTGATTGCGGTTGGTGTCGTGACTGATGTAGATGATGTAAGCGGTCAGGTCGTGGATCACGCGCGGGATAAGAATCACGAACAGGGTATAGCCGATTTCGTTGATCAGTAGCGCTGAGGTCAGCAGCAATACATTGCCCCATAGATACCAGACGCCCAAGGGGTGCCGGCTGGCCCGGGTCAGTGGCCAGGCGAGGGCAATCACTCCGGCGCAGAGCAGCACAGCCAGCCCGGTAAACAGCTGCTGCCAGCTGATGTCGCCGATCAATGGCTGCTGCAGGTATTCGGCGGCATAGACGTTGATATAGATGGCAAAGGCAGAGAAGATCGCCAGCCACTTCCAGAGCTTGTAGGTGCGGCTGGGTGCCATGCCGCACATCATCAGCGTCAGGCCGAGTTGTTGCGCGAGCACGTGGTAGATGGTGTAAAAGGCAAAGAACACGAACAGCAGTTGGTAACTCAGTGGCTGCGGGCCGAGATAGCCGGCGCTGGCGAGGGCAGCAAAAAATACCAGGGGCCAGAACAGGCTGCGGCGATAGTGTGCCAGGTATTCGCGGTCAGCCATGGTGATCAGGCTGGCGATAATATGTGGCAGCCCGAAGACGATGGTCCAGAAGGGCCAGTTGGCGGGATCCGTCGGGATGTAATCGCGCAGTATCCGCCCCTGGGCGAGGCTGACGTCCAGCAGGATCCAGACCAGACTCAGCGGAATTATTGCGTAAAGCCAGAGCAGCCAGCGGCAGTCAACGGCGGAGCGTGGTGTGTCCATAGCGGATTCTTGTTCTTGTGGGTGCCTTGGCATTGTCGGTTGCAAGCTGTGTGCTGACCATCACTGATTTGTGCGAGTCAGAACAAGCAAAGTACGCAAAAAGTCGCACATTCTTGCGCAAGGTGCTATTTTTTCTGGCAGTTGAGCAAGGAGCGCTAAGATGTCGAATGCCAAGAGTCTGGATCAGGCGTATGCCCATCTGCATGAGGCCGAAGCCAAGTTGGCCCGCTTGCAGTCCATAGACCCCTACCTGATCGATCTTTCACTGCGGGAGAATCCGGTCGGCGCCCGCGTTGGTCAAACCCTGGCCGACAAGCTGGCCATTCTGCCACGGGTTCGTGGTTTCGGTTTTCCACGCATTCTGCTTGGTACCCTTGATTACAGTTACCCCGACGAGCTGGAAGTCGATGATGATCTGATGATGCATCTGCGCGACCACCAGTACGATATGAGTGGTTGTTTTGCCTTTACCGCGGTGGGGCTGGTAGCGGCTGACGGCGAGTTCATGCCGGACGTATCCATGTGCAAGCTGCGTGACTATCGAGTACCCAATACGCTGCATGAGGTCTACCTGTCGGACTTTGGCATGCAGGGCCAGTATGATTTTGCCACCTTGATGCGCAGCCTGCCGCTGAGTGTGCAGTGGCTGCATGACCATGTGCGCGGTGACCAGGGCGGCCCGCCGGAGATTCTGATCAATATTGTGGACGGTTGTGATGCCTTTGCGGAGAACCCGCAACGGACCCTGGAGGCCTTGCAGCGGATTGCCGAATTGCCAGTGGCCGGGGTCAGTATGGAAGATGACCGCGGCACCTATCTGCCGTTCCAGGTAGGCAGTTATTTTGCTGCCGCCCGTGCCGTGTTGCCACCACCGCTGAAATTGCTGGCGCATATTCATTCCGGTGGCGGTTTCGAAAACGCGTCAGTGCTGGAAGCACTGGCCTGCGGTGCCGACGGTGCCTGGGGTGGCTTGCCAAAGCGGGCCGCCATTATTGGCCATGCATCGCTGGGTGAGTTGATCGCCAATCTGGTGCGGGTAAAGAACCCGCATATGCAGCGATATGAGCTGAATCAGCTGCTGCCCCTGGCTACCTGCCTGCAGCAACTGGATGAGGAAGAGTCAGTGCCCGAGGATTTACCCATTCTCGGCAGCAATGCCTATCGCCTGACGTTGAGTTTTTTCCGCCAGCGGGCAGACCGTTTCATGGATCTGGTGCCGGAAGCGATTGGTGGCCATTACGGTTACCGGATTTGCCCGGTTGTCAGCGATACCCGGGTGATTGCCGGGCGCCTGGCGGAAGTGACGGAAAAGCCGGCGGACAGCTTTGCCGAGCCGGTGCTCGAGCAGATGATTCGTTTGATGCGCCGCGATTTGCGTGCGGGCAAACGTATAGTTTATGACGAGCCGCAAGAATTATTGCAGCTTTATACTCGCGCTTCGGCTGTTTGAGGCGTATTTTTGTAACGGACGACCGATCCTGATTGCCGCAGTAAAGGTAACCAAGCGATGACAGAAGCAGCCAGCAGTATGGAAAAGGACAGCGCGGTCTACAAGACCCTGTTGGAGTCAACCAAGGCGATTCCGTGGAAAATCGACTGGAAAAGCATGGCGTTCGAGTACATTGGTCCGCAAATCGAGGAGCTGCTCGGCTGGTCACAGGACAGCTGGAAGAGCGTCGAGGACTGGGCAACGCGTATGCACCCGGAAGACCAGAGCTGGGTGGTGGATTTCTGTGTCGCCCAATCCCAGTCGGGTATTGATCATGAGGCGGATTACCGTGCACTGACCAGTGATGGTGGTTATGTCTGGATTCGCGATGTGGTGCATGTGGTGCGCGACGAAGCCGGTGAGGTAGAAGCCCTGGTCGGCTTCATGTTCGATATCAGCGAACGCAAGAAGACCGAAGAGAAACTGGCCAGGCTGCAGAAAGAGCTGGAAGAGCTGTCCTTCAAGGACGGCCTGACTGGCGTAGCCAACCGGCGCATGTTTGACTCCATCATGCAGGTGGAATGGACCAATGCCCGGCGCAATGCGCAACCGCTGTCGATCATCATGTTCGATATCGATTACTTCAAGCAATACAACGACCTCTATGGTCATCTGCAGGGTGATGAGTGCCTCAAGCAGATTGCTCGGCTGCTGGAAAGCGCCGCTGCGCGTTCACGCGATTTCTTTGCCCGTTATGGCGGTGAGGAGTTTGTCATGGTGCTGCCGGAAACCGATGCCCATTCGGCGGCTACCGTTGCCGAGCGTTGCCGCAAGCTGATCTTCAAGGAACAGATTTCGCACGAGGCGTCACCCGTCAGCCAGGTGCTGACGGTCAGTATGGGCACGGCCACACTGGTCCCGAGCGCTGAAGACAAACTGATGGACTTTATCGAGTCCGCTGATCGGCAGTTGTATCGGGCCAAGGAAAGTGGCCGCAACTGTGTTGTGCACACCGCTTGAAATGGTTGTTTGATGGTCTATGATTTTGATCTGCCGGTCTCCCGGCAGGGGTCTGCGTCGCTCAAGCATGATGCTTTGGACAAGGTCTTCGGCGCTGAAGATATTCTTCCGCTGTGGGTCGCGGATATGGATTTCCCTGCGCCACCCGCAGTGACCAAAGCATTGCTGGAACGTGCGAGCCATGCGGTGTATGGCTACACGCTTTTTCCCCCGGAACTCACGCACAGTCTGATGGACTGGTTTGCCCAACGGCACAGCTGGCAGGTTCAACCGCAATGGGTGGTGATGGCGCCGGGCGTTGTGCCGTCGTTGCATGCGGCGGCTATGGCTTTTGCCCAGCCGGGGCAGGGCATTATCGTGCAGTCTCCGGTATATCCACCTTTCTTTGCGGCGGTAGAAAAAACCGGCCGACGTTTGCTGGTCAACCCGTTGCGCGAAGAGCAAGGCCGTTACGAGATGGATTTCGAGCATCTGGAAGCCTGCATGCAGGATGATGCCCGGGTTCTGTTTCTCTGTTCGCCGCATAACCCGGTCGGGCGCGTCTGGACCCGTGAGGAACTGCAGCGCCTGCTGGCGTTGGCCGAACGCTACAATAACCTGATTATGTCCGATGATATTCACTGTGATCTGGTCTACCCGGGGCAGCGGCACCAGATGCTGGCGGATTTGCCGGGTGCAGAGGGGCGCGTTATCACGGCCGTGGCGCCGAGCAAGAGTTTCAATATTCCCGGTATGGGGCTGTCGGCTCTGATTATTCCTGATGCCGGGCAGCGGCGTGCCATTGAGCAGGTATTTGCCAGTTTGTGCATGCAGCAGGCCAACCCGTTCAGCGTGACGGCCTTTGCTGCTGCCTACCGCGAAGGCGGCCCCTGGCTGGATGCGTTGATCGACTACCTGCAAGACAACCGTGACCGGGCCTGCGAGTTGATCAACCAGCAACTGGCCCCGATACGGGTGCAAGTGCCGGAGTCGACCTATCTGCTGTGGCTGGATTGTCGTGAACTGGGCTGGTCGGACCAGGCATTGAAACGCTTTTTTGTTCAGCAAGCCAAGGTAGGGCTGAATCCGGGTATCAGCTTTGGAGCTGCCGGCAGCGGTTTTATGCGCCTGAATATCGGCACCCAATGGTCGGTCATCGAGCAGGCAATCAAACAGGTCGGGCAAGCATTAAAGGCTCGCGGCTGATCGATTCTGTTTCAATACTCGAAGCGGTCTTCCAGCGCCAGCCAGGCATCAAAAGGCTTGCCGGCACCGGCAATCTCTATTTGCTGCAGGGTGTCATCGCTGATGTTTACCGGGCGTGCCTGGCCATAGAGTTTGAGCGCAATCGGGGTATCGGCAAAACCACCGCGTGCGGCTTCGTGATGGGACGCGGCAAAGCGGATGCGCGGTATATGCGCCCAATGGATCGCGGCCAGGCACATCGGGCAGGGCTCGCAACTACTGTAGAGCGTGGCATCGGGGAAGTGTGGCTGCTGCAGGGCCTGGCTGGCCTTGCGAATGGCCTGGACTTCCGCATGTGCCGTCGGGTCGAGAGTCTGTACCACTTCGTTGCAGGATTCGGCAATTATCCGGCCATCCTGAACCAGCAGGGCCGCGAAAGGACCACCGCCAGCCTCGACCGATTGCAGGGCCAGTTCCACGCAGCGGCGCAGGTAGTCGCTATCGGTTGTGCCGGTCATGCTCAGTCTCCACCGTGTCGGGATGCTGGTCCCGGTCATTGAATTGCAGTGCTGCCAGTCGGGCATAGAGCGCATTGTCCTGCAGCAAGCTCTGGTGCGTACCTATGCCAATCAGTCTACCCTGATCGATCACGGCGATGCGATCAGCATCGCGCACGGTTGCCAGTCGATGGGCAATCACCAGGGTGGTGCGCCCCTGCATCAGCTTCGGCAGGGCCTGCTGAATCAGGTTTTCACTTTGTGCATCCAGCGCACTGGTCGCTTCATCGAGCAGCAGAACAGGGGCATCGGTCAGCAAGGCGCGGGCAATTGCCAAACGTTGTTTCTGACCACCAGAGAGCCCTTGCCCGCCATCACCAAGTGGCGTGGCATAGCCTTGTGGCAGCCGCTGGATAAACTCATCGGCATAGGCGGCCTGAGCGGCTGCGGTTACTTCGGCATCGCTGGCTTCGGGTTTGCCGTAGCGGATATTGTCGGCAATGCTGCCATGAAACAGCCCTGGCTGTTGGGCGACCAGGGCAAAGCTTCGGCGCAGGGCAGCCAGGTCCAGTTGCCGCAGGTCGATCCCCTCCAGGGTAATGCTGCCGTGTTGCGGGTCGTAAAAGCGCAGTAGCAGATCAAACAACGTCGATTTTCCCGCGCCGGAAGGGCCTACCAGGGCCAGGGTTTCTCCCGGTTCAATCTGTAGACTGACGTCAACAATGGCCGGTTGCTGTTCGCGCCCTGCATAGGCAAAGGTAATGTCTTGCAGCGCAATGCGCCCGTCAACGCGTGGCGGCAAGCGGGTGGGTTGCGCGGGTGAGCTGATGGCTTGCGGGCTTTGCAGCAGTTCAATGATGCGGCTGCTGGCTCCGGCAGCCCGTTGCAGCTCACCGATCACTTCGCTGAGGGCCCCGGCAGATACGCCGACAATCAGGCTGTAGAACACAAAGGCGGCCAGTTCACCAGCGCTGATGCGTCCGGCGATCACATCCATGCCACCGACCCAGAGCATGATGCCGATGGCACCGAGGACCAGCAGAATCACAATGGCGGTCAGCCAGGCTCGTTGTGCAATACGCTGACGGGCAACGGCAAAGGCTTGCTCGCTGACCTTGCCGAAAGCCTGCTGATCAACCGGCTGATGATTGTAGGCCTGCACGGTTTTGATTTCGCCGAGAATTTCGCCAACATAGCTGCCCACATCGGCAACGCGGTCCTGACTCAGGCGTGACAAGCGTCGGACACGGCGGCCAAAGAACAGAATCGGCACCAAAACCAGCGGGATCGCCAGCATGACGATGGCGGTCAGCTTGGCATTGGTAACGAACAGCAGAATTATCCCGCCAATCAGCATCAACAGATTGCGCAAGGCGATCGACAGGGTTGACCCCAGTACGGACTGCAGCACCGTGGTATCAGCCGTCAGGCGTGACTGGATTTCCAGACCACGGTTGTCGGCAAAGAAAGCCGGGTGCAGGTTGATCAGATGATTGAAGACCTGTTGGCGAATATCGGTAACTACCCGTTCACCAATCCATGACACCAGATAAAAGCGACTGAAGGTGCCTGCTGCCAGGCCGAGCACCAGGATGCCGAAAAGTGCCAGCGACTGGTTGAGCATGGCGGGGGAGCCGGTGGCAAAGCCCTGATCGACCAGAATGCGCAGGCCCTGGCCGAGAGACAAGGTGATGCCGGCAGTGAAAATCAGTGCCAACAGGGCGCCCAGGGCTTGCCAGCCGTAGGGGCGAATAAAGCGGTAAACCAGTTGGCGAACTTTCTCCGGATGTGCGGGTGAGCTGGACATGAACAGCCTGTGGCTATGGAATAGTCCCGTGATTATGCCGGAGCTGGCGAGGGCGACGAAAGGACCGCGACTCTTTTGTGGCCAGAATGCAGCAATCAGACTGTTTGGTGGAACGGATTGTGGCAAAATGCGGCTAAATCAGGTGCCTGTGCTAGCCTGAAAACATGAAACCAGTCTCGGTTTCGACCACCAACATATAATAATCACCTGATGGAGCTGAATGCCCATGAGTGGAAAAATCTGGACGCATAAAGGGACTTTCTTGTTAGCGGCGGTGGGTTCTGCCGTCGGTTTGGGGAATCTGTGGCGCTTTCCGTACCTCACTGGTGAGAACGGCGGCGGCGCTTTTATTCTGGTCTATGCGCTGACCATTGCCATGGTCGGTATTCCGATTCTGATTGCAGAAAGTCTGCTCGGGCGTGCCAGCCGCAAAAGTCCGATCATGGGTATGCGTTATCTGACCGAAAGCCATGGCACCAGCAAGGGGTGGCAAAGTATCGGCTGGATGGGGGCCGCAGCAGCCTTCATTATTCTGAGTTTCTACTCGGTGATTGCCGGCTGGGCCATTCATTATACCGGGCTGATGTTTTCCGGATCGATGGCGGGCGCGGATGCCGAGACCATTGGTGCCTCCTTTGGCGATTTGCTCGGTTCACCCGTGTTGCTGCTGATCTATCACACCCTGTTTATCCTGGCCTCCGGTCTGATAGTGGGTCTGGGCATCCACAAGGGGATCGAGAGCGGCTTGCGCTTTATGATGCCACTGCTGTTTATCATTCTGCTGATCGTGTTGATCTATGCGGTTGTGGTGGGTGATGCCGGTGCGGCCATGAGCTTTCTGTTTACCTTCAATCTGGCTGATCTGAGCCTTGAAGGGTGGTTGCAGGCCATGGGACAGTCGTTCTTCACCCTGAGTCTGGGCATGGGGGCGATCATGGCTTACGGAGCATATATGTCCGGTGAGGCGTCGCTGACCCGCACGGCAATTTCGATTGCAATTGTCGATACGGCGATTGCCTTGATGGCCGGTATTGCTATCTTCTCGCTGGTATTTGGCAGTGGCCTGGAAGCTGGCCAGGGGCCGGGATTGATGTTCGTGACCCTGCCGATTGCCTTTGCCGACCTGCCCGGTGGCGCCTGGTTGGGCGGTATCTTTTTCATCCTGGTGATCGGGGCCGCACTGACCTCGGCTATTTCGCTGGTTGAACCGGTTGCGGCCTTCCTGGTCGAGCGCTTTGGTTTCAGTCGTCCGGCTGCCGTCGCCATCATGATCAGCGGTTGCTGGTTCCTGGGTATTGCGACGGTACTCAGCTTCAATGTCTGGGAAGAGGGAACGATTTTCCACACCCTGTTCGGGCGTAGCGCCTTTGACGTGCTTGAGTTCCTGACCAACATAATGATGCCTTTGGGTGGCCTGTTGATCGCACTCTTTGCCGGTTGGGCTCTGAGTCGTGAGGAAGTCATGCGCGAGATGGCGACCAACGATAGCTGGTTCCAGGTCTGGCAGTTCCTGGTGCGCTTTGTCGCACCGACTGCCGTGGCCTTCGTTTTCCTGCGCACCATTCCGCAGGTGGAAGGTTACTGGGCTCCCTTTATCGGTTCGATCGTGATTATTGGTGCCTTTACCCTGGGTCGAACCTTTGTGACCCGTAGCCAGAACTGAACTGCATGAGCTGCCCGGCACTGGATATCTCCGGTGCCGGGCTGGTTCAGTGGCGGTGAGCAGAGCTCACCATACAAACAGTTTTAGCAAGCACATCAACAGGAAAATCATCATTAGCCCAAGCCAGCCGAGAAATCTCGTGACCGCAATCGGTTGGCTGCTGTTGAGCTCCGGGAAAAGAATGGCTACAACTGCCACAGTTGGCACGTAGCCAAAGGCCAGCCCCACATATCTGACCTTGATCGTCAGTACTGGTGGAACGTACAAGTAGATGGTCAGGTAGACCGCCATCATGGCGATTGCGCACAAGGGCTGCAGCTCAAACGCTTCGTCGGGCTTCAGGGCCAGAAACAGCGCGATCAGACCAACAAATACGGTGAATTCGAACAACCTTGCGTGCTCCCTGCATTGATAGTCATTCCCACTCAGCCTGGATCTGGTAGATCCCGGCGACCGCTGCCACTGTAACGTCAGTGTCTACCGAGCGCCATTTTTTGGCCTTTCTCTTGCTCTGCCGAATATAAAGTGTGAAACAGTTCATAGTTTTGAATTCTGACTGTCAACTCTCTGGCGACTTGCTGGTATAGTCCGCCGGACGTCGGTTTATGGCCATTGCGGAAGCAGTTCCCCTTTGCGCCACCCTTGCCGACGGCACACCAGCGTATTGCTTTGACCGCGTGCTCCGTGTGCGGCGAACGCAATTATACGGATATCACTGATCTGCCAGGAGGGTGGATGAATCGCCTTATCAATGTCACTACGGCGCTTGGCGACCGTCTGCGTTTTTCCGCTCTGAGCGGGCATGAAGAAGTTTCCCGCCTGTTCGACTTTGCCCTCACGCTCAAAAGTGAAGACGACAACCTGTCCCCGGATGCCATGCTCGGCACCTCGGTCACACTGGAAATCGCATTGCCCGGTGGCGGTGTGCGTCATCTCAACGGCCAGTGTGTGCACTTTGCTGCCGTCGGCAGCGCCGGTCGCTTCTATCTCTATGAAGCACAGCTCAAGCCCTGGCTGTGGTATGCCACGCGGCGCACCGACTACCGTATCTTCCAGAAGATGACCGCCCCGGACATGATCCGGCAGGTGCTGGCAGACTACCCGTTTGAAGTCCGCCTGATCCTCAGCCGCAGCTATCGCACCTGGGAGTATTGCGTGCAGTACCGGGAAACCGACGCCAACTTCGTCATGCGCATGCTGGAAAACGAAGGCATCTGGTTCTGGTTCGATCACAGCGCCGGCGAGCACGCCCTGGTATTGACCGACGACATCGGCCTGCGCAACCCGTATCCGGGTTACGCTTCCATTCCCTACTACGCGCCGGACCAGACCTACCCGGACAAGGATCATCTCGACCGCTGGAGCGCCGGTCAGCAGGTGCGCAGTGGCCAGTTCATGGCCCGCGACTACAACTTCACCATGCCCAAGGCCGATCTGGCAGCTGTCAGCGAGCTGCGCCCCGGCCACGCCCATGACAGCTATGAATGTTTCGATTACCCCGGCGGCTACGATGACCTCGACCAGGGCAGCACGTATGCCAAGCTGCGCATGGAAGAACTGCAGAGCACCCAGGCCCGCGGTCATGCCGCCGGGCGTGCCCGAGGGCTGGCACCCGGTTGGTTGTTCACCCTGGAGAAACACCCGGTCGGTAAATATAACCGCGAATATCTGATCGTCGCCGCCGACTACCGCTTTAGCGACAACGACTATGAAGCCGGCGGCAGTAGCGACAGCCACAGCTTTCGTATCGACATCCAGACGCACCCCAGCGACCAGCCGTTCCGCCCGCAACGGCTCACGCCCAAACCTTTGACCCAGGGGCCCGACACCGCCACGGTAACCGGCCCGCCCGGGCAGGAAATCCATACCGACAAGTACGGCCGGGTCACCGTGTCCTTCCCCTGGAACCGTTACTGCAGCAAAGACCAGGACAGCTCCTGCTGGATTCGCGTCTCGCACCCCTGGGCGGGGTCGGGCTTTGGCGGCATCCATATTCCGCGGATTGGTCAGGAAGTCCTGGTCGACTACCTGCATGGCGATCCGGACCGCCCGATCATCACCAGCCGGGTGTACAACGCCCTGCAGATGCCCCCATGGGGCCTGCCGGCGAATGCCACCCAGTCCGGCTTTCTGACTCGCTCGACACTGGGCGGTGGCTACGACAACGCCAACGCCCTGCGCTTCGAAGACAGCAAAGGCGCCGAACAGCTGTGGATTCATGCCGAGCGCAATCAGGATATCGAAGTCGAGAACGATGAAACCCACTGGGTCGGCAACGACCGCAGCAAAACCATCGACCGCGACGAAACCAGCCATATCAAGCAAGACCGTACCGAAACCGTCGACCGCCACGAAACCATCACCGTCCATGGCAACCGCAAGGAAGAGGTGGATGGCAACGAAACCATCGCTATCCACAAGAACCGCACCGAAACAGTGGATCTGAACGAGAAGATCAGCATCGGTAGCAACCGTACCAAGAGTGTCGGCGGCAACGAAAAGGACAGCATCGGCAAAAACTGGTCGACACAGGTTGGCAAGGCCAAGACAGAAACCATCGGCATGACTTACATGCAGAATGTAGGTATGGGCCGCATGGATAACGTCGGCATGGGCTACAGCCTGAATGTCGGGTTGATGATGAATACCGTGGTTGGCATGAGCCAGTCTACCCAGGCGGCGAAAAACCAGAGCACCCAGGTTGGGGAACGTTACAGCCTGCAGGTGGGTGATGACAGCGGCACCCAGATAGCGGCCGAGGGCGGAACACTGAGTGTGAACAGCCAGAAGATCGAAATGACGGCCAATACAGAGATCGTTCTGATCTGTGGCGAGAGCAGCATTACCATGACGCCCACCAGCATCAAGATTTACTCGCCCAAAGTCGACGTCAACAGCTAAAAAGGAACTTTTCATGTCTGAGTCCACCGGCATGCCGGCTGGCCATATCGGCCAGCAAGTGAAGGGCGGCGTCATTGCCACCGGTTCACCCAACGTCTTTATCGGCAGCAGCGTGATTGGTAAAGCTGACTGTGCTTCAGCCCTTTGCCCGCGGACGGGCGAGCCGGTCAACCCGCTGTTCGGCGCCAAGCTGCTGCCCGGCGAAGTCGACTTTGCGCTACCCGCACCGCGCGTCTTTGCCTTCAGCCGCAGCTACCTGTCCCGCGATGCCCGGGTGGGTGTGCTCGGCCAGGGCTGGTCGATCTCTGGCGCCGGACTGGAACTGGCTCTGCGTGATGATGCCAGCGTACTGACCGACATGCAGGGCCGCAAGCTGACGTTTCCAGTGCTGGACCCCGGGCATTATTACTTCTCCGCCACCGAACGACTCTGGCTGCGCCGCGGCGGCATTCCACAGAGTGCCCCCAATGGCCAGACCGTTGGCGTCTTCACCCCCTGGGGCCCCAACTGGGCCGGGGTGCCCAGCGCCCTCCAGCAGGACCCCACTGCGGTTATTCTGCTCTCCGGCGACAGCTTCCTGCACTTCTCGCCCAGTGCCGAAGGCCCTTGGCGCCTGCGCAGCCAATTCGACCGCAATGGCTATGCCACCCGCTACCGCTGGAGCCAGGACGGCTTGCTCACCAGCGTGCAGGACAGCGCCGATCGTAGCTACGCGATGATCTACCAGCCCCGTTCCAGCGTTGGCAACGTGGGCGATGAACTCCCCGAGATGCGCCTGGCCGGGGTGATTCTGGCCAACCCCTGCGGCCCGATCCCGGACGACTTCGATCCCACCGCCGGTGGTCACGACTGGCTGGTACGCTACCAGTACAACACCCAGGGCGATCTGATTGGCGTCTACAACCGCGCCGGCGAACAGGTCCGCCACTTTGCCTGGGACCAGCACATGATGGTCAGCCACGGCCAACCCGGTGGCGCTAGCACCGATTATGAGTGGGATACCCTGAGTCCCGAGGGCAAGGTCATCCGCCAACAGAGCCACTCCGGCCTGACCCGCACCTATCACTATCACAGCGACCACACCGAGGTAATCGACAGCCTCGGCCGCCGCGAATGCTACGAATTCACCGGCGAAGGCCCCGACCAGCGCTGGAGCGCCCACCTGCGCGCCGACAACACCCGTATCACCTACAACTACAACCCCGCCGGCCTGCTCAGCGCCATCCATGACCCGCTGGAGCGCTGCCTGCGCTATCGTTTCGACGCCCGCGGCCACCTGCAGTCGATCCGATACCCCGACAACAGCCAGGAAGACCATACCCGCGACGAAGAGACCGGCTGGTTACTGGAATGGAGCAGCCCCGACAAGCGCCGCACCAGGATCACCCGCGACGACCGCGGCAACCCGCTCAGCGTGACCAACCCCAGCGGCGATGTGACCCGCTACCACTACGACAACCCAGCTCTGCCTGACCGGCCCACCCGGCTGGAAGACAGCAGCGGCGGTATTCGCCAGCTGCAGTGGAACCGCCTCGGCCAGCTCAGCCAGTACACCGACTGCTCCGGCCACAGTACCCGCTACCAGTACGATGGCGAAG
The DNA here is from genome assembly GCF_900105655.1 of Halopseudomonas salegens. Taxonomy (NCBI): domain Bacteria; kingdom Pseudomonadati; phylum Pseudomonadota; class Gammaproteobacteria; order Pseudomonadales; family Pseudomonadaceae; genus Halopseudomonas; species Halopseudomonas salegens. Next base: position 1,052,062 of record NZ_LT629787.1, read on the forward strand.
GACGCTTGACCGAAGTCCGCAGCGCCCTCGACCAACCGGTACGCTACCACTACGACAGCGCCGGCCGCCTGATCCGTCTGCAACGCCCGGATGACCAGAGTCTGCAGTATCAGTACGACTCCCTGGGCCGCCTGATCCGCCAACAAGGCCCCGGCAACCAGCAGCGCAGCCTGCGCTGGAACCCACGCGGCCTGCTGCTGGAAGAACATGACAGTGCCGGCCGTACCCTGCACTATGAATACGACCAGGCCGGCCGCCTGATCCAGCTGACCAACGAGAACGGCGCCCATAGCCGGTTTGGCTACGATGCTCTCGACCGCCTGATCGAAGAGATCGGCTTTGATGGGCGTACCCAGCGCTACCACTACAACGAAGCCGGCGAACTCATCGCCCGCGAAGACAGCAACGGCCAGACCACCCGCTACGACTACAACCGCGCAGGGCGAATGATCGCAAGACACCTGCCCGCCACCGACAGTGCCCCGGCCCAGACTGAAGCTTTCAAATGGAACCGGGATGGCCAGCTGCTCAACGCCGAGAACACCACCCAGGGCATCCGCATTGAACGGCACTACAACAAGCTCGGCCAGCTCAGCCTCGAAGCCCAACACCTGGGCGATGCCTGGAGCTGGCAGGCTAGCCACCAGTACGACGCCCGCGGCCGCCGTGAACAAAGCCAGCTGGGCGACGCCCCACTTATTGACTGGCTCAGCTACGGCCCCGGCCACCTGCTGGGGGTTAGCAGCGGCCCCCTGAGTATCCACTTTGCTCGCAACGCCCTGCACCAGGAAACCCAACGCGAACTCTACACCCGCGATGAGGGCAACACCCGGCAGGTACACAAACAACAACGCCAGTACGACACCCTCGGACGTCTGGAACACAGCCAGCTCAAGCCGTCGCCCGATAGCCCCAGCGCCATCCACTGGGAACGCCGTTACCAGTACGACAGCCAGGACCAACTGCAACAGCTGCAAGACAACCGCCACGGCCGTATTGGCTACCAGTACGACGCCAGTGGACGACTCACCGGCAGCCTGCATCAGCAATCGGAACAGTCCAAACAGATCCAGGAATACCGCTTTGATGCTGCTGGTAATCGCCTCGACCACGGCCCCCAGGCCGGGGCCGCCCCCGAAGACTGGGCCGCCAAAGTCGCCGCCAACCTGCACAACCCGGCCTTCAACCTGCTCGGTGAAGGCAAAAGCGAACCGACACCAACAGCCCCGTGCTGGCCAGACAACCGCATCCTCAGCCTCAACCAGGAAAGCTACCACTACGACCGCATCGGCAACCTGATCGAACGCATCAGCCCTGACGGCAGCAACCTGAAACTCGGTTATGACGGTGCCAACCGCCTGGTCCGCCTGGAACGCACAACAGCCAACGGCGAATACTGGTTCGCGGAATACCGCTACGACCCCCTGGGCCGACGCATCAGCAAAGAGGTCGAGTACACCGACGCCAACGGCCAACAACACCCCCTGCAGGTCACCTGTTACGGCTGGGATGGCGACCAGCAAAGCGCAGAAGCACGATTAACCGAAGACGGCGAATGGCAAATGCGCACCACCCTGTACGAACCCGGCAGCTTCGTCCCGCTGCTGCGCATCGACCAGGACAAAACCAACAACGACCCCATGCTGCTGCAGGTCAAACGCCAACTGGCCAGCGCCGGCGAACCCATGCCGGATATGCTGCGCCAGGCCCTGGCCGAAGAGGCCAGCGAACCCCGCTACGCCAGCTACCACACCGACCACCTCGGTACCCCGCTGGCCCTCACAGACGACCAGGGCCAACTGCTCTGGGAGGCTAGACCGGATGATTGGGCTGCCATCAAGAATGAACAAGGAAACACCACACAGCCCATACGTTTTCAGGGGCAGTACGAAGACGAAGAAAGTGGGCTGTACTACAATCGCCACCGCTACTATGATCCACAGCTGGGCAGGTATGTGAATCAGGATCCGATTGGGTTGGCGGGTGGAATAAATACTTACGGGTATGTTTTACAAAACCCGCTTAGATACACTGATCCGACTGGTGAAAATCCTGGAATTGCTGCGAGAGGCGGGTGGATAATAGGTCGTTCGGTTGTTGCCCCGGCTATTAATAAAATAGTACAATTGACAACGGGGTCATTGTCACTCGGCGCAGCAATTTATGACATGACTCATAATGATATCCTTATAGATCCAGAAGATACTAAAGTCCCCAGTGAGCCTATACCTATCTCAGAAACGCACGCAACTACCTTGCAGTGCCCCCCGCAAGGTCGCCCTCCAGGAGATCCACGAGAGAATTGTTTTGGACGGGCCGTTCTTAACCACGTAGCATGCTTGATAAAGAGAAGCATGTTTAGCTGTGCTCTTTCCTATGCAAGAGATCTTGCTGCTTGTGCTTTTTCAGCTGCTCACGGAGGTCCTGAAGGATGAAACCTTGTGCATGCGATTATACTTTCGGTCCTGATCTAAAACCTTTCGTTAAGCGTACGCAGATTAGGTTAATCGTAGACCTCATGATTTGGTCGGTTGTCGCCTATATTTCGATTATTGTATTATCCGAATTACTACCTAACTGGCTCCAAATTGCAATCAATGGAATTGCCTTTTTTTATATAGCCGGGAATATACTATTGTATCCGATGTCAAAAAAACGACTAGCTAGTTGTGAAGTGAAAGTTTACAGCGACAGAGTTGTCTACTCGTTTGCTGGAATGGCTACAAACATAATGTTCTCTGAAATCGACAAAATTGAACCTATCCCTAACCTTGAACGAATACAGGAAATTAAATTGGTACTTAAAGATCGATACATAGTTAACTTAGGATGCCTTGAAAGAATGGATGTCTTGTATGAGCTAATATTGAAATCAGCCAACTCTTGGAGAGGCTCTGAATAAAGTTAATTAGGGGTCGGATACGCTCTTGAAGCTCAAGCCTTGAGCGAACATCTGGGGTCGGGTCTTGTCTTTTGCCTCGAAAAAGCATCAGTCACCTGACCCTCTATGACTACAACTACGCAGACCGCCAAGCACCTGCCCGCCACCGACAGCGCCCCGGCCCAGACCGAAGCCTTCGAATGGAACCCCGATGGCCAGCTGCTCGGCGCCGAGAACACCACCCTGGGCATCCGCATCGAACGGCACTACAACACGCTAGGCCAGCTCAGCCTCGAAGCCCAGTACCTGGGTGACCACTGGAGCTGGCAAGCCAGCCACCAGTACGATGCCCGTGGCCGCCGCGAACAGAGCCAGCTGGGCGACATCCCTCCCATCGACTGGCTCAGCTACGGCCCCGGCCACCTGCTGGGGATCAGCAGCGGCCCGCTGAGCATTCACTTCGCCCGCAACGCCCTGCACCAGGAAACCCAACGCGAACTTTACACCCGCGATGAGGGCGACAACCGGCAGGTACACAAACAACAGCGCCAGTACGACGCCCTCGGCCGCCTGGAACACAGCCAGCTCAAGCCTTCGCCCGACAGCCCCAGCGCCCTGCACTGGGAACGCCGCTACCAGTACGACAGCCAGGACCAACTCCAGCAGCTGCAAGACAACCGCCACGGTCGTATCGGTTACCAGTACGACGACAGTGGCCGACTCACCGGCAGCCTGCATCAGCAGTCAGAACAGTCCAAACAGACCCAAACATACCGCTTTGATGCTGCCGGCAACCGCCTTGACCACGGCCCGCAGGCCGGGGCCAAACCCGAAGACTGGGCCGCCACCGTCGCCGCCAACCTGCACAATCCCGACTTCAACCTGCTGGGTGAAGGGAAAAGCCAACCGGCCCCCACCGCCGCCTGCTGGCCGGACAACCGCATCCTCAGCCACGAGGGCGAGCAGTACCACTACGACCGCATCGGCAACCTGATCGAACGGCTCAGCCCCGACGGCAGCCGCCTGCAGCTCGGCTACGACGGCGCCAACCGCCTGATTCGGCTGGAACGCACAAAGGCCAACGGCGAACGCTGGACCGCCGACTACGGCTACGACCCCCTGGGCCGACGCCTTTGCAAACAGGTCGAGTACACCGACACCAGCGGTCAAACACAGCCCACGCAGATCACCTGCTACGGCTGGGATGGCGGCCAGCAAAGCGCCGAAGCACGGCTAAGCCAAGGCGGCGAATGGCAAATGCGCACCACCCTGTACGAACCGGGTAGCTTCGTGCCGCTACTGCGCATCGGTCAGGACAAAACCAACAACGACCCCATGCTGCTGCAGGTCAAACGCCAACTGGCCAGCGCCGGCGAACCCATGCCCGAAGCCCTGCGCCAGGCCCTGGCCGAAGAGGCCAGCGAACCCCGCTACGCCAGCTACCACACCGACCACCTCGGTACCCCGTTGGCCCTCACGGATGAACAGGGCCAACTGCTCTGGGAAGCCCGACCGGATGATTGGGCGGCGATCAAAGACGAACAAGGAAAAACAGACCAGCCCATACGTTTTCAGGGGCAGTACGAAGACGAAGAAAGTGGGCTGTATTACAACAGGCATCGATACTACGATCCAGCACTGGGGCGGTATGTGAATCAGGATCCGATTGGGCTTTTGGGTGGAGTGAATTTTTATTTATATGCAGCTGCAAGCCCAACTAACCACATTGATCCATCTGGACTTATAATCCCACTGGCATGGGGCGCGTTTGCTTTCGGAAGTGCTACACTTGTAGCTGTGGGGAACTGGGGACGCAACGTGTTTAATGAGCCGTATCCTGGAGCAAACACTTTAGACGCAGATTGGATTAAGATGGATCCGGAGCAATCTGTGCTTCATCGGCAGGGTGATGTAAATCTTTCATGCGGGGGGTCCAACCCAGACAAAAATAGGAAGTTTGTATCGCCTTCCGGCCACAGTGAATACGTAATTGATGAGCTTGACTGTTTGGTTACGGACACAAAAAATCAAGGTACTTATAATTATTTTTCACCTTACACACTATATGGTGTTCCGCATGTTGTAACTGACGTAGCTCCTTACATGATATTCGGGACTTCGCCGTTGGATATGTTTACAAAAGATCGATTTAAAACTTCAATCGATCTAGTTATTGATAGATAAGGTGAGGCTTAATATGAAGCTTTTTGGTTCTCTGGTCTCAATTCTCTTATTTTCTGCAATAACCTCTACCGGCTGTAAGAAAAGCTTTGATATGAGTAAGTATTATTTTGTGCCACAATATCAAACAGGAGGATCAGACGTCCTGTCGTATGGTTTTACTTTTGATTGGGGTGCTCCAGTTGTTAGTGATGATGAAAATGTTGAGATAGGTGATGAGCTGGTATCTTTTAACCCTGCTATAAGAATAATTTCGGTCCAAAAGGAGTGTAATGCTGATCTTGAAAGCTTGGAGATTTTATCAAAAGGAGAGGTAGAAATACAACTAACAAAGGATGATGTTGTTAGAGCATCAGAATCCAGGTGGGTTATGAGAGGCATTCATCTGACTAAGAGTGATAAGGTTGTTCGTATAAGTTTCACTACGTCTTGCACTCAGGAAAGTATAATTTCTGAATTCGAGTTTAGCTACGTAGAGAAAATTGAGAAGGTTAACTTTTTCACCTTCATTTCTCGTCAATAAGCACTAATCGTGGTTGCGGGGATCGGTCTTGCCTTTTCTTCCGCTTCGCACGGTAGCTTCGTCGGGGGCGGATCCGTTGGGGCTTTATCAAGACCCACGGATAGCAATGGCACAACGCGCTGCAGGCCTTGATCCCAATAGAGAAGAGCCCATCGTAGAAGCTGTTCGATCTTTTAGTAAGTCTGTGTATGACAGAATTATGGAGGGGATTAATTTTGGCGGTAAAGTGGGAGGTATGTTAGTGGTAGGGGTCGGCGCAAAACAAGACATTGGCGTGGCGATAAGTGCTGATGGAAAAGCATGCGTAACGAATACGACATGTTTAGTTGTTGGACCAATGATAGGTGGAACCACTCATGCAGGCGGAAGTGTTGCAACAGGTGCGGTTAATCCAGGAAGCAGTACTTGGGGGGGGTGGTTTAACAGGTCAAATAACTCCAGGTCTAGGGGGTGGGCTTAGTGGCGAAATTAACCTTGACGGGTCCACTGAGCTATCTGCCGAAGGAACAATGGGCGGCGCTATTGGTGCAGGACTTCTGGTTTGTAAGAAAAGGATTTCAGAAGTATGCAACTAAAAAAAATCCAGGCTATATTGGTATTATCCAGCATATTGCTAGCAGTAATTACTTCCATAATAGCTTTTCTTGGTTATAAAGAAATTGCTGGAAATCTCGTAACAGTAGGTGCGTTTTTTGTAATAGCAGCCTTTTTGAACGGGTACTATATATTAAAAAGGGGGTTCATTAGGGCTAGAAAACAACGACAGGAGGGGAAACCGATTCTCACAAAGTCTCTCCTTGACGAAGATGACAGTTAGCTTCTTTGGGAAACTAATAGCTCAAAAAACCGGGCTCAGATGAACATTCCCGGATTTTCCTACGACGCCCTCGACCGCCTGATCGAAGAGGTCGGCTTTGATGGGCGTACCCAGCGCTACCACTACAACGACGCCGGCGAACTCATCGCCCATGAAGACAACAACGGCCAGACCACCCATTATGACTACAACCGCGTCGGCCGCCTGAGCGCAAGACACCTGCCCGCCACCGACAGCGCCCCGGCCCAGACCGAAGCCTTCGAATGGAACCCCGACGGCCAGCTGCTCGGCGCCGAGAACACCACCCTGGGCATCCGCATCGAACGGCACTACAACACACTCGGCCAGCTCACCCTCGAAGCCCAGCACCTGGGTGACCACTGGAGCTGGCAGGCCAGTCACCAGTACGATGCCCGTGGCCGCCGCGAACAAAGCCAGCTGGGCGACATCCCTCCCATCGACTGGCTCAGCTACGGCCCCGGCCACCTGCTGGGGATCAGCAGCGGCCCGCTGAGTATTCACTTCGCCCGCAACGCCCTGCACCAGGAAACCCAGCGCGAGCTGTACACCCGGGATGAGACCGACAACCGCCAGGTGCATTTGCACCAGCGCCAGTATGACGCCCTGGGTCGCCTGGAACAGAGTCAACTCAAACCCTCGCCCGACAGCCCCGGCGCCCTGCACTGGGAGCGCCGTTACCAGTACGACAGCCAGGACCAACTGCAGCAGCTGCAGGACAACCGCCATGGCCGCATCGGCTACCAGTACGACGCCAGTGGCCGACTCACCGGCAGCCTGCATCAGCAGTCAGAACAGTCCAAACAGACCCAAACATACCGCTTTTATGCCGCCGGCAACCGCCTTGACCACGGCCCGCAGGCCGGCGCCAAACCCGAAGACTGGGCCGCCACCGTCGCCGCCAACCTGCACAACCCCGACTTCAACCTGCTGGGTGAAGGGAAAAGCCAATCGGCCCCCACCGCCGCCTGCTGGCCGGACAACCGCATCCTCGGTCATAAAATAAATCTGTCCCCTTTTCTGGAGAATTATGGGATTGTGGACTCACCATGGACTTATAGTGTAAACACAATAGACGAGCTAAGGGCTGGAGTTCAGGGTGCTAATGATGGCTTGTTTGACAGTGATAATGTATGTGGATGTAGACCATGAGCCTGGTTAAATATGTGATCCGCATAGGCCTTTCTGGCGTACTGATAATTGCTTTTGTTAGGTATTGCAACTATTTCATTTATAAAGATGCTGTCGGGCTTTGCCAAGAAATCACCATGTCTGACTCTATAGAAACTGTAAAAGATATAGCTGGCGCCAAAGGGTACACACATTATATACATGAAGGCGAAGGTTTAAAAAAGGTTGTGATACCAACACAAGATAGTCCGTTCTTTAGGTTTGCATGCGTAGTGACGTTTGATGAGGGTGTGATCCTAAATAAAGAAGCCCGCTCTTATGACTGATTATCAGCTGGAAGCACTATCCCGATTGCGCTCACAGCTGAACAAAATCAACTATTCTGGGAAGCTGACCTGCTACCCTCTGGCTTAGTAATATTCATCACAGCAGAGAACGATGAACATGAAGAAGTGATTTCCAGACGAGCAGATCATCAGCATTTCCAAGGAGGGTGGTCTCAAGGTTCAAGTGCTTGTTGAGTACCTTCAGCTGTAGGCGAGAAATAATCTTAAATCCATTAACTAAGTGTTGCACTTGGACCTTGAGACCACCATGCCACCCTGTTGCGAGTGTCTAGATGTTGAACTATATAACTACTAAGAAATGCACCGCAGTATTTCATTTTTTCTTGGCGCTTACTTTTTTTTATTTCATGGATAGATCGCTGGTGTTCTTCATCGAACTATTGGCCGGCTTTTTTAGTCAAAACATAACAGAGCCAAACTATATTTTTAATAAGTCATGGGGAGCGTTAAATTTTTTTATCGTTTCTGTGTTTGTATTTATGCTTCTAGGTGGTGAGAAGTATTCAAATTATCGCAAAGCATTTCTCTGTGTTTTTTTGTATTTCTTTTTTGTGTTTTTGGTAAAAGTCAATTTTCTTGCAAAAAATGAGCATCTCCTCTCCAGCGAAGATTTTTATTTTAGACTGGCATTCGAAATTCTCATTCTTTGCGCACTCTACATACTATTCCTCAAGCTTGGGAGAGTGATATCTCTGTATGAGAACATCAAACGATATCTTTCTCAGTGAGTTTCTGTCTGCTCATATCAGAGCCACGGCAATCGAGGGTGTTCAAAGCTCTGTGTCACGCACACCCGGCATGAAGTCCATGCCTATGACGGTACCGACTGGTAATGTCTGGTAAAGCCGTATCACAAGGGAGAGAAATGATGGGGGCGAGCTTGTAATGAAAACAGCGCTATCAAGCAAGGTGTCTATTCTATTGCCTAGGCGCAACTGGCTGATTCTTGACGTAGCGCTTCTGCTCACTCCCTGCTTTCCAAGCAATGGTCAAGTATGCCGGCAGCAGGTGTCAAAATGTACTCACTAAAGCACACGCTAAAAAAAGGCGGGTTTTGGTTGTCGATGTTTTTTGTTTGTCTTTTTATCTCGATCATTACAGGTTTAGCTGGATATAAGTCCTTATCTACAGTCTTCTTTTATGGGGGATTTATTTGCTTGTTTTTTATGTACTACTGGTCTGCAAAGCATGTAATTAAAGGAAACAAGGTGGTATTTAGGTTTTTAAGAAAAAAGTTGAGAAACAAAAAAGAAGATCGTGATGAGTCTGAATAGCGGCTTGCTAGCATAGTCCGCCGGACGTCGGTTTATGGCGGGGACCCTAAAACAAATGGGTCGCAAAAAAGATGCAACAGTGGTGTCTGTTCCCAGGAAGCTATTAATGAAATGATTAAGAATGGTGAGCTTTAATGAGGTCAATCCCAAAAAATATAAGACATTCGATTTTAAAGGGATCGAGGCTCGGGGCTTGCCTGTGGGCGGTGTATTTACTTACGCAAGTTGTAAGGTCTATCTTGTATGATTATGAAATAAATTTCTTCGATATTTGCGTGATGTTTCTGATTTATATTTTTGTGTTCTCCTGCAGATATATAATCATGCGCCGCCAGTAGGATGGATTGAACGCGGCTTTCTAGGGAGAGCTGTTACCCTTAGAGTCTGTAAATCAAGTGGTGAAACTGTCCACGGCTGGGTAATTTCTGGTTCAGTGGCATAACGTTCAATGCTCTGTGTCACGCACGCCAGACTCATGGGATGATGTGATTCTACTGCCGCTCAGGAAGTGAAGGTTCTTCGTAAGCGTCCGGTAATCGAGTAGCCAGAATGCTTATAAAATTGTAGCCAGAGGGATGAAAATGTGACCGCTTTATCAAAAAAGATAGTTGGATATGCTTGTGCGATATCTATTGCTCTCATTGCTGCCTACGCTTGTATTGTCCTTATACTGCGTCCCGCATCTAATAACTTTATCGATAATAACATAATCACTTTAATTTCTGATCACCTGGATCAATCTAACGATTGTGATATCTTGATGGAAGATAATACTATCTCATCTTTGGGTATGGAAAGACTTAAGTATTTAAATAAATATGACGTCTTGGCTTATTCTGATGCAAGGGCAGTTGAGCAGGAGCTCAACTGTCTATCTGAGACTATGTCCAAGCTTTTGTATACTGGCTGGCTAATCAAGCGCTCAGATAATACAAGCCTGTCAAGGGTGAAGCTTGAGGACGTTATAACCCGGCTGCTAAGGACAAGTATCATACTGTCAGTAGATGAAGCTTCATATATTTCACCGGAAACATTAGATACCCTAGAGCAGATAGAGTTTTTCAGGCAGCCATTTAGGTTGGAGCAGTCATTTCTGGATGATGTCGAGTAAGGAGTACGGTCTTGCTAAAAAAAACATTAACCCTGCTAATTGTTTTGAATTTATACGCGGGCGCCGTTCCTGCAGATATCAATCAGTACATTCCTGAACTATATGAAACCTACAAAACTAAAGAGCGTCAATGCATAGCCATAGCATTAGACAACGAAACTACCTCTGATGAGATTAATATTTTGCAGAGACTTGATTCGCAAGACGTTTACGCCTATGCCATTAAAAGAGGCATTGATCATAGAATACAGTGCACCTCGAAAGAGCTCGTACAGCTACTTCATACCGGATGGGCGGCCCATCACGTACGCAGCATTGATCCAGCGGTTAATGACTTTGACCATCTACTGGACAGCGTTGTAGATCCTCGTTATCTGGAGGCGATCACTCACTTGAGCGGAGTATCCCAAAGGGTAATTAATCAACTGGACAAAATTGAATATTTCCAAAAACCGTTTGATATAGAAAGCCGCCCATGGGAATGAACACTACGGCAGTACAGTAGGTGATGCGGGGCTCAGGGACAGCAGAAAGATGACTAACGTGGTTGCACTACAATTGAAATCACTACTGCCAGCCACTGCTTGAGTGCTATGTGAACCGGGAACCGATTGGGTTGCTGGGCGGGTGTGAACGGCTATGCTTACCCCGAAGCACGAACAGGGAGCGTTGGGGCTTCAAGGTGAAAATCTTCAGCATGGTCTTAAACTGTGAAGACGAGCTTGCTGGTATCTCACCACGAGATAGTCATAAGCCTTCGGAAAATCCACAATTGTCTGGGGATGATGGTTATTTGCGTGACTTTCAGCGCCAGATAGCTGAACATAGAGGGTGTAATGCTATATAAAATGAGTGCAGTGAAGAAAGTACTTCAGGTAGTTCTAATATCAATGTTGGCGGTGAATGCACACTCGATTTCTCTCGAAGGTACATGGCAGGAAGATAAAGACAGAACCATTCAATGGAATTCGGCTAATACCAAAGTAGATCCCGAAAGATTGGACAAGCTGGGATTGATCTTGGGGCATTACTACATAAAATATAAAAATGGGATGGCCTGCGGATTTTTCGAACCCTACACTTTTGAGTATGAAGGTGAAGTCAGGGAGGTTCCACGGCTTTCAACTAACTTGTCAAAATACGAGGTTGTGGCGGAAAATGAATTTGGGTATGTGATCAAGACTACTGGCACGGACCAAACCGAAACCATAGATGTGTTGATATTTGAAGGGGAAGAAAGTTTTTATGGCATAAGGCTGGATGCGGAAGACTTTGGCTTTCAGGGCGGGCGAATTTATTTCAAAAAAGTAGAAACCGTTAGATGGGATTTTGACTGCGCCAATTAATCACATGATCAAGAGGTTCCAGGGTCGGGTCTTGCCTTTTGCCTCTACTCCGCATCGACCAGTTCAAACCAACAACGACTCCTTGCTCGAGGCGCTACGCCAGCTACACACCACCTCCCTTGGCGCGTATCAGCAGCCGCATTTAAGTCCGTTCCGGGTCAGATGGACAGCCCTTTAGCCGCAGTGAGACAAGGCACGCCACCCCGGCCTGGTTATGGCTGTTTGTACTAGCCAACGCATACAGAGCAGCAGTGTTTCTGTCCATAGTCTATGCTCTCTTCAGGGCATCCATCGCTGGCGTACTGGTCGGTCATTTACAATACCAGTCAGTCAATGCATGATGATGCATAACAGATCGCAAAGGAAAGGATTCTGTGATGCCAACGGCAAGGAAGCTGGCGGTCGATATTGGCGTATTTCTGAGCGCCAAAGACCAACGCCGCCATCCCCTCGAACTAACCCGACTCTTCCAGTTGGTTGAGCGCTGTTACCCCGTTTTTCGTCACCCCACGGCGAAACGAGGCAGGCGCTTGCTTTGCTGTGCGCAGGAAAAGCTTGCCGTTTTTCTTCAATGTGCTCGCCCCGGGCATGGTTTGTCGCGTGTTCGCTACGGCGCCCTGAATCTCAATATCCCTTGCCAGATGATACCGATACCTCCGGCATGGACATTTTTGCTGAATGTCCGTGGCGGCGGTAATACATGACAACACATTGGCCGCCATTCCGGCGGCTTTAAGCAAAGGAGGTGCTGCACCATTGGCAACGACGCAATACCACAATAAATAACAAGGAATGGAGAACACCGTATGAGAGCCCGACTTATCATGACTGTACTCGCCAGCCTGTTGCTATACGCGTGCGGGCAGGAAGAAACCAATGCAGACACCCATATGGCTGAAGCCGAAGCGGCAGTACCCGCCAGTGACTCTGCAGACAACCCGGAAACCCAGGCTAACGGTACCTGTACCGGTACGTATCCAAGTTACTGGCAAGACCCGAACTTTCCGGACATGTATGAAAGCCAGCTTGTTTCAAATCAACCGGGGGTAGACTACAAGGGACCGGTTTTTCAATTAAGCGATGCCTTTCCTGCTGAACCTGTCGATGAACGCGCGGACCAGCCCTGGCGCAGCAGTAAATTCGACGCCATGTTCGATCCGGAGACAGACCAGGCCACTCGGGAAGCATTGGCATTGGAATACGGCAATCTGGTGTTGGCGTATATACAGGAAGGCAATATCGACAGCGGTGATATCAACACCGACTGGGATGTTTGCAACAACCAGGTTCGATCCTGGTACAACATTCCCTTTCAAACCTATGACGTGATGTCTGGCCGAGAATTCACCCACGGCTTGACGCGGGAAGCGCCGGTAAACTTCAGTATGAATACGTCGCCTGATCCGTTAAACGGTACCATGTGGGCCGTAGGTTTTTTTAATCCAACAGCGGCATACACCCTGGGTACGATCTGGAAAGCCGATGGCACCCCCGAGATTCCCACTGACAATGTATCCTTTGCTGACGGCGCGGTGATCGGCAAGCCTTTGTTTACCACACTGAGTCCGCAACAAATGCCCATGCTGGAGAATTTGCCAGCCTGGCAGGCCAACATATCCTCACCTGATTTTTGCAGTTGCCAGCCTGCCAGCGGCAATGGCCAGTGCACGATGGCCGAACAAAGCCAGCAATGCCCTCGCAGCCTGAACACCTGGGGCCCCGTTACCTTGCTGCAATTCGATATCGCGGTGAAGGATTCCCGAGCAGAGGGTACGCAGTGGGTATTCGGCACCTTTGTCGCCGATGGTCAGCGCAAAGCTGAAGAACAGAACCCATGGAAGCGCATCTCACCTCTGGGGCTTATGTGGGGCAACTCTACGCCTCCGGCGGATGTTTTGGCTTCGTCATACCCGGACAACCCGCGTGAGAATGGCTTCAAGGATATGGTCATTTTTTGGGATACGGTCGATATGCTGAACGCTGATGGTGGCGCAAATGCTTTTGCCCACCCAGGCCATCTTGGCTGCAACTCGCGTCTCGACGGCCCGGCAGACAAAGCCTACAGCTCTTGCATGTCTTGCCATGGTACGGCCTCGGTAGCCGATCAGAACAATAATGTGCCACCCATTGCTGCGCAGTTTGGCGGGTTAACGTCAGAGTGTGCGCTGCAAGACAGTGCCGGTAACTGGATCGATGCCAGCGGCGCGCCTGCCCAAGAACGCAAGGTAGGCGATACCATCATATCCTACCCACAGATTGACTCGATCTACTTTGCCAGTACGCCGGCAGCGGAGCCGTATAACACCACGGTGCAAACGGAGAATGGCCCCGTTAATATCCTGCCGGGCCAGCCGGATTATGCCGATAGCAGCCGCACTCGCTGGATATCGCTGGATTATTCCTTGCAGACTTCGATATCAATTGTGCAATGGCAGCAGTGGCAGCAACACGCCAAAGATCCGGAACCTGCACACAAGGATGTGCACGAAGCGACATTACCGCGTCGTTAACCACCTGTGGCACCGGGTGACACGAAACGCGCGTCACCCGGTGCCAGTCCTGTCAATCAAGGAGATGAACTATGGGACGTTTTACTGCAGCATTGTGTGTTATCACGACCGTCTTGCTGGCTACCACCGCCTGCGCAGAAGAGGACGTTGAGGCCGCCATCAACAAGGAAGCAACACGCATATTTTTTGAGGGTGTTTTCAACGAGGGCATAACAGACATTGTCGAGTTCAGCCTGGCAGACAACTACACTTACAACGGCCACCCGTCGGCGGCTGACGGAACAATCAAGTGGGCGGAATCTTTACGCAAAACATACCCCGACTTGCATTTCGCCATTAACGACCTGATTGGTGAAGGCCACAAAGTGGCGATACGCTGGACCATGACAGGCACCGGTTCCGACGGGGTGGAGATCACCACATCCGGTACCAACATCATAACCTTCAAGGATGGCCAGGCTGTATCCAACTGGCAGAACGGCGGCACACCAGCTGACGTGCATCCGGTAAAGAAATAGATCTTTTGCACATGCCGCCAGGCGGCGGCATGTATTAAAGAATGCGATCCAGCATAAAGATCTGGGCACGTTTAACCCGAAGCTGCTGTGTCAGGCATCAGGCATGGCAGATTCGGCAACAGTCTGTTGCCAGCGCTTTCTGCCGCTTTCTGGCATGATGAGGACGGTAATTTTTTAACTGCCAATTCCCTTCACCCCGGACACCTCGCATGCCGCTGAAAATCCTCCTGATTCTGGGCGGGCTCAGTGCCTTTGGACCGCTGGCGATTGATTTGTATCTGCCGGCTTTCCCGACCATGGCACGGGCTTTTGCTACCAGTACTGACCAGATTCAGCTCAGCTTGTCGGCTTACTTTATCGGCCTGGCCTGCGGGCAGATTCTTTATGGCCCGGTAGCTGACCGTTTCGGCCGGCGCAAACCATTGCTGTTTGGTATTGGCCTGTTCTGCAGTGCTTCTTTGCTGTGTGCATTTGCTCCCACCCTGGAGTGGTTGATTGCCGGGCGCTTTTTGCAGGCCCTGGGTGGCTGTGCCGGAATGGTGGTGACGCGTGCAGTGATACGTGATCTGTGTTCGCCGCTGGAAGCGGCACGGGCGTTTTCCAAGTTGATGCTGGTGATGGGTGTGGCGCCGATTCTGGCGCCTTTGCTGGGTGGTTATCTGCTGGTGTGGACCGGCTGGCAGGGCATTTTTCTGTTTTTGACCCTGTTTTCTGCTGCTTTTGCCCTGATCGTATTGCTGGGCTTGCGGGAAACCTTGCCGGTGGACGGGCCGCGGCAGAGCATGAGTTATTCCTGGCGCAGCGTGCCGCGCATTCTGCGTGACCCGTTGTTTATTCTGCATGCGCTGACGGGCGGGCTGGCGATGGCAGCCATGTTTGCCTATATCGCCGGGCTACCCTTCGTGTTGATCGAAATATACGGTGTTGCGGAGCAGGATTTCGGCTGGATTTTTGGCCTTAATGCTGCCGGCTTCATTCTGTTTGCCCAGGTCAACGGCCGCTTGTTGCGTCGGCGTTCGCCGCAGCAACTGGTCAGGAACAATGCCTTGTTGTTTATGGGGACGGCACTGGCACTGTTGTTGGCCAGTTGGTGGCAGCCAGAGCAATTGCTGCCGTTCTGGGTGGTGATGTTTGTATTTGTCGCCAGCGTTGCCATGGTGCTGCCGAATGCCACTGCTTGTGCCATGGACGGTTATGGTCAGCAGGCAGGCATGGCCTCGGCCTTGCTGGGTACCCTGCAATCCACGTTTGCCGCGATCACCTCGGCCCTGGTCGGGTGGCTGCACGATGGCAGCGCATTGCCCCTCGGGCTGGTGGTGGGTGGCTGCGGCATTCTGGTTGCGTTGGCCGCCCTGAGTGCGGCGGCTATTCAACGCCCGCAGTGTTCAACATACCCATGACTGCGGACTGAGATCGTCGGCATCCAGATAATCAATCTGTGCTGTGCGGAAGTTCAGGTCAACCAGCAGATGGCAGTAATGTTCGCCGTGCCGCCAGGCCATGGCGACGCTGCTGTCATTCGAATAATTGAGCTCGAACCGGCCCTGAAAGGCGGGATAGCTGTTGCGGAAGCGCATCAATGTGAGCAGGCGTTGAACCACGGGTTGTTCAATGGCGGTATCGACTTCGTCGAGGCTGTAAAAGTGCCGGTTGATATCCCGCAGTTCCCCGGTTGCCTGCATCAGGTCTTCATCGTTGCAGCCCGCCAGCAGCCCGACGTAATAGACCTGGGGGATGCCGGGGGCAAAAAACTGGATGGCACGGGCAGCAATGTAGCTGTCATCACTTCGCATCAGGGCGTCGTAGAAGGTGCAGGTCAATTGGTAGATGGCGCCCACGCTGTTAATGCGCGCTGCCGAGCGGCGCAGAATAGGGTCGGCACTGCGCGCATTGATATTTTCCACCAGGGCCTTGATGCGGTCATCCGGCAGCACGCCTTCAACATCCGGAATGCAGATGCCATCGTGGGTATCCAGCACGGTAATCATGTTGCGCGGGCACATGCGCAACCAGTTCTTCAGATAGACGCTGTTGCAATCCAGCAATGAATACAGCACCAGTGGTGGCAGGGCAAAGCCATAGGGGTGCATGTCACGGCGGCTGATTGCGTATTGGAAACTGGTGTGATCATGCACTTCCGGCAGGCACTCGGCGCCATGCTGCAGTGCCATGTCATTGATGCGCTCGAGTACTTTGTAGACCTCGGGCTCCACCAGAAAGCAACTGGTACCGATGCGTTTGGTGGTATAGCCGAAAGCGTCCAGGCGCAGCAGCTTGACGCCATTGGCGCACAGGTGGCTGATCCAGGTATCCATCAGGGCCCAGGTCTTTTCCGAGCGGTAGTTCAGGTCAATCTGGTTTTCGGTAAAGGTACACCAGACGCGGCCCTGGCTTCCGTCAGCGAAGGTGACCTGGCGGAACGGTTCTTTTTCCTTGCGGATATGTATCTTCGCTAGGTCGTCGGTGGTGATGTCGCCCATGGCGTCGACATCAACGAACAGCTCGGCATATTCCGAGCCCTGACCTTTGGCGACATAGTCCTGAAATTCGACCGATGCATCGGAAATATGGTTGACCGTCAGATCTGAACACAGGTCGAAGCGTTCGGCGATACGGCGAATGTCAGACCAGTCACCATAGGCCGGATCCACCTGAAGATGCGTGAGTGGTGAAAAACCACCATCGGCATTGGATGGGAAGAAAGGCAGTATATGCACGCCAACAACGGCATCCGATAAATGCTGCTCAAGCACCTGATGCAGGTCCTGCAGGTTGTTGCCCAGGCGATTGGGATAGCAAATCAGTTGCACACCGTTTTGCAGAATACTCATCAGCGGCCTCTTGTTCCGGGCTCAGGCAATGGCTGGGCGCAGTGTGCCAGTAGCAGTATGGTTGGTTGTGTCCCGGTCCTTGGCCGTTGGTTGGCTGAGCAAGGCCGACAGACGCACGTCGGTACCCAGTACATAGCGCAACTCGCCGTTGTCGGCAAATACCGGTGCAGACAGGGTAAAGCAGAACGCGTCGGTTGCCGAGGAGCGGTACACCGGGCTGATGTGAATTGCCTGACTATTGCGCACCTCACGGAACCACGAGCGGTCTGACCAGTTGCGACCGCGCACGCTGGCCGCGTTGCCGCTCGCGAGGTCGCGCGCCAGAACATTTTCGCTGACCTGAATGCCATCGGCGCCGACCAGATACATCAATTCGAAGCGGCCATCCTGATCGACGGCCTGGCGCAGGCAGGATTCGGCGCTGGCGACGCCTTGCAACAGGCGTTGATCGGCAGCGAGTCGGCTGACCTGACTGCTGATTTGCTGATGAATGTCGAGCTGGAAGCCCCCCAGGCCGTCCAGTAGGTGATCACCTTCGGCGCGGACGGCTTCACTGTGCTCGCTGATCTGGGTTGCCCGTTGGGTGAGGCTGCCGGCGATATCCGCGACCCCCTGGACGTCCTGGCTCAGGGACCGTACGGCAGCACCGATCTGTTCGGTACCACTGGCCATGCTGGCCACACGCTTATCCAGTTGATTCATGTTGTCGCCAGCTTCGGCCAAGCTGTGGTCGACGCGCTGAATGCCCTCGCGACCTTCGGCAATCGCCTGGTGCATGCTGGAGCCTGCACCTTCAAGCCGCTGCATGCCCTCGCGAAAACCATCGATGATCTGGCTGACCTGATCCGTCGCTGCGGTGGTTGAGCCGGCCAGACGGCGCACTTCATCGGCGACTACGGCAAAGCCGCGCCCCTGCTCGCCAGCCCGGGCGGCTTCTATGGCGGCATTCAGAGCCAGCAGATTGGTTTGCTGTGAAATGGTTGCAATCATGCCGATGACCTGAGTCATTTCCTCGATCTGACTACCCAGGCGCTGAATTTCCCCAGCCAGTTGTTGCTCGGTCCCTTCGATGACTTGCACCTGGTCAAGCACCATTCGGCTGTCGTTCTGGCACAGTTGCAGGCGCTGGCTGACATCATCCGACAAGCCGGCAACCTGTGTGGCTCCAGGCATCAGCTCGGATTCCAGTGTCTGACTGATTTCTTCAATAGCGCTGGCGATCAATTCAGAGGATTGGGCCAGCTGCTCGCCTTGTTGCTCGCTGTCGCGGGCTATGCGGGCCAGTTCCGGTGCATGTGCGGCAATACCGACTGAAGCGCGCAAGCTTTTGGCGATTCGGTTTTCCAGTTGTTGGGTAAATGTACCCAGGCGACGCAGGACTGCTGAGTTGCCCTGCGGTTGGCTGCTCAGATCAAGATGCTCAAACAAGCGAGTCAGAGCGTCATTATCGGTTGTGGAGGGGCGGGCTAGACGAAATAGAGGCACGATCATTCTCCCTGAGTGCGATAGCAGATAGCTAGCAAGAAGAGTGCCGCTATCGCGGAAACGTCCCCAGGGGCTGATTTGCATCAGCTGTCGAAGCGGACCGGGATCGATTCTTGTTGTTTTTTGGTGCGTCTGGCAGGGGCGTGCACCGTAATATTCTTGCGAATTGGGTTCAATCCCTGCCTGACCGGTCGTGGCGTCGGTCAGGTACCGCCTGATTTTGCTACACTAGGCGCCATTCATCGTCATAGCCGGAAGCGACTCTTGTTTACACAATTTGATCTTGACCCACGCCTGCTCAAGGCGCTGGATGCTTTGTTGTTGCAGACCCCGACCGATGTTCAGCTGGCAGCACTGCCACCTGCTCTGAAAGGGCGTGATCTCTATTTGCTGGCCAGAACAGGCACGGGCAAAACGCTGGCTTATCTGTTGCCGATGTTGCAGCGTTTGCAGGACGACAGCAGCAAGCCCCTGTCACCAAGAGCATTGATTCTGGTGCCGACCCGTGAGTTGGCTCGTCAGGTGCTGGCCGAGATCGCAAAACTGGCTCGCTTTACCTATTTGCGTGCGGACATTGTCACCGGGGGCGAGGGCTTCAAGGAGCAGGCGGCGCGCCTGCGGAAAAATCCGGATATTGTCGTGGCTACCACCGGCCGGGCGCTGGAGCAGATGCAGGCGGGCAACCTGGAACTGGATGCCGTGCAGATGCTGGTGCTGGATGAAGCCGATCGTATGCTGGATATGGGCTTCAGTGAAGATGTGGCGACCTTGTCAGCGCAATGTCCGACGGAGCGTCAGACCTTGTTGTTGTCGGCCACCAGTGGCCACGCCGGAATGAAAACCATGGCGTCGCGAGTGCTGCATGAACCGGAATGGCTGGAACTGGATCAGGTGCGTGGCGGCGCGACTCAGGTTCGTCAGCAGGTGATTCCCACGGATGACAACGCACACAAGGAAACGCTGCTCAAGTGGTTGCTGAAGGAGGAGGGTGAAGGCAAGTCCATTGTCTTTACCAATACCAGGGCCATGGCTGACCGCCTGAATGGCGTGCTGCGAGCGGCAGATTTGCGCGTTTATGTACTGCATGGCGAGAAATCGCAGGAGGATCGCAAGCTGGCTGTCGAGCGCTTCAAGCAAGGCGGTGGTGGTGTTCTGGTTGCTACTGATGTCGCTGCACGCGGGCTGGATATTGACCAGCTGGATCGGGTGATCAATTTTGATATGCCGCGTAGTGGTGATGACTACCTGCATCGCATTGGGCGAACTGGCCGCGCCGAGCATGAAGGGCTGGCGGTTTCCCTGGTTGCACCGCACGAATGGAACCTGATGTCGAGTATCGAGCGTTATTTGCGCTGGCAGTTCGAGCGGCGAATTATCAAACCGCTGGCTGGGAGCTTCAAGGGACCGAAGAAGGTCAAGGCGTCCGGCAAGCCGGCAAGCAGCAAAAAGCGCAAGTCAGCAGACAAGGGAAGTAAAACGGCCAAGGCGGCAAAAAAACCGGCGGCCAAACGCAAACCGTCCAACAAGGTGCCCAAAGGGCAGGTCGTTGCCAGCGGAGATGGCTTGGCACCACCCCGCAAGCGACAGTAGAGCACACCCGTTGATCATCAGGGCGGCTTCGTCCTGATCAGCGCGTATGGCCGTTGACCAGCAGGCGAAACGCGGTATTCGCCGGGCCTGGATCTGGTTGGCGGCCACAGATCAGGTCACAATAGATCGCGCCCTCACCAATCTTGATGATATAGAACGCCAGGCTTTCGGCATCCATTTCCGGGTTGATATTGTTGGCGGCGATTTCTTTCTCGAACAGGTCTTTCCAGGTGCCCATCAGGCGCTGCTGCAGGCCGGCTACCTGGGATGTCAGCAGCTGCAGGCTCCACTGGGGTTCGTTGTGCATGAAGTCATGCAATGGTCTGGACTCAATCAGCGCGACGTTGATGTCATTGTAGATTTGCGCGAGATAATCAATCCCTTCCAGGCCGGGCGTCTCATTGGCACGTTCCAGTGCCTGGTCGTAGATCCCCTTGTACAATGACCAGAGAATCTCTCCCATCAGCAAATCCTTGTTGCCAACCCAGCGCATCAGGGTGGCACGGCCAATGCCCAGCTCTTCGGCCAGCAGGGACAGATTCAGGCGTCTGCCTTCAAGCCACCAGCGGCGAGCCATACGAAAGGCACTCAAGGGCGTGGCACGCTCTTCGGACTTGCGCTGCGACAAGGCCATGGCCAGTGGGGTAGGGTTATTGCTCATGCGTGTGTGCCCGTTACGGTGGTGGTTTTATAGCGTGGAGCTATGGTAACAAGAACGATACCAAGAAGAGAAGTGTCCCGGGGCTGAAGCAGTCCAATTTGTGGGCCCTGGCAGGCGCAGATGCGCAAAAAGCGCTCCGCTTAACATTTGTATCGGGCTGCTGCAGTTGGTGCAGGGGTATCAGATTCACCCGCGGCCAATATAGGGCATTTTTGTCGCCATGATAGTCATGAACTGGATGTTGCTTTCCAGCGGCAATTGCGCCATGTGCAATACAGATTGAGCAACATGCTCAACATCCATGGTTGGCTCGATCATGATCTCGCCGCTGGCCTGGGGAATGCCACGCTGCATGGGGGCGACCATGTCGGTAGCAGCATTGCCAATGTCGATCTGGCCACAGGCAATGTTGTAGCGTCGCCCATCCAGCGAGCTGGCTCGGGTCAGCCCCGTTATTGCGTGTTTGCTGGCAGTGTAGGGCGCCGAGTTCGGGCGCGGAACATGCGCCGAAATCGAACCATTGTTGATGATGCGTCCACCCATGGGTGATTGCTCGCGCATGATTCTGAAGGCGTGCTGGGTGCAGAGAAAAGCACCGGTGACATTGGTGTCCAGAGTGGCTTGCCACTGTTCGGGAGTAAGGTCTTCGAGTGGCAGTGGAGGTGTGCCGGTTCCAGCGTTATTGAACAGCAGGTCCAACCGACCCCAGCGTTCAAGCGTAGCGGAAAACAAGGCCGCTACCGAATCCGGGTTGCGCACGTCGGTCTCGATGCACAGCGCTCGTTCAGCATCCTTGCCTGCGGCATCACGCGTGGCCTGAAGCTTGTCAGGACTGCGTCCGGCAAGGCTGACTGCATACCCTGCACGCAGCAGAGCGAGACTGCATGCGCGACCTATCCCGCTACCCGCGCCGGTAACAATGGCTACTTTGTGCATGGCTATCTCCTGAAATCATGGCCAGAAATGCTAGCACAAAAAAAGCCGGTTACCTGTTCAGGTAACCGGCAAACGCGCATCACTTGGTTGGTTCATCAGCTGACTGTTGTATTACTCCAATCAGTTGATGCCTTTGGTACGAACTTCCCAGCTGCGATCGTTGCACAATTCGCAGTTGCGGCCATAAAAGGTACCTTCGGCATTCAGATCACCCATCAGGTGGAAGCGATACCAGGCAGTTGACGGGCCGCGATAGTCGCCACCATCCCCCACGGGTTCAAAGTGACTGGCACCACGCAGGTTGCCCCAGAAAACCGGTACGTTGGCGTTGCGGAATACCGGGCTGCCATTCAGAGTCGGACCCGCCAGCGTGTCGGAGCTGCCGGTCATCAGGAACATGGGTCCATTCTGGTTGCGCTGCGACGAGGAGCGATGTCCAAGACCCAGTACATAGGGCTGGAAGGGGGCTGTCACGGTAACCCGGCTGTCACGGCCGGCCATGATGGTACCACCACCGCCTTGCGAGTGGCCGGAGACACCCACCTTGTTGAGATCCAGGTTGCCGGAATAGGTGCCGGTGCTGCGACCATTCTGCTGCACCAGGTAATCCAGGCAATCAATCATTTCTTCACCCGACCCCGGGTTGGACGTGTTGGCTGCGGCAACTACAAAGCCGTGGCTGGCCCAGTGGTCCAACAAGCCGCGGTACGTTCTGGGTGAGGCACCAGTACCGTTGCCCCAGAGAATGATCGGGTGACGCAGGTTGTCATTGCCCAGCGTGCGGGGGCGGTAGACGGTACAGCTACGACCGGCACTTTCACTGGTGGTGGCGAAGGGGCCTGAGCGGTCAAAGCTGGAGACAGCGGGGAATCCGGAATCCACTCCGCCGCCGGGCGGTGGTGGTGGTGGGGTGGGGTTGCTGGCCATGGCATTGGCAGAAAGCACCAGGCCGGCGGCGATGGACGTCAGTTTGAAAGCTGTATTCATGTTCGAAGTACCTTTTGTTGGTCTTGTTGGACTGTATCGTAGTGACGGGCTGTCGCATGTTTGATCTGCTGCCCGATTGTTGCGCTAGCTACCATATCAAGACAAAAAAAATAATTGATTCACCCATGCGGGTTAAATACATGAACGTTCATTCCTTTTTGTGCGTTTTGGCAATAAAAAAGGCAGCCAGTTATTGCTGGCTGCCTTGGTAGTGTCAGTCGTTGACTCAGTTGATGCCTTTGCGCTGCACTTCCCAGTCACGGTCGTTGCACAAGCCGCAGTTACTGCCATAGAACAGGCTTTCAGCGTTACCGTCATTCATCAGGTGGAAGCGATACCAGGCAGTGGACGGACCACGATAATCGCCACCATTGCTGGCCGGTTCAAAGTGCCCGGCCCCCTGCAAATTACCCCAGAACACAGGGACGTTGGCATTGCGGAATACCGGCCGGCCGTTCAGGCGTGGCCCGGCCAGGGTATCGGAGCTGCCCGTCATCAGGAACATGGGTCCATTCTGGTTACGCTGCGAAGAGCTGTCATGGCCGAGACCCAGCACATAGGGCTGGAAGGGGGCTGTGACGGTGATGCGACTGTCCTGCCCCGCCATGATTGAGCCGCCACCACCTTGCGAGTGGCCAGAAGAGCCGACACGGTTAACATTCAGTTTGTCTGCGTAAGTACCTGTGCTGCGCCCATTCTGCTGGACCAGGTAGTCGAGGCAGGCAAGCATTTCCTGGCCGGAGCCGGCGTCTGATGTATTGGCGGCAGCGACGACAAAGCCATGGCTGGCCCAGTGATCAAGCAAGCTGCCATAACCGCTGGGAGAGGCGCCTGTACCGTTACCCCAGATAATGATCGGATGACGGCGGTTGTTTTCGCCCAGGGTACGTGGACGATAAATGGTGCAGTCGGGACCTTCACGGCCACTCGTGGTGCTAAAAGGCCCGGAACGGTCAAAACTGGATACAGCGGGGAAACCAGAGTCTCCACCACCAGTGGGAGGCGGCGGTGGTGGTGGGGTGGGGTTGCTGGCCAGGGCATTGGCCGAGAGCATCAGGCCGACGGCCAGGGCAGTCAGTTTGAAAGCAGCATTCATGTTTGAAGTACCTTTTGTTGGTCTTATCGGTATGCATCAGAACATCAGAGTGTTGCATCACTCATCGTGTGCATGTTTGTTGCGCCGCACATCGTAGCAATACAAAAAGATAAAATGGCTCACCTATAAGGGTTAGTTGCATGAATATTCATTCCAGGCAGGTTCTGGAAAACTGCCTGCATTGACGCAGCGACGGTTAACACAAGGAAAGCCAACCAAAGCTGGTTGACCAGGTACTTGCTGTACAAGCAAAGGAAGGAGGGTGCGCGGGCATTCCGAGGCACAGCAGGGGCGCCCGGCAGCATGCTGCCGGGCCAGTGATCAGCGGAAGCTACCGCGGCGCAGGGCTTCAATCCGCTGTTCCAGCGGTGGGTGACTCATCAGGAGGCCAGCCAGGCCATTTTTCATATTGGCATTGATACCGAAGGCTTTCAGTTCGCCAGGCATTTCTACCGGAATACCCTGTTCTGCGCGCAGGCGCTCAAGCGCAGCGATCATGCCGCCGGCCCCGGTGAGTTGAGCCGCCGCGGCATCGGCGCGGAATTCGCGCTGACGGGAGAACCACATGACGATGATCATGGCCAGAATGCCCAGGATAATCTCGGCAAAAATGGTTGCGATAAAGTAACCGAGACCCGGACGACCGCTGTCATTCTTGAAAACTGCCCGATCGACGAAGTTGCCGATGATGCGGGCAAAAAACATGACAAAAGTGTTCACCACGCCCTGGATCAGCGTCAGGGTGACCATATCGCCATTGGCAACGTGGCCGATTTCATGCGCCATGACCGCACGCACTTCCTGCGGGCTGAAGCGTTGCAGCATGCCGTCGGATACCGCGACCAGCGAATTATTGCGGTTCCAGCCCGTTGCAAAGGCATTGGATGCCCGGGAAGGAAAGATACCCACTTCAGGCATACCGATACCGGCTTCGCGGGCCAGCTCGGCGACGGTGTCCATTAACCACTGCTCTTGCCGGTTTTGCGGCTTTTCAATAATCCGGGTGCCGGTGCCGCGCTTGGCCAGCCATTTCGACATGAACAGTGAGATAAAAGAGCCAGCAAAGCCGATTATGGCGCAGAACACCAACAGGGCAGGCAGGTTCATGCCGCCTTGCCCATCGTGAATGCCGCCCAGGCCGAGCAGGCTCAAGGTAACACTGGCGACCAGGATAATGGCCAGGTTGGTCGCCAGGAACAGAAAGATGCGCATCATGGAAGCGTTGTCTCCAGAGGGTGATGATATTGCCTGCTTCCCCGCAGGCAATTCCTGGAACGTATATTGGGTGAACCCGCGGTCTTTTCAATCGGCAGTCTATTGCAAATCGTGTAGCACAATGTCAGCCGGGTTTTATTGTCGATAACCATGCAAAAAATTGGCGATACGGCCAATAGCCACTTCCAGATCATCCTTGCGTGGCAAGGAAACAATGCGGAAGTGATCAGGCCAGGGCCAGTTGAAAGCTGTGCCCTGTACCACCAGGATTTTTTCCTGCAACAACAGATCCAGTACCATCTTTTCATCGTTGTGGATCGGGTACATCTTGGGATCCAGGCGCGGGAACAGATACAGCGCGCCCTTGGGCTTGGTACAGCTGACCCCGGGGATGTCGTTGAGCATTTCCCAGGCGGCGTCGCGCTGTTCCAGCAAGCGGCCACCGGGCAGGATCAGGTCGTTGATGCTTTGATAGCCACCCAGTGCGGTCTGAATCGCATGCTGGGAGGGTACGTTGGCGCACAGACGCATGGACGCAAGGATGTCGATGCCTTCGATATAACTTTGTGCCTTGTGTTTGGGACCGCTGATTATCATCCAGCCGGAACGGAAGCCCGCCACACGGTAGGACTTGGACAAGCCGTTGAAGGTCAGGCAGAGCAAGTCAGGGGCGACGGCGGCAAAGGACTCATGTTCGGTGCCGTCATACAGAATCTTGTCGTAGATCTCGTCAGCCAGCACCAGCAGGTTGTGCTCACGGGCGATGGCTGCCAATTGTTCCAGCATGTCGCGCGAATACACCGCCCCGGTCGGGTTGTTCGGGTTGATCAATACCAGGGCACGGGTGTTGCTGGTAATCTTGCTGCGAATATCTTCGATATCCGGATACCAGTCGGACTGCTCGTCACACAGATAATGCACGGGTTTGCCACCGGACAAGCTGACGGCTGCGGTCCACAGCGGGTAATCAGGTGCCGGGATCAGTACTTCATCACCATTATTCAACAGGCCCTGCATGGCCATGACGATCAACTCGGAAACACCATTACCCAAATAGATATCCTCAATGCCGACATTGGGGATGTTTTTCGTTTGGGTGTAGTGCATGATCGCTTTACGCGCAGAAAACAGTCCCTTTGAATCACTGTAACCCTGGGCCGTTGGCAGGTTGTGAATCACGTCCTGGAGAATTTCTTCCGGTGCCTCGAAGCCAAAGGGCGCGGGGTTGCCGATGTTCAGCTTGAGAATGCGGTGGCCTTCTTCTTCCAGCCGTTTGGCATGGCGCAGGACGGGGCCGCGAATGTCATAGCACACATTGGCCAATTTGTTGGATTTGCTAACCTGCATGGGGCATTTACCTTGTCGAAACGGGTGCTGCGGGCAATGTAAAACACGCATCATACGTCGTGCACCCTGTTCGGGGAAAGCCCGAGTTGGAGAACCTGGAGAAGCCGATGAAAAAAGTCGCCAAAACCGAAGCCGAATGGCGTCAGCAGCTCTCGCCAGAGGCCTTTGCGGTCTGCCGGCAACAGAGCACCGAACGGCCATTCAGTGGCGCCTACTACACCAACCAGCAACCCGGTCGTTATCATTGCATTTGCTGCGATGCCGCGTTGTTTGATACCGCAACCCAGTTTGATGCCGGTTGCGGCTGGCCCAGCTATTACGCCCCGGTGAGCGAAGACGCGATTGTCAGTAAAGATGACTTCAGCCATGGCATGCAGCGGACTGAAGTGCTCTGTGCGCGCTGCGATGCGCATCTGGGACATGTGTTTCCGGATGGCCCGCCACCAACCGGGTTGCGCTATTGCATCAATTCGGTGGCGCTGCGCTTGCAACCCCGCGATGAATAACCCTTTTTTCCTGCATCAGAGCACCGGAGACAGCTATCATGAGCGATAACATTCTGCAGATCCCCTGCACCACCATTAGTGGGGAGGAAACCAGCCTGGCTGCCTTGCAGGGCAAAGCCTATCTGGTGGTAAATACCGCGAGCAAGTGTGGCATGACGCCGCAGTACAAAGGACTGGAAGCCTTGCATCAGGAATACGCAGAGCGCGGCCTGCGGGTTGCCGGCTTTCCGTGTAACCAGTTTGGCAGTCAGGAGCCGGGTGACGAGGCGCAGATCAGTGAATTCTGTGAAGTGAATTACGGGGTCAGTTTCCCCCTGTTCAGCAAGGTCAAGGTCAATGGAGCCGATGCGCACCCTTTGTTTGTCGCCCTGAAAAAAGCCGCACCGGGTCTGCTGGGCAGCGAGTCAATCAAGTGGAACTTCACGAAGTTTCTGCTCGATGATCAGGGGCGGGTAGTCAAGCGATACGCGCCGACACTGACCCCGGATGAGCTGCGCAAGGATGTAGAGGGTCTGCTCTAGGACGATGTTGTCGGCTCGTCGGGCAGCCATTTGTGCAGCAGTTTCTGCAAGTCTTCACGCTTGAAGGGTTTTGCCAGATAGTCATTCATGCCGGCGTTCTCACAGCGCTGGCGATCATCCTGAAGCGCATTGGCGGTCAGTGCTATGATCGGCAAATCTTTCAGTGCGGGTAGCTGACGGATGCGCCGGCTGGCTTCATAGCCGTCCATGACCGGCATGTTGCAGTCCATCAACACCAGATCACAATGCTCTTGCTGGAGCCATTCCAGTGCCGCCTGGCCGTGTTCCACGGCGATCACTTCGAAGCCCATCCGGGTCAGCATGCCTTTGGCGACCATCTGGTTGACGGCATTGTCTTCCACCAACAGCAAGCGGGCGCTGCTTGGCTCTGTGGTCGAGGCTTGTGTGCTGGTACTGACGGCCGGGCGTGGCTGGCGCAATTGCCGGAGCGCCCTCAGCAGGCGCGCGCGGCTGATCGGGCTGGGCAGCTGCTGATGCAGGTGCAATGTTGCGGCCTTCGAGTTATCCAGCTGCTGACGATAAGGGCACAGCAGCAGCCGGGGTGTGTCGCTGTCGAGTTGAGCGAGGGATTCAGCCAGCGCCGGGCTGTCAATAATCCAGTAGCTGGCGTTCGGCAGGGGCTGCGGTATGTGCTCCGGATTGGGGTAGTCCGCTATCTCTGCGTCGAGTTGCCAATGCTGCAGCAACTGCTGGAGGATCCGGCCTTGCAGGCGCTGCTGCTGGTTGAAAACAAGAATCTTGCCCGATAGCTCAATCTTCGGTTTGCTGGCTTCCTGAATGGCGTGCAGGGGGAGTTCCACACTGAATACACTGCCTTGCTGCGGGCGAGACTCAACCCGCAATGTGCCACCCATGGCGTCGGTCAGGCTGCGACAGAGGGCCAGCCCCAAACCGGTACCACCAAAACGTCTGGAGATATTGCGGTCGGCCTGGGTAAAGGGTGAGAAGATCGACTCCAGTGCCTCGGGGGCAATGCCGATGCCGGTATCCTCGACCCGGATGCAGACCCGTGCCGGCTGGTGCTTCGGCTGCCATTCCAGACTGACCAGGACATGACCGCGGGCGGTGAATTTGAGGGCATTGGAGAGCAGGTTGCTGATCACCTGGCGCACTCGGGTCGGGTCACCTTCCAATTGCGCCGGTAGCTGCGGATCAACCTGGCAGGCCAGTTCTACCGCTTCTTTGTGGGTGTGTTGCGACATCAGACTCAGGGTGTCTTCAACCAGTTCGCCCAGGTCAAAGGGGATCTGTTCCAGCTGCAGCTTGCCGGCCTCGAATTTGGACAGATCAAGGATGTCATTGAGCAGGGCCATGAGAACCTTGCCCGAATCATAGGCGACGGTCAGTTTCTGCCGCTGCTCCTCATCCATTTCATTGTCCAGAGCCAATCCGAGCATGCCCAGCAAGCCATTGATGGGCGTGCGTATTTCATGACTCATATTGGCCAGAAAGGCCGAGCGCGCTTCGGCCATGGTCAGGGCTTCTTCCCGCGAATCCTTGAGTTCCTGGTTGGATTTGCGCAACTGGATATTGGCCTGTTGCAATTCGTTGGTGCGCGCTTCAACAATGGTTTCCAGCTCTTCCAGGTATTGCTTCAGGCGCTCTTCAGCGCGCAGTTTCTGCCGCAGATTGACATCAATGCTTTGCAGCTGTCGGTTGATGACTTCCACCAGGGCGCCGATTTCGTCCCGCTGATGCCCTGGCGGGCAGGGCAGGCGCTCATGATCGGTGTGCTGACGAATGTCGAGCAGGTTGTTGATCAGGTGCACCAGGGGTTTGGTCAGCATGGTGTAGAAGAGAACCATCAGGATGAGCGAGAGCGCCAGGCTGAGAATGAAAGCTGACAGCATGGTCAGCATGGCGCGGCGCAGGAAGTTGGCGCCATGGTGGAAAGTGTCCAGTTCGATGACCAGGTGCCCGAGCAGTTCATCGGGGACGAAGTCGACATGCAGCGCCTTGGCATAACTGCGCCGGCGCTCGAACAGGGTGTCGCTGATAAAGCGGTAGGGGCTGGACAGCATGGGACGGCTGACGCTGGCCAGCGGGGTGCCATTGTTGTCGATGATTTCCGCTTTGACGATCGGCGGTGCCTGCAGCAGGCCGTTGACCAGTTCACGGGCCAGTTCGGCATCGATGTTGTAGGCAATGCGCGAAGCCGGGCCGAGACTGACGTTGATCTGGGCGGCAATTTCCTGATCTATGGCAGCGTTTTCGGCATAATAATCCACGGTAACCTGAGCCAGACCGAGCAGAATACCCAGAAAGAAAGCCGCCATGACCCCGAGGCGGGCCTGTTTGAAGGATAAACGATCGGACAGGTTGATTTTCATCAGGGTGGTGGCGTTCCAGGCTGTGCACGTCATGCTCAGCTTAGCCCACCGGTGACAAGCGGCCAAGCGGCATGCTGTCAGTGTGACCAGACAAGGAGATAATCATGACTGTGACCCAGGGCGAATTCATGCAGCGGGTCCTGGACCACCTGGATCGTGCCGAGCAGCGTTGGCCGCAACCACGCCCCGTCATCGACTGGCAACAGGTGATGGCCGCCCGCTGGATGCCGGAACACCCCCACGGCTGGCTGCGGCCGCTTCAGGTACGCCTCGACTTGCAGCTGGATGACCTGCATGGCGTGGAGCGGCAGAAGCAGCTGCTGGACAGCAATACTGCGCAGTTTGTTGCCGGCTATCCGGCGAATAATGCCTTGCTCTGGGGCGCGCGCGGTACCGGCAAGTCTTCCCTGGTGCGTGCGCTGCTGGCACGCTATGCCAATGCCGGGATGCGATTGATCGAAATCGACAAGACCGATTTGCTGCACTTGCCCGAGTTGCTGCAGCAGATCGCCGGGCAGCCCTGGCGCTTTATTCTGTTTTGCGATGATCTGGCCTTTGAAGCCGATGATGCGGCCTACAAGTCACTGAAGACTGTGCTGGATGGCACCACGGAAGCCAGTCCCGAGAATTTGCTGCTGTACGCTACCTCCAATCGCCGTCATTTGTTGCCAGAAAAACGCTCCGACAATCTTGCCGCAGAGCTGGTTGACGGTGAAATTCATCCGGGTGAGGCCATCGAGGAGAAGGTTGCGCTCAGCGACCGGTTTGGCCTGTGGGTGTCTTTCTACCCCTTCAGTCAGGAGCAGTATCTGACGGTAGTGCGGCATTGGTTGGAGCAGTTGGCAGCAGCGTATGAATTGCCCTGGCAATGGACGCCCGAACTGCAACAGGAAGCCATACGCTGGGCTACCACCCGCGGCAACCGGAATGGACGTTGTGCGTGGCAATTTGCCCGCGCCTGGGTTGGCCGGGCATTGCTGCCGGTTACGGATTAGCCAGCCTGTCGCTTGGCGGCAAACTCGCGCAGCTTGCCGACCAGCTGGTGTTCGCCGGGCAGCAGGGAGCTGACACTCTGGCGGCTGCTCAGCTTGCTCAGCAGGCATGAGAGATTCGGCCACTGCAGCTCGTCAATCAACTGGCCACCGTGGGCGAGGTTGATCAACTGGCTGCCAACGGCGATATCTGCAAGGCTGAACTGCTCACCCAAAAACCAGTGCTTGCCCTCTAGCTGCTGTTCCAGATAAGCCAGCAGGGGTGGCAGGTCATGTTCCATCGCATGCTGGACAGCGTCCTCGTCACAGTCTTTGCCATGCACAGGGTTCAGCAGGCGGTTGCGGAAGACGGTAAAGGTTGCCAGGGGAGCCAGCTCATAATCCGCGAACTTCTCCAGCCAGCGCACCCGGGCGGATTCGGTCGGCGTACTGCCATAGAGATTGCTGCCGGGATAGCTGTCGTGCAGGTATTGGGCAATGATGGCTGAGTCGGCAATGATCCCGTCGGCCGTTTTGAGCGCCGGTACACGCCGCAGAGGATTTATCTCGCTGAACCATTCAGGCTGATTGAAGGGATCAATGGCGACCAGTTCATAGTCCAGACTCTGGTCTGCGAGCTGGATGCGGTTCTTGCGAACAAAGGGCGACAGAATGGCGCCATAGAGTGTCAGGCTCATGGTGGGGGTCCTTGCTGCAGGGGAGGCCAGGTAGTGATTGCTGCCGTTCAGTCGTCGTAAACGGCCTTTTTCTTCCAGGCTTCGTCTTCGGCTTCCAGCTCGTTGACGCCGGCACTGAGCTCAGTGTTGCCCGTATCCAGCGACCGTTCGTGCTCGACGGTCAGGCGTTCGGCGTGCTGGTGCTTGGCCTTGAACTGGTTGATCAGGTCGGCAAAGGCCGGGTTGTTCTGTTTTTGCAGATAGGCGATGGCGCGCTCATATTGCAGTTTGGCCATGCGCGGCTTGCCTTGCTGGAACGCTTGCTGAGCCAGCGACTGGAACATGTCGAGGGCGTTGCTGATCAAGGCTTTACGGATATGTGCAGTCCAGGTCTGGCGTTCATTTTTGTCGATCACGCCCTCAGTATGGGCCTGACCAATCAATTTATGCAGATCTTCCAGGCGCAGGCGGATTTCCTTGGCCTGGGCCTCGGTGGTGATGTCGACATCGGGCCGTGACAGGGGCTGCGGGTTATTCAATTGATCGCGGGTAAAGCTCAACTGCTTGCTGGCATCGGCGTTGCCACGATCGGCGCGCAACCATTTTTCAATCAGATGCAGGCGAATCCGCAGTAGCAACTGTTGCAGCTCGGGCGTGAAAACCTTGCCGGGCAACTGTTTTTCGATGTCATCCACCAGCCTGACGCGGGCACGCATTTCAGCAGTCAGGCGCGCGCGCTCCAGTCGAGCTCGTTCCAGACCATGGCTGACTATGCCGATAAAGATCAGCAAAATCAGGCCGCCGATAATCAGGCCACCTATCAATAATGGGGACACGTCTTGTTCTCGCTTTACGTCAATATGCTATCACCCTTATGCCATAGGGCTGAGAGACATTCAAGTTGTCGGCTGCACGGCAGTCAGGCCCGGAGAGTCAAACGCTGCGCAAGTTTTCCCCGGCCAAAGGAAAAAACCTGAAAAAAGATCGGCTTGGGTATTGACGGTTTATTCGGTGCTGCATAAAATGCGCGCCACTTGCAGCGAACATGCAACACATCGCGGCAAGGTGCCTTCTTCGGTTGGCAGGTGAAGTCCGGATATGTGTCCCCTTCGTCTAGTGGCCTAGGACACCGCCCTTTCACGGCGGTAACAGGGGTTCGAGTCCCCTAGGGGACGCCACTTCGGCGTCAGTTTTGCGGGAATAGCTCAGTTGGTAGAGCACGACCTTGCCAAGGTCGGGGTCGCGAGTTCGAGTCTCGTTTCCCGCTCCAGATTCAGATTAAAGCCACCTTCGGGTGGCTTTTTTCGTTGTTTCGGCGTTTCAGCAACACCCATGGCAGCAGTGAGCGCGTATGTCCCCTGAATTCAGCGTTGTTTTTCCGGCTGCTCAATACGGGTAGAATGCCCGATTTACTCAGCAGGTAGCGATGCCATGTCCAGTTTAAGCGTCAACCAGAACAAGCTGCAGAAGCGTTTGCGGCGGCTTACCGCCGAGGCGGTGACCAGTTACCAGATGATTGAGGATGGTGACAAGGTCATGGTCTGCCTGTCTGGTGGCAAAGACAGCTACACCTTGCTGGATATGCTGTTGCACTTGCAGAAAGTCGCTCCAATACGTTTTGAACTGGTGGCCGTGAATCTGGACCAGAAGCAACCGGGTTTTCCGGAAGAGGTATTGCCGGCTTATCTGGACACCATAGGTGTGCCGTATTTCATCCTCGAGCAGGACACCTATTCGGTGGTCAAGGAAAAGATTCCCGAGGGCAAGACGACTTGCTCGCTGTGTTCGCGTCTGCGCCGTGGCAACCTGTATACCTTTGCCGACGAGATTGGGGCCAACAAGCTGGCGCTGGGTCACCACCGGGATGATATTGTCGAAACCTTCTTCCTTAATATGTTTTATGGCGGCAACCTCAAAGCCATGCCACCCAAGCTGCGCTCGGATGACGGGCGCAATGTGGTGATCAGGCCCCTGGCCTTCTGCAACGAAAAAGATATTGCCGCCTATGCGGCCCTGCGCGAGTTTCCGATCATTCCCTGCAATCTCTGTGGCTCGCAGGAAAACCTGCAACGCAAGGTAGTCAAGGACATGCTGCAAAGCTGGGAACGCGAAACGCCCGGTCGGCTGGATAACATTTTCCGCGCCTTGCAGCATGTGCAACCTTCGCAGCTCGCGGATACAAAACTCTTCGACTTTGCTAATCTACGTAAAGATGAGCAGGCAAGCCCTCGATTTGTCGAGGTAATCAGCCTGTAGCCAGTGGGAGGGTGAACAATGATCCGGAAAACAGGCGCTGTGCTTTTACTGGTTGCACTGTTGCAGGCCTGTGCCAGTTCCGGTCCCCCGATGAGCACGAGCACATCTGCTGATGCTGTCAGTGCTGTGCCCCGCAACACGTCGGGTCAGCTCGCGCGTGAGGATGTGGTATTCCGCGCCGTCAGCCTGGTTGGCATCCCGTACCGCTTCGGCGGTGCCCGCCCGGAAACCGGTTTCGACTGTAGTGGGCTGATTCATTTTGTCTATCAGGACTCGCTCGGCATGACGCTGCCCCGCACTACCGCCGGTTTGAATGATCTGCGCAGCAAGCCGGCAGGTGAGCGCCTCAAGCCCGGCGACCTGGTACTTTTTGCCATCTCTGGCCGCAAGGTCAACCATGCCGGTATCTATGTCGGTGAAGGGCGCTTCCTGCATGCGCCGAGCAGTGGCGGGCATGTGCGTATAGACGAGCTGCAGGCCAGTTACTGGCAGCGTACTTATCAGGGCGCGCGCAGGGTTCTGGATTGAGTGGCTTGTGCCGGTTCAGTTGGCCGGCTTTTGCAGCAACACCACATCGGGCCCGACAACATCCAGTGTTGCCTGCCAACGCTGTGCCAGCCAGACAAAGCTCTGTTCGCTGAAAAAGCTGACATGCGTGGGGTCATTCTTGTAATGCCAGTGGGCGAAGGCGTGCAGATCACTGACCCGCTTGGTCATGATGCCCAGCCAGCCGCCGGGTTTCAGGCATTGCCACACGCGTTGCAGTTCCTCTAGCGGCCGGGCCAGATGTTCGACAACTTCTGTGCTGGTAATAAAATCCCATTGTTGTTCGAACACGCTGTTATCCGGTGCGTAATAGATATCGTAGACCGCGGTCGGGTGACCTTGTTCGTGCAGCATGGTGGCTAATGCCGGGCCTGGACCACAGCCAAAATCCAGCCCTGTGGCGCCATCTGGCAGCCTTGCCAGTAGCGGCTCGGTCAGCCGAGACAGAAAGCGGCGATAGGCCGGGTCGTCAACCTGATTGTCATGCAGGTCATACTGCGCACGCTCATCGCTGGCAGACAGGTGCCAGGGCGCAGCGACGTGCACCATGGCGCAGTGCGCACAGTGAAAGTAGGGTCGCCGGCGATCACGACAGGCAAATTGAGTGGCCTGCCGGCACAACGGGCAGGGCGGTTGCAGATGTTCGTCATCCATCATAACGGCTGAATGCGTTCATTGAGGCGACCGCTATCGACCAGCTCCAGAAATTCGTCACCCAGACGCTGGCTCTCCGCCATGGCCTGCTGCCAATAGGCTTCCCGCGCGGTATCGTCACCGAGAAAACGTTTGAAATCGTTGCGGTCCGGCAATTTGCCGTGCGGCAGGCTGGCCAGGTACTCCCGAGAGGGTGCCAGCAAGAGCACGTCGCCGGCCTGTTCGGGATTGGCGCGGCGCCAGGGCAGGGTCTTGTCGAACCAGCCGGGCACGATGCGGTCGGTAAAGTGCGGGTAGAGCACGATACCCTGGGTTTGCCACGGCAAATCCAGATGATAGTCGAGCAGGCCACCGTCACGGTAAACGCCCTGATCGGCGCCTGGAATGTCACGCACGGCTTCCATCACCATGGGGATCGAGCCGGATGCCAGCAAGGCCTGGCGCAGGTTGCCGGCGTTGAGGCTGATCTGCTGGCTGGGGAAGTCGGTCAGGTCGCCCCAGGGCGGTTGGCGACGGCTGTCGTGCAGGATGACACGCTCGAAATAGCGCTTGAGATGGCGTCGGCCCAATAGATTGGCGCTGATAACGCCGGTCAGGCCCATGCCCAGTCGTCCGGGGGAGTCGTGCTGTAACAGGCCCAGGCTTTTGACCACCATGATATTCAGGTGATAGTGCGGGTTGTTCAGAATGGCTTGCAGTTGGTCGCCGAGCAGGTCATCCACCATGCGCTCGCAGCGTCGGGTTATCTCGGCCACGCTGATGCCCTTGGGAAAACGCTGCCGGGTATACAATTCACCCAGCCTTTTGAGCCCGGCTACCGGGTCAGGCATGCTGGCGCTGGCAAAGCGCCAAC
Source organism: Halopseudomonas salegens (assembly GCF_900105655.1). Lineage (NCBI taxonomy): Bacteria > Pseudomonadati > Pseudomonadota > Gammaproteobacteria > Pseudomonadales > Pseudomonadaceae > Halopseudomonas > Halopseudomonas salegens. Next base: position 1,088,202 of record NZ_LT629787.1, read on the forward strand.
TGCCAATCGAAGCCCCCACCAGGCTGCGCGGCTGTGGATCACGCGCTAGCCAGTCGCCGAACAAGGCGAGGTCCAGGCCTTGAATGCCCAGTGCCTTGGGGCCGCCAGCAGCCCCGGGCAGCAGATGCACATCGGTCGGTTGCAACCCATGCTGCTCGATATGTTGCCGGGCACGCTGGCCGGCACGAATGCTCAGGGCGGGGGGCTGGGCAATATGGATAGCGGGCATGTGCTGGAGTCCGAAGGGTTGTTCAGGGGCCGATTGTAGCATCCCCGCAACGTCATCAAATGGCATCCAGGTCGATATCGACCAGCAGCAGGTGGCGACTGTTGTCTATGAACAGTCCCGAGGTCATGCAGTATTGGTTGGTGGTGGCATCACGGTAACGGTTGGAGAGAATAACCCGACTGTCTTCACCGGCTTCAGCCAGAATCTGGTAAAAGTACGGCCGCCATGACCAGTTGTGATCCAGATAATGTGGATCGGCCTGCCAGCGCTCCTGTTGCCATTCATAGTTGGGTGAAATCTGCGTGCCATGGGCATCGCAGAGAAAACAGCGCAGCAGCCAGGGGTAGTTGGCGTGTGCGGGAAGGTCCTCCGGGCGTGCGCCGGTGGACAACCAGTTGTTGAGCAGGCCAAACAGCTCCGTGAGTTGCGCCCGCAGTTTGGCCAGTTGCGCCCGCTCGGCCAGTTTGCTGCTGACGTAATGATCCCGCAGGGCAGAAAACTGGGCTTCTACTGCCCGTTCGGGCAAGAAGTTTTCTTCCGGTTTGGCGAACAGATAGCCTTGCACATAGCGGGCGCCGCATTCGAGGGCAAAATGGAGTTCCTGTTCGGTTTCTACCCCCTCGGCAATGATCCAGCAGCCACTTTTTTCCGCCATCAGCGCCAGGGCGCGGACAAAGTCGCCACTGTTGCCGTTACCGCTGGCTGCCTGGCGAAATAACTGGATATCCAGCTTGAGGATATCCGGCTCCAGCGCCAGCACCCGGTCGAGCATGGAGTAGCCAGCGCCAAAATCATCAATGGCAATACGAATGCCGGCTTCACGGTAGCGCTTGACTACTTCGCGCAGTTGGTCGATATCACCCTGCAATTCGGTGATCTCGAAGACTATCTGTTCTGGTGCCAGGCCGATTTCGGCCAACAGCTGCAGGCTGGGTAAGGGTTTGTTTGGCTGCAGCTGGCCAATCCATTGCGGTGAGATATTCAGGGTCAGGAAGCCGCCCGGGTTGTCGCGAAAGCGCTCCAGAGCCAGTTTGCGGATGGTGCGATCGAGTTCCAGCAGGTCATGAGCCGGGGTGCGAGGATCGGTAAATAGCGGGCCAGCGCTTACTATTCGGCCGTCATCGTGACGCAGCCGCGCCAGGGCTTCGTAGCCGGCAATGCGACCGGTGGCAGTGTCAATCAGGGGCTGGAAGTACGGCAGGGGCTGTCCAGTTATCACATTTTTCTCCAGGCAGAGGTTCAGCGCAGTTGCAGAGCAAAATAAGGGCCAGCTTGCCGTATCGCCCGGCCCCTTGCCTCTGGCGCCACAGTGGAGTCGCCATCAATGGGCTCAAGTGGCACTAACAGGGCGTTTTTGCGCATCAAAACAGTGCGCCAAGGCTTATATGCACAATATTGGTGCCTTGCGGCGGCAAAAAACCTCTGGCAACACATGCAGGGGCTATTTATGAGAACTTATCGACCTGCGACACTGGATTATATTTTAACGACATTGTACAGTTTGCGGCCAATTTTTAACGCGCGCAGCACGGATTGGCGGTGGGTATGGTTTTCTGCCGGTTGCAACCAGCATCATGGTAGTCCTCCATATCCCTTCGCCAGCCTTCCCGCCCGACTCTATGGTGCTGGTGATGGCGGGAATGTGTGTGCTGTGCGAATAACTGGAGCTGAATTATGGCTAACCTTAACCAGCAGTCTGCGGGTCTGTATTGCCCTGAACTGGAGCACGATAGTTGCGGGATTGGCTTTGTCGCCAGTCTGAAAGGCGAGAAGAGCCACGCAATTATTGAAAACGCGCTCTCCATGCTGACGTGCATGGAGCACCGCGGTGGTACCGGCTTTGATGTGCGCAGTGGTGATGGCGCCGGCGTATTGATCCAGATTCCCGATGCGACCCTGCGTGAGAGCATGACGGAAAAAGGCGTTAACCTGCCGCAGCCGGGTGATTATGCCGTGGGCATGGTGTTCTTCCCGGGTGATGCTGATATCCGTGAAGCCTGCCGCGGTGTGATGGTGCGCAATGCCGAACGCCTCGGGCTGAGCCTGCTTGGCTGGCGCCTGGTACCCAAGGACAACAGTACCCTGGGTCAGGCCTCGCTGGACAAGGAGCCACAGATCGAACAAGCGTTCTTTGCCCGCCCGGACGAACTGGATCAGCAAGCTTTCGAGCGCAAGCTGTATATCCTGCGCAACTACACCGCACACCGGGTCAAGGAGACTGTCGAGGGCGCTGAGGAAGACTTCTACGTTGCCTCGCTGTCGACCCGTACCGTTGTGTATAAAGGTCAGTTCACTACCGCTCAGGTGCGTGAGTATTACCTTGATCTGCAAAACGAGAAAACAGTCTCGGCGCTGGCCATGCACCATTCTCGCTTCTCCACCAATACTTTTCCGGCCTGGCGCCGGGCGCAGCCTTTCCGTTATCTGTCGCACAATGGCGAGATCAACACCGTCAAGGGCAACATCAACTGGATGCGCGCGCGCGAAGACCTGCTCAGCACCGAGTACTTCAGCGATGAAGAGCTGGGCATGTTGAAGCCGATCTGTGATCACAATATGTCGGATTCGGCCAACCTGGACATGGTGATCGAGTTGCTGTTGCTGACCGGTCGCCCGCTGGAAAAGGTCATGATGATGGTGATTCCCGAGGCATGGCAGCGCCAGCCCGATATGGAAGCCACCAAGCGCGCCTTCTATGAGTACTATGCTTGCCTCATGGAGCCCTGGGATGGCCCGGCTTCCGTCGCCTTTACCGATGGCCGGGTGATCGGTGCCACGCTGGACCGCAACGGCCTGCGTCCGTCGCGCTACCTGGTCACTGAAGATGGCACCATTGTCATGGGGTCGGAAACCGGTGCACTGATCGTCGATCAGTCGAAAGTGGTTATGAAAGGGCGCCTTGAGCCTGGCCGTCTGTTTATTGCCGATCTGGAAGCCGGCCGGATCATCAGTGATGATGAGGTCAAGGGTCAGGTCTGCGCCAGTCAGCCCTATGCCGAGTGGCTGGCCGAGAACAAGATCGTTCTGGATGACCTGCCGCTGCCCAAGGTGGAAGCACAGCAGCTGGACAAGGGGACTTTGCGCAAACGTCAGCAGGCCTTCGGTTATTCGCAGGAAGACCTGTCACTGATCCTTGCCGATATGGTGGGTACAGCCAAGGAACCACTGGGTTCCATGGGTGCCGATAATCCGTTGGCGGTCCTCTCCGATCAGCCGCAGCATCTGGCTAACTACTTCAAGCAGTTCTTTGCCCAGGTGACCAATCCGCCGATCGACCCGATCCGCGAAGAGATGGTCATGTCGCTGCAGACGTATGTCGGCAAGTCCTTCAACCTGCTGGAAGAAAGCCCGAAGCATTGCCGCATGGTGGAAATTCACCAGCCGGTACTGAGCAATGAACAGCTGCGCAAACTGCAACACATCGATCACGATCATTTCCAGGCGCACACCATCGACACCACCTTCCACGCCACTGGGCGCAAAGGTGAAATGGAGAAGGCGCTCAAGCGCATCTGTCGGCATGCGCGTGATGCAGTGGAAGATGGCTATTCAATCCTCATTCTCAGTGACCGCAAACTGGATACGGACCATGCTGCCGTACCTTCGCTGCTGGCGGCCGGCGCGGTGCATCATTACCTGATTCGTGAAGGCCTGCGTTCGCATACCGGTATCGTGATCGAAGCGGGTGATGTGTGGGAAACCCATCACTTCGCGACCCTGCTGGGTTATGGCGCGGCGGCGGTCAACCCCTATATGGCTTTCGAGTCCCTCTACGAGCTGCGTGATCAGGGTGTGATCAATCCCCAGTGGAGCGATAGCAAGCTGGTCGAGCGTTACACCAAAGGGGTCGACAGCGGCCTGCTGAAGATTTTCTCCAAGATGGGTATCTCGACGCTGCAGTCCTACCAGGGTGCCCAGATTTTTGAGGCGCTGGGTCTGAATTCGTCGGTTATCGATCGCTGTTTTGCGGGTACCGTCAGCCGCATCGAAGGTATTGGTCTGGATGAGATTGCCCAGGAAACCCTGCTCAAGCACCGTGTGGGTTATCCGGAAGAGCCGCTGGCCAACGACAATCTGATCCTGCGTAGTGGCGGCAACTACGCCTGGCGCAAGGATGGCGAGCGTCATCTGTTCAGTCCGAACACCATTCGTTTGCTGCAACATTCCTCGGCCAACAATGATCGGGACATGTTCAGGCAATACACTGCCAGCGTGGATGACCAGTCGCAGGCTGCTTTCACCTTGCGCGGCCTGCTCGACTTCCAGACCGATCGTCCGTCGATCCCGCTGGATGAGGTTGAGCCGGCTTCCGCGATCTTCAAGCGCTTTGCTACCGGCGCCATGTCATTCGGTTCGATCTCGTGGGAAGCGCATACCACGCTGGCCATGGCAATGAACCGTCTGGGCGGCAAGAGCAACAGTGGTGAGGGTGGTGAAGACCCGATCCGCTTCAAGCCGCTGGAAAATGGCGATTCCATGATCTCGCGCATCAAGCAGGTAGCCTCTGGCCGCTTTGGCGTGACCAGCCACTACCTGACCAATGCCGATGAGCTGCAGATCAAGATGGCCCAGGGCGCCAAGCCGGGTGAGGGCGGTCAGCTGCCCGGTCACAAGGTGGATGCCTGGATTGGTCGCACCCGTGGGTCGACCCCGGGTGTGGGTCTGATTTCGCCGCCGCCGCATCACGATATCTACTCGATCGAAGATCTGGCGCAGCTGATCTATGACCTGAAAAACGCCAATCGCGAAGCGCGTATCAACGTCAAGCTGGTGTCTGAAGCGGGCGTCGGTACCGTGGCTGCCGGTGTGGTCAAGGGCTATGCCGATGTGGTGCTGATTGCCGGCCATGACGGCGGTACCGGTGCCTCGCCACTGAGTTCGATCAAGCATGCCGGCTTGCCCTGGGAACTGGGCCTGGCGGAAACCCACCAGACACTGGTGCGCAACCGTTTGCGCAGCCGTGTGACGGTTCAGACGGACGGCCAGCTGAAAACCCCGCGTGATCTCGCTGTGGCGACCCTGTTGGGTGCCGAAGAGTGGGGTATTGCCACTGCAGCCTTGGTGGTCGAAGGCTGCATCATGATGCGCAAGTGTCACACCAACACCTGTCCGGTGGGTATTGCCACCCAGGACCGCGTGCTGCGTGGTCGCTACAAGGGTCAGGTTGATCACGTGGTCAACTTCTTCACCATGATGGTGGAAGGCCTGCGTGAAATCATGGCTGAGCTCGGCTTCCGCAGCATTGATGAAATGGTCGGCCAGAGCCAGATACTCAAGGTGCGCGAAGGTATTACGCACTGGAAATTCAAGCATCTGGACCTGTCCAGCCTGTTGTTCAAGGCAGAGCCTGCCGACGGCGACAGCCTGTACAAAACCGTGGAGCAGAAGCACCTGATCGACAAGATCATTGATCGTCAGATGATCAAGGATGCGGAAGCTGCGCTGGAGCGTGGTGAGAAGGTGCGCCTGGAATACGAGATCAAGAACACCGATCGCAGTGTTGGCGGCATGCTGTCCAATGAGATATCCAAGCGTTATGAGGCCGACGGCCTGCCGGCAGGGACCATTCACGTCAAGTTTACCGGCTCGGCGGGTCAGAGCCTGGGTGTATTTGCTGCGCCTGGCCTTGATTTCGAGCTGGAAGGCGATGCCAACGATTATTTCGGCAAAGGTCTCTCGGGTGCCCGTATGGTGGTCTATCCGGACCGCAAGGCACCGTTCAAGGCGCGTGACAACATCATTATCGGCAACGTGGCCTTCTTCGGCGGCACCAGTGGTGAAGCCTACGTCCGCGGTATGGCCGGTGAGCGTTTCTGTGTACGCAACTCCGGTGTGACTGCCGTTGTTGAAGGCGTAGGTGACCACGGCTGTGAATACATGACCGGTGGTACTGCGGTCATTCTTGGCCCGACCGGGCGCAATTTCGCCGCGGGTATGTCCGGTGGTGTGGCCTACGTGCTGGATCGTGGCGGCAACTTTGCCGAGCGCTGCAACATGGAGATGGTCGGTCTCGGCCCGATCGAAGAGGCTGACGAGCAAGCGCGTTTGCAGCAGCTGATTCAGAACCACTTTGATCTGACCGGATCGGATGTCGCGCGCGAATTGCTCGACGACTGGTCACTGGCGCTGCAGCAGTTTGTCCGCGTCATGCCGGTGGATTATGCGCGTATGCAGGGCTACATGAAGAGCGTGCGCGAAGAAAAACAGCTTGATGATGACTACGAAGTGGCTGTTGAAGCCTTCGACATGCACCTGAAGAACCTGGCTGCGGCCAAGGCTACAGCCTAGGAGACTATCCCATGGGTAAATTGACCGGATTTCTCGAATACGAGCGCACTCTGCCGGACGATCGCAATCCCCGTGAACGCCTGATCGACTGGAAGGAAATTCACGAGCAACTGCCGGAAGCAGAACTGCGTGAGCAGGGCGCCCGCTGCATGGATTGCGGTGTGCCATTCTGTCACTCTGGTGACTCGGCCACAGCCCCGATTGTCGGTGGCTGCCCGATCAACAATCTGATTCCGGAATGGAATGACCTGATCTATCACAACCGCTGGGAAGAAGCGTTGGATCGTCTGCACAAGACCAACAATTTCCCGGAGTTTACCGGTCGTGTTTGTCCGGCCCCTTGCGAAGATTCCTGTGTGCTGGGTATCAACGCGCCACCGGTAACCATCAAGAATCACGAGTACGCGATTATTGAAAAAGGGTTTTCCGAGGGCTGGGTCAAGGCGAATCCGCCGAAGCGTCGCAGTGGCAAACGTGTTGCCGTCATCGGTTCCGGCCCTGCCGGCCTGTCGGCAGCGGCGCAGCTGAACTCGGTTGGCCACTCGGTGGTGGTTTTCGAACGCGCTGACCGGGTCGGTGGCCTGCTGATGTACGGCATTCCCAACATGAAGCTGGAGAAGCATTATGTGGACCGTCGAATCGCGTTGATGCAGGAAGAAGGCATTGAATTCCGTACCGGCGTTGAAGTCGGCAAGGATGTTCATGCGGCTGATCTGCAGAAGGACTATGACGCCGTTCTGGTGGCGACCGGGGCAACCGTGCCACGGGATTTGCCGATCGATGGGCGCGAGCTTGGCGGCATTCACTTTGCCATGGAGTTCCTCACTGCCAATACCCGGAGTCTGCTCGACAGCGAACATGCTGACGGCAAGTTCATTTCAGCCAAAGACAAGCACGTGGTGGTCATCGGTGGCGGTGATACCGGTACTGACTGTGTGGGTACCAGCCTGCGTCACGGCTGCAAGAGTGTGATCCAGCTCGAGATCATGCCCAAGCCGCCATTGGAACGTGCTGCAGACAATCCCTGGCCGGAATTCAAGCGCACGCTGAAGGTTGATTACGGTCAGGCCGAGGCGATTGCCGTTCAGGGTGAAGACCCGCGTCAGTACCTGCAAATGACGCAGAAATTCACCGGTGAAAACGGTCAGGTCAAGCAGTTGCACCTGACCGGTATCGAGTGGAAGCTGAACGACAAAGGCCAGAAGGTGCCGCAGCCCGTTGCTGGTAGCGAGCGCGTTATCGAAGCCGATCTGGTGCTTCTGGCCATGGGCTTTATGGGGCCGGAAGGTGGTGTGCTGGATCAGCTTGGTATCGAGACTGATCCACGCTCCAACGCCAAGGCCGAGTATGGTCGCTACCTGACCAATGCCGAAGCGGTGTTTGCTGCGGGTGATGCCCGTCGCGGGCAGAGTCTGGTGGTCTGGGCGATCAATGAGGGCCGTGAAGCGGCGCGTGAGATTGACCGCTATCTGACCGGGGCAACCATACTGCCTTGATCTGCTGGTAAGGTCTGTCAAAGCCCCGTGTCGTCGCTGACGGCATGGGGCTTTTTTGTGCCCGCGCTAGTGGGCAAACAACAGCTTGGCGACCTGGCGGAAGTGGCTGGCGAAATGTACCTGCATGCCTTCCTTGAGGTAATCGGGCAATTCCTCGTAATCACCCCGGTTTGCTTCCGGCAGGATCAGGCTGTGGATCTTCTGCCGCCTGGCAGCAATCACTTTCTCGCGAATTCCGCCCACGGCGAGTACCTGCCCACTCAGGGTCAGTTCACCCGTCATGGCCAGATCCTTGCGCGGGGCCTGGTTGCGTGCCAGCGAGAGCAGGGCACTGGCCATGCTGATGCCGGCACTGGGGCCATCTTTCGGGGTGGCGCCTTCGGGGACATGCAGATGCACCCAGGCCTGGTCAAAGAACTCACGGTCAGCCTTGTAGCTGCTCAGATTGGCACAAATATAGCTGTAGGCAATTTCGGCAGATTCCTTCATTACCTCGCCCAGCTTGCCGGTCAATTTGAAGCCCCGGTTCAGGGTATGAATGCGGGTGGCTTCGATTGGCAGGGTGGCGCCACCCATGGACGTCCAGGCCAGGCCGGTAATGATGCCGACGCCGCGCATGGTCTGTTCCTGGCGGAAGGGCGGCGGACCCAGCAGGGTGGGCAGGTCATCGGGTTTGATACTGATTTTCTCGGCCTCGCCCTCCAGCAGGCGCATGATCGACTTGCGCACCAGTTTGGCCAGTTGCTTGTCCAGATTGCGCACACCGGCTTCACGCGCATAGCCTTCGATCAATTGGCGCAGTGCTTTGTCGGTGATACGCAGCTGGCTTTTGCGCAGACCGGCGCGTTGCAGCTGACGTGGCCACAGATGGTGTTTGGCAATTGCCAGTTTTTCCTCGCTGATATAACCGGACAGGCGGATGACATCCATGCGATCGAGCAGCGGGCCGGGAATGCTGTCCAGGGTATTGGCGGTACAGACAAAGAGCACTTTGGACAAGTCCATGCGCAGGTCCAGGTAGTGATCAAGGAACTGGCTGTTCTGCTCCGGATCGAGCGTTTCCAGCAATGCCGATGCGGGGTCGCCCTGATGGCTTGCTCCCAGCTTGTCGATTTCATCCAGCATGATGACCGGATTCATTACCTCGACATCCTTTAATGCCTGGACGAATTTGCCCGGCATGGCACCAATGTAAGTACGCCGATGCCCCTTGATCTCGGCTTCGTCACGCATGCCGCCGACACTGAAGCGGTAAAACGGCCGCCCCAGACTTTCGGCGATGGAGTGACCGATGCTGGTCTTGCCCACACCGGGCGGGCCGACCAGCAGAATGATCGAACCACTGACCGACCCCTTGAAAGCCCCGAGGGCAAGAAACTCCAGAATACGCGCTTTGACATCATCCAGACCGTCATGGTCGCGGTCGAGAATCTTGCGTGCGCGGGCAATGTCGAGCTGGTCATCGTGCAGCAGCCCCCAGGGCATGCTGCTGGCCCAGTCCAGATAATTGCGCGTCACTGCGTATTCCGGTGAGCCGGTCTCCAGCACCGCAAGCTTGTTCAGTTCCTCGTCGATCTTTTTTTCTGCAGCAGCTGGCAGCGTTTTACCCTGCAGGCGTTCACGGAACTGTTCGATGTCTGCAGTACGGTCATCCTTGGACAGGCCCAGCTCTTTCTGGATGACCTTGAGCTGCTCCTTGAGGAAGAATTTGCGCTGGTTGTCACTGATGGTCTGGTTCACCTGATCGCTGATCTCACCTTGCAGGCGGGCGAGATCGATTTCCTTTTTCAACAGCACCAGGACCTTTTCCATCCGCCGCAGTACCGGAAGGGTATCCATGATGCCCTGAAGCTCGTCGCCCTTGGCGGTCGTCAGCGCGGCGGCAAAATCACTCAGCGGTGATGGTTCGTGAGGGCTGAAACGATTGAGGTAGTTCTTCAGTTCTTCGCTGTACAGGGGGTTGAGCGGCAGCAGTTCCTTGATGGCATTGATCAGCGCCATGGCATAGGCACGGACTTCATCGCTGTCACTGTGTTCCGCTTGCGGGTACTCGACTTCGGCCAGGTAGGGTGGTTTGCGGCTGATCCAGCGGATGATGCGCACTCGGGTCAGACCCTGAGCAATGAACTGCAGTTTGCCGCTGTCCTGGGTGGCATGGTGTACCTTGGCGACGCAGCCGGTCAGCGGCAGGTCGTCCACGTCCAGTTGGCCCTTGCTGGCTTCCGGCTGATCGATATAGAACAGTGAGAGCATCTGGTGTGGGGTATTATCGACCCGCTCAAGGGTCTCGGCCCAGGGGTCGGCATTCAACACTACCGGCATTACCTGGGCGGGGAAGAAAGGTCGGTTGGTCACCGGCAATACATAGAGCTGCTGAGGCAGACGCTGCTCAGGCAAAACCAGTTGCCCTCCGGCTACTACGCTTGTGTTGTCTTGCTGATCAGCATTCCAGTCGGTCATCGGCTTCCCCAGTGTTGTTTGCACATGGATTAAGTGGTGCTTGCTGCCGGCTTTTTCAATGGTGCCGACATTGAGCTTTGTTCGGGCCTTGTCTAGGCTCTGGTTACTGACTCTGGATGATCAGCCAATGATCAAGACCCGCATTCTCGATTTACCGGTGCAAAGTGACGTGCATGCACATGCCCACCATCAGTTGATTGTGGGGCTGGAAGGCAGTGCCGATTTTGAGGTGGAAGGCATCAGTGGGGCGGTCAATCGCCTGCAAGCCTGCCTGGTGCCCGGGCACCGCTGGCATGCATTTTCCGGACGCGGGCCGAATCACATGCTGATTCTGGATCTTCATTCTGACCAGCCAGGCCACGGCGGTAGTGAGAATGATGGGCTGGTGCGCCTGTTTGATGCGCCACGCTTTGTGCGTCTGGATCAGCGCATGCAAGGTCTGCTCGACTTTGCCGTGCAGGTGTTGGGCAGTGAAGAGGCGGCGGAATCACCCATGGCCTGGCATCTGGGAGGCGTGCTGCTGCATGGTCTGCATGACCGTCTGTTTTCGACGCCAGTCCCGCTGAGTTCGGCGGCAGCTATTGATCTGGAAAAGCTTGAAGCCCATGTGCGCGAGAATCTGGAACGTGCCATCAGCGTACCGGAGCTGGCCACTTTTGCCTGTATCAGCAGCAGTCATTTCCATCACTTGTTCAAACAGGTCAGCGGCCTGACGCCACATCAATTCGTGCTCAAAATCCGTCTCGAACAAGCCACTTCGATGCTCACGGGTAGCACTATGCCGGTGGCTGAAGTGGCTTCGCGATGCGGATTTTCCAGCCAGAGCGCCTTGACGCATGCGGTGCGCCGGGCGACGGGTAAAACACCGAAACGACTCAGATCATTGGCTTGATTGGCCGGTTTCAGAGTTTTTTACAAAAAAATGCGATTTTTTGACAAGAAAAGGCAGGGTGTAGCGACTAGATTGCATTGAATAGATTGCGTGACTGGCTTTATGCCAGTCACGCCCTGGCGCCAGCCATTCGGTGACAGGCAAACAATAGAGGTGTATCCATGTTCAAGGCAACGCAGGCACTGGCAGGTGAGTTTCTCCAGCATAGCGCAGATGAGTATCTGACTACGGTCAGTGCGCACTATGCTGTTGATGAGGCGAGCTACGTTGAAGAGTTGTTGCAGCTGGTTGAACAGGATGATCCCGCGGTTCTTACCGCATCGGCGCGCAAGCTGATTGAAAACGTGCGTCAACGGGACAATGCCGTCGACAGCATAGATGCCCTGTTGCAGGAATACAGCCTGGATACCCAGGAAGGCATCATGCTGATGTGTCTGGCTGAAGCCTTGTTGCGCGTGCCGGACAGCCACACCGCCGATGCCCTGATTCGTGACAAACTGAGCGCTGCGCAATGGGATGAGCACCTTGGCCAGAGCGAGCACACCCTGGTCAATGCGGCCGCCTGGGGGTTGGTGATGACCGGCAAGGTGGTCAGTCTGGACAAGCGCAAGGATGGCACCCCGGGGACCATCCTGGGTCGCCTGGTCAAGCGCAGTGGTGAGCCGGTCATTCGAGCCGCCATGTTGCAGGCAATGAAAATCATGGGCAGGCAGTTCGTGCTCGGGCGCACCATCAAGGAAGCGCTGAAGAATGGCAAGTCCATGCGTGATCAGGGGTACACCTATTCTTTCGATATGCTCGGCGAGGCGGCGCTGACCCGCGGTGATGCGGCAAAATACCTGCAGGACTATCAGGCGGCGATTGCCGCGCTGGCGGCTGACAGCTACCAGGGAAAAACGCAGAAACCGACCATCTCAATCAAGCTGTCCGCCCTGCATCCGCATTACGAACCCGCGCGTGAAGCCCAGGTACTGGATGAGCTCGGTGAAACCGTGCTGGAACTGGTGCGTCAGGCGCGGGCCGGTAATGTTGGCATTACCATTGATGCGGAAGAAGCCGACCGCCTTGAGCTGTCGCTGAAGCTCTTCGCTCGGGTGTATCGTCACCCCGACGTCAAAGGATGGGGAAACTTTGGCCTGGTGGTGCAGGCCTATGCCAAACGGGCGCTACCGGTGTTGTGCTGGTTGACGCTGATGGCGCGGGAACAGGGCGATCTGATTCCGGTGCGGCTGGTAAAAGGCGCCTATTGGGATACCGAGATCAAACTCTGTCAGCAGGCCGGTCTGCAGGGTTATCCGGTATTCACCCGCAAGGAAGCCACCGATGTATCCTATCTGGCCTGTGCCCGTTTTCTGCTCTCGGCGCAATGTGAAGGCCTTGTCTATCCGCAGTTTGCTACCCACAACGCGCATACCGTGACCTGCATTCTTCATCTTGCACAGCAGCGGTCGTTTGAGTTCCAGCGACTGCACGGCATGGGCGATGCCCTGTATGACACCCTGATTGAAGAATATGGCTGCACGGTGCGGATCTATGCGCCGGTTGGCGCGCACAAGGATCTGCTGCCGTACCTGGTTCGACGCTTGCTGGAAAACGGGGCCAACTCTTCGTTTGTGCACAAGTTGGTGGATTCCCGCGTACCGGTCGACTCCCTGATCGAACACCCGGCGGCTGCGTTGCGCAAATACAAGCAACTGGCCAACCCGCAAATTCCGCTACCCTTGGCAATTTTTGGCCCGGGGCGACGCAACTCCAAAGGCGTGAACATGAACGTGCTGGATCAATGGCTGCCCCTGCAGGCAGCCATGGCCAGCTTTATGGATCAGCAATGGCAGGGTGCACCGCTGGTTGGCGGCAAGCGCTTGCAGGGTGACAGCAGAGCCGTGTTGTGCCCTTACCAGCGGAGCCATCAGGTCGGTGAGGTGGTGTGGGCCAGTGCCGAGCAAACGCACAGTGCGGTTGATCAGCTGGCTGCCGCTTTTCCGGCATGGAATGCCACTGCGGTAGATCAGCGGGCGAGCATTCTCGAGCGCACCGCTGATCTGCTCGAAGACAATATGCCCGAGCTGATGGCGCTGTGTACCCGCGAAGCGGGCAAGAGCTTGCAGGACGGGATTGATGAAGTGCGCGAAGCGGTGGATTTCTGCCGCTACTACGCTTTGCAGGCGCGACAGCGCTTTGCGCTGATTACCTTGCCGGGGCCGACGGGTGAAAGCAACGAACTGTATTTGCAGGGTCGCGGTGTTTTTGCCTGTATCAGCCCATGGAACTTTCCGTTGGCGATCTTTCTGGGCCAGGTGTCCGCGGCACTGGTATGCGGCAATACCGTCGTGGCCAAGCCGGCAGAGCAAACCAGCCTGATTGCCGTGCGCTGTATTGAACTGATGTGGGAAGCTGGCTTGCCCAAGGATGTACTGGCGCTGTTGCCGGGCGATGGGGCGCAGGTCGGCAGTGTCATTACTTCGGATCCACGCATTACCGGGGTGGCATTTACCGGTTCGACCCAGACCGCCCACGTGATCAACCGTGCGTTGGCCGCTCGTGATGCAGCCATTGCTCCCATGGTGGCCGAAACCGGCGGACAGAATGCCATGCTGGTTGATTCCACTGCTTTGCCGGAACAGGTGATCAAGGATGTGGTGCATGCCGCCTTTACCAGCGCTGGGCAACGCTGTTCGGCATTGCGTGTGCTGTTCATTCAGGAAGATATTGCACCCCGAGTGCTGGAGCTGCTCAAGGGCGCGATGGCAGAGCTGCATATCGGTGACCCGGGGGATCGTGCGACGGATGTCGGTCCAGTTATTGACAGTGACGCCCGTGACGGCCTGCTCAAGCACGTAGAAACCTTGAAAGGGCAGGGCAGGCTGATTGAGGAAACGCCTTTGCCGGACGGTCTGGACGGTTATTTCGTTGCCCCGGCGGCTTTTCGCCTGGACAGCATCCGCGAGCTTGAACGGGAACATTTCGGGCCGATTCTGCATGTGATCACCTGGCGCAACAACCAGCTGGATCAGGTCATTGCCGACATCAATGCGACCGGTTTCGGGCTGACGCTGGGCATTCACAGCCGCAACGAAGAAACCGCGCGCTACATCGATCAGCGCGTGCGAATCGGCAATGTCTACGTCAATCGCAACCAGATCGGTGCCGTGGTCGGCGTGCAGCCCTTCGGTGGCATGGGTTTATCCGGTACCGGGCCCAAGGCGGGCGGGCCGCACTACCTGCTGCGCTTTGTAACCGAGCGCACCCGCACAATCAACACCACGGCGGTGGGTGGCAATGCCAGCCTGCTGTCGCTGGGCAATGGTGAGCCATAACAGCCAGCATCCAAGCTGACTGCGGGGAATTGCCCCCATCTGTTCAATCCGGACCAGGATGTCCACTGGAAGAGCGAGAATAATAATGAACATAGGCGTTGTGAGTGTAACTTTCCTGATCTACATCGGGGTCATGCTGGCCCTGGGGTATGTCGCCTACAAACGAACCACCAACCTGTCCGATTATATTCTCGGCGGGCGTTCGCTGGGTCCAGGCACTGCGGCCTTGTCTGCGGGTGCCTCGGATATGAGTGGCTGGCTGTTGCTGGGTTTGCCCGGCTATGCTCTGGCCGCAGGGTATGAAGCCAGCTGGATTGCCATCGGCCTGCTGATGGGCACCTGGTTGAACTGGCTGATTGTATCGCGGCGTTTGAGGGTCTATTCCCATGCGGTGAATGATTCGCTGACTTTGCCGGCCTACTTTGAATTCCGTTTTGCCGACAAAACGCGTTTGTTGCGGGTGGTATCGGCGGTATTCATTCTGCTGTTTTTCCTTTTCTATACCAGTTCCGGACTGGTTGCTGCGGGTAAGCTGTTCGAATCAACCTTCGGTATGGGGTACACCCTGGCGGTGGTGGTTGGCACTTTTGCGATCATTTCCTATACCTTTTTCGGGGGGTTTCTGGCGGTGTCCTGGACGGATGTCATCCAGGGTTTGCTGATGGCTGCGGCCTTGGTGATTATTCCGATCATGGCCTTGAGCGATATGGGTGGTTGGGGCGAAGCAGAGGCTGCAATGGCGGCCAGCAACCCGAATCTGCTCACCTTCTTTACCGATATGGACGGCGAAGCCCTGGGCTTTGTGGCCATTATTTCCCTGCTTGGCTGGGGCCTCGGGTATTTTGGTCAGCCGCATGTATTGGCGCGCTTCAAGGCCATTGAAGATGACGCTGCATTGCCGTTGGCGCGTCGCATCGCTGTGACCTGGACAGCCGTATGTCTGTTTGCTGCCCTGATGACCGGGTGGGTCGGTATTGGCTACTTTGGTGAAGCCGGTATCGGTGACGCCGAAACCGTATTCCTGGCCCTGGTCCAGGCCCTGATGCATCCGTTGGTTGCCGGTATCCTGCTGGCTGCAGTGCTGGCAGCGATCATGTCGACCGCCGATTCGCAGCTGTTGGTGTCGTCGTCGGCGTTGGCAGAGGATTTCTACAAGGCGCTGTTCCGCAAGGATGCCAGCCAGCAGCAACTGGTGTGGGTTGGCCGGTTTGCGGTGGTCGGTATCGCGCTCCTGGCCTTGTTGTTTGCGCTTGATCCGGAGAGCACCGTTCTGGGTCTGGTGTCATACGCCTGGGCCGGTTTCGGTGCCGCCTTTGGTCCGGCAGTCATTCTGTCGCTGTTCTGGAAACGGATGAACTGGCAGGGTGCGCTGGCCGGTATCATCGTCGGTGGTGTTACCGTGGTGGTCTGGGAGCGCCTGTCGCTGTTCGGTCTGTACGAGATCATTCCGGGCTTTATCCTTGCCAGCATCGCTATCGTGGTCGTTTCGTTGCTGACCAAAGAACCGGATGCAGAGATCCAGGCAACCTTCGATGATGTAGCCAGCCGCTACTGATTGCCGCAACCGGAATATGCCGCAACAGTCTGTTGCGGCATGCTCTCTTGTAACCCGATCCTGATTGCCTTCTAATACGGACTGACGCGTCAGTCCGTAAATGAAGAGCATGCCAGTCTCCCAACCAGATTCCATCAAGCGCCAGCGCAAGTCGGCTGAACAGCGCACCCGTGACATTCTTGATGCGGCCACTCAGGTGTTTGCCCGCAACGGGTTTCGTGGTGCCGATGTGCAGCATATTGCTGATCAGGCTGGTGTAGGCAAGGGAACGGTGTATCGCTTTTACCCCAACAAGGAAGAGCTGTTTCGCGCTGTGGTGGATGATGCCATGCAGCGTTTGACGGCGCAGATTGATGCTGCGGTTGCGGGTATCGATGATCCTTTTGACTACTTGCGGATCAGTTTTCGCGCCTATATGGCCTTCTTTCAGGCCAACCCCGACACCATAGAGTTGTTCGTGCATGAGCGTGCCGAGTGGGGCATTGAGTGCAAACCGTCCTATTTCGTCTACAAGGATGCGCACAGTGACGAATGGTTGGCCATGTGCGAACGCATGGTGGCAACCGGTCAATGCCGGGTAACTGACGCGGGTCTGATTCAGGAGCTGGTGGGCAACCTCGCCTACGGCACCATTCTGGTCAATCGTATTTCCGGGCGCAATGCGCCCTTGCTCGAGCAGGCAGACGCGCTGCTCGATACCCTGATGCAGGGAATTCTTCGCGCCTGAAAGCGCGCCCGATTTTGGTTGGTTGTCAGTTGACGACCGGTTTGTTTTGAAGCAGAGGATTTTTTACATGGCACGCTCCTTGGGTTACCGGGCCTTGCGCCCCCAGTGGTTGATGACCGCCTGTCTGTCGCTGCTGCTGGTGGGTTGTGGCAATGGCGATGAGCCCTCTGCGGGTGGGCGGGAAATGCCCCCCAGCGCGGTAACGCTGGAGACGCTGGAGCCGACTACGCTGGAACGGGTGGAAGAGTACCCGGGGCGAGTGCGGGGTGCGCGAGAAGTACAGGTGCGCACACTGGTGGCCGGCGTTCTCAAGGCCCGGACCTACAACGAAGGTAGCCGGGTCGAGCGCGGCGATGTGTTGTTCCAGATCGATCCGGCGCCGTTCAATGTACAGGTGAAGCAGGCCCAGGCGGCGGTGGCGAATGCCCGGGCCGAGCGTGATCAGGCTCAGCGGGATTGGGCGCGTGCCAATCAGCTGTTTGAGCGGGGTGCATTGAGTGCCAGTGAGCGTGATCGTGCGCGCAGTCAGCTGGATTTTGCGTTGGCAGGACTGGCCGAGGCCGAGGCCGAACTGGACGAAGCCGAACTCAATCTTTCCTATACCGAAGTCAAAGCGCCCATCTCCGGGGTAACCAGCCTGGAAGTTCAGCCGCAAGGCAGTCTGCTGGAGCTGGGCGGCCTGGTGACAACCATCGTGCAACAGGATCCGGTACAAGTACTTTTTGCTTTGCCTGAGCGCGATATGGCCTTGCTGCGCCAGGCGCAAAGCGAGGAAAACGGGATTGGCCGTGAGGTTCGCCTGTTAATGGTTGATGACAACGAATATGCGCGCACCGGCCGCATCGACTTCACCGCCAGCAGCATTGATGCCGCGACCGGCACGGTCACCATGCGAGCCATTTTCGACAATCCCGACAATATTCTGATTCCCGGTCAGTTTGCGCGTATTCGTCTGGTTATCCAGCGTTTTACCGATGCGCTTTTTGTCCCCGTTGATGCGGTTGGTGGCAACCAGCATGGTCCGACAGTGTTTGTTGTCAATGAGGAGCTCAAGGCTGAGTTGCGACAGGTTGAACTGGGGCCGATCGTCGCCGGCAAGCGTCTGGTGCGTTCCGGGCTGGACGTGGGTGACCAGCTGGTGATCAATGGCCATGCCGGGCTGTTCCCGGGCGCCCCGGTTCGCGTGGTTGATGACACACCGGTGCTGGAAGGGGATCAGTAATGCTGCAATTCTTTATTGATCGACCGATCTTTTCCACGGTCCTGTCGATTCTGATTCTGATTGCCGGTGGCTCATCACTGTATCAACTGCCAGTGGAGCAATACCCTGATGTGGTTCCTCCGCAGATCGTAGTGAACGCCAATTATCCGGGTGCCAGCGCCGATGTAATTTCGGATACGGTGGC
The DNA here is from genome assembly GCF_900105655.1 of Halopseudomonas salegens. Classification (NCBI taxonomy): domain Bacteria; kingdom Pseudomonadati; phylum Pseudomonadota; class Gammaproteobacteria; order Pseudomonadales; family Pseudomonadaceae; genus Halopseudomonas; species Halopseudomonas salegens. The sequence goes on from NZ_LT629787.1 coordinate 1,106,572, forward strand.
AGCGCCACTGGAGCAGGCGATCAACGGCGTCGACGATATGATCTACATGAGTTCGATTGCCTCGGATGCCGGTTCCTTGCAGCTGACCGTGTTTTTCGAGATCGGAACCGATCCGGACCAGGCGACCATTGATGTCAATAACCGGGTACAGCGTGCTGTTGCCCAGTTGCCGGCAGCGGTGCGGGATCTTGGCGTTCAGGTGCGTGCCCGTTCCACTTCAATGCTGATGGTGTTGGCATTATCGTCGGAAAATGGCGCCATGGATGTGCTGGATATCAGCAATTACGGTCTGCTCAATGTTCTGGATGAGCTGGTACGTTTGCCTGGGGTGGGGGATGCTTCCCTGTTCGGTGCCCAGGATTATTCCATGCGCATCTGGTTGCGTCCGGACAAACTGGCTGAATACGACATGACCCCGGCGGAAGTAACGGCAGCGCTGCGGGAGCAGAACGCGCAGTTTGCCGCTGGCCGCATCGGCGCCGAACCTTCGCCACCGGGCACGGCTTTCACCTATAGCGTATCCACTCCCGGTCGCATGACTACTCCGGAGGACTTCGAGCGCATCATTCTGCGCAGCGATGAGGCAGGCCGCACCCTGCGCCTGGGGGATGTTGCGCGCGCCGAACTGGGTGCGCAGAACTACGATTTCAGTGCCACCTACAATGGCACCACGGCCGTGCCGATCGGGGTTTACCTGCAACCGGGCGCCAATGCCCTGGAAACGGCAACCAATGTGCGCGCTGCCATGCAGGACATGTCCGAACGCTTCCCTTCGGATCTGCGCTTTGATGTTCCCTATGACACCACGGTATTTATTGAAGTCTCGATCCGTGAAGTCGTGATTACATTGATTCAGGCGCTGGCGCTGGTCGTACTGGTGACCTTCCTGTTCCTGCAGCACATGAAAGCGACGCTGATTCCGCTGGTGGCGATCCCGGTGTCCTTGATCGGTACCTTTGCCGGAATGCTGTTGCTCGGATTCTCGATCAACCTGCTCACTCTGTTTGGTCTGATTCTGGCCATCGGTGTCGTGGTGGATAATGCCATTATCGTGATGGAAAACGCCGAGCGCCTGATCAAGGAGGAGGGGCTTTCCAGCTATCAGGCTGCGAGCAAGACCATGCGTCAGGTGTCGGGCGCAGTCCTCGGGTCAACCCTGGTACTGGTTGCGGTATTTGCCCCGGTGGCTTTCCTCGGTGGCCTCAGCGGTGAGCTCTATCGGCAATTCGCGATTACCATTGCCGTATCCGTGGCCATTTCCGGGATTGTCGCCTTGACTCTGACGCCGGCAATGTGTGCACTTCTGCTTGACCGCAAACAGACAGAGCATTCGCCCTGGTTTGCCTGGTTCAACAACAGCCTGGACTGGACCACCGGCAAATTCATTGCTGCTGTGCGCTGGATGCTCATGCATGCCAAAGTCAGCCTGGTGCTTTTCCTGTTGTTGATCGGCAGTACGGTATTTTTGCTTGATCGTATGGGTAGCGGCCTGGTGCCGCAGGAAGATCAGGGTTTTCTGCTTGCCGTCATACAGCTGCCTGCCGTGTCATCCCTGGCACGTACGGAGCAGGTACGTGACGAGATGAGTCGGCGAGTGCTCGAAATGGAGGATGTGACCGACTTCACCAATTTTGCCGGGTTTGACATCCTCAACAGCGGTTTGCGCACCAATATGGGTGCCGGGTTCATCAGTCTGCGTGACTGGGATGAGCGCCCACGACCGGAGCAGAGTGCACAGGCCATTGCCGGGCGGTTGTTTGCCATGGGCGCGGATATGCAAGAAGCCAATGTGATGGCTTTTGTACCGCCACCGATCAACGGGCTGTCGCTGACTGGCGGGGTGGAAGGCTACCTGCAGCTGCGCGGTAGCAGTAGCGTCAGCGAGCTCAAGGCGCAAACCGACGCTCTGGAGGCAGCCGCACGGGAACGTCCGGAGCTGACTAACGTCAGAGTCGGCCTGGATATCGGTATTCCGCGCTATCAGGCGGAAGTGGACTGGGACAAAGCCAAGGCCATGGGGATAGCGATCAACGAGATCTTTACTACCATGCGCAGTACTTTCGGTTCCCAGTACGTCAATGATTTCACCCTGCTTGGGCGCAACTGGCAGGTCAACCTGCAGTCTGAAGGTGAGTTCCGCAGCAGCCCGGAAGATTTGCGCCGGGTCTTTGTGCGGGCATCCAGTGGTGAGTTGGTTCCGTTGAGTTCCGTGGTCAAACTGACCCTGACTCAGGGCCCCGACCTGGCCGCCCGCTTTAATCTCTACCAGGCGGCCAAGATCAATGCCGACCCTTCGCCAGGCTACAATTCGGCCGATGTGATGCGCGTGCTGATGGAGATCGAGCGGGAACACCTGGCTGACAACGCCCAGTTGGGTTGGGTTGGTGAAGCCTATCAGTTGGTTGCAGCCGGCGATGCCGGTGGGCTGGCTTTTGGTCTTGGAATACTGATGGTATTTCTGATTCTGGCCGCACAATACGAACGCTGGAGCTTGCCGCTGGCGGTTGCGACGGCGATCCCCTTCGGTGTTTTCGGTGCGGTTGTGGCCTCGATGCTGCGTGGCTTCCCCAACGATATCTATTTCCAGGTCGGCCTGTTGGTCCTGATCGGTCTGGCGGCCAAGAATGCGATTCTGATTGTCGAGTTTGCAGCGCAGAACCGCAAAAACGGCATGAGTGCCTTCGACGCGGCCCTGACTGCTGCCGAGCAGCGTTTCCGCGCTATCATGATGACGGCGCTGACGTTCATCATCGGTACCTTGCCGCTAGTGTTCAGCACCGGTGCCGGGGCTGTCAGTCGGCAGGAAATTGGTACCGTGGTAGTGGGTGGCATGATTGCGGCCAGTACCCTGGCGCTGATCTTTGTGCCGGTGTTCTATATGGTGCTGGAGCAGCGGGGGTTCCGCGTCAAACACACGGATACGCCGCCTGAAGCAGAGTAGGTCGCACAGGGTGTACCTCAGGGCTGCCCTTGTTTCGGGGCAGCCCTTTTTTATCAGTGGCCGTTTGAAACAACTGCCAACAGGAAGCTGTATTCTTCGGCGACCTCCCGCATAGCCTGGTAACGCCCGCTGGCGCCGCCATGTCCGGCATCCATCTGGGTACGCAGTAACAAGGGCTGGTCATCGGTTTTGCAGCTGCGCAAGCGCGCTACCCACTTGGCCGCTTCCCAGTACTGTACGCGCACATCATGATAGCCAGCGGTGACCAGCAGTGGCGGGTACGCCTGTGGCTTGACCTGCTCATAGGGTGCATAGCCCTTGATGCGTGCAGCTACATCCGGCTCTCGCGGATCACCCCATTCTTCATACTCGCCAATGGTCAGTGGCAGGTCGGGGTTGTTCATGGTGTTCCAGACATCGACGAAGGGGACGTCGGCTACCGCAGCAGCAAAGAGTTCCGGTCGTTGATTCAGCACATTGCCGATCAACAGACCACCGGCACTGCCACCGCTGACAGTCAGCAGGTCTGGCCGGGTCAGGCCGCTGGCAATCAAGTGTTCGGCACAGGCAATAAAATCGCTGAAGGTGTTTTCCTTGTTTTCCAGTTTGCCCATTTGGTACCAGTGTTCACCCAGGTCAGCGCCGCCGCGTACATGGGCAATGGCGTAGATCCAGCCGCGCTGCAACAGACTGAGGCGAGCATGCGAGAACCAGGGATCCATGCTGGCACCGTAGGCACCATAGCCATAGAGATACAGCGGGGCGGCCTGCTGAAAGCTGTCAACTGTGCCAATCAGGCTGATTGGCACCCGGGTACCATCGGCAGTGGTCGCCCACTGCCGTTCAACACGGTAATCCGCTGCATTGAAGGGGCCTTCTACCGGTGTATCCCGCAGTACCTGTTGCGCGCCAGTGGCCAATTCGAGGGCACGGACCTGTGCCGGACGATTGAGGGACTCATAACGCAGGCGTACACAGGGACTGGTATAGTCTTCGCCCCCTTGCAGATGCAGGCTGTATACCGGGTCCGGCATGCTGACGTGATAGCGGCTCTGGTTGCTGTGCACCTGCAGGCATACCAGCCCTTGCTCGCGGTACTGCAGGATCAGACCTGTCTGCTGTACGTAAAAGTCTTCCAGTGTGTGTTCTGAGCTGCAGGGGGTATGCAAGACCCATTGTTGCGGCTGGGCCGGATCGGCGCAGTAGAGAGCAAAGTTCTCTCCACTCTGATTGCTGCGAATCCATAATTTGCCCATGCCGTGGTCGACATCGTATTCATGCCCTTCACTGCGCGGGCTGACCAGCTGCGGCTGTGCAGTTGGCGAGTTGGCGGGTAGCAGGCGGACTTCGCTGGTGTTCTTGCTGTCGCTGGCGATAAACAGCCAGTTTTCGCAGGCGCTGCGGTAGGCGTGCAGGTAGAAGCGCTGATCCGCTTCGTGATAAATCTCTACTGCTGGCTGTCCGTCCTCCAGGCGCCAGAGCGTGGCCGGGCGTGAAGTGTGATCCATGCTGATGGCGAACAGGGTTCGGTTGTCATTGGACCAGAGGAGGCTGCCGTCAGCCCGGGGCAGATCGAGTTCGCGTACCTGGCCAGTCGCGATCTCGAGCAGGAACAGCTGGTAAGTTTCATCTCCCTGGCGGTCCAGGCTGTAGGCCAATTGCTGATGATCGGGGCTGACAGCCATATCACCCAGTTGCAGAAACCCGTCACCCGCCAGTTCATTCAGGTCCAGCAGGCAGTCTTCGGTAGCCGTGTCGATGCTCAGGTCCTGCGCGCCCTGCTGGCGACAACGAAAATAGCGAGGGTATTCGGCGCCGGCTTCGGTGCGCTGGTAGTAGAGCCAACCATCTTTGCAGGCAGGCAGCGAGAGGTCGGTTTCGCGGATTCGGCCACGGATTTCAAGGAACAATGCTTCGCGCTGATCCTGATGCTGGCTGAGCCAGGCCTCGCTGAGCCGGTTCTCGGCTTCCAGCCAGGCAATGACATCGGGGTGGTCACGCTGCTCGAGCCACTGCCAGGGATCGTGCGGGGTGCGGGTATCGGTCATTGGTGGGACTCCGGAAGCAAAACGGCTATTATAGGCCGCTAATTCTACGCGCGGATGGATGCAGATGTTCAACGAAGCCGAATACCAATTGATCTGGTCGGTGTATCTGGTGGCGGCACTGCTGGGCTGGCTCGTCTGGTGGCAGATGACCCGCTGGATCAGTTGGTGGTTTGTGCGTGAACCGCTGTGGGTCATGATGGCAGTGGTGCTGTTTACCCCCGTGCGGGCAGACCCGGAACAGGCCTGGATGGCACCGGGCAGTATCATTCTGGCACTGGATACCCTTCTCGATACCGGGGAGAATCAGGCGCGTGTTCTGGGTGAAATGTCACTGGTGCTGGCGCTGGCGTTGGTTGCCTGGGGCGGGTTTGTCTGTGTGCGGACAGGGTGGCGCATGTGGCGCCAGCAGCAGGCGGAAGCCTGAGCCTCCGCAGCGGGCATTACTCGTCGCGTTCCAGCTTTTGTTCGTACAGCGTGCGTGCCAGGCGCATTATCTGTTCCTGAAATTCAGTGCGCTGGTGATCATCCATGGGGCAGATACCGATCTGCTCGAACAGTCGATAGCCGCGCACCGAGAAGAACAGGATGCTGGCCTGCGCCAGGCCCAGCGGGGACTTGGCCAGAATGTCGAACAGACCCTGCACGTCATCCGATGAGGTCTGCAACAGGGCCGGATTGCTGGCCGCCGCCGCAAAGATGGCCGAGTCCATATTCTTTTCTTCGCTGGACTCGCTCAGGTTGCTCAGTAGCAGGGCTTTGAGCTCACGCATCGGATCATCCGGCAGCACACTTTCGTAGGCATTCCAGCGAATGCGAAAGCGTTCGAGGCGGTATTCGATCATTGCCGTCAGCAGAGCGTCGCGGTCGGGAAACAGGGCTTGAAGTTGCTCGGCATCAATGCCGGTTCGTTCACTCAGGCTGGCAAAGCTGAGTTGAGATGCCCCCAGTTCACTGACGATCGCTTCGGCAGCATGGAATATCTTGGTGCGCAGTGCATTGTCTGCGCCGCGAGCTGGACTACTTTCCACTTCAACAACCCCTTGTTCTGGCAGTTGGCATCACCCGTTCGGGCGGCATTGGCAAAGGTATAGGGTACGATGTTGCGGCGCATCAGGCGAGACTTGCGGTAAAAAAAGGCATAAAAAAACCCGGCACAAGCCGGGTTTTTCTTCAGTCTCGGGTATTAGCCCAGGATCTGAATGTTTGCAGCCTGCTTGCCCTTCGGGCCAGTAGTCACGTCAAACGATACTTTCTGGTTCTCGGCCAGGGATTTGAAGCCCTGTACTTTGATTTCGGAGAAGTGAGCGAACAGATCGTCACCACCGCCATCGGGAGTAATGAAGCCAAAACCTTTAGTGTCGTTGAACCACTTAACTGTACCAGTTGCCATTTCGGATAATTCCTATGAAATTAAAAAACATGAGCAAAGCTCAATTAAAGCGTGGGAATCAAAGATTGCGAGATGACAAACATACGTACCGAGAAAGTGCGCTTGCAGCCTACAACTCTATCTCTTGAAAACCTACGCGTTAACTCTGCGCCTTAATCAAAGTCGTGTCAAGCATATGCGACCTCGACAAAAGCCGAGTAAACGTCCTTGAGTATACGACAGATTGAGAAAATCGCACTCCGTTCGTCGGATTTTTGCATTTTTTTTCTTGACCCGGCTTTTTGCGGCCCATTCACCGGCTGGCGTGAAGATCAGCGGCGATAGGGGTACACATCCAGCACCTTGCCGGCAACAATCTGCTCCTGCAGGTTTTTCCAGTAATCGGCTTCGTACAGGTCGCCGTGCAACTGACTGAACAGCCGGCGTTGCTTGATGTCGGCAAACAGGAAGACCGGGAATTCCTCGGGGAATACATCATTCGGGCCAACCGAGTACCAGGGCTCGGAGGCCATTTCCTGTTCCGGATACATGGCTTCCGGGATCTTGCGGAAATTCACTTCGGTCAGATAACTGATCTCATCATAGTCGTAGAAAACCACACGGCCATGGCGGGTAACGCCGAAATTCTTCAACAACATGTCGCCGGGGAAAATATTTGCCGCGGCCAGCTCCTTGATCGCCATACCATAGTCCTGCAGCGCCGCTCTGGTCTGCTCTTCACCGGCACTTTCCAGGTAGATGTTCAACGGTGTCATCCGGCGCTCGGTCCAGCAGTGGCGAATAAGAATGATGTCATTGGCTTCTTCTCGCACTGTGGTGGGAGCAACCTCCAGTAGTTCACGCAGGCATTCGGGCTCAAAGCTCGACCGCGGGAAGCGAAAGTCAGCAAATTCCTGCGTGTCAGCCATGCGCCCGACCCGATCATGGCGTTTTACCAGGCGGTACTTTTCGATCACGGTGGCGCGGTCGACATTTTTCGACGGCGCAAACTTGTCCTTGATGATCTTGAATACGGTGTTGAAGCCGGGCAGGGTGAAAACGCTCATTACCATGCCGCGGACCCCCGGGGCCATGATGAACTGGTCATCGGTACTGTCCAGGTGTTCGATCAGTGCCCGGTAAAATTCAGACTTGCCCTGGCGGTAAAAGCCGATAGCGGTATACAGCTCGGCGATGTGCTTCCCGGGCAGCAGTTTTTTCAGGAAGGCGACCAGTTCGCCCGGTACCGGGGTGTCGACCATGAAGTAGGAGCGAGTGAAAGAGAAGATGATCGACACTTCGGCTTCGTCGGTGACCAGGGTATCGACCAGAACGCCCCGGTTTTCACGGTGTATCAGGGGCAGCACAAAAGGCCACTGCTCACCCTGGCTGAGCAGGCGGCCAATCAGGTAGGCACCCTTGTTGCGATAAAATACCGACTGCACCAGTTCGGCAGTCAGGCCATGGTCTTGCTGTGCCCAGTCAGGCAGCCCCTGGCGTAACTTGTCGACCACCAGCGCGCGGTCTTCCACGGGTTGTGCCCAGGGAACGTCAAACTCGTACTCCTGCATGATCTGGCGCACCAGGTCTTCCAGCGAACCATCGGAGATGAATCCACGAGTCAGGGCAATGCGTGACGGTGGGCGGGTGCTTGGACGAGTACTGTGCACGAACATGGTTTCATCGCTGATCTGGTCATAGCGATGCAGTCGGGTGAAAATCGAGTTGTACCAGGTTTCCGCCAATTCGCCATCAAAACGATCGTTGATCAGGTCGATATAGGCCAGTCGAATGGCCGGCCAGCGACTGCTGTCGAGAATCCCGCTTTCCTCGGCATCGGCTTTCAACCATTGCGCGGTATGCCGTACCTGTTCACCGTAGAGGTTGATGCGTGCCGTTGATGCCGATTGAATATCGGCCCATTTGGCCAGCTCGAAGCGGGCGCGGGCCCCTTCGGTGATGTCGCGGAACAGGCGTCGATACTGATCAAAACCGTCAAGAATGGATTGCGCGATAGCGGTTGGGGAATTGGGCATGGACGACTGCCTTTGGCAAATTGAATAACAGGGTTGCCGGCAGCATAGCCAGTCTGGCGCTGCGACGGAAGAGGTGCGGCGGACGACCATTCAGTGACTGAATACGTCAGCCCGGTTCACACTATACCCGGTGCCGCGTTATAGTCACCGGCTGATTTGTGGCGTCGGCAGTTGGCGGCGTCGGACCCATGATTGAGTCGAGGATGCACCATGAAATTCGAAGGCACGGCTTCCTACGTTGCTACAGACGACCTGAAGCTGGCGGTCAACGCCGCTATTACGTTGCAACGCCCGCTGTTGGTCAAGGGCGAACCCGGTACCGGTAAAACCATGTTGGCCGAGCAATTGGCCGAGTCCATGGGCGCCAAACTGATTACCTGGCACATCAAGTCGACCACCAAGGCGCATCAGGGCCTGTACGAATATGATGCGGTCAGTCGTCTGCGCGACTCCCAGCTGGGTGTCGACAAGGTGCATGATGTGCGCAACTACATCAAGAAGGGCAAGCTGTGGGAGGCCTTTGAGTCTGAAGAACGCGCCATTTTGCTGATTGATGAAATCGACAAGGCGGACATCGAGTTCCCCAACGACCTGTTGCAGGAACTCGACAAGATGGAGTTCTACGTTTACGAGACCAATGAGACGATCAAGGCCAAGCAGCGCCCGATCATCATCATTACCTCGAATAACGAAAAAGAGTTGCCGGACGCTTTCTTGCGTCGTTGCTTCTTCCATTACATCGCTTTCCCCGAGCGCGCGACCATGCAGAAGATCGTCGACGTGCACTACCCGGGTATCAAGAACGACCTGGTCTCCGAAGCGATGGATATCTTCTTTGACGTGCGCAAGGTGCCGGGTCTGAAGAAGAAGCCGTCTACCTCGGAGCTGGTCGATTGGTTGAAATTGTTGATGGCCGATGAGATCGGTGCAGAAATCCTGCGTGACCGTGATCCGACCAAAGCGATTCCACCGCTGTACGGTGCGCTGGTCAAGAACGAGCAGGATGTGCAGTTGCTCGAGCGCCTGGCCTTTATGACCCGTCGTCAGAACCGCTGATCGGTCTGGAGTGCCTTCTGGTGTGGCGGTATTACCTGACGCCTGCCCCAGACACGCTGCAAGTACATCCCTGTAAGCTCGTCTGTGACCGTCCCTGGTCACAGACGGTCTGGGGCAGGCGTCAGGCAATACCGCCGTCATGATCGGTGTTGTTGTCTGAGCTCGATAGAATCAATGAGGGGGTGCCCGATGTTATTGGGCCTGTTCAATGAAATGCGTGCAGCCAGGGTGCCGGTCTCGGTGCGTGAGCTGCTGGATCTGATCAATGCGCTGAAACACCATGTGGTGTTCGCTGACATGGAAGAGTTCTACTACCTGTCGCGCGCCATCATGGTCAAGGACGAGCGTCACTTCGACAAGTTCGATCGCGCTTTCGGGTCCTACTTCAAGGGGCTGGAAAACCTCGACGATCTGATTGAAGCCCTGATTCCGGAAGACTGGTTGCGCAAGGAATTCGAGCGCCTGCTGACGGACGAAGAGAAAGCCAAGATCGACTCGCTCGGTGGGCTCGACAAGCTGATCGAAGAGTTCAAGAAACGTCTCGACGAACAGAAAGAGCGCCACGAAGGCGGTAACAAGTGGATTGGTACGGGCGGTACCAGCCCCTTTGGTTCGGGTGGCTACAATCCTGAAGGTATTCGTGTCGGCGATGCCGGCAAGCGCCAGGGCAGGGCGGCCAAGGTGTGGGACAAGCGCGAATACAAGAATCTGGATGATCAGGTTGAGCTGGGCACGCGCAATATCAAGGTTGCCTTGCGTCGACTACGCAAGTTTGCCCGTACCGGTGCAGCCGATGAGCTGGATATTGACGGCACTATTGACCATACTGCGCGCGATGCCGGTTTGTTGAATATCCAGATGCGTCCGGAGCGGCGCAACGCGGTCAAGCTGTTACTGCTGTTTGATATTGGCGGCTCCATGGATGCGCACATCAAGGTTTGCGAGGAGCTTTTCTCGGCCTGCCGAACCGAATTCAAGCACCTGGAGTATTTCTACTTCCACAATTGTATCTACGAGTCGGTCTGGAAGAACAATTTGCGCCGCACCAGTGAGCGAACGTCGACCATTGACCTGCTGCACAAATATGGCCCGGACTACAAGGTCATCTTCGTGGGTGATGCGGCCATGGCACCCTACGAGATTACCCAGCCTGGCGGCAGTGTCGAGCACTGGAACGAAGAGGCTGGCCACGTCTGGATGCGCCGCTTTATGGAAAAATACAAGAAGCTCATCTGGATCAATCCCTACCCCAAGGATGCCTGGGAATACACGACGTCTACCCGCCTGATGCGCGAGCTGATCGACGACAAGATGTATCCGCTGACGCTGGAAGGGCTGGAAGAGGGGATGCGTTACCTGAGCAAGTAGCCCCCCAGCTTGCTGGGGACTATATGCTCAAGGCTGGAAGCTGGAATACCTTGTTTCAAACGGGTAGCCAAATAGTCAGGTGCGCCGAAGCCAGGTAAAACCAGATAGGGTTTCGGCGAACTCGGTGACAATCAGTCTCCAGCCTCCAGCCTCCAGCCTCCAGCCTCCAGCCTCCAGCGGCTTTTACTCCAACCTGACTGCCGGCAGTTGTGGACGCGGCACGCTGACTTTTTCTGTGGGTGCCATCACCGTTGCCACGCCATCCACCACCTTCTTGCCATCCTGATTGAACACGCGGGTTGCGATTCTGACCCGGTTCTTCGGCAGTTTTTCCAGTACTTCCAGTTCCACGGTAATCTCGTCTCCCAGCTTTACGGGGCGCATAAAGCTGAGCTCCTGGCCTATGTAAATGCTCCCGGGACCGGGTAATTCGCAGGCGATTGCTGCGGAGATCAGTGCGCCGGAAAACATACCGTGGGCGATGCGGCCTTTGAACGGGGTGGCTGCGGCGAAATCTTCGTCGAGGTGAACGGGGTTGACGTCGCCGGAAACTTCAGCAAAAAGGATCAGGTCAAGCTCGGTGACCCGGTGAGTTACGCGGGCCTGGCTGCCCTCGGTCAGTTCTGCATAAGGGGTATTGACGAGTTGGCTCACAAGCGACTCCCTGGTTATGGATGAGCGAATTCTAGTGGTTACCGAGGTGGCTTCCCGGCTTGACGATCGTGATCATGATCACCCAGACTTATTGATTGGATCAATGAAACAGAACAAGGTTTTGTATTTGCAGGTATTCCTGTTAATTTTATCTCCCGAATTCTATACGACAACAACACAATGCCGATGAATTGGCCAAAATAGAGCCGATCTGACAACAAGCACTCGCATTTATCACGGGGAAAGAGGATAAGAATAATGGAAGCAGCATTCTGGAATGACAAGCGGCCGCCGGGCGTGCCCAATGAGGTCGATTTCAATCAGTACAGAAACATTCCTGACGTTTTTGAATCGGCAGCCAGCAAATTTGCTGATCGTCCTGCCTTCAGCAATCTCGGCGTTACTATCACCTACGGTGAGCTGGATCGCTATTCAGCTGCCTTTGCTCACTATCTGCAAACCAGAACCGACCTGCAGCCGGGTGACCGCATTGCAGTACAGATGCCCAACGTAATCCAGTTTCCGATTGCCGTGTTCGGTGCCTTGCGTGCCGGCCTGATTGTGGTCAATACCAATCCGCTGTATACCGCCCGGGAAATGCGTCATCAGTTTACCGATGCCGGTGCCAAGGCGCTGGTCTACATGAATGTGTTTGGTCACCTGGTTGAAGACGTATTACCCGATACCGAGATCAAGCATTTGATCGAAGTGCGCATGGGCGACATGCAAAGTCCGCTCAAGGGATGGCTGATCAATACCCTGGTGAAGAAAGTCAAAAAGATGGTGCCGGATTTCAATCTGCCACAAGCTGTCAGCTTCAAGGACGCGCTGAAGCAGAGTGATGGCAAGAAGCCGACTGCCGTGGAAAAGAATCTGGATGATATCGCCGTGCTGCAATACACCGGCGGTACTACGGGTGTTGCCAAAGGCGCCATGCTGACCCATGGCAACCTGGTTGCCAACATGCTGCAGGTTTACGCCAACATGCAGCAGGTTGACAAGGACGGCAAGAAGATCATGAGTGAAGAGGGCGAGGTGGTCATTGCGCCGTTGCCGCTGTATCACATCTATGCTTTCACCGTTAACTGCATGTGCATGATGATTGCGGGTAACCATAATGTGTTGATTACCAATCCGCGCGATATTCCAGCCTTCATCAAAGAGTTGAAGAAGTGGCAGTTTTCTTCGATTGTTGGTCTCAACACCCTGTTTGTTGCCTTGATGGATCACCCCGAGTTTGATCAGATCGATTTCTCGAAACTGAAAAGCACCAATTCCGGTGGCACTGCTCTGGTCAAGGCTACTGCCGAGCGCTGGAAAGCGCGCACCGATTGCACCGTCGGCGAAGGCTATGGTCTGACCGAGTGCTCGCCGGTGGTTTCCGCCAGCCCGGGCGATGGCCTGGCGCGCTTGGGCAGCGTCGGTCTGGCCGTGCCGGGCACGGCACTCAAGGTGATCGATGAAGACGGCAATGAACTGCCGATCGGAGAACGCGGCGAGCTGTGTGTCAAAGGTCCGCAGGTCATGAAAGGCTACTGGAACCGTCCGGAAGCGACAGCTGAAAGCATTACCGACGATGGCTGGTTCAAGACCGGTGATGTTGCCATTATCGATGAGGACGGCTTCGTCAGCATTGTTGACCGCATCAAGGATCTGATCATTGTTTCCGGCTTCAACGTCTACCCGAATGAAATCGAAGACGTGGTGTCTGCCCACCCGAAAGTAGCCAATGCTGCTGCCATCGGCGTGCCCGATGAGAAATCCGGTGAAGCCGTCAAACTGTTTGTCATTCCTTCCGACAAGAGCCTGACGGTCGAAGAACTGAAGGAATACTGCCGCGAGAACTTCACCGGCTACAAAGTGCCAAGGAAAATCGAGTTGCGCGATGAGTTGCCGATGACCCCGGTCGGCAAGATTTTGCGTCGTGAGTTGCGTGACAGCTAAACGCTGACCCTCCATACTGTGCTTGCCTGCCACCCTTTTGGGTGGTGGGTGGGCGCGATTCCCGGATTTTTTGCTGCTGACCTCAGGCTGGTCGGTGCATATAAAAGCTGATAATCTTCGCTCGCTTTGTGACTATTAATAATAATTCGTTCGCATTTTTGCGTGGCGAACTGGTTTACTACAACTTCAAGAAATTGAGCCGATCCTGAATCTCCTTCAGGCCGGCAGTATTCAGGAGCGGGCAGCAATGAATGACAACTTCTGGGCTGACAAATACCCAGCCAGCATCCCAACTGAAATTGATCCTGACCAATACCCCAATATTCTCGCCGTACTCAAGGATTCCTGCGAAAAGTTCGCGGACAAGCCGGCTTTTTCCAACCTGGGCAAGACCATCACCTACGGCGAGATGTATGAATTGTCCGGTCATTTTGCCGGCTATCTGCAAAATCACGCCGGTCTGGAGCCAGGTGATCGTATCGCGATCCAGATGCCCAATGTCTTGCAATACCCGATTGCTGTGTTTGGTGCCATGCGTGCGGGCTTTGTAGTGGTTAACACCAACCCGTTGTATACCGCCACAGAGATGGAACATCAGTTCAATGACTCTGGTGCCAAGGCACTGATCTGTCTGGCCAATATGGCCCATCTGGCTGAAAAGGTGGTTCCAAAAACCAAAGTGCAGCAGGTTATTGTTACCGAAGTCGGTGACATGCTGCCGCCACTCAAGCGCCTGTTGGTCAATACCGTGGTCAAACACGTGAAGAAAATGGTGCCCGAGTATCATCTGAAAAAAGCCATTCGCTTCAACGATGCGCTTAAACGTGGCAAGCAATGCAGTTTCCGTGAAGCGCATCCACACGCTGATGACATCGCTGTTCTGCAATACACTGGCGGTACCACCGGGGTGGCCAAGGGCGCCATGCTGACTCATCGCAACCTGGTCGCCAACATGCTGCAGGCCAAGGCGATGATGGGCAACACCATCAAGGACGGCGAAGAGGTATTGATCTGTCCCTTGCCGCTTTATCACATCTACGCCTTCACTTTTCATTGCATGGCGATGATGATCAGCGGCGGCCACAATGTTCTGATCACCAATCCGCGGGATATTCCGGCCTTCGTCAAGGAGCTGAGCAAGGTTCAGTTCACCGGTTTTGTCGGCCTTAATACACTGTTTGTTGCTTTGTGCAATGACGAAGCCTTCCGTCAACTGGACTTCAGCAAGTTCAAGGTCACCCTGTCTGGAGGCATGGCACTGCAGCGGGCCACCGCCGAGCGCTGGGAAGAAGTCACCGGTTGCAAGATTTGCGAAGGCTACGGCATGACCGAAACCAGCCCGCTGGCCACGGTCAATCCGATCGACAATATTCAGCTCGGCACCATTGGCATTCCGGTTCCTTCGACCCTGTGCAAGGTGATCGATGATGACGGCAATGAAATGCCGATGGGTGAGCGCGGAGAGTTGTGTGTCAAAGGCCCGCAGATCATGAAGGGCTATTGGCAGCGCAAGGAAGCTACCGATGAAATGCTCGACAAAGAGGGTTGGTTGAAAACGGGTGATATCGCCATTATCCAGCCCGACGGCTATTTGCGCATTGTCGATCGCAAGAAGGACATGATCCTGGTCTCCGGCTTCAATGTGTTCCCGAACGAACTGGAAGATGTAATGGCCAAGATTCCGGGTGTCGTGCAATGTGCTGCAGTCGGTGTGCCGGATGAAAAATCCGGTGAAGCGATCAAGGTGTTCCTGGTCAAAACCGCTGACTCCGATCTGGATGAAGCCAAGATCAAGGCGCATATGCGTGAACACCTGACCGCTTACAAGGTACCCAAGTTTGTCGAGTTCCGCAGTGAGTTGCCAACCACCAACGTTGGCAAGATCCTGCGTCGTGAGCTGCGTGACGAAGAGTGGAAAAAGGCCAGCTAACACCGCCTGTGCCTAATCTGCGACAATAGACCCCGCCCGGTTATCCGGGCGGGGTTTTTTCATTTGGCCCGATTGGGGCCTACAGATAGCGAATTCATGAGCGACCAGCAGCAACTCGTCAATAATCTTGAACTGGCCATGAGTGCCGACCGTCATCCGCTGCGGCGGCAACTGCATGCACTGGGTAAACACCCGGACCCTGCGCGCAAGGAAAAGTGGCTGGCGCGTTTTCAGGCTTCCTGCGCCCTGGCCAGCCAGCGCGCAGCCAGTGTTCCGGCGATCCGTTATGACGACCAGTTGCCGATCGCCGCCAGGCGCGAACAGATCATGGATGCGATTCGCGAGCATCAGGTCATCGTGATTGCCGGCGAAACGGGGTCAGGCAAGACGACCCAATTGCCAAAAATCTGCCTGGAGTTGGGCCGTGGGGTGCATGGCCTGATCGGTCACACCCAGCCACGCCGGCTGGCGGCAAGAAGCGTCGCCAGCCGGGTTGCCGAGGAAATCGGCACGCCCCTGGGCGAGCTGGTGGGCTATCAGGTGCGCTTCAGCCATCAAAGCAACGAGCGCACCCTGGTCAAGCTGATGACCGACGGTATTCTGCTTGCGGAAACCCAGCATGACCGCTTTCTCAATCGTTATGACACCCTGATTATCGATGAGGCCCATGAGCGCAGCCTGAATATCGATTTTCTGCTTGGCTTCCTGAAGACCATTCTGCCCAAGCGACCCGACCTCAAAGTCATTATTACCTCGGCAACCATCGACCTGGAGCGCTTTTCGGCGCATTTCGATAATGCCCCCATCATCGAAGTGTCCGGGCGCACCTATCCGGTGGATGTCTGGTATCGCCCGCTACAGGCGGAGATGGACGAAGAGGGCAATGCCCTGGAGGAAGACCTGAGCATTGATCAGGGCATTGTCGCGGCGATTCGCGAGCTGGAAGCTTACGAACGTGCCAACCACAAGCCGCCTGGCGATGCCCTGGTGTTTTTGCCTGGTGAGCGAGAAATTCGAGATACCGCCGATTACCTGCGCAAGGCCAACCTGCGGCATACCGAAATCCTGCCGCTGTATGCGCGCCTGTCATCGGCCGAGCAGCAGAAGATATTCTCGTCCCACGCCGGCCGACGCGTGGTACTGGCGACCAACGTGGCGGAAACCTCGCTGACGGTTCCCGGCATTGCCTATGTGATTGATCCCGGCGAGGCGCGCATCAGCCGGTACAGCCCGCGTTCCAAGGTGCAGCGATTGCCGGTCGAGCCGGTGTCTCAGGCCAGCGCCAATCAGCGCAAGGGGCGTTGTGGTCGGGTTGCAGACGGCCTTTGTGTGCGTCTGTACAGCGAAGAGGATTTCGAGCGTCGGCCGGCGTTTACCGATCCGGAGATTCTGCGCACCAACCTCGCGGCGGTGATTCTGCAGATGCTGCATTTGCGTCTGGGCCGTATTGAAGATTTTCCCTTTATCGAACCGCCAGATGGCCGCGCGATCAGCGATGGCTTCAATCTGTTGCAGGAGCTGGGAGCGGTCAGCAAGGATGGCGAGATTACTGCAACAGGTCGGCAACTGGCTCGCTTGCCGACCGACCCTCGCATTGGACGCATGCTGATTGCGGCGGCCGAGCTGAACAGCCTGGAAGAATTGCTGGTGATTGCCAGCGCGCTGTCAGTTCAGGACCCAAGGGAGCGTCCCCTGGAGCGCCAGCAAGCCGCCGATCAGGCGCATGCACAGTGGAAGGACGAGGCGTCCGACTTTGTCGCTTTTCTCAATCTGTGGCGTGGTTTTGAAGCCCAGCGCCAGGACTTGAGCCAGAATCAGCTGCGCAGCTGGTGCCGGCGCAACTTCATCAATTATTTGCGTATGCGAGAGTGGCGCGAGACGCATCGCCAGCTGCTGCTGACCTGTCGTGATCTGGGTCTGGAGCGCAATCGCGAGCCTGCCAGTGATGAGGCTGTGCACAAGGCCTTGCTCGCAGGCCTGCTCAGTCATCTCGGCAACAAGACTGAAGATGGCGACTACATGGGTGCTCGCCAGCGGCGTTTTCTTCTGCACCCGTCTTCAGCCCTGGCAAAGAAAAAGCCGGCGTGGATCATGGTTGCCGAATTGACTGAAACACGACGTTTGTATGGTCGTCTGGCGGCGAAAATCGATCCGCTTTGGGTCGAACCTTTGGCAAGCCATTTGAGCAAGACCAGTCACAGTGAACCCCATTGGGAAAAGAAACGTGGGCAGGTGGTAGCCTTTGAGCAGGTCAGTCTGTTCGGGTTGATCATTGTGCCCCGGCGCAAGGTGCACTTTGGTCCGATTGACCCGACCGCTGCGCGGGACATTTTTATTCGCCGGGCTCTGGTTGAGGGTGAGTGGCATGGCAAGTCAGCTTTCAATCGTGCCAACCAGGCATTGCTGGCAGAGCTCAACGAGCTGGAAGCCAAGGCGCGCAAGCGTGACATTCTGGTGGATGATGAAGCCCTGTTTACCTACTTCAATGCCCGCATACCCGACACTATTTATCAGTTGGCCAGTTTTGAGCGCTGGTTGAAAAAAACCAGCCAGCAAGAACCTGGATTGCTGCACATGACGCGGGATGAGCTGCTGCAGCGAGAAGCCAGCGAAGTCAGTGGAGAGCAGTACCCGGATTCCTGGCGCTGGCAACAGGTTGCCTTGCCGTTGAGCTACCATTTCGAGCCCAACCATCCCGCTGATGGCGTGACCCTGCGTGTGCCAGCGGCACTATTGCGGCAGTTGCCGGAGCAGCGGCTGGACTGGCTGGTACCGGGTTTGCTGTTCGACAAATGCGTGGCCATGGTAAGGGCCTTGCCCAAAACACTGCGCAAGAATTTTGTTCCGGTTCCGGATTTTGTGGCTGCCGCCCTGGAGCGCATGCCTTTTGGCGAAGGCCCGCTCGGGCCAACCCTGGGACGCGAGCTGACGCGGATGACCGGTGCACGGATTGACGATGATGCCTGGCAAGAGCTGGCATTGGAGGCACACTTGCTGATGCGGCTGGAAGTGCTCGATGGCAAGGGCCAGGTGATTGCCAGCGGACGAGATTACACCGCGCTTTGTCAGCAGCTGGAGGGCCAGGCCATTGAACCGGCCAGGCCATTGGCAGAAACGCCGAGTCAACCAGAAGCCCAGCCGGGTACGTACGCGCTACCGGTTGAGATAACTCAGCAGCAGGCCGGGATCTCCGTGACTTTCTGGCCAGCATGGGTGGAGCAGGGTGAAGAGGTCGTCGAGCAGTTGTTTGATCTGCCGGAGACCGCAGAGCAAGCGCACCGGCTTGGCGTACAACGTTTGATCCTGCAGGCCCTGAGTGAGCAGGCGCGATACTTGCGCCAAAAGCTCAGTGTGGCCAGGGAAGCTGCCATCTATTACCGCGAGATGGGTAGCCAGCAGCAATTGCTGGATGACTTGATGCTGGCCGCCATTGATCGCTGCTGCTTGCCATCCGGGGAACCGTTGCCGCGTGATCCTGATGCCCTGGCTGCCTGTATCGAGGCAGGGCGGGGTGATTGGGTGGCGACAGCCGAGCGTCTTGGCAGCCAGCTTCTGCAGTTGCTGAAAGACTGGCATCAGGTGCAGAAGCGTTTGAAGGGCAAGATCGACCTTTCCTGGGCGTTGGCATTGAATGATGTCAGACAGCAGCTGGACAACCTGGTTTACCCCGGATTTGTGCGGGAAGTGCCCGCCGAATGGTTGAATGAATACCCGCGATACTTTGCAGCCTTGCAGCAGCGTCTGGACAAGCTGGCCGGGCAAACACAGCGTGATCGCGTGTGGACCGACGAGTTGCAGGGTCTCTGGCAGCAATATCAGGATCGCGCAGCACGTTATCGACAGGAAGGGCGGCATGATTCGCGCCTGGTGCAATGGCGCTGGATGCTGGAAGAATACCGGGTATCGTTGTTTGCCCAGCAATTGGGCACGCGTATGCCGGTATCGGCCAAACGACTGAACAAACTCTGGCAGGAGATTGGTCGATGAACAGGTTACAATTGGCTGATGATTGACGAAACCTTCGACCAGTCCGGGATTCTCAGTGTCGCCATGCGGGTCACGACCGCCGATGGCGAAACGCTGCATGTGCAGCGTTTCAGCGCTACCGCAGAGGCCAGTGGCCCACCGCTGTTGCTGATGCACGGGCTGGCGGAAGATGGGCGGGTTTTCTACCCGTCACATGGTCTGGGGTTGGCGCCTTTTCTGGCCGCTGCCGGCTACAGCGTTTATGTGCCCGATTTGCGCGGCCACGGGCACAGCACGCCTGCTCTTGAACCGGGGTTGGTGATTACTCAGAACGCCCTGATTTGCAATGACTTGCCGGCCTTGTTCGAGCTGCTGTCGGCATCGCATGCCGGGCAAGCCTGGGCGGGTCTGGCGCATGGGGTCGGTGGTTTATGGTTGACCAGTGCGTTGATTCGACAGCCCCAATGGCTGGCCAACAGTGCCGGTCTGGTACATTTCGCGACCCGCCGAGCCAGTGTGGCTGCAAGTTGGCGCAAGCGTTTGGTGATCAACTGGCTGTGGCAAGGTGTCGTGACCCGTTTTTCGCGCATCAAGGGTTATGTGCCAGCTGTTGCCCTGGGTGCGGGTACCAGCAATGAGTCCTGTCAGTTGCAGGCAGATGCTCTGGATTGGCTACAAGGTGGGGCATGGCGTGATTTGACCGATGGTTTCGATTATGCTGACGCTTTGGCGACTCTGAATTGGCCGCCCGGGCTGTATCTGACCGGCAAGGCTGATCGGATCATGGGTGCGGTGGCGGACGTCAAGGCCTTTGCCCGCGAACTGGGACGGCATGATGCGCAAATAGTAGTACTGGAACAGGGCAGTGGATGCTCACGGAATTATGGCCACAATGATCTGCTTGGCCACCAACAGGCAGCAGTGGACCATTTTCCCCTGGTGCAGGAATGGCTGCGGCAACAATACAACAAGGTACAAGGCGTGCGGGCCTTGCACCGCCCTGATAACAGAGAAGAGGACCGACCGTGCACAACGTCGTGATTAGCGGAACGGGTTTGTATACACCCCCGAACAGCATCAGCAATGAAGAACTGGTTGCCAGTTTCAACGCCTATGTCGAACAGTTCAATCGTGACAATGCCGCCGCTATCGAGCGCGGCGAGATGACTGCGCTGGCCGGTTCGAGCACCGATTTCATTGAAAAGGCTTCGGGTATCAAGAGCCGTTACGTGGTCAACAAGGAGGGTATTCTGGATACCCGGCGCATGGTTCCGGATATCCCCGAGCGCAGCAATGACGAATGGTCGATCCTGTGTGAGATGTCGGTCAAGGCGGCTACCCAGGCCCTGGAGCGGGCTGGTCGCACGGCCGCTGATATTGACGGGGTTATCGTTGCCTGTTCCAACCTGCAACGGGCCTACCCGGCAATTGCCATCGAAGTACAGGACGCGCTGGGCATCGATGGCTTCGGTTATGACATGAACGTGGCGTGTTCATCGGCGACTTTTGGTATCCAGAATGCGGCCAACAACATTCAGTTGGGTCAGGCGCGTGCAATTCTCATGGTTAACCCGGAAATCTGTACCGGGCACATGAATTTCCGTGACCGTGACAGCCACTTTATCTTTGGTGATGCCTGTACGGCAGTGGTGCTGGAGCGAGCCGATCTGGCTGTATCCGGGCACCAGTTCGATATTCTGGGTACCAAGCTGTTGACCAAGTTCTCCAACAATATCCGCAACAACTTCGGTTATCTCAACCGTTGTGCGCCGGAGGGTGTTGGCCAACCGGACAAGCTGTTTATTCAGCAGGGCCGCAAGGTGTTCAAGGATGTCTGTCCCATGGTGGCCGAGCTGATCGGGACGCACCTGCAGGAGCATAACCTGCCCGTTACCGATATCAGCCGTTTCTGGTTGCACCAGGCCAACCTGAACATGAATATGTTGATTGCACGCAAGCTGCTCGGCCGTGATCCGGATGAAAAGGAGGCGCCTGTAGTGCTTGATCAGCATGCCAATACCAGCTCTGCCGGCTCGATCATCGCCTTCCACAAACATCAGGATGATCTGCCCAGTGGCAGCCATGGAGTCATCTGTTCCTTTGGTGCCGGCTATTCGATTGGCAGTGTGATTGTGCGCAAGCAGTAATCATTTCTGACTTGTCGTTCCTCTTTCCCCTCTCCCACGCAAGGGGAGAGGGGAGACTTTGCGTTGACGTTTTATGATTTCCCCGGTTTTCTTTTCTGTCGCCTTGATGCTCCTGAGCCTCGCCAAGGGGTGAAATGCACGGGTAAGCAAGCACTCTTGACGTTATCTAGACCAAAGTAGGGGGGGCATTTTCAGACCTCATCCAGGTTCATTTTTCTCAGTCTTTAATTGATTGAAATCAATGGCTTGATGGTCTCAATTCAGTCTTGATAAAGCCTTTCTTGTCCTGCCTGCAAGCCCTGCTACGACCTAAGTCTTAATCTCCGATTGACCACTGCGGTGCTACCGTCGATGCGTCAAAACAACAACAATCGGAGATGGTTATGTCCCTTTCAAGAGAAGACGCTGCCCGCGGCTACTGGAAGGAAAACGTGCGCCTGATGCTGACCTTGCTGGTCATCTGGTTCGCGGTGTCCTTTGGTGCCGGCATTTTGTTTGTCGATCTGCTCGACAATATTCGCTTCTTTGGCTTCCCGCTTGGCTTCTGGTTTGCCCAGCAGGGTTCCATCTACACCTTCGTGGTCCTGATCTTCTTCTACGTCTGGAAGATGAACCGGCTCGATCGTAAATACGACTTCCACGAAGAGTAAGCGAGGAGCCCCCCATGGAAACCCAAACTCTTATCTATCTGTTTGTCGGGGCGACCTTCGCCCTTTATATCGGCATCGCCATCTGGTCACGCGCCGGCAGTACCAGTGAATATTATGTCGCCAGCAAGGGCGTGCACCCGATTGCCAATGGTATGGCTACTGGTGCTGACTGGATGTCAGCAGCATCCTTTATCTCCATGGCTGGCATGATCGCCTTTCTCGGTCGTGACGGCAGTGTCTACCTGATGGGCTGGACCGGTGGCTATGTGCTGCTGGCCATGTGTCTGGCGCCTTACCTGCGCAAGTTCGGCAAGTTCACCGTGCCGGAGTTTGTCGGCGAACGCTATTACTCGCAGACGGCGCGGGTGGTGGCGGTGATCTGCGTGATCTTTATTTCCTTCACCTATGTCGCCGGGCAAATGCGAGGCGTGGGTATCGTGTTCTCACGTTACCTGGAAGTGGATATCACCGTTGGTGTGGTCATCGGCATGGCCATCGTCTTCTTCTACGCGGTACTCGGTGGCATGAAGGGCATCACCTACACCCAGGTGGCGCAATACTGCGTGATGATGTTTGCCTATATGGTGCCGGCGATCTATATCTCCCTGATGATTACCGGTATGCCGATTCCCCAGTTGGGCTTTGGCAGCACAGTATCGGGCACCGACACCTACCTGCTTGACCGGCTCAACGGGCTGGGTGCCGAACTCGGTTTTGATGCCTATACCGATGGCAGCAAGGCGACCATCGATGTGTTCTTTATCACCATGGCGCTGATGGTGGGCACTGCAGGCTTGCCCCATGTGATTGTACGCTTCTTCACCACCCCGACCGTGCGCGATGCGCGCAAATCAGCCGGCTATGCGCTGCTGTTTATTGCCATTCTCTACACCACTGCACCTGCGCTGGCCGCCTTTGCCAAGACCAACCTGCTCAACACCATCCCGGAAACCCCCTATACGGAAGTGCCCGAGTGGGTGACCACCTGGGAAAACGCTGGTCTGGTAGCCTGGCACGACAAGAATGGTGACGGCATCATCCAGATGGCGCCAGGCAGCCCGTTCCAGGGGGCACCGCGCTTTTCCGGCGAACAGGGTGAACATGGCGAGCGGGTGGTGACCAACACCGTCACGGACAACGCCAATGAAATCTATGTCGACCGCGATATCATCGTATTGGCCAACCCCGAAATCGCCAATCTGCCCGGCTGGGTGGTGGCCTTGATTGCCGCAGGTGGTCTGGCGGCGGCGCTGTCAACCGCAGCAGGGTTGTTGCTGGTGATCTCGACGTCGGTCTCGCATGACCTGTTGAAGAGCAATATGGCGCCGAATATCACCGAGAAGCAGGAGTTGTTGGCCGCACGACTGGCCGCTGCGGTGGCGGTGGTGATCGCCGGCCTGTTCGGGATCTATCCGCCGGCCTTTGTCGCCCAGGTGGTGGCCTTTGCCTTCGGTCTGGCGGCCGCCTCCTTCTTCCCGGCCATTGTGCTGGGGATCTTCTCCAAGAAGATGAACCGGGAAGGGGCGATTGTCGGCATGATTGTGGGTCTGGTGTTCACCTTCAGTTATATCGTGTTCTTCAAGTTCATCAGCCCGGAACTGGATAATGCCAATCACTGGTGGTTCGGGATCTCGCCGGAAGGTATTGGTACGCTGGGCATGATTTTCAACTTCATTTCTGCGGTAACGGTAGCCAGGTTCACCAAGGAACCGCCGGCGCATATCCAGCATCTGATCGAGGACATTCGTGTGCCCCGTGGTGCTGGTGCGGCGGTCGATCACTAAAGCACTCGGTAGTAACCAACAAGGCTCCTGCTGGAGCCTTGTTGGTGTTTGGGTAGCCGGTTAATGGGCCTCTTCCGGTCGCCGCTGACGCTCGTAAAGGAAACTGAGTACCTGAGCTCGATACTGGTTGTACTGGGCATCATTGGCCAACGCCAGGCGCTCGCGCGGGCGCTCAAGTTCGATGTCGAGAACCTCACCGATCCTGGCAGCCGGTCCGTTGGTCATCATCACGATCTTGTCCGAGAGCAGTACCGCTTCATCGACGTCGTGGGTGACCATCAAGACCGTGTTTTTAAGGTCTGCCTGAATCGCCATCACAGAATCCTGCAGGTGCGCTCGAGTGAGAGCATCCAGTGCTCCGAAAGGCTCATCCATCAACAGCAGGGTGGGTTCCATGGCCAGGGCGCGGGCAATGCCAATACGTTGCTTCATGCCGCCGGAAATTTCCGCCGGGTATTTGTGCATGGCATGGTCCATGTGAACCAGGCGCAGGTTATGTTCGATCCACTCGCGCATTTCCTTGCGGTTTTTGCGTCCCTTGAAGATCTCTTTGACTGCCAATTCGATATTCTGATAACAGGTCAGCCAGGGCAGCAGGGCATGATTCTGGAACACCACAGCACGGTCAGGACCGGGCTGGTTGACTTCGTGCCCCTGCAGAATGGCTCCGCCTTCAGTGGCCTGGCTGAGGCCGGCAACGATATTCAACACGGTGGATTTGCCACAACCGGAATGGCCGATGACCGAGACGAATTCCCCTTTGTTGATCTTCAGGTTGACCTTGTCGAGGGCACGGAAGAAGCCGCTACGGGTCGGGAAATCAATAGATACCCCACTCAGATCGAGGAAAGCTCCCCCGTACTGCCTGGCTTTTTCCTGCTTCAAGCCCTCTGCCGGATCGGCACTGGGAAGCTGCTGTTTAATCATTTGCATTACGCTCATGTTGTTACCTCATTGGGTTGCAATGGCTCTCAGGCGGCCTGTTTGTCGTGCGACAGGCACTTCTGCAGCGTCACCATCAACCAGTCGAGCAGAAAACCGATAAAACCGATAACCAGTACCGCGACCATGATGCGGCCCAGTGAGTTGGAGCTGCCGTTCTGGAACTCATCCCAGATAAACTTGCCCAGTCCGGGGTTCTGCGCCAGCATCTCGGCGGCGATCAGCACCATCCAGCCGATACCCAGGGAAATCCGCAGGCCGGTAAAGATCATCGGCAGGGCGGCCGGGATGGCAATCTTGAAAATACGTTTGTGCAGTGGCAGACGAATGACGCGGCCGACATTGATCCAGTCGCGATCAATTGAACCCACCGCTACTGCGGTGTTGATCAGCGTTGGCCAGAGAGAACACAGCGTGACTGTGATTGCCGAGGTAATAAAGGAACGACTGAACATGGGGTCGTCAGAGACGTACACGGCACTGACCACCAGGGTCACAATGGGTAGCCAGGCCAGTGGGGAAACCGGTTTGAGGATCTGTACCAAGGGGCTTATCGACCCATACAGGCGCTGACTGAGCCCACAGGCGACGCCGATCGGAATGGCAATCAGGCTGGCAAGGATAAAGCCGGTAAACACGGTTTTCAGGCTGGTAAAAACCTGATCAATGAAGGTCGGTGCGCCGGTGTAGGAGCGCCAGCGCACTTCGGCATCCGGATTCTCTGCCAGGCGTTGTGCGTTGCGATCTTCCTGGCGCTGCATAAAGGCGGCTTCGCGACTGCGTTCGCGCTGATGGTCTTCATACAGGTTGCCGGCTTGCTCCCAGACCTGAACCGGGCCGGGCAACTGGCCCAGGCTGGTATTTACCTGGCTTGCGCCAGCGGCCCAGAGCAACAGGAAAATACCAATGGCAAGCATCGGCAAACCCACCTGGTCAAACAGGTCACGGGCTTGCTCGCGCCAGTTTTCGCCCTTGAACAGCCGGACTACGGGAACCATCCAGTTCAACCCGCTCAATTCCATGTAATGAATGATTCGGTTACTCATACAATCACCTATCAAAGTGGCAAGCGCCCCTGGTCAAGGTGACCAGGGGCAACTTGTTCAGATGGATTCGTCGTTTTTCAGGCCAATCTCGAAACTGTCGATATAGGCGTTGGGTTGCGTCGGATCATAGGGTGTCCCGTCAATGAACTCGGCTGGCGTGTCACGCATGCCATCCTCGTTATCAAAGTCGGGGAACAGGTCAGCACTCATCTTGCCTTCGGCGATCAGTTCGCGTGCTGCTTCGGCATAGATGTCCGGGCGGTAGACTTTCTTCGCCATCTCCAGGTACCAGCTGTCCGGCTTGGCGTCCGGGATCTGTCCCCAGCGACGCATCTGGGTCAGGAACCAGATAGCATCGGAATAGAAGGGGTAGGTGGCGTGGTGGCGGAAGAACACATTGAAGTCAGGTACCTCGCGCTGGTCACCCTTTTCATACTCGAAGGTACCGGTCATCGAGTTGGCGATCACATCAACGTCCGCGCCCACATAGTTGGACCAGGAGAGAATGTCGGCGGCTGCCTCGCGGTTGGCATTGTTATCCGCATCCAGCCAGTGTGCCGCGCGGATCAGAGCCTTGACCACAGCCTTGTGTGTGTTGGGATTTTCTTCCGCCCAGCTGGCGCTGACGCCGAACACTTTTTCCGGGTTGTTGCGCCAGATCTGGTAATTGGTCACTACCGGTACACCAATGCCCATGAATACCGCTTGCTGGTTCCAGGGTTCACCCACGCAATACCCGTGAATGGTGCCGGCTTCCATGGTGGAAGGCATTTGTGGCGGCGGGGTGACCGAGAGCAGAACGTCTGCATCGCGCTGCCCTGACGTGTCGCCGCGCAGAGGCGCATAAAACCCCGGATGCAGGCCGCCAGCGGCCAGCCAGTAGCGCAACTCGTAATTATGCGTGGATACCGGGAATACCATACCCATGCGGAAGGGGTTGCCTTCATTGCGGTAGCTTTCTACCACTGGCTTTAGTGTGTCGGCGGTGATCGGATGTACCGGCTTGCCATCCTCATGCGGCACATGGGGTTTCATTTTTGACCAGACATCGTTGGAGACGGTAATCGCATTACCATTGAGGTCCATGGAGAAGGCGGTCACGATATGGGCTTCGGTTCCATAGCCTATGGTTGCCCCCAGTGGCTGACCGGCGAGCATGTGCGCGCCATCCAGTTCGCCATCAATGACCCGGTCGAGCAGTACTTTCCAGTTGGCCTGGGCTTCCAGGGTGACAAACAGGCCTTCGTCCTCGAAGTAACCCCGTTCGTAGGCTATCGCCAGAGGGGCCATGTCGGTCAGTTTGATAAAGCCAAAATTCAGGTCTTCTTTTTCCAGAGCGTTCTGCGCCTGTACCTGGGCGGCGCCGAGCAGACTCAGGCCCAGGGCCAGGGTGCTGCCGAGACACCATTGGCGGCTCTGCTGCCAGACTGAACTGGCCGCGGGTTGGGTAATATGTGTATGCCGTTGCATAAGTGGATCTCCTCAAAAGATTGCAGAAAATGGTGGGTTCAGAAGGCGACTTGTGCCATCAGCCAGAATTTTTCGGTGTCGGTGCCAAGGTCTTTGGCTGAGTAGCGCGCATATTTGGCGAGCAATTTCACCGGGCCAAAGGAACGCGCGGCCTGCAGGTTGAGTTCGCGGCCATAATCCGCACTGCCTTGATCCGCATGGAACTGGTGCCAGGCAGCCAGCAGGTTGGTGCCCTGGACTCGACCAGCGAGTTTCAGGTAACGGTCATCGAGACCATCCGCCGGCGTTGTCAGGAAAGTATCAGCCCAGCCATTGAAGGCATGTGCGGTCGCCAGCGGGGTGCTGAATGCCGAGCCATCGGCTCCAAGGACTTCCTGGCCCACGCGTGCGGTGATGCCATGCAGGGTGGCGCCGACTTCCATCAGGTGATAGTCGGCATCGATAGCACTGTCGCCATCCTGGAAATCATCCTGTTTGGCATACTCCAGCGCATACAGCAGGCTCAGCTGCTCGCTGGCAGCATGGCTGCCGTTGAAGCGCAGGCCCAGGGTGCGGTTGGAGGCCAGAGGTGTATCCGGCGTTTCCAGGAAATAACCGTAGGCCGTCAGCTGACCGACCGGCAGACCGCCATAGGAGGCGTTGAGCAGATGCGAGCGCATGCTGGTTTCACCCTTGGGTGAATCCTTGCCGAAGATCCGGTTGACCTGATCGATATAGGCGTAGCTGAGGGTGGTGTCGCTCAGGCTGGTATTGACCAGGCTGAAGGCATCGTAGGTTTGTTCATTCTGCCGCCAGCCGACATTGCCGATAAACCGCGCATTGTCGTAGATAATGCGTTGTCGGCCCAGACGCAAGGTGGTATTCGGCAACCCACTGTAATTCAGGTAGGCCTGGTTGACCTCGGTACCGCTGGGATCAGCTACCACTGGATACTGGGTGCGCGCGCTGGGGCGGCCACTGGCGTTGTTGTAGCGGGTCGAACCGAGCACCCGGATGTCATCGAATTCGATAAAGGCGCTCAGATGTTGATAACTGTCGGTGGCATAGTTGAGCCGCGTGCGCAGGGTTGAAGCATTGGCATTGCGGTTCTGATTATCCTGCTCGACATGCTCGAAACGGTACCGCAAGTCCAATCCGGCCTTGCCGGCCTGGATGGCTTCCATCAATGAGCCTGATTCTGCCTGGACCGGCAAGGCACTCATTGCCACGACGCTGCCCAATAATGGCAGCCAAAGATGTTTTTTCCCCGTTGTTTGCTGTTGCATGGTCTTCCCCCAATAAAAAACGCGCACAAAAAAAAGCGCCCACTTGCATGACTTTTGTTGAGTCATGCCGGTGGACGCCTTTGCCCTGAAGCTGAATTTATGAAACGACTACGATTCTGCTAATGAGACTGTTTCGAGTTGTAAGCAAAGCAGGTTGCGTGCCACTCTCGGCAAGTTCTTGTAATACATGGGGAATGATTTTAACGCGGGGCTGATTGGAGCACTTTTCTGCCAGTGCATGGTGCAGTAACACCGCAGGCATGCCCCTGAATCGAGCAAGATGTTGATGGGGGTGGTGAGCAGCCGTTGGCAGTTTACTGCGGCAGGCTGAAGTAAAAGCGAGTGCCGTGGCCGGGCTGCGATTGCACGCCGATACGACCACCATGCAGCTGGATTATCTCCTTGCACAAGGCCAGCCCAAGCCCGGCCCCCCCCTTGCGTTTGCCTATCTGGACAAAGGGCTCGAATACCCGAGCCTGTTGCCCATAGGGGATGCCTTCACCATTGTCGACGACGGCCAGCAGCACCTGTTCATTCTGGCGAACTGCCTGTAACCGGATACTGCCTCCGTTTCGGGTATGCCGCACCGCATTGCCGATCAGGTTGTCGAGTACCCGTTCAATTTGCAACCGGTCGGCAGGGATTCGGGGCAGGCCAGGCTCTACCTCGCAGGTCAGGGTGATATCTTTAGCTGCAGTGATGTTGGCACTGCGTTGCCGCGCCTGGTCCATCAGCTCATCTATGGATTCCGGTGCCAACTCCAGTTGCTGCAGTCCATTCTGGTAGCGGGAAAAGTTCAACAGATCGTTGATCAGCAGCAACAAGCGCTGCATCTCTTCTTCGACTGTTCGGATCAGGTCCGCTTCGCGGGTATCTTCGGGGTAATTCACGCGCTCCTGCAGCAGGGCAAAAGCCATATGCATGCCAGTAACGGGTGTGCGCAATTCATGCGATGCGCGCAGCACGAATTCACTGCGTACGCGTTCAAAGGTCCGTTGTTCGGTGACGTCACGCAGCACCATAACCGCCCCGCGAACCGGGTCGTCCCCCTGACTGATCGGCGTCAGGGAAAAAGCGAGTATGCGTGATTCACCGTCTATGGTGATACTGAGGTCGTCGGCTTCAGTATCCATGGTAGCGCCCTGCAGAATCAGTTGCAGTTGTTGGTCCAGAGTATCCTGGTGCAACAGACGACTGGGACCCTCACCCAGATGGCTGGGTTTGCAGTCCAACTGGCGTTGGGCGACCGGGTTGTAATGCTCCAGGCGCCCTTGAGGGTCGAAGATCAGCAAGCCGTCGTCAATACTGTCGAGTACTGCCTGCAAGCGTTGCTGTTCGGCTTGCAAGGCCTCAATGTCACTGTTCTTGAATTCACGCAAGGCTTCGGCCATCAAACCGAAGCGATGAATCAGGGCATTGAGTTCATGGATGCTGGGCAGCGGCAAGGTAACGTTGAAGTTTCCCTTGCCAATCTCACCTGCGGCATCAGCCAGTGTTTCAATGGGCTCGGCAAAGCGCCGGGCGATACTGTGAGCGGTGACCAGACCGATGAGGACGATGGCCAGACCAATGGCGCCAAGTAGCCAGGTAACCATCCAGGCACTTTCGCGTGTTTGCTGTTCGGTGCTTTCTACCGCGTTGACGTAGCGCATTTGCACATTGTTCAGGCGGTCACGGACTGCAGCCAGGGCGCGGGTAAACTGATCGTGAGTAAACAGCTGGGTGCGCATGATAGCCGGGCTGTCAAGGTGCGGCTGGTATCGATCATAGGCCCGTCGGACCTCGCTGACTGCCTGGCGATCATTTTCGTCAATCGCGCTTTCAGCGGCCTTGGCCAGCAGGTTCTGAAAGCGCTGATCTGATTGTTTCAGTGCTTCTTCATCCAGGACCTCAGTGAGCAGCAGGGTGGTTTGCTTGCTCAATTCATGGCCCATGCTCAAGGTCGCTTCGACGATGGTCAGGTTGCGATACATGGCTTCGCTTTGCTGCTTGGTCAGATGCAACACGCTGAAGATGGCCAACAGCATACCGACCAGGGCGACGGTGAGCAGAGCGCTGAGGCTGAGGAAAAGCTGATTGCGCAATTTCATAAGTTGTACTGCTTTCGCTTGCGATACAGGGTTGAGGCATCAATCCCCAGAGTTCTGGCGGCCTGCTCCAGGGTACTGCTATTGGCCAGAACTGCTGCAATATGCGATTTTTCCAGCTCTTCCAGGCTGAGCTCGGCACCTACCCGAGGTGCCGTATCGGTATCCACCTGGCCGAGACCAAGTTGTTCAGCGTCAATGGCATCGGCTGAACAGATAATGCTGGCACGCTCAATCACGTTTTGCAGTTCGCGAATATTGCCGGGCCAATTGTATTCCTGGAGGGCAAGCAGGGCTTTGTTGGTGAAGGACTTAGCGGGTCGCGCATATTCCTTGACAAAGCGCGCAAGAAAACGCTCAGCCAGGGTCGTAATGTCATCTCGGCGTTCGCGGAGCGGGGGCATGGTAAGGGTGATTACATTCAGACGGTAGAGCAGGTCTTCGCGGAACTTGCCTTCCTGCACCATGCCGTCGAGGTCCAGATTGGTTGCCGCAAGAATGCGCACATCGGCCTTGCGCGTTACCGGATCGCCAACGCGTTCATATTCCTTGTCTTGAATAAAGCGCAACAGCTTGGGTTGCAGGGCAAAAGGAAAATCGCCAATCTCGTCCAGAAACAGGGTGCCGCCATCAGCCTGATTGACGCGCCCCAAGGTGTTCTCGCTGGCCCCGGTAAAGGCACCTTTGGCATGCCCGAAAAGTTCACTTTCCATCAAGTCGGCCGTCAGTGACGGACAGTTGATCGTCACTATCTGTTTTTTGGCCCGCTTGCTCCAGGCATGGATGGCGCGCGCCAGTTCGCCTTTGCCCGTACCGGATTCACCGAGGATCAGAATGTTGGCATCGGTTGCGGCTACCTGGCGGGCGGTTTCCAGTACCGTCATCATCGCCGGGCTGTGTGAGTGCAAATCCTTGTCGGGTTTATGCATCTCGTCTTCCAGCACTTCCAGTCGTGCAGACAGTCGGGTTATTTCCAGTTGTTTGGCTGCAGCCATGCGCAATTGATCGGGTCCGCATGGCTTGACCAGGTAATCGGCGGCACCGGCTTGCATGGCATCGACGGCAGTATCTACCGCGGAATGGGCGGTAACGATGACTACCCGCATCCAGGGTGCCTGAACGCGGAACTGTGCCAGCACGTCGAGACCGTTGTCATCGCCGAGACGGAGATCGAGAAAACACAGGTCGAAGACCTGTTGCCGTGTCAGCGCCAGGGCCTGTGCGGCAGTGCTGGCAGAAGCAACGTGATAACCGTCATCTTCGAGACAGTAGCGAAAGGTGCGCAAAATGGCTGCTTCATCATCGACCAGCAGAATGCGACCGTCTCGAGTGTTGGCATCATCCATGTGTTTGGCTCCGCGCATATTTATATTCGGTTGTCATTAGTCAACAATTGCTCGTGCAAGTTGCACGATGGAATGCTGGCAATCTTGCATGATGCACGTTACCAGTTTGCCAATGTGTATTTAAGTGTATGTTTTTAAAGCGCTTGATATTTCTGGCTGGTTGGCATGGCGCTTGCGACTGTACAGATGCAAGCCTTTGAACCCGTGAGTTTGCATAGAGGTTCAAGCCTGTTCAAAAGTGCTGCAAGCCATCTTGCAGTCAGACAAGGAGAATTGCCATGCTTAGCTGGGCACTTACGTTTTTGATCATCGCCATTATCGCGGGGGTACTCGGGTTTGGCGGTATAGCAGGTACAGCAACCGGGATTGCAAAAATCCTGTTTCTGGTCTTCCTGGTGCTCTTCGTTGTGTCACTGCTGGTTGGTCGTCGCCCAGGAGGCTGACCCGGGGTCATGACAGAGGAGAATAATCATGTCTACTAATCAATTGATTGGTGTGGTGTTGCTGGTTGTTGGAGTGCTTCTGCTCTACTTCGGCTGGCAGTCTTCGCAATCACTTGGCGATCAGGTTACCGAAGCGGTAACCGGTCGTTTCACCGATGAAACCCTTTGGTTCATCATCGGCGGTGCTGCTGCGGTTGTGGCCGGAGGTTTTCTGGCCTTGATTCGCAAATAGGTGCCATGGGGTTTCGGCTCCAACAATTGCAGACGTCGCACACTACCCGGGCTGGTCCCGGGTAGTGTGCGTCTGGGAGGGCGAACATTCGATGTGCCGGTTAGCCCGGATAATTGTGTCTCCAGAATGATGAGGTACGGCTGGTTGAAAAAAGGGGTTGCAAAGCCGATCAATAATGATAATAATTATCAGTAAGTTCTTTGGCTTGCTGGGGTGCCGCCATGTATGTATGTCTGTGTCACGGTGTTACTGACCGCGATATTCGCCGTGCGGCGGAGGATGGGTGTAGCTCGGTTCGTCAACTGGGCAAAGAGCTTGGAGTAGGTCAGCAGTGTGGTCGCTGCGCCAGCACGGCCCGGGCGATTCTTCGCGAAACCCGCAACAATGACTTTATGGCTCTGGCAGCCGCTCTGGCGCAACCTGCCTGAGCAGTAACTACTCCGCGCGGATGTCTATCCGTGCTCAAAAGCGCTATCCTGTGGGTTGAATCAGTCCCGGAAGGAGGTAGCGCGCATGAAAGGTGACAAAAAAGTCATTCAGCATCTCAACAAGGTTCTCGGTAACGAGTTGACCGCCATCAACCAGTATTTTCTGCATTCGCGCATGTACAAGGACTGGGGCATAAAGGTACTGGCGGACAAGGAATACGAAGAATCCATCGACGAAATGAAGCATGCTGATCAATTGATCGAACGCATTCTGTTTCTGGAAGGCCTGCCGAATCTTCAGGATCTGAACAAGCTGCTGATTGGCGAGAATGTGCAGGAAATGATCGAGTGCGATCTCAAGCTGGAGCTGGTCGCGCACAAGGATCTGAAAGAAGCGATCATCTACTGTGAGAGCGTGAAAGATTTCACCAGTCGTGAGCTTTTCCGCCGTATTCTGGACAGTGAAGAAGAGCACATCGACTGGCTGGAAACCCAGTTGGAAATGATCAGTCAGATGGGCCTGCAGAACTATATTCAGCTGCAGAGCGCGTCGGACAGCTGAGTATCTGATGGTTACCGGGCCCACGCAGGCTATGCGTGCGTGGGTCTGTGCCATTCATCCAATGGATGGCCATTGAATCTGGGCAGTCTGGCCGCCCGGCCCAGGCATTATCTCTATTCTCAGCTCTTGAGCTTGCTGACCGCGGTGGTCAACTGGTGTGCCAGCTGTGCCAGATCCTGACTGGTTTGCGCACTTTGCCGGGTCTGTTGAACGGTTTTTTCGGTCACGTCTCGAATCTGCACCACGCTCTGGGTGATCGCGTCGGCAGCCTGGGTTTGTTGCTCCAGCGCCGAGGCAATTTCCTGATTGCCGATGCTGATCTGGCTGACTGCCAGGGCAATGTCTTCCAGTGAGCCGCCGGCATCATTGACCTGGGCGACTGACTCATGGGTCAGATCAGCGCTGGCCTGCATGTCACCGACAGCGTTGCGTGTGCCGTCTTGCAGGGCTTCAATCATGCGCTGAATTTCGTCGGTTGAACTTTGCACACGTTGTGCAAGGGCGCGTACTTCATCGGCGACGACGGCAAAGCCCCGGCCGGATTCGCCGGCGCGGGCGGCCTCAATAGCCGCATTCAGCGCCAACAGGTTGGTCTGCTCGGCGATGCCCTTGATGACGTTGACCACACCGCTGATTTCATTGCTGTGCCCCGTCAGCTTGTCCATATGCTGGGTACAACGCTCAATGCTGCTGGCCAGCCCGGTAATGGTTTTGCTGACCCGGATTACCTGATCACGCCCGCGCCCTGCCAGTTCATCAGCTTGGGTCGATTGATCCCGTGTGGTACCGGTATTGCCGGCAATATCCTGTACTGTGGCGCTCATCTCGTTGACGGCAGCTGCCACCATATCGGTTTCGCCCTGCTGACTGATCATGCCGTTATTGACCTGCTGCATCAGCGTGGCCAGTTGCGCGGTGCCACGATCCAGTTGTTCTGCGGCCTGGCGCACGGCGGATACAGTCTGTTGCTGGGTTTCCTGCATGGCATTGAAGGCCCCGGCCATGGCGCCTACTTCGTCACGCGAGTCTACTGAAGCACGCAACGACAAGTCACCCGTCGTCTGTACCTTGAGCATGACATCACGTAGCGCAGTGATGTGGCCGATAATGAATGAAATCAGCAGTTGTGAGGTGGCCAACACGGCGCACATCAACACAAACACCGCGATACCATAGGTTATGGCACGTTCGATCAGCAGGGCGGTAAATCCCTGGCGCTCGACGCCAAGCGCACGTACGCTCTCACCATCGCGCATCACCCAGTAGCCGAGCAGGGCGGGGTTGTTGTGGCCGGTTTGCCAGCGTGGGTTGGCTCCGGCTTGAGACGCGCCGGCCACATTGCTGTCCAGCCAGCGCAGGCCCGGCATGCCCGCAGCTGGAGAAGCTGATTGAATCCACTGTTCGGCGACGGACTGGCGAGTGCTCTGTATATTCTGCTGTTCCACCCAGATAGCAACCAGCACCAACAACAGGGTCACCAGATAGAAAACGCTGTTGACTGCCCAGAATTTGTATTTCAGTTGGATATTCTGAAGAAACGCCATGCCGGCTCCTGCTGCGGATTGACTGCAATTGAGGCGCTCATTCTGCCTGCTTTCAAGGGGTTATCGGTTGATGTCGGTCAAACTTGAATGGCAGTGCAAATCATTTTGCAGCTTGATCGGTTATACTCGCCGCGCATGGAAGGAAAATCATATGACTAGCCCTTTGGCCGAACCCCTGATGATCGATCAGGATGCCACCCTGGCATCCTACTGCGCCCACTGGCAGCAGCTGCCCTATGTGGCACTGGATACCGAATTCGTCCGTACAGAAACCTTTTTCCCGATTGCCGGCCTGATTCAGGTCGGTGACGGCGAACACAGTTTCCTGATTGATCCGTTGGAAATAAATGACTGGCGGCCCTTTGCCGAGCTGCTGACCAACCCGTCAGTCGTCAAGGTGCTGCATGCCTGCAGCGAAGACCTGGAAGTGTTCCGCAATCTCTGTGGCGCCGTGCCAGCGCCGCTGTTTGATACTCAGATTGCCGCAGCCTATCTGGGTATGGACTTTTCCATGGGCTATTCGCGTCTGGTGCAGCAGATTCTGGATATCGAACTGCCCAAGGAAGAAACCCGTTCCGACTGGTTGCAGCGCCCGCTGACCAAAGCACAGATCACCTATGCGGCTGGCGATGCGCAGCACCTGGCGGAGCTGTATCAGGTGCTGGCTCCGCGGATCGAGGCGGCCGGGCTGACTGACTGGTTGCTGGCCGATGCCGCCGACCAGGTTGCTTCCAGCAACCTGGTTCAGGACCCGGAAACTGCCTACCTGCAGATCAAGCAGGCCTGGCGCTTGAAGCCGGCCGAGTTGGCCATACTGCAAGTGCTCTGTGAGTGGCGCGAGCGTGAATCCCGCGAACGCAATCAGGCGCGCAACCGCCTGTTACGGGAAAAGTCACTGTGCCCATTGGCCCAGCGCCAGCCGGACAGCCTGTCAGCCTTGTCGTCTATCGAGGACATGCACCCGCGTACCGTGCGTCAGCATGGCAATACCATTCTCGAATTGATCCGCGAAGGCGCCCGGCGCCCGCGTGAAGAGTGCCCCGAGCGACTTGAAGAGCCACTGCCTCCAGCGGCCAACAAGTTGATCAAGGCGATGCGTCAGGTCGGTCAGCGTCATGCTGAGCGGCTGGGTATGGCGCAGGAATTGATGCTCAAGAAAAAAGTGCTCGAAGCCTTGATCCGTACCGGCTACCCCCAGGGCCCCTACAGCCTGCCGGATGAGTTGACGGGGTGGCGGCGCGAGCTGATGGGCGCAGAATTACTGGCAGTGGCCAATAACTTTGCCGAGGCATCCGCATGAAAGTCCCGTGCTCGATTTACCGCAGCAGGAAGAAATCCGGCATGTATCTGTATGTGCCGCGCAGCAAGCCACTCGACGAGTTGCCCGAAGCGCTGATGCAGCTGTTTGGCCGGGCCGAACACAGTATGGATCTGGTGCTCACCGAAACGCGCACCCTGGCCCGTGAGGATATCCACCAGGTGCTGGCCAATCTGCAGGAGCAGGGCTTTCACCTGCAAATGCCGCCGGATGAAAAACTGGATGACTATATCCAGCACCTGCCAGAGCATTTGCTGCGCTTTAATGATCCGGTGTGAAATTCAGTCAGAATTATGCGCTGGCGGCATTGTCAGCCCCTTACCCCGGACACGCTGTAAATACGTCCATGTAAGCTCGTAGATGCCATCCCTGGCATCTAACGGTCCGGGGTAAGGGGCTGACAACGCCGCCTTCCAGATGTGCGTGGTGGTTTGGGATCACTCCCCGCGATAAATACAACCGCAGGTACAGGTCTCGCGCAGGGTAATCTGGCTCAGTTCCGGTAGGTCTGGCTTGAGTTTGTGCCAGATCCAGCGGGCAATCACCTCACTGGTCGGGTTTTCCAGCCCCGGCAAGTCATTCAGGTAGTTGTGGTCGAGCTGATCATAGATCGGTTTGAAGATCGCCTTGATATCGGCAAAATCGCGCACCCAGCCGGTATGCGGATCAACCGGGCCACTGATATGGATCGCCACCTGAAAGGAATGGCCATGCAAACGGCCGCATTTGTGCCCGGCGGGGACATTCGGCAAGCGGTGGGCTGCCTCGAAGGTGAATTCCTTGAAAATTTCCACGACACTGGGACCTTGGCTACCATCAGATGGACCTGCAAGTGTACCCTAAACCGGCAGTCAGCTAAATAATCACGGGAGAGCCAGATGGCCAGACTCAGCAATCCGACACGCCTGCTTGCCAGTGCCCGCCAACAGGCCGGTGCCTGGTTGCAGCGTCCCCTGCGGATTGGGGTGACTGGACTCAGCCAGGCGGGTAAAACCACCTTTATAACCAGCCTGCTCAACCAGTTGGAAAACCACCCGAAAAGTCTTTTACGCCAACGCTCTCCCTTTGATCGTCTGCTCTCGGTGCACTGGCAGCGGGAGGGTACCGAGCATGCCTTTCCCTATTTGAACGCTTTGCAGGCGCTGAGTGGAGATCCAGCGCGTTGGCCGGAATCGACAACTGACCTGACGCGCGTTGAACTGGAATTGCGTTACGCGCCAGGAGGTTTGCTCGGCTCGGTGCAGGGTGAACGGTTGCAACGGGTGGAGCTGATCGACTATCCCGGTGAGTGGCTACTCGATTTGCCATTGCTGCAAATGGACTATGGCCAGTGGTGCGAACAAATGGCGAGCTGGGTGAAAACCGAGCCCCGCGCCAGCCTGATTGGTGACTTGGCTGCCCGCTTGCAGGCGATTGATCCACAGGCAGGCACTGATAGCGTCGACCTTCATGCCCTGCGGGGCGAGTGGACGGCCTTCTTGCAGCGCTGCCGCGAAGCTGGCCTGGCACGCAATCAGCCTGGACGCTTTTTATTGCCCGGGCGGGGCATTGCCGATGTCATGTTGGACTTTGTGCCCTTGCTGGCAGGGAATCAACATAGCCATGCCGAGCCGGGCAGTGTCTGGGCCGAGTGTCAGGCACGCTTCAATTATTATCGCGACTTTATCGTCAAAGGGTTCTACGACCAGCATTTCAGCCGGCTGGATCAACAAGTTCTGTTGGTGGATATGCTCGGCCCTCTGGCAGCCGGCCCGCAAGCGCTGGCGGATGTTCAAGGCGCGCTGGATGACCTGTTGGCCAGTTTCCGGTACGGCAGGGGGTCGCTGTTCGAGCGCCTGTTCAAACCCCGCATTCGGCGCCTTGCGCTTTGTGCCACCAAGGTTGATCAGTTGACTGCCGAGCAGCAACGCGATGCTCAGCAATGCCTGGAAGACCTCCTCACCGACAGCCTGACGGCGGTGCGTCATGGTGGCGTTACCATCAAGGGTTTCCCGTTGGCAGCCGTGCGTGCCACTCGGCAAGAGGGCGATACCCTGATCGCCGGACGGCAGCAGGATCAACGCCTGCTGCGCTATCGACCGGCAGAAATTCCCGCACACTTGCCCCTGGATTTGCAGGTTGAGCCGATCAGCCTGCCACCGCTCCGGCCGCCTCCCGGCCTGCATCGCAATGAAATCTTTCCCAATTATCGTATGGATCAATTGGTGGCCTGGTTAATCGGGGAGACTCGCTGATGAGTGCTGAAGACAAGACAGCCAGCAGCACAGTGCTGGACACCTGGGAGCAGAAGCAAAGTAGCCGGCGGGCTACCGAAATTCTTGAAGAACTGGAAGCCGAGGTCTGGTCCGATCAACCCTCTACGACAGCCCCGCTGGCCGATGCCGAGCAACTCAATGCTGCCGTTTTCAGCCCCTGGCCGAGTCGTTTGTGGCGTCTATTGTTGGCGATGGTGGCATTGGCGGCTGTTGGTCAATGGGTTGACTGGACCATTGCGGCCTGGCATTGGCAACCTCTGCTGGGTGCTGCTCTGGGGGCCTTGGGTGCTCTTTTTCTGGTGGTTGCCATGCTCAGCTGGCGAGACCTTTACCGCCAGCGCTTACGTATGACCCGCTTGCAGCAATTGCGTGAACAAATGGACCAGGCGCTGGCTGCAGAGCAGGACCATATGCCGGCAGAGTGGCTGGCGGGGGTCCGCCAGCTGTATCAGGGAACAGCCCTGCAAATGCAACTGGAGCAGGCGCTGGATGGTCTGGATGCCGCGCACAGTGCCGCCGAAATCCAGGGCAGGCTGAATCAGTTGTTCTACTCTTCGCTGGATCAACAGGCTCGCCAATTGATTCGCCGTGAGGCCAGCGGTACCGGGGTTCTGGTGGCTACCAGTCCCTGGGTGGCAGTGGATTTGCTGCTGGTGGTCTGGCGCAACGTGCGACTGGTGCAACGCCTGGCGCTCCTGTTTGGCTTGCCGGCGGGGCAACTGAATCGTTGGCGTCTTCTGGCTCATGTGCTGCGCAATATTGCTTTGGCCGGCAGCAGTGAACTGGCGATTGGCGCTCTGAGTGACAGCCTGCTCGCGGGCATGCTGGAAAAACTGGCCGCACGGGTCGGGCAGGGCATTGGTGTCGGGCTTTACAGCGCCCGGCTGGGGCATTTCACCCTTGATCTCTGCCGTGTAGTACCACTGACTGATCGCAAGGCCTTGCGTGAAGATGGTCTCGGCGTGGTGCAGGGAATCAAGGCGAGAGTAACGGGACGAACGGATGAGCAAGTATAAATCCCGGCGACGCTGGCTGATGGAGCGCTGGTTGCGTGACCGCGTGGATCAGGCCGGTCATCGGGCCCAAGTGCTTTGGGACCAGCTTCGTCCGGCCAGTTGGGCTGCTCGTTGCGCCCGCTTGCCGCACGTCGCTGCGCACGAAGTCAGTCAATGGCGACCGGAGCCGGGGAGCAGCAATGCAGAGCTGCTGATTCTGCTGCAACCCTTGCCATTGATTCAGCGGCGTTGGCTTGCTGTACTGGTCGATGCGCCCAGTGCAGCCCCCTGCACATTGCTGGAAGCCATTGCCCGCTTGCAACTGGATTGGGAACAGCGCATTACCCCCTGGAAGACCCATTACGATTATGCCGAGCAGCTTCATCATCTGGGTCGTCTGCTGGATATACCCGTTGCTGCTGCCAGTGCCTATCTGGATAACGAAAAGCGGATTTTTGCCGCCATCGATCAGCGCCTGTTCGAATCCTTGCCATTGCGTTTGCGGGGCCCCATGGCCAATCGGCTGCAACCAGGGCACGGCGGCTATCTTGGCTGGTGGCAAGAGCGCCTGTTGGCCCGTGCCGGCGAGGCTGGTTACGAGCTCGCTGATCTGGGCGAGGATGACTGGCCTGAATTGCCAGCGTCATGGTATGCGTTGGGCTGGCTCAGCGGTTTGCGTCTCGCCGGGCCGTCAATTACGCCTCATTCGCTGCAGCAATGATGGCGCTCACGCATTCAGCCGTTATCTCGCTTGCCTTATGATCATTGAAAATGCCACAGGACAGTCCGATGACGTTTGCCCAATTGCTTGCCGCGCTTGAAGACAGTGCCGATAACACTGTTGTAATCCCCGACGATTGGGCCCAGGGTCGTGCCGGTTATGGCGGCCTGGTCGTTGCTCTGATCTATGATGCCATGCGGCGCATGGCAGGAGCAGAGCGGCCGGTTCGTTCGCTGGCAATTACTTTTGTCGGCCCTGCCCAGCCCGGTGAACCCTTGCAGATAGAGAGCCAGATCCTGCGCCAGGGCAAGGCAGTCAGTCAGATGCTGGGAATGGCGAAACAGAATGGCGAGGTGGCTTGTATTGTTCAGGGGAGTTTCGGCGCTGGGCGCAACTCACAGGTTGATGTAGCCGCCGCACCGGCACCTGCTGCCAAGGCCCCCGACGACTGCCAGCAGATGCCGTATATCAAAGACGTTACCCCTGAGTTTCTCAAGCATTTTGATATTCGGCTGGCTTTTGGCGGCATGCCGTTCAGCAATAGCCAGGCTCGCGAGCATGGTGGCTGGATGCGCTTCAAGACTGATGAGGGTGAACTGCATGAAGCCCATCTGCTGGGGCTGGTCGATGTCTGGCCGCCGGCCGTACTGCCCCTGCTGAAACAGCGCGCTCCGGCCAG
Source organism: Halopseudomonas salegens (assembly GCF_900105655.1). Lineage (NCBI taxonomy): Bacteria > Pseudomonadati > Pseudomonadota > Gammaproteobacteria > Pseudomonadales > Pseudomonadaceae > Halopseudomonas > Halopseudomonas salegens. Next base: position 1,147,798 of record NZ_LT629787.1, read on the forward strand.
CTCTTTGACCTGGACCATCGAGTTTGTACAGCCGGTGCCAGCGCTGGGTAACACCGATTGGCTGCTGTACAAGGCGGATATCGAGCATGCCCGGGACGGTTATGGTCATACCGCTGCGATGATCTGGCGTGAAGATGGCGCATTGATAGCTATCAGCCGACAAACCATCGCGGTATTCGGTTGAGCTGCTATGCTGTTCGTATCACTTGCTGACGGCTTGATTTGCGCATGTTGAAAGCCTTGCTTCGTCGAATGTCCGGACCGACCAGCCTTGATGCATTGGTTGATCAGGGCGTGCTACCGGCTGACGAGCAGTTGGTACAGCGCACGCGAATGAAGCTGTTTGATGGGCTGCTTGGCCGCGCTCCACTCGCAGAATTGCTGGAGCGGCTGGCTCTGGAATGGGAATCCTTGCGGCCGGGGCATATGGCTTCAGTCCTGCTGATTGACCCGGTCGAGGGTACCTTTCGTACGCTGGCCGGTCCCAGTTTGCCGGCCGCCTACACCCGGATGCTGAATGGCGTGACACCGGGTGAAGGCAAGGGGTCCTGCGGTACGGCAGTCGCCCGGGGCGAAGCTGTCTATGTCAGTGACATTCTCAACGACCCCCTTTGGCAGGACTTTCAGGAGCTGGCGCGTGTCGGTGGCATTCGTGCCTGCTGGTCTTCCCCGATCAAGAACGAAGACGGTCAGGTGCTGGGCACCTTTGCGGTTTATAACCGTGAGGCGGCCGAAGCCAGTTGCCATGAGCGGGATCTGTTGGAGGAGTTTTCCAGCCTGGCCGCGTTGGTGGTGCAGAAAAGCCGGCTGGCTGACGAACGCGAACTGATTGAGCAGCGCTTTGTCGCCGTGTTTGAGCATGCTGCTGTGGGCATGTTGCTGGTCAATCGGGAAGGTCGCCTGCTCAGCGCCAACCCGGCGTTTTATCAGAATACCGGTTATTCGCCGGATACTCTGGCACCCCTCAAGCCCCGCAGCCTACTGCTTGATCAGACCGCCAATCGGCTGGACGACCTGATGCGTGACTTGCGTCGGGGGCGGGTCGAGAGTTTTCAGTTGCAAAGTCGCTATCGTCGCTTCGATCAAAGCATTGCCTGGATCAGCCTGACGGTGACTCTGCTGCGTGATCGCGGCGGGCAGGTGCAGTGTTATGTCATGATTGCCGATGACATTACCGAGCGCAAAGCAGCGGAAGAGTCCCTGCGCGAGGCCGCAGCCGTATTCGAGAACAGTCGTGAAGGCATGATGGTGCTGGATGCCGATTGGCATATTCTCAACGTCAATCCCGCCTTTAGCCAGATAACCGGCCTTGGCCACGAGCAGGTCAAGGGGTTGCGACCCATGCTCAGGGGCAAAATGCTGTCCCCCTGGCAGTTGACCCGCAGCATGCTCAAGCAGCTGCGCCGCGAAGGGTACTGGCAGGGCGAAAGTCTGATTGACCGTGCGGGTGAAGGCGAAGTAAGTCTTTGGGTAACCGCTAACACCGTCAATGATGCCCGGGGCAAGGTCAGCCGATATCTGGTCATGTTCAGTGATATCACGCGTCTGCGACGCAGCCAGGAGCAGCTTCAGCTCATGGCGCATTACGATAGTCTGACCGGGCTGGCCAACCGAAATCTGATCATGCAACGCATCGAGCATGCCTTGCGCCAGCGTCAGGGTGGGAATCAGCCACTGGCCGTACTCTATATCGACCTGGATCGTTTCAAGGCCATCAATGACAGCCTGGGGCATGCCATTGGTGATCAGGTGCTGGTTGAAGCCGGTAAGCGGCTGGAGCGGTGCTGCGGCTCGAATGATCTGCTCGCTCGCCTGGGTGGGGACGAGTTCCTGCTGCTGGTGCCCGACCTTTCGTCCCGCCAGGTGGTCAGTATTGGTCAGGCAATTTGCGCCGAAATGCGCAGACCTCTGTTGCTGGCGGATGGGCGGGAAATTTATGTTGGCGCCAGCGTGGGTTACGCCTGTTTTCCGGAACAGGGTACCAGCGCAGCAGATCTGGTGCGCAATGCCGATGCTGCAATGGATACCGCAAAATCCCACGGGCGTGATCAGGTATGCGGTTATAGCCGCGAGATGACGGAAGCTGCCAGCGAGCGTTTTGAGCTTGAGCGCGCCTTGCGCAAAGCCCTGGAGAATGACGAGCTTAGCCTGCACTATCAGCCCCTGCTCAGCGTGCGTAGCGGGCGTGTTCTGGGGGTGGAAGCCCTGTTGCGCTGGCAGCATCCCGACCTGGGCATGATCGCGCCGGATCGGTTTATCCCGCTGGCTGAGCAAAATGGTCTGATCGTGCCGATTGGGCGCTGGGTGCTTCAGCAAGCCTGTCGTCAGGCACTAGTCTGGCAGCAGCAGGGGTTGGGGCTGGACTTCATTGCGGTCAACCTGTCGCCACGCCAGTTCGTGCAGCAGGATGTAGTAGCGCTGGTGGATGAAGCACTGCAGGGCAGCGGCTTGCCAGCGCGGATGCTGGAACTGGAAATTACCGAGTCAGCGCTGATGACCCATGCCGAGCAAAGCGAACAGACTCTGCGTCAGCTCAAAGAGCTGGGTGTGGGGCTGGCGATTGATGACTTTGGTACCGGCTATTCTTCACTGGCTTATTTGCGCCGCTTCCCGATTGATCGCCTGAAGATCGACAAGAGCTTTCTGGCTGGCGTGCCCGAACGACCGGAAGACAATCAGTTGGTTACCACTATCCTCGATATGGCCGAGAACATGGGCCTGAGTGTGGTTGCCGAGGGCGTGGAAACCGACGCGCAATGGAAATTCCTGCAAAGTCGTGGTTGCTCGCTGTGTCAGGGTTTCCTGTTTTCCCGCGCATTACCGGCTGATGATCTGGTGCTATGGCTGGCTAATCGCTGACGTCAGATACGTGCAACAAGCGTCGCCCGCAAAGGGGCCGGATAGCCTTCTACCGTCAAGTCGAGATTGTCCGGGTCGAGAAAATCGGGCAGTGACTGAAAGCGCATCCATTCGGTACTGCGCTGTTCTTCAGGCAATGTCGGGCACAGGTCGACGCAGTGAATCGAATGGAATCCGCAGCGCGCAAGGAATCGCTCGAGCAGGGCTACCGAGGGCAGAAACCAGACATTGCGCATTTGCGCGTAGCGATCTTCCGGTAGCAGGCAAGCACGTTCATCGCCCTCGATAACCAGGGTTTCCAGCACCAACTCGCCGCCCGGCCGCAAACAGGCTTTCAATTGCAGTAAATGATCAATCGGCGAGCGCCGATGGTAAAGCACTCCCATGGAAAATACGGTATCGAAACCGCCCGGAGGGACGGGTAGCTGCTCCAGGGTCAGCGGTAGTTGCCAGGCCGGCAGATCGGGCAGGTAGTGTTTCAGCGCCTGAAACTGATGCAAGAACAGCAGATTCGGGTCCACGCCCAGAGCCAGTTGAGCCCCTGCACCGAGCATGCGCCAGAGGTAATACCCATTACCCGATCCGATATCCAGCACCCGTCGATTGTGCAAGTCGATATGCGGTGCCACCCGTTGCCATTTCCAGTCCGAGCGCCACTCGCAGTCAATATGTTGTCCAAACAGGTGAAAAGGCCCCTTGCGCCAGGGATGCAATCCCATCAACCCCTCGCGAAGTTGTGTTTGCTGAGCTGTCGTCAAGTCGTCTTGACTGCCGACGCGAACCTCTTTTACCAACTCAATCTGTCCGGGATGCGAGGCTGGCAGTGCCTGCAGGCTTGCCTGCCAGCGTTGCCAGTCGCCGTGCAACTGCATGCTGTGCTCACGCTCAGCGAGCACCGTTTGCAAGGTTTCTGACCAGCTGGCCAACGGAGTGTCCGCCAGGGCGGTAAACAGGCTTTGGGTGTTAATCACGGTAGGCAATCATCGAGCAGAAGTTGAGGCACTGGAACCAGGCATGGCTGTGAGCAAAGCCGGCTTTAACCAGACGTTGTTGATGGCATTCAAGTGTGTCCGGGAGCATGATGCGCTCAATCGCACTGCGTTTTTGTGCAATTTCCAGATCACTGTAGCCGTTGGCGCGCTTGAAGGCGTAGTGCAAGCGTTCCAGGTTTTCCTGGGTGGCCAGATCGGCGAACTGCAGTTTCTCCGACAGTATGAGAATCCCTCCGGGGAGCAGGGCCTGGTGAATCTTGTTCAGTAGCGCCAGTCGCTCGGCAGGCGGAACAAACTGCAGGGTGAAATTGAGCACCACAACCGAGCAGGGCTCCAGGGATAGCTCAAGAATATCCGCTTGCCGGGTTTCTGCCGGTAGCAGCGATTCCACCATGGCGTCCTGGGCTTGCAGATACTCGCCGCAACGCTCCAGCATGGCCGCTGCATTATCCACGGCAATTACCCGGCAACCCTCGACCTGTACATGACGGCGCATGGACTGGGTTGCAGCTCCCAGCGAGCAGCCCAGGTCATAAATCAGGCTGTTGACCTGGGCATACTGGCCGGCAATCAGGCCGATTGATTCTATAATTGTCGGATAACCGGGCACCGAGCGCTTGATCATGTCGGGAAAAACACGCGCTACATCCTGGTCAAAGACGAAATCGCCGACCTGGGCCAGGGGGCGGGAAAATAATTGGTCGATATCGCTCATGCGGCTACCCGGTGTTGGACTGATTGCATTCTACCGCAAGATGGGTCTGCCTTCAGTTGACCCGGCATCGTCCAGGGGTATTTTCCTGTCAGGCGCTGGACAAACCCCGGCTTGAGTGGTTAATTGGGTCAATATAATGACTTTTCAGCGCCGGCACCGGACTCAGGTGTGTTTTGTTTGACGTTTTAGAGGGCGGGCTTCGATTTGACTTCAATGTAATGGCATAATGGACTATACAGAGGCGTAGTGTTCCTGCGCCTTCAGGGAATGCCAAGGAAAGCACTTGCAGCGCACACCAGCCTGCGCTGATAACAGAGAGGATCGGGTATGGCAGTCAAACGCCAAATCGTCGCAGGGGTTGCCTCACTGGCAGCATTGTATATCGGTGTCAGCCACGCTCTGGGATTGGGCGATGTTGAACTGAAGTCAGCCCTCAATCAGCCACTCAACGCGGTGATCGAGATCCCGGGTTCCCAGGGCATACACGCAGAGGACGTCCGGGTCGGCCTGGCCAGTTCGGAAGCTTTTGACGCGGCCGGGGTTGAGCGGTCACATTTCCTCACTGGGCTGCGCTTTACTCCGGTAGACGAGGGTGGCGGCCTGACCATCCGGGTTCAGTCGGATAATCCGGTACGTGAACCCTATCTGAACTTCCTGGTTGAATTGCGCCAACCCACCGGGCGCATACTGCGAGAGTACACTCTGTTACTCGATCCTCCCCAGTACAACCCATTGACGGGTCGCGTTGCCACTCCGGCGGCAGCCCCGCCACGGCGGCAGACTGTTACGACGTCTCCCGAGCCTGCGCCAGTGGCTGCAGAACTGCCCGATTTGTCGCCTGCCGGTGATGCGTCGCGTTATACCACTCAGCCCGGCGATACTTTGTGGGACATAGCCAGAAATCAGCGTCCGGATGAACGGGCGGACATTCGCCAGACCATGCTGGCTATCCGTGCCTTGAACCCGCAGGCCTTCGTGGCGGGAGATATCAATCGTCTGCGCCAGCGTCAGGAGTTGGTGCTGCCAACGGCGGACCAGTTGGGGCTTGAACCTGCGCTCCCGGGCAGAGATACGGCTGATGCGACTGACTCTGTCGGACCGGCAGAGGCTCGATCGCAAGGGGCTTCGTCGGGCCTGACTGAAACCGGTGAAGCGGATGGCGACACTGATTCGCTGGTCAGCGAGCGGCCGCAGTCCCCTGTTGATCGCCTGCGTATCGAAGCATTGCCGGAAGTGACCAGTGACACTGATACCCAGGGAATGCAGCAGCGCATGGCCGCATTGGAATCACGATTCAATGTACTGCTCAGTGAACTGGAAGACCGTGATCGACAAATCGCCATGCTGCAAGCCGAGCTCGAGGTGTTGCGAGCAGCTCGAAGCGCTGAAGAAGATGCAGCGGCCGCTGGCGTCATTGCTGCAGGCAGTATGGGCGGTCCGGATCAGGATGGTCCCAGCTCACCAACCGGCAGTGACAACCCTGATGCCGGTAGTATCAATGCCGAGCCTTTGCCGGTCCTTGACGAGTCGACAGCAGATGCACCGGTAGCCGCCTCTCAAGGGGGATGGAGTGCCTGGTTGTGGGCTCCCCTGGTTACCCTGGTTGCCTTTTTGCTCGGCTTGCTGGTCAGTCGTCGGCGTGATAGTGAGGCGCCTGAGCCAGTCACCGATGCACCGGCTGCTCCGGCTTCCACTGAGCCGCGCATGCTGGCTCGTCCGGTCAAGCCACAGGAACCCCCCAGGGCAGCCGTTGACCCGCTTGACGGCGTTGAACTGTATCTGACCTACGGTCGCTTTGCAGAAGCCCGCGTTATGCTTGACAAGGCTATCAGTGACGATCCGCAGCGCCTTGAATTGCGTTACAAGCAATTGCGCGTACTGGGCGAGCTGACGGATGCCGACAGCTTCAATGCACTGGCTGCCGACACCCTCGAGCGCGGGGGCGAAGCCGAGGCCATCGATCAGATTCGCGCGCGTTTCCCGGCTATGCAGCAGACTGCAGCGGAACAGGGTGATCAGGTAGAGAAGGTCGATCATCTCGAGCCCTTGCTGAATGAGGATGCCCTGGACATTGAAGCGGAAGTGGATGATGAGCCCGGTGATGAAGGTCAGATGAATCTGAATGATTTCAGTCTTGATCCTGATTGGGATTTGATCGATGCCCTGGAACCGGAGTCTTCGCGCAAGGTGGACGCAGAGAAGAAATCTGCGGCCGCTGAACTGGATGAGGATTTTGAAAGTAGTCTGGATCGACTGCCCGAAGTTGAAGAGTTGCACGATCACGATACCCGTGATCAGAAACAGAAAGAGGGCTCTGGCCGCTAGTTGCATCTGTCCCGGTTGTGGTTTCGGGGGTTACCACGGCCGACGTTTTCGCAGGTAACAGTGGGGCAGTCGATAGAACGCTCCCCCACCGGGTATCCGATACCTGTCACATCCCGTTGGCAAATTCCGGCCGGCTCATGTCGATCGACTCACGTACCGGCTTGAGCGCCTCCGCGTAGCGCAGCAATACATCCAGGTTGTAAACCAGTCGTTCACGAATCCGGCGATCGTCTTCATCCACGGGTTGCGGCATATTCATCACCTTTTCTACTCCCCTGACGATCAAGTGCTCGGGTATATAGCACAAGCGGCAGTTCTTGTAGCTGGACGAGCGCAACTCACTGATTGGATAGGCTCCACCGACGCCCGCAGAAATACCACCGAGCATGGCGGGTTTGTGCGCCAACTGGGCTTTGGTTGCGTAAAGAAAGAAGTTCTTGATTGCCGGACAGGCCATGCCATGCCACTCGGGGGCCAATACGATCAATGCGTCAGCCTGCGCCAGCTGTTTTTCGAACAGCCCCCAGGGGCCCTGATCTTCACTTGGCCAAAGGGGCAGGGGGTAACTTCCGAGGTCAATGACATTGACCTCTTGCTCTGCCAGCTTATGCTGGGTGATCAGCGTCTGTCGTATGAAACGCGCCACTTTGGCGGTCTGGCTGTTACTGCGGCTGCTGCCGGCGACAATGGCAATATTCAAGTTGCATACTCCTTACGTCAATGAATCCAGGCATTATCTTAAGCCATGCAATCACGGGTTGGCTTGGTGAAATCGTCATCAGATATCTCGCGACGGGTGGCTTTGACAGCATGCAGCGCTTGCGGCAGAGTACGCGCCCTTTAGCCCGCAGGGCGTCGATACCGAGGAAAAATCTCATGAATGCAGTAGTGGCTGCGGTTCTTGTCATGCTGGCGTTGAGTCTGATGCGGGTACATGTAGTGGTGGCACTGATTATTGGTGCGCTGGTGGGCGGCTTGCTGGGTGGGCTGGGTATCGAAGCCACCCTGGCTGCCTTTCAGGGCGGGTTGGGCAAGGGGGCGACTGTTGCTTTGAGTTATGCTTTGCTTGGTGCCTTTGCCGTAGCCATAGCCAAATCCGGTCTGGCGCATGCCGTGGCGGACAAGGCCCTCGGTCTGGTTGAGCGTCAGCAAAGCTCTGCGTCAGGCTGGGTCAAGGCATTGCTTTTACTGGTTATTCTCGCTGTGGCCATTTCTTCGCAGAATATCCTGCCGATACATATTGCTTTTATTCCCTTGTTGATCCCGCCCCTGTTGTACGTCATGGCGCGCCTGCAACTGGATCGTCGTCTGATAGCCTGCGTGCTCACCTTTGGTCTGATCACGCCCTACATGTTCTTGCCTGTCGGCTTTGGCGGTATTTTTCTCAACAATATCCTGCTTGCCAATGTGGCTGACAGTGGCGCTGATATAGCCAACGTCAATGTCATGCAGGCCATGGCATTGCCAGCCCTGGGCATGTTGCTGGGTTTGCTGGTTGCGGTGGGCATCAGCTATCGTCGTCCGCGCCACTATGTGATGGACAAAATAGCGCAGACCGAACGAACTGGCGGTCAGTACAGTCCGCTAACCCTGTTGGTCGCGCTCGTTGCCGTTGTGTTCGCATTCGTCGTACAGCTGTGGTTGAACTCGATGATCGTCGGGGCGCTCGCCGGCTTTGTGGTCTTTTCCCTCTCCGGGGTAGTGCGTTGGCGTGAAGCCGATGATGTATTCACTGAAGGCATGAAGATGATGGCGATGATCGGCTTTATCATGATCGCCGCTGCCGGCTTTGCTGAAGTCATGCGTGAGACCGGCGCCATTCAGACACTGGTAGGCAGCTCGGCCAGCTTGATTGGCGGTAATCGCGCCATGGCTGCACTGTTGATGCTGCTGGTTGGTCTGTTGATCACCATGGGTATCGGCTCATCTTTCTCGACGATTCCGATCATCGCTGCCATATACGTGCCGTTGGCGCTCGAATTGGGCTTCAGCCCCATGGCGATTGTCGCCCTGGTGGGTACTGCAGCAGCGCTGGGTGATGCGGGCTCACCAGCGTCTGACTCGACCCTTGGTCCAACTGCCGGCCTTAATGTCGACGGCCAGCACAACCACATATGGGACACGGTGGTGCCGACATTCCTGCACTACAACCTGCCATTGATTGTCTTCGGGTGGGCAGCAGTGATGATCCTCTAGCTGCTTTTCCAGCGGGAGGATCACCCTGTGAGCAGCAAGCTGTCAGCCGCTAAGAGCGACAAGTAAAAGCGCAACCTTTCAGGTTTAACTGTCGCTTCAAAGCCTGAGCCGACTGAGGCTGCTCAGACTTTGAAGCGGTTCACCAGGCTGTTGATCTGCTTGCCCAGTTCCGTGAGGTGCTGGCTGGCCTGTGCTGTCTGTTGCGCACCATCAGTGGTTTCGCGTGCCAGTTCGGCGGCCTCGACCACGTTCTTGTTCACGTCTTCAACCACGGTGGATTGCTGCGTGGTCGCGCTGGCAATAGAGGCATTCAGCGCCACCAGCTGTTGCATGGAGGCGGCAATCTGCCCCAGTGCTTCACCGGCATGGTTGACCTGTTGCACACTGAGTTCCGAGTAGCGACTGCTTTCGTTGATCACCGATACCACGTTCTGGGTATTGGTCTGCAGCTTGGTGATGATGCTGTGAATTTCCTCGGTGGACTGCTGTGAGCGCTGGGCAAGATTGCGAACTTCATCGGCGACTACAGCAAAACCACGCCCCATTTCACCGGCGCGAGCGGCCTCGATGGCAGCATTCAAAGCCAGCAGGTTGGTCTGTTCAGCAATATTGCGGATGACATCAAGCACCGAAGTGATCTCGTCGGCATCTGCGGTCAGGGTTTCCATCTGTGCTACGGCAGTTTTCACGCTGGTGGACAGGTGATTGATCTCTTCGATGGTCAGGTCCACCTGACGGCGACCTTCTTCCGCACCCTCATTGGCTTTGGACACTTCCTCGGCAGCAGAACTGGCATTCTGGGCTACATCTTGCACGCCATACGTGATTTCGTTAATGGCGGTGGCCATCAACTCCATGCGTTCGGATTGGCGAGTCATGTCGCGCAGGCTGTTGCTGCTGATGCCATCCAGTTGCTCGCCAGCCGCAATCAGCTGTCGCGCGCTGTCGCCGAGCTGGCTGACCAGGTTGCGCAGGTTGTAACTGAACAGGTTGAAGTGTTTCGATAGTTCGGACAGCTCGTCGTTACCGCGCTCGTCCAGTTTGCGCGTCAGATCGCCTTCGCCAGAGGCAATATCATGCATGGCATGGACGACCAGCTTGAGCGGACGGGCAATACTGCGAGCTACGATAATCACAATGATTGCCATGAACAAGGTGATCAGAAGGACCTTGATCAGGGTATTGATCATTTCTGTACGGAATTTGGCCTGCATATCGTCGATGAATACACCGGTGCCGATCATGTAATCCCAGGGCTCGAAGTGCGTGACTGCCGCCATGCGGCCAACGCCGTCATCCTCGCCGGGCACGTCGCCGGGACGGGTCCAGGTGTATTCAAAGTGGGCTGTACCGTGTTCGCGCGCCAGCTGCACCATTTCCACAATGATGTTTTCGCTGTCTTCGTTCTGCATGCTGGTCAGGTCGACACCGACGGTCTGCGGGGCAAAGGGATGCATGATCATGATGTGGTTCATGTCATTCACCCAGTAATACTCGTTGCCGTCGTAGCGCATGCGCTCAAGCACAGCGAGGGCCTCTCGTTGGGCTTCTTCGCGGCTCATTTCGCCCTGGACCTCTTTCTCGTGGTAATGCCCCATCAGGTCATGGGCCACTTCCACCAGATGAGTAGCCTTGACGATTTCCGCATCGCGATACTCGGCATAGAGGTTGGCCAGGGAAATGCTGGCCTGAATCAGCATGGCAATCACTGCCACGGCCAGAATGATCCAGATCCGCTGACTTATCTTGAACTTGCGCAACAACTCCATGAACAACCTCCGCACAGGCCTGGTAATTTTTCTCGTAGGAGGCCCTCTGGCCCATAGCTGGTGACCAGCAACCTTGTTTTTATGTCGGCAGCAACTGCCTGAAACTTGAATCTGATTTAAAGTGTACTCGCTAAGTGCGTTGGCTGAACCATGATCAGCATTGGCTATCTGAGCTGCCAAGTCAGCCTGATACTGAATGATGCTATAGTGATATCATTCAGCTTGCCAGCATTACCGCAGCAGGCGCTATAAAGTCGCTTCGGCTACACTGCTGCAATAAAGATAATTATAAGAGAGCCTGACCAAATGCGCGTGCCTGTTATTGTCTTGTTCGTCTGGTTACTGCTGACCGCACAGGTTCTGGCCGGGCCAAAGACAGTCCCGGTCGGGGGCTATGTTTTTCCGCCTTTTGTCGATTTGACCTCTCAGGGGGAGTGGCGCGGCATTACCCTGGATCTGCTGGATGAGCTCAATCGGCTGCAGCATGACTATCACTTCGAGTTTTATCCGACCTCGGCCGGACGACGTTATGCCGACCTGCGAGCCGGCCACTATGAGCTGATGCTGTTCGAGAATCCGGCCTGGGGCTGGCCACCAGACCAGGTAGAAGGGTTGAAAGGGTTGGTTATGGGCCAGGAGGTGTTTATTGCCCGTCGCGCACAGGGCCGTGATCAGGGGTACTTTGCAGATCATGAAGGTAAGCGGATTGCACTGTTCAGTGGCTACCACTACGCGTTTGCTGACTTCATCAACAACAAGCAATACCTGCGCAGTAAACACAACGCGGTTTTTACCCAGTCTCAGGAAAGTAACGTGCAGATGGTACTGCGCGGACGGGTGGAGCTGGGTGTTGTAACGGATGCCTGGCTGGAAACCTATTTGCAACGGTATCCACAGTATCGCGATGAATTATTGATTGGTAGCGACCCCGATCAGTTGTACCAGCATTTTCTCCTGCTGCGCCGCGGCAGCACCCCTGATATGGCGACGATGCGACGCCTGTTCGAGCGACTCAAGAGCAATGGTGCGCTGGAACGTGTTCTTGTCCGGCATGGCATAAACGCAATCGCAGATTAGCCATTCCCTCAGGTGCAGATGTGAGCTTTCTTGCGTACACTGCGCAACCACATTCGGAACCTGCTCTGGCCAGTGAGGTCCATTGTCCTGATTTTTGGCTTACTCGACTCAAGGTCTGATCAATAATGATGTCTATCAAGCGCCAACTCCTCGTGTGTTGGGTCACTGCAGCGCTGACTGCGTCGACCACCAGCCTGGCCGGCGAATCGCAGGATGTTCCTGAAACCCTGCCGGATCAGCCGGTGCAGAGCAATGCTGTTCCTTCACAACTGATTGTAGGCTGGGTAGAAAAAGCCCGCGTGCTCCCTGAAAAAACGACCCTGAAGGTCAAGGTTGATTCTGGCGCCCTGACCAGCTCCATGCATGCGGTGAATATCGACCAGTTCATCCGGGGCGGAAAGCGCTGGGTTCGCTATGACGTCCCGGTGGTTGATGCTGAAACCGGCGACAAGGTGACCATGCATTTTGAAGTGCCGGTATATCGTCGCGTGCTGGTGCGTGGTGCCGGGGGAGAAGACCGTCGGCCTGTGGTGAAAATGGCTTTGTGTATTGGTGATCGCGTGTATGAAGAACAGTTCTCCCTGCGTGATCGTGGCGATATGAATTATCCGGTTCTCCTCGGGCGTCGCACTATTTCGCATATTGGGCTGATTGATGTGGCCAATACGTTTTTGCTGCCATTGAACTGTCCACCCGATGCCGATCAACAGGAGCGTGATCGCTTGGCGGAATTGGAAGCTGATGCTGCACTGATCGACGAGAGTCGCGTGGACGAGGCTGCCGAAGACGAAGATGGCGGCAGCCAGGAGTATGAAGAGTAAAAACATGCCCTTATCCTTCCTGCGAACCCCTGTCCGGTGAGACCGCTGACGGATAATCAGTACGCCAGTGGCCCGGTCAATTGGCGCATTGTTGCCAGTCTGCTGCCCTACCTGCGCGAGTTCCGTGGGCGCGTGACCCTTGCCTTGCTGTTGTTGTTCGTGGCCAAGCTGGCTGGTGTTGCCGTGCCCTGGGTGCTCAAGCTGGTGGTTGAGCACTTCGAACAGGGCGCCGATGCCTTGATGCTGGTACCGGTTGCCTTGCTTGCCGCCTACGGCCTCCTGCGTTTTTCTTCGGTGTTCTTTTCCGAGTTGCGCGATGCTGTCTTTGCCCGTGTGGCTGAGCGTGCCATGCGGCGTATTTCCTTGCAGGTATTCGAGCATTTGCATCGGCTGGATCTGGGCTTCCACCTCTCGCGGCGAACCGGTGGGCTGTCTCGGGATATCGAGCGCGGTACCAGCGGCATCAGCTTTCTGCTGCGCTTCATGGTTTTCAATATACTGCCTACGCTGCTGGAAATCGGTCTGATTGCCGTTATCCTGCTGCTCAACTTCAGCCCGATATACGCCCTTGCCGTGGTCGGCTCGGTGGTCACTTATGTGCTGTTCTCCGTCTGGTGTACCGAATGGCGGAATCATTTCGTGCGCGAAAGCAATCAAATGGACAATCGCTCGAATACCCGGGCAGTTGACAGTTTGCTGAATTACGAAACGGTCAAATACTTCGCCAACGAACACTTTGAAGCGCGCGAATACGACGCGCACTTGCAGCGCTGGGAAGCGGCACGGATGAAAAATCGCCTGTCGCTGGCTGCGCTCAATTCCGGTCAGGCGCTGATCATTGCCGGTTCAGTGACTCTGCTGATGTTTCTTGCTGCCGGTGAAGTGGCGGCCGGGGATATGAGTCTGGGTGAGCTGGTGATGATCAATGCCTACATGATCCAGTTGTTTATCCCGCTCAATTTTCTTGGTTTTATCTACCGCGAAATTCGCGAAGCACTGACCAATATCGAGCGACTTTTCAAACTCTTGCAAACGCCGGTTCAGGTTGCTGATGCTGCAGACGCCCAGGCCTTGCAGGTGCGTGGCGGTGCTGTTGACTTTGAGGGCGTGGCGCACGCCTATGAGCCGGGCCGGCAGATCCTGCACGATATCAGTTTTGCCATTCCGGCCGGGCACACGCTGGCGATTGTGGGCCCCAGTGGTGCGGGAAAATCCACCCTGGCCAGGCTGCTGTTCCGCTTTTATGACGTCAGTGCCGGCAGTATCCGTGTTGATGGGCAGGATATACGCAATGTGACACAGCACAGCCTGCGACAGGCCATTGGTGTGGTGCCTCAGGATACAGTGCTGTTCAATGATACGATTGGCTACAACATCGCCTATGGTGACCCCGGAGCCAGCGACGAGGCTGTATGGGCGGCTTTGCGTCAGGCCCAGCTGGAAGACTTTGTGCGCAGCCTGCCGAAGGGGCTGGATACGCTCGTCGGCGAGCGCGGCCTGAAACTGTCCGGAGGCGAGAAACAGCGCATTGCTATCGCCCGCGTGCTGTTGAAAAATCCCCCTGTCCTGATTCTGGATGAAGCCACGTCCTCGCTCGATACCCACGCCGAAAGGTTGATCCTGCAAGCACTGAATCAGGTCGCCAGCAAACGCACCACACTGGCCATTGCGCACCGCTTGTCGACTATCGTGCATGCCGAACGCATTCTGGTACTGGAACAGGGAAGGGTGGTCGAACAAGGCACGCATCCTGAACTCCTTGCTCTTGGGGGTGCCTATGCGCATCTATGGTCACAGCAGCAACGTCAACAACTTGATGGGCAGAATGCAGACGTCTAGCAGGCCAGACATCACAAGAATCAGCAGGCAGCTGTAGTACCATGCCAGCGCCAAGCCAAAACCAAGGAGACATGCCGTGAACTGGGATCTACCCAAGCCCTTTACCCTCGACATTCAGGTGCAAGCGGACGATATCGATGAACTCGGGCATGCCAATAATGCCAGCTATGTGCGCTGGTTGGAGCGTTGCGCATGGCAGCATTCACAATCACTCGGACTGGGGGTGGTGGAGTACCGTGAACTGGATCGTGCTATGGCTGTGGTGCGGCATGAAATAGACTATCTGGCGGCTGCCTACGCGGGTGAAAAGCTGACCATGGCAACCTGGATCGTTCGCTGGGACAAGAAATTGCGCATGACCCGACATTTTCAGTTGTGCCGTCAGTCGGATGGTTTGACGCTGTTGCGCGCCGCCACTACTTTTGCCTGCATTGAGCTGAGTAGCGGTAAACCCAAGCGCATGCCGCCGGTGTTCATCGAGGTGTACGCCAAAGGGGTGGTTGCCGACGATGCGCTGCCCAAGGCATAACACCCCGTTTGCAATCATTGATCTGCCTGCCGATGCACAGTCAGATTGCGCGTTTCAACCCACGGTTCCGGTTACCCGCACCCGCTTGCTGCCAACTACCGGGGCGGCCGCTTTGGCAGCCTGGCGTTGTTTGATCTGACTGTCGATGGTGTTTTTCAGGGCGATCAGCAGGCCCATAAAAACGAAGGCGCCGGGCGGCAGGATAACGAAGAGGACGTCCTTGTAATTGGGGAAGACGACCAGTGTCCAGTCGGCGGCCCAGGGGCCGAGCAGCAGGTCCATGCTGGCAAACAAGGTGCCATATCCCACCAGCTCCCGAAGCATACCGAGGACAATCAGTACCAGGCCAAACCCGACCCCCATCATGAAACCATCCAGGGCCGAGGGCAGAATGGCATTTTTCGAGGCGAAGGCGTCGGCTCGACCGAGAATGGTGCAGTTGGTAACGATCAACGGTATGAAAATCCCCAGTATCTGGTACAGCTCATAGGTGAACGCCTGCATCAATAGTTCGGTGATGGTGACCAGCGCGGCGATGATCATGACAAAGGCGGGTAGCCGCACTGCCGGAGTAACGGCATGGCGGATCAACGAGACCAGGATGTTGGAGCCGGTCAGTACCAGCATGGTAGCCAGCGCCAGGCCCAGCGCGTTGACTGTGGTGCTGGAGACGCCGAGCAGCGGGCAGAGCCCGAGTAACTGAACCAGCCCGGGGTTGTTGTGCCAGAGGCCGTCGGCGGTGATTGCTTTGGCGTTAGTCTCGGCCATCGGTAGTGTCCTCTGCCATAGGGTTCAGCAATTCTGCGCGATGCTGTTCAAAGTACTCCAGGCTGCGGTAGACCGCCTGAACGACAGCGCGGGCGGTAACGGTGGCTCCGGTGAACTGGTCAAAGTCGCCGCCATCCTTGCGCACGGCCCAGTTCTCCGGGGCCGGCACTTCGATACTGGTGCCGTTGAAGCTGAGGATCCAGGGATCCTTGCCGAGCTCGATCTTGTCGCCCAGCCCGGGTGTTTCGCGGTGACTGGTTACCCGTACACCGGCGATGTCACCATTGGCGCGAATCCCCACCAGCAGATCGATGCGCCCACTGTAACCATCCGGGGCGATGACCGGAAGGATGACCGCAACCACGTCACCGTCCTGTTTGCCACGCCAGGCTTCAGCCGGACGCGAGAGATTCAGGTGGCGGCGGTCGTCGACCAGAAAGCTGTCATCCAGCAGATCGTTATCGTGCTGGTCGTGTGGCAGGATTTCATTCAGCGCGCTCATCTGCACGCGGCGCTGCTCGTTGGCAATGCGCTCGGCGGTGCCTTGCTGGGTCAGCGCAATCAGGCCGACAGTGGCAATGGCGAATACGCCAAGAATAATGCCGTTGCGCAGCATTGAGCTGCCGGTGGTGTTGGGGTTGTCCATATCAGTCGACCTTGCCCATGCCGCGCTGGGCCTTGCGGTGCCCGTAGGTGCGCGGGGTGGTGTAGTAGTCAATGGTCGGTGCGGCCAGGTTCATCAGCAGCACGGCGAAGGCGACCGCATCCGGGTAGCCGCCCCAGGCACGGATCACATAGACCAGCACGCCGACCCCGATACCGAAGATCAGACGCCCCAGGTTGCTGGTGGCGCCCGAGACCGGATCGGTGATGATAAAGAAGGCGCCCAGCATGGTGGCGCCACCAAGCAGGTGGAACAACGGCGAGCCGTTGGAATCCGACCCTGAGCCACTCCAGAACAGCAGGCTCATGACAAAGAGCGCCACCAGCATGCCGACCGGTGCATGCCAGGTAAAGATCTTCTTGTAGATCAGGAACAGGCCGCCGGCCAGGTAGGCGAGGCTGACCCATTCCCAGGCGTAGCCGGCAAAGATGCCGAATACGGGTTGTTCGGCGCGCAGTTCGTCCATGGTCAGGCTGGTGTTGTTCTTGACCACATCCAGCGGGGTTGCCAGGGTCCAGCCATCAATGACCTGAGTCGCGGGCAGAAAAACGTGGCGCAAGGCGTCGAGAAAGCCCAGGGTTGCGTTGAGTTCCGGCATCACCTGCTCAATCCCGCGCCAGGCCGGCCAGGCGGTCATTTCCACTGGAAAGGAGATGAGCACTACCACATAACCGAGCATTGCCGGGTTGAAGGGATTCTGGCCCAGGCCGCCATACAGTTGCTTGCCGAGCACGATGGCGCAGCCGGCGGCAACCAGGACCAGCCACCAGGGGGCCAGCGGTGGCAAGGCCAGCGCCAGTAGCCAGGCGGTGACCAGGGCGCTGCCGTCGCGCAGGAAGAACTGCAGGGGTCGCTGGCGCAGCCAGAGAATCAGTGCTTCAAAGCCGATGGCAAAGAGACTGGCCAGGGCAATATTGATCAAGGTGCCCCAGCCAAAGAACCAGGTCATGGCGGCCACGCCGGGCAGGGTGGCGGCCAGTACCCAGAGCATGATGGTCTGGGTATGGTTGGCGCCCCGGGCGTGGGGGGAGGTGATACGGGCCAGGGCCATCAGTCGGTCTCCTTGCTGGCCATATGCGCGGCAAAGGCTTTTGCGGCTGCATCCAGGGCCTGTCTGGCATTGACCTGGTCTGCTTCCAGACTGGCAATGGTGTCGGCGCTGGTGTCGGTGTTGTCGGCCAGCGCCCGCTCGGCTTTCTTGAAGGCGGCCTTGGCCATGGCCATATCGGTTTTCAGTTGCCGTGCGGTTTCATCCACCGGCTTTTTTTCGACGGCTTGCTTGCGAGCAGGCTCGCTGGCTGCCGGCAAGCGTGCATCGGCTTCCGCCACCTGCTGACGCAAGTGATCGATCTCGGCCTGCTGTTCGGCGCTTGGCTGTTCGCCTGCCGCCCGCTCGGCCTTGCGCAGGCTGGCACGCAGCATCGCGGCTTCGATCTTGAGCTTTTTCGTCGCATCGTCAGCCGCGGCAGCCGGTGGGGCTGGCGGCTGGGTGCTTTGTTCGCCAATAGCTTGCTGGTAGGCCTGTTCGGCTTGTTCCAGCGCCTGCTCCAGCGTAGGTATCTGGGCTTGCAGGTCTTCATTGTCCGGGTTGGCGGCCAGCTGTTTCTGTGCTTTTTTCAGCGCCATGCGTGCGGTGGCAGCGGCGATCTTGAGCTGTTTTTGCTCATCGCTCAAGCCATCGGTTTTTTTCGCCTGCAGGCGGGCGAGATCGGGTTCGGCCGAACGGTCACTGGCTTGGTCAGGCGTCGCCGAGTCGTCAGCTTTGGCCGCTGCGGCCTCTGCCTTGGCAGCCTTCATGCGCGCGGCTTTCTCAGCCTTGGCCTGACGATCGCGCTCTTTCTGCTCGGCTTCACGCTGCAAACGGGCCTGGCGCTGCTCGAAGCGCTGCTTGGAATGTTCCGCCTTGTGCTGTTGCAGTTCCTGCTCACGAATCTCGGCCTTGGCGGCCCGGTAGTACTGCACCAGCGGGATGCTGCTGGGACACACGTAAGCGCAGGCGCCACACTCGATACAGTCAAACAGGTGCTGGCGTTTGAGCTGGTCGTAATCCTTGCCGAGAGCAAACCAGTGCAGCTGCTGTGGCAGCAGTTCGGCCGGGCAGGCTTCGGCACAGAGGCCGCAGCGGATGCAGGGTTGTGCCGGCGGTGGTGGCGGCAGCTCTTGCTGGCTGCCGGCGAGCAGGCAGTTGCTGGTCTTGATCACCGGCGCGTCCGTGCTTTGCAGGGTAAAGCCCATCATCGGGCCGCCCATGACCAGGCGATAGAGCCGGTCAGGCTGCAGGCCGGCATATTCGAGCAAATGCCTGATAGGGGTGCCGATCAGGGCTTCCACGTTGGTTGGCCGTTGCAGGGCATCACCGGTGAGGGTGACGATGCGTTTGATCAGGGGCTGCCCGAGGATAATGGCGTCATGCACGGCGATCAGGGTGCCGATGTTCTGGCAGACCATGCCGATATCGGCCGGCAGGCCGCCGCTGGGTACTTCTTTGCCGGTGAGAATCTGGATCAGTTGTTTCTCGCCACCGCTGGGGTATTTGGTCGGAAAGCTGATGACCTGCATGGCCTTGTCACCCACAGCGGCCTGCATGGCGGCAATGGCCTCGGGTTTGTTGTCTTCAATCCCGATCAGTACCTCTTCGGGATGGAGGATATGCATGAGAATTTCGATGCCGCTGACGACCTTGTCGGCCTGGTAGCGCATGGCGGTATCGTCGGCAGTAATGTAGGGCTCGCACTCGGTACCGTTGATGATCAGGGTATGGATTTTCTGTTCCGGCCGCGCCTTGAGTTTGGCGGCGGTGGGAAAGCCGGCGCCACCCAGGCCGCTGACGCCGGCCTGGCGGATGAGCTCCATCAGGGTGTCGGCATCCAGGGCGCTGAAGTCACTGACCGGATTGCACTCGACCCAGGAGTCTTTGCCATCGGGCTCGAGGGTAATCGCCCACTCTTCCAGCCCGGAGGCATGCGGGTAGGGGGCCGGGCCGATGGCGCTGATGCGCCCTGAGGTGGGGGCGTGCAAGGGCGCGCTGATCAGACCGCTGCTTTCGGCGAGCAGTTGGCCCTTGCTGACCTGATCGCCAATAGCGACGACGGGTTCGGCGGGCGCGCCAATATGCTGTTGCAGGGGCAGTATCAGCTGCGCGGGCATGGGCACGCTTTCCAGCCCACGCTGGGTGGACTGGTGTTTGTTTTCTTCCGGGTGAATGCCGCCGGGAATATCCCAGATTCGGATGGCTTGGGTCATGCGCTGGCCTCCGTGGCACGGTCACTGGCGATAACCTGGGTGGCAGGCAGGGGGTAATCCCATTTCCAGTTTTTCGCGGTCGTTGGCAACGGCACCATGTCGATGCAGTCGACCGGGCAGGGTTCGACGCAGAGGTCGCAGCCGGTGCATTCGTCGACAATCACGGTGTGCATCTGTTTGGCGGCACCGAGGATGGCGTCGACCGGGCAGGCCTGGATGCATTTGGTGCAGCCGATGCATTCGTCTTCACGGATATAGGCGACCATTTTCGGCTTTTCTTCGCCATGTTCGGCATCCAGCGGCGGGGCTTCGACGTCGAGCAGGTCGGCGAGGGCGTGGATGGTGGCTTCGCCGCCTGGCGGGCATTTGTTGATGGGCTCGCCGTTGGCGATACCTTCGGCATAGGGTTTGCAGCCGGGATGGCCGCACTGGCCGCACTGGGTTTGTGGCAATAGGGCGTTGATCTGGTCGACGATGGGGTCACCTTCGACTTTGAAGCGAATCGCGGCAAAGCCGAGAATGCCGCCAAACAGGAGGGCGAGGGCGAGCAGGACGAGGACGGCGGTGAGTACGACGCTCATGATTTACAGCCTTATCAGTCCGGTGAAGCCCATGAAGGCGAGCGACATCAGGCCGGCGGTGATCATGCCGATGGCGGCACCCTGGAAGGGGGCGGGGACGTCGGCGATGGCGATACGCTCGCGCAGGGCGGCAAACAGGATCAGAATCAGGGAGAATCCGATGGCGGCGCCAAATCCGTAGGTGGCGGATTGCATGAAGGTCTGTTCGCTGCGGTTGGTGTTCAACAGGGCGACCCCGAGTACGGCACAGTTGGAAGTAATCAGTGGCAAGAAGATGCCCAGTACCCGGTACAGCAAGGGGCTGGTTTTGTGCACGACCATCTCGGTAAATTGGACGACGACGGCGATTACCAGGATGAACGATATGGTACGCAGGAATTCGAGTTCTAGCGGCACCAGTATGTATTGAAATGTGATGTAGCTGAGAATGGCAGCCAGGGTAAGCACAAAGGTGGTGGCCGCAGACATGCCAATGGCCGTCTCCAGTTTGCCGGAGACGCCCATAAAGGGGCACAGCCCGAGAAACTGGACCAGTACGAAGTTGTTGACCAGGATGGTGCTGATCAATATCAGGGCAAATTCTGTCATGCTTACCCAACCGTTTTCCAATCGCCTGCGATAGCTTCAAGGGCGATCTGATTGTGCCGGCCGGCTTTCCGGCCAGCGGCTGAGGACACGCGGTGAATACATCCCTGTACGCTCGTGGATGCCATCCCTGGCATCCAACGGTCCTCAACCGCTGACCGGAAAGCCTGCTCTCAAATTCCGTGCAGTCTGCGGGAAAACCCACATAACCTGCTTAATGTTTGATTCCAGCCTGAAGCTTACAGCGATTTCCGTCAGCCTCCGGCTTGCTACATCACTCTCTGACCCGGCTTGGCACCCTGATCGGGGCTTAGCAGGTGGATCTCCTTGCCGCCCGGGCCGGCGGCCAGCACCATGCCTTCGGACACACCGAATTTCATCTTGCGCGGGGCCAGGTTGGCGACGTAGAGGGTCAGCCGGCCTTCCAGCGCGCTGGGATCAGGGTAGGCGCTCTTGATGCCGGAGAAGACGTTGCGCTTGGGACCGCCGAGGTCGAGGGTCAGGCGCAGCAGTTTGTCGGCGCCTTCAACGAATTCGGCTTTTTCAATCAGGGCAATGCGCAGGTCAACCGCGGCAAAGGCATCGAAGTTGATTTCGGCGGCCAGCGGTTCTTTGTCCAGTTCGCCATTGGTCGGTGCGGCGGCTGCAGCATCGGCGGCCAGGTCTTCTTTTGAGGCGGCAACCATGGCTTCAATTTTTGCCGGCTCGATGCGTGTCAGCAATGGCTGGAAGGCATTCAGCTGGTGGTTGGCCAGCAGGGTCTGGTGATCATCCCAGGTCAGGGCCGGGACGTTGAGGAAGTCCTCGGCGGCAACGGCCAGTTTTGGCATGACCGGTTTGAGCAGGATGATCAGCTGGCGGAACAGGTTGATGCCCAGGGAACAGATGGCCTGGACCTCGGCCTGCTTGCCTTCCTGTTTGTTCAGTGCCCAGGGCGCCTGTTCGGCGATCCAGGCGTTGGCGCGGTCGGCCAGGCCCATGATATCGCGCATGGCGCGGGAGAAGTCGCGCTTTTCATAGGCGTCGCCGATGCTGGGCACGGCGGCGAAGAAGGCGGCGGACAGTTCTGGGGCCGGGTTGGCGTCGACCATAACGCCCTGGTTGCCTTTATGGATGAAGCCGGCGCAACGGCTGGCGATATTGACCACTTTGCCGACCAGATCGGAGTTGACCTTCTGGATGAAGTCGTCGAGGTTGAGGTCGAGGTCTTCAACACCGCGGCTGAGCTTGCAGGCGTAGTAGTAGCGCAGGTATTCCGGCTGCAGGTGATCCAGGTAGGTGCGCGCCTTGATGAAGGTGCCGCGGGACTTGGACATTTTCTGGCCGTTGACGGTCAGGTAGCCGTGCACATTGACACCGGTCGGCTTGCGGAAGCCGGCACCGTGCAGCATGGCGGGCCAGAACAGGGTGTGGAAGTTGACGATGTCCTTGCCGATAAAGTGATACAGCTCGGCGCTGGAATCCGGCCCCCAGAAGGTGTCGAAATCGAGTTCGGGGCGGCGCGCGCAGAGGTTCTTGAAGCTGGCCATGTAACCGATCGGCGCGTCGAGCCAGACGTAGAAATATTTGCCGGGCTCGCCGGGGATCTCGAAGCCGAAGTAGGGTGCGTCGCGGCTGATGTCCCATTCCTGCAGTTCGTTGTTCAGCCATTCGTCGATCTTGTTGGCGACGGCGTCCTGCAGGGCGCCACTGCGGGTCCATTCCTTCAGCATGGCCTGGAATTCGGGCAGCTTGAAGAAGAAGTGCTTGGAATCCTTGAGCACCGGGGTGGCGCCGGAGATGGCCGAGCGCGGGTCTTTCAGTTCGGTGGGCTCGTAGGTGGCGCCGCATTTTTCGCAGTTGTCGCCGTACTGGTCTTCGGCGCCGCATTTGGGACAGGTGCCCTTGATAAAGCGGTCAGCGAGGAACATGCCCTTGTCGGGGTCGAAGTATTGGGTGACTGAACGCGTGGCGATGTGGCCAGCTTCTTTCAAACGTCCGTAGATAAGCTCGGCAAGCTGCTGATTTTCTTCTGAATGTGTCGAGTAGTAGTTGTCAAACTCAACCAGGAAATCGGTAAAGTCGGCGCTGTGCTCGGCGTGCACGTTGGCGATCAGCTGTTCGGAGGTAATGCCTTCCTTTTCCGCACGCAGCATGATGGCCGAGCCATGGGCGTCATCGGCGCAAACATAGATGCACTGGTTGCCGCGCAGCTTCTGGTAGCGCACCCAGATGTCGGTCTGTATGTATTCCAGCATGTGGCCAAGGTGAATCGAGCCATTGGCGTAGGGCAGGGCGCTGGTTACCAGAATCTGACGGGGTTGAGCAGTCGACATAGTCTCTCGGCTTAAGCTGGCTGACAAATTGAAGGGGCGTAATCATACCTGTTTGCCGCCGTGCGGTCATCAGCCTTCGTGGTGGTTGTCTTCGCTGATTGCTGGCTGTTGCGGTAGTTGCAGGCCGATTTCAGCCGTCTCCGTGGCCTCGCGACGCTCGGCAAACAACAACCATACACTGATAAACAGGGCGGCAATCAAGGGGCCGATGACGAAGCCGTTGAGGCCGAACATGGACAGGCCGCCAATGGTAGCAATCAGGACTACGTAGTCCGGCAATTTGAGTTCTTTGCCAACCAGCATGGGGCGCAGGACATTGTCGGCCAGACCAATAATGGCGGCACCGAAAGAGGTCAGCACGATGGCCTTGACTACGTCACCGGTGGCGAGGAAGTAAATGGCTACAGGACCCCAGATCAGGCTGGCGCCAACAGCGGGAAGCAATGACAGTATGCCCATAAGCACGCCCCAGAGTACGGCGCCAGGCAAGCCGAGAATCCAGAAGATAATGCCGCCAAGTGCACCCTGCACGGCGGCGACCAGAATATTGCCTTTGACGGTGGCTTTGACGACGCGGGTAAATTTGTCCTGCAGCATGCCTTTGTGTTCGTCACTGAGCGGCGCAGCACGGCGGATATGTCCGGCGAGGGCCTTGCCGTCGCGCAACAGGAAAAACAGCAGGTACAACATGATGGCGAAACTGATCAGAAAGTGAACGGTGTCGGAGCCTACGCTGAGGGCATGGGTGGCGATAAATTGACCAGCTTGTTCCGCACCTTGAGCCAGGTAATCCTGCAGGCCATCCAGATTGTCCAGGCCAAAGCGTTGCAGCAACTGCTCCAGTGGTCCCGGCATGGCATCCATTACTTGCTGAAAGTAGTCGCCAAAGTCAATGTCACCTTGTTTGACCTTTTCGTAGAAAGATCTGGCCTGGCGCACCAGTGATGCGGTCAACAGGGTGACCGGCAAGATAACAATGAACAGAATCAGCAGCAGGCTGATACCCGCAGCCAGACTGGGTCGGTTGGGCATGCGATCGGCAATGCGTCGTTGTACCGGATAAAAAAGAATCGCGAGAATGGTGCCCCAGAAAATGGCGCTGTAGTAAGGCAGCAATAGCCAGATAAAGGCGAGGGATACCGCAATCAGCAATACCACAAAGCTTTTGTCTTCGGGTCGTCCGTTCAGCATGGTTACGTCCTGTAAGAGAGTCGATGGCACCGGGAACCGGGCTATATAAATGTCGACCTGCAGTGTATAGCGATTGCTGGCTGGCGGGAAAGGTGTTGTATGAATGTGTGCTGTGCGGAGGGGGTGGGCAGCCTCCGAAGAGGCTGCCCGATGAGGACTCAGCTGTTGGCTTCAGCCTCATACTCGGGATAGGAATGTTTCAGGGTGGCGTGATTGAGCAACATTTCAGCTTTCAGGGTTTCACCCTGAGCATCATAGATGCGTGAACGCACCCAGTAGGACTCGGTACGCTTGCTTTCCGACAGGGCAACAATCTCACGGCGGATAAGGTAGTCCTCGCCGACCAGTAGTGGGCCGTCGACCATGCGGATCTCCTGGTCGGCAAACAAGCCGATGACCGGCTGTTTGACCGGAAACTCGGCCAGTTTGCTGCTGTATTCGGCGAGAACACTGACCATTTCCATTGGAATGATCGCGCTGCCCCAGGGCGTGCTGGCTGGATCGGCATACCAGGGTGTGTTTTCGGTAATACGCTCGAGCTTGTCCTTCAGCGAGAAAGGATAAAGGTTACCCATGTGCTGTTCGGCATCCATGCGCACCGGCTCGTCCTGCTTGCCGGTCATACCGACATGCAGGTCGGCGAGAATGACCAGCTTTTCCGGGGCACGCAGCTTGGCCATGCGCTGGTCGAGCAGGGTTTCGCCATGGTCGGGCCCCAGGCTGGCGCTGGCTTCCAGTACCGGCGTGCCATCGGCTTTTTCCGCCCAGCAGCGCACGCGCGTGGCGCCAGGCGCCGGGCGCTCGACAAAGGCGCGGACCTGTTCGCCTTCCACTACCATATTCTGGAAATGCGCCGAGAAGCAGCCTCGCTCGAACCAGGCCTGGCCCCAGAGTTCGACCAGCAAGGGGGCAAACTGGCTGAAATGCGTTGGGCCCTCGATTGGGCCAGCCTTGAAGCCGAGCTTTTCCGCCATGCTGTCATCGTGAATCGAGGTGTGCCCGCTGTATTCCTGGTCAGCCAGCATCTGTCGTGGTTCGCGCAGCGGGCCACAGAGGTAGAGAGGTGTTTCAAAGCTCATGGTCAGTTCCTTGTCAGCCAGTCCGGAAAATAGTTGCATGCGAGTGCAGAAAACAAAAGTGTAGGCTCGGTTTGCTGCTGTCGGCAATTGCTCTGTCAGCTGCTATTCAGGGAATGGATAATGCGGCGGTTTAGTCGGCAGGGTTTTCTGTCGGATTGCAGTGACACGCTGAATCCTCTGCTATCTTGATCTGTGTGTCAGTCAATTCGCAACCGCAGTCAATGGCTGCCAGTGAGGATGTTATGCCTACCGACCACAAACACCCGGGTGAAAATAATCAGCCGCATGAAACCTTGCCTCAAGACCAGCCTGCGCACGATCGCTGGGAGGGCCTGGTAGAAGGTGAAGAATTGAATGAGCTGGACTATGACAAGTTGAGTCATATCGCCGATGAAGAGGATTGATCCGGGATCATGATGGATGAATTTATGCAGGCCGCCATTGACGAGGCCCGCAAGGGGTTGGCTCAGGGCGGAATTCCGATTGGCTCGGTCATTGTGCACCAGAACCGGATCATCGGTCGTGGGCATAATCAGCGGGTGCAGCAAGGCAGCGCTATTCTGCATGGTGAGATGGCGGCTTTTGAACAGGCCGGCCGGCAACCGGCCAGTGTCTATCAGGAATCGGTTCTCTATACCACATTGTCACCCTGTGCCATGTGTAGCGGGGCGATATTGTTGTATGGCATACCGCGCGTCGTGATTGGAGAAAATCAGACGTTTATGGGCGAAGAGGTCTTGCTGCGAGAGCGCGGTGTGGAGCTCAGCGTGATTCAGGACCAGACCTGTATCGGTCTGATGGATGACTTCATCGCGACCAATCCTGAGCTTTGGTATGAAGATATTGGTGTCTGATGGGCTGTCCGGGCTGGCTTGCTCGGTTATAGTGAGGCATCAGCAACAATAAATATGCCAAGGGGGAACATATGGGTGAAGCCAGACAGCGCAAGGATAAGGGTGAACCAACACTGGCCAGCCGTCAGCGCAAGCGTCAGCAATTTCTGATCTGGGGCGGCGGTTCGTTGTTGGTGGTTGCTGTCATTGCTCTGGCTATTTATCTGGCCACACCGGGCACCGGACCGGTCGGGGGCTTGCCGCAAGCCGCCGAGGGAGCATCGCCGTTCCCGTCGCAGGTGGATCAGTACGGGGTGCAACTGGGCGACCCTGACGCGCCGGTTGTGGTGCGGGAATTTGCTGATTATCAGTGCCCGGCGTGTGCCAATTTTTCTCGGTTGCATGCCGATTTGAAAGCCGAGTATATCGATAGCGGTCAGGTGCGACTGGTTTTTTTTGATATGCCGCTTTCCCAGCATCGCAACTCTCTGGTTGCTGCCCAGGCAGCGCGTTGCGCAGGGGCGCAAAACAGGTATTGGGAGATGCATGACCAGTTGTTTGCCAGGCAGTCTGGTTGGAGTCTGGAATCTGATCCTGTCGAGACCTTTACTGGCTACGCGGAAGATCTGGATCTGAATGCGGCACGTTTTTCCAGCTGTTTGCGTCGGGAACAGCGCCTGGACGAGGTGGAGGCGTCAATGCGGGTAGCCAGACAATTGCAGGTAGCCAGTACGCCTACCGTGTTTGTCGATAACATTCACTTGCCGCGTCCTGCGTGGGAGGTGTTGTCCGGGGTTATTGATCGGGAGCTGGCTGCAGCCGAGTCGGACTGATTGTTGCTCGGGCGGCGATTCGGAGGCGTACTTCAGCCGGAATGAGCGAGCGGAAGGCTCGCTCATTTCAGGTCAGATTAACTGTGATCCAGCTCGGTCTGCTTGTCGAGAAACTCTTCCTGCAACAAGGCATCTCGCTCAGCACTTGCAACCTCATTCTGGTTTGACGACACGCCATTATGCTTGCTGTTCAATTTGCCCATCAGGTGCTCCAGGGCGTTATAGGCTTTTTCCGCAGCACCGTTGACGGCCTGTTCTAGGCTGGAAGCCTTGTGCGTGACTGACAGTGCCTGATGCCCCTTTGGGCGCAGTTCGATCTGGCAGCGCTTGTCATCGGCACCGGATTTGTGGGCGTTTTCGTCGCTCAAATGGACTTCAACGCGGGTCAGGAACTCGTCGAAGCGTTTCAATTCGCCTTGCAGGGTGGCGCTGACCCATTCTTGCTGTCTTACGCTACCATTGGTGTGCTTGCTATTGACCTGAATTTGCATAGGGCGTCCTTTTGTTGAGTACCTACAGCTATGAGCCCCCGGTTGGGGTTAAGTTCACGCCTCCAGTATAGGCAAATTGTGTCATGTGAGTATTGATCTGATGCAGTCCGGATTCAGAAATTTGCCGGAACGAGGTGTGCGCCAGGACTGAAAAACGCTTGCCAGTCGCCTCTTGCCTGCCATTGCCCCCAGGCCCAGATCAGCAGGCAGCCAAACCACAAGCTTAAACAGCATACTCGGCGCCACTGCGGTGCCTTGCTCTGACCGCGTAGCATCGCTAGTGTTTCGGCACGCAAGGACCAGGCATTGGCTGCCATTAGTGCCAGTAACGGTATCAGGACGAAGTGAAATCGTGCGCCGCCAAAAATGACGCTGTGAATTGCAGTGAAATAGGTGATGGGCATCAACAGTAGCAGCCAGCGTGTATGACTGAAGCCTTGCTCACGGCAGTTGTCTGCTATAGCCATCAGCACCAGGATGGGAAAAGGCAGCAGCACCAGAAAGATGCCGAGTAATCGCCAGATCAGATGGATTTCACCAAAAAAGTTGTTGCGGTAGGCGTATAGATACAGTCGCTGCTCCAGCCCCCAGAAGCTGGCAAACTTCTTGCCGCTCAGCGCTACTGCTTGCCCCGGGTTTTCCTGAATGAACTGCAGAGCCCAGCGCTTGCCCAGTTCATTGAGCCAGATGTCGG
Organism: Halopseudomonas salegens; assembly: GCF_900105655.1. NCBI lineage: Bacteria > Pseudomonadati > Pseudomonadota > Gammaproteobacteria > Pseudomonadales > Pseudomonadaceae > Halopseudomonas > Halopseudomonas salegens. Next base: position 1,176,197 of record NZ_LT629787.1, read on the forward strand.
GCACTGGTTGGGCGGCGCGAATGGCTGGCGGGATCTGATTTGCTGGGCGCTCTCGTTGTTGATAAGCCATGCGGTCGGCCCACAGGTAGTGCATAAATTGTTCATGGCTGGTTTCAGGCATCAATCGCGCTGACTGCTGACGTTCAAAAGTATCCAGCAAGGCTGTGGGGTTGTAGAACTGCCCGGTTGCTTTGGCGCTGAATCCAATGTGCAGATTGATACCGAGCCGGCTGTCGATGAACATCAGGCGATCCGTTTTGTGCTGATTATGCAGGGCCCATGGCAGTAGCAGCAGAAAAAAGTGATGCTGAGGCAGATAAAGCCAGGCCACCAGCCGGTGATTCGTCGACCGCGCCAGATGCCATAAAGTGCCAGCACTGCCCAGAAAGCGGCAAATGCCGAGGTGGTCAATGTCGCCAAGGCGAGGATCGCCCCGGCGAGTGCAGCTCGACCTGGGCTGGGGCGGTGAAGAAAAGCACGCAATGCAATCAGACTGAGTAGCAGTAATACACCAAACAGGTGTTCGCTCATCAGGGTGTTGGCATAGACGATCAAGGGCAGATAGAGGGCGACAACCAGGCCCGCCAGGCGTCCGCTGCGATCATCCAGTGTCAGTCGCCCGAGAATTACCGTCAGCGGGGCCCACAAGGCAGACAGTATCGCCCCTGAATGCCTTGCCTGGGTATGATCGGCACCGTTCAGCCAGTACACCAGACTGAGTAGCGCCGGGTATCCTGGCGGACGATAGGTTGTTGGCAAGTCAAAAAAACCGGTAAACCCGAATCCTTCGCTGAGATTCCAGGCAATGCGGTCATACTCAATTTCATCCAGACTCAAGGGCAAGTGCCCAAGGTTCATGGTTATCGCGAGGCGCAATGCCAGGGCAAGCAGAAAAATAGCGCTCAGAAAAGCGACTTGCGGGCTGTGATAGAAATAATGACTGATCAGCCTGAAACGCGAGGCTAGTCGATGGTTATTTGCGTTGGGCACACTGGCTCACATTGTGCTCTGACCGCTAGAGACGCAGCTGCATGGCTGATCTGCGGAAGTGAATTGCTGGAAGGCGACCATTGCCGGGATGCCTGCCTGACCATGCTTATTGAACGCGCTTTGACGGTTGCTGGTGATCACCTAAATGGGTGTGCAGTGGAGTGTGTTGCCAGTCAGCTGGGGGGCGAGTGATCGTGACGCCTCAGGTCCTGGAAGCTGCCACCAGCGCGGCAACCACTGCTGGATCGCCGGCTGACTGAAGCGCTCATCCAGCAGCCAGAGCACGCCTTTATCATCTGGCGTGCGGATGACCCGGCCAGCGGCCTGCACGACTTTTTGCAGCCCCGGATACAGGTAGGTATAGGCAAAGCCGTCGCCAAACATACGCTCGGTACGTTGCTTGAGCTCCTCATTGACCGGATTGATCTGGGGCAGGCCAAGGGTCGCGACGAAGACACCGATCAAGCGCTCCCCCGGCAGGTCGATTCCCTCGCCGAAAGCACCGCCGAGAACGGCAAAACCCACGCCGCGATTATCCGGTTGAAAGTGCTGCAAGAACCCCTGACGCTGACCTTCACTCATGCCGGGTGACTGCTGCCATACCGGCAGGCCCGGACATTCATTGCGCACGGCAGCAAGAACCTGCTGCAGATACTGGTAGCTGCTGAAAAAAGCCAGATAGTTTCCCGGTTGCTCCGCATACTGTCGGGCAATCAATCGGGCAATGGGTTGCAGGCTGGCGGGACGATCGGCATAGCGGGTTGACAGCTTGTGCGGGATGCGCACGCAGAGCTGCTCGGGTTTGAAAGGCGAATCCACATCCAGCCATTGGTACTCTTCCGGCAGGCCGAGCAAGTCGGCGTAGTAATTCGCCGGGCTCAAGGTGGCGGAAAATAGTGTGCTGCTGTGCGCGGTGGCAAAGCGTTCGGCGAGAAAGGGCGCGGGAACCACATTGCGCAGGCACAGGGTTGATTGTGGTTCGCCTGAAAGCCCGCTGTCACGGCTGATATCAAACAACGAATGGTCGCCGTAGGCTTCGGCCAGACGGCAGAAAAGCAATGCATCCCGATAGAAGCTGAGCAGACTGGGGTCATTGCCTTCAGGTTGTTCGCTCAGGTGATCGGTCAGGGCGCTGACCGCTTTTTGCAGGCTGACGACGAACAGGTCAGCGACCTGCGGGTATATCTGGTAATCGACCTGCTGATCCTGATGCAATTGCCGCCAGTGTGCGGCAACACGCTCCAGCGGTCGCTTCAGCTTCTTCGGGCCATGGCGTTGCAGGCGTTCCAGCAATGCCGAGTCCAGCGCTGCCGTGTACATGCTGCGGGCCCGGTTGATCAGGTTATGCGCTTCATCCACCAGCAGGCAGACGCGCCACTCGTTGCGGCGAGTGAGTGCATGCAGCAGGGCGGTTATATCGAAATAGTAGTTGTAGTCGGCTATTACCAGGTCGGCCCAGCGGCACAGTTCCTGGCTCAGGTAATAGGGGCAAACCTGATGTACCTGTGCAATGCGCCGCACGCTGGCCTGATCCAGCCAGGCGGCAGACAGCGCGGCTTCGCGTGCGGCGGGCAAGCGGTCATAGAACCCCTTGGCCAGTGGGCAGGATTCGCCATGGCAGGCTTTGTCCGGATACAGACAGGCTTTGTCACGGGCAATGTGCTCCAGTACCCGCAGTGTTGGCGGTGCCGGATGCTGTTGCAGTACCTCCAGGGCGTCCAGTGCCAGTTGGCGCCCCGGTGTTTTCGCGGTGAGAAAGAATATGCGATCAAGATGTTGATCCGGTAGTGCCTTGAGTTGCGGAAATAACGTGCCCAGGGTCTTGCCAATGCCGGTAGTGGCCTGCGCCAGCAGGGTGTCGCCATCGCGCGCGCAGCGAAATACCTGTGCTGCCAGTTGGCGCTGGCCATGGCGAAACGCCGGGTAGGGAAAGTCCAGGCTACGCAGGCTCTGATCGCGCGCTTTGCGATGGGCCTGTTCGGTGGTTGCCATATGGATAAAGCGCTGACATTGCTGAAGGAAAAAGGCTTCCAGCTCGTCGGCACCGAAACATTGCCGAAACTCACTTTCCTGCTGGGTGACTACATTGAAGTAAATGACGGCCAGATCCAGGCTGTCGAAGCCGCGGCTCTGACACAGCAGCCAGCCATATACCTTGACTTGAGCCCAGTGCAGTAACCGGTGATTCTGTGGAATCCGGCTGACATCACCGCGGTGGGTCTTGATTTCTTCCAGTTGGTGACGCAAGGGGTCGAAACCGTCCGCTCGACCACTGACCAGCAATCCGGGGTACTCGCCGCTCAAGATGATTTCCGACTCATAGTGCTGGTCCCGCCGTGCGATGACGCTGCGGTGGCCGGCCATACCTTCCTGGGCTGAGGGTGCCGGGGTAAAGCGCAGGTCCAGATCACCTTCCTTGGCCGTAAATTCGCAAAGCTCACGCACGCCGATGCGATAGTTCATGCAGACTCCCAGCAAACATGGCACACCTCTACGGGAATCTTGTGCTCGGCAGCAAACGTCAGCCAGCGCCGCTGGTTATCCTGCAAGCGGTCTCCCGGTCCCTTGACCTCAATCAGTCGATAACGGGCCTTGTCGGGAAAGAGCTGAATGAGATCAGGGAAGCCGCTGCGATTGTTGCGCAGATCAGCCAGCATACGCTGGAAGATCGCCTGCAGGTGCCCGGCAGGGAGGCAGTGCAGAGCGCTTTCCAGCAAGTCCGCCCTGAGGATGCGCCAGTCGAGAAAAGGGGATTGCAAGCCCTGCAACTGTTGCCGGTTCTGCCGGATGCATGTCAGGTAGCTGCCATCATTCAGACGCGCCATGCATTGCTCAAACAGGTGCTGGCGTCGAGTGACGAAGTCAGGCTGGTACAGGTCCGCAGGGGCACTTTGAAAAGGATGGAAGAAAGCCCCTGGCATTGGTGCATACAGGGCTTCCCAACAGAGCAGTCCGAACAGGCCGTTGAACAGGCTGTTTTCGACAAAGTGCACGGGGCTGAGGGGGCTGTGCAGGTGCGTGCTGACGGCCAGTTCTACGCAGGTGTCGACAACCGGCAGCGTCAGGCTGGATGTCCTGGTTTCTGCGGTGATCTCTGGTTGTGGCCGAGCGAGCCCCAGCTTTCCGGCGAGACGAACCTGCGCTCTCGCTATCAACTGCTGTTCGGCGTCGTCGGTTGCTGTGCTCCCGGGCTGCTGGCACAGCGCCCAGGCCGCCGACCAGTCGGCCTGTTGCTCGAGCATGCGAATGCGACGAAGACGGCTGCCGGGATAATTGCAAGTGGTATAGATGTCCCAGGCCTCTTGCCGAGCCCCTTCGCGCTCGAGTTGGCGGGCCAGACGAAAGCGCAAGCGCGCGTGGCGCTGGGCCAGCCAGGTGCTGTCGCTATGCAGTGGCTGCAATTGCGCCAGTACGTCGAGCGCTGATATGCCCGCTTCAAGAGCATCACTGGAATGGTGAATGGCCAGGTAGTCATCAATCGCAGCGCGGGAATGAAATCCTCGTGAATGCCGGTCAATGGGAATGTTCGGGTAGCGGAAAATACCTTGATCAACCAGCACGAATTCGGCCCAGGTCTGGCTCAGATTGCCAAAAAACAGAAGCCGCAAGCGGTCGCATAGCGCGCCGAGGGCGAGGCTGTATACCTCGGTTTCCAGCCCGAGTGCTGCCCAGCCGCAGCCGTCAGGGAACTGTCGTTGCAGCCAGGGTTGAAGTTCGGCTTTGCGCGCATGAGGGGGGTGTCCGGCGGAATGGGCCAGGTTGATCAGTTCGTTGCGTGACAGCAGGCTGAACAGGGTGTTGCTGTCCAGCTGGGCATCGTTTTGCAGCCAGTTCATGGCGATCAGCGGGGCAGCGGCCCCTTTGATGTCGCCGATCTCTGTGTAGGCCAGCTTGTCGGCACGGAAATGTGGCCCTTTGCGCATGATCAGGCGCACCAGCAGCGCCTGGCTTGGCTCTTCCAGGCGTGCAAATGTCGTGATGAAATGCTGTTCTTCATGGCTCAGCAGGTCGGCATAGCGGTCCGCAACCCAATCCAGAAGTTGGTGGAAGTTATGCAGGTAATACAGTGGGTTGGCAACGCTGCTGGGTTTCATGTGCATATACTAGATATTTATCCAGTAAAATGAAAGTCACACGCTGTCAGAACGATACTGCTTGCTCTTTCCGGTTTGTTCAGCTTGTCGCAGGGTGACTTCTGCGTTACAAGCGACTAGAATATCCGCCTTTCGGATTGGCCGCAGGGTTATTGGCCCGCGACTGATCTCCCCATACACTACTTGATTTGTTCAACGAGGACTCTCCATGCAAGTTTCGGTTGAAACCACCTCCGGCCTTGAGCGCCGCATGACCGTAGGCATTCCTGCCGAGCGCATCGATAACGAAGTCAACAAGCGCTTGCAGCAGACTGCTCGCCGTGCCCGGGTAGATGGTTTCCGTCCTGGCAAGGTACCGATGAGCGTGATCCGCAAGCGTTTTGGCGATGCGGCACGTCAGGAAGTCATTGGTGAGGTCATTCAGTCCAGCTTTTTTGAAGCGGTTACCCAGGAAAAGCTGAACCCGGCCGGCGCTCCCAGCGTTGAACCCAAGCAGCTCGACAGCGGCAAGGATTTCGAATACGTAGCCACCTTCGAGGTGTATCCGGAAGTCAGTCTGGCTGATTTCTCCGCGATCAAGGTAGAGCGCATCGAATCCGAAGTGACGGATGCGGATCTGGACAACATGCTGGACATTCTGCGCAAGCAGAATACCAGTTACAGTGCCGTTGAGCGTGAAGCAGCCGCTGATGATCAACTGACCCTGGATTTTGTTGGCCGGGTTGATGGTGAAGAGTTTCAGGGTGGCACGGCGACTGATACCCAGTTGGTTATCGGTTCTGGCCGCATGATTCCTGGCTTCGAAGATGGCCTGGTAGGCGCCAAAGCAGGCGAAACCCGCACCATCAATGTGACCTTCCCGGAGGATTACCAGAACCAGGATCTGGCCGGCAAGGCCGCTGAGTTCGATGTTACGGTCAAAGAAGTAGCCGGACCGGTACTGCCAGAGCTGAATGATGAATTCTTTGCCCAGTTCGGGGTTGAAGAGGGTGGTCTGGACGCTTTCCGCAGCGAAGTGCGCAAGAATATGGACCGCGAGCTGCGTCAGGCGATCAAGACCAAGATCAAGGGACAGGTCATGGACGGCTTGCTGGAAACCAACCAGGTCGATGTGCCGCAAGCCTTGTTGAGCAATGAAATTGATCGCCTGCGCGTACAAGCGGTGCAACAATTTGGTGGCGCCAACATTCAGCCCGAGCAACTGCCGGCCGAGCTGTTTGAAGAACAGGCCAAGCGCCGCGTTGCCCTGGGACTGGTCGTGGCCGAGATCGTCAAGCAGCACGAGCTCAAGCCCGATGAAGACCGGGTTCGCGGCATGATCGAAGAGATGGCTTCGGCCTATCAGGAACCCCAGCAAGTGATCAACTGGTACTACCAGAATGAGCAGCAGTTGGGTGAAGTGCAGTCGGTTGTGCTGGAAGAGCAAGTGGTGGATACTGTTTTGCAACAGGCTCAGGTAACCGATAGACAGGTTCCCTACGAAGAAGCTGTGAAGCCGGCACAACCTGCCGCTGCAGCCGAGACCGATGAATCAGAGACTGTTGCCGAGTAATTCAGGCACCAGTTACTGCATCTGTGAGCCAGCCCTCGGGCTGGCTCTTGCGTTTAAGCCAGGCCACATTCGGAGTGCACTCGTTCAATGACTCACAATACTTTTTCACCTTTTGCTCCAGACGTACAGGCCGCTGGCGGCTTGGTCCCGATGGTGATCGAGCAGTCTGCCCGCGGTGAGCGGTCGTATGATATCTATTCCCGTCTGCTCAAGGAGCGGGTCATCTTTCTGGTCGGTCAGGTCGAGGATTACATGGCCAACCTGGTGGTTGCCCAGTTGCTGTTCCTCGAATCAGAAAATCCTGACAAGGATATTCATCTGTATATCAACTCACCGGGTAGTTCAGTCACTGCCGGTATGGCGATTTACGACACCATGCAGTTCATCAAGCCGAATGTCAGTACTCTGTGCATCGGCCAGGCTTGCAGCATGGGTGCTCTGTTGCTGGCTGGCGGTGCTGAAGGCAAGCGCTTCTGCCTGCCGCATGCGCGCATGATGATTCATCAGCCGCTGGGTGGCTTTCAGGGGCAGGCCTCGGATATCGAGATTCATGCCCGGGAAATCCTGTTCATTCGTGAGCGACTGAATCAGGTATTGGCTGACCATACTGGCCAGCCGTTGGACGTGATTGCCCGCGATACGGATCGGGACCGGTTCATGAGCGGTAGTGAAGCCGTTGAGTACGGCTTGATTGACCAGGTAATGGAACGTCGCCACATAGCCGATTAACCCGGCGTTGAGGTACCAGGGCGGCTGCATCCGCAGTCGTCAGATGTTATCTTGTTATATATGAAGACAGGGCTGTGCTTGCAAAGTGCAGTTTCAGGCCTCATGTTAAGTCTATGAGCGACCGAAAGCAGGGGTTTTAGATGACCGATATAACTGGGAAGGGTGACGACAACGGCAAGCTGCTGTATTGCTCCTTTTGCGGCAAAAGCCAACATGAAGTGCGCAAGCTGATTGCCGGCCCTTCCGTCTTTATCTGCGATGAATGCGTTGACTTGTGCAATGACATCATTCGCGAAGAAGTGCAGGAAAGCCAGGCCGAAAGTGCCGGGCAGAAGCTGCCTTCGCCGAAAGAGATTTGCGGTATTCTCGATCAATACGTGATTGGTCAGGAGCGCGCGAAAAAGGTTCTCTCGGTAGCGGTATATAACCACTACAAGCGCCTCAATCAGCGCAGTGGCAAGGATGAAGTCGAACTGGGCAAGAGCAATATTCTTTTGATTGGGCCGACCGGTTCCGGCAAAACCCTGCTGGCGGAAACCTTGGCGCGCTTGCTGAATGTGCCTTTTACCATTGCTGACGCTACCACGCTGACCGAAGCGGGCTATGTCGGCGAAGATGTCGAGAATATCATTCAGAAGCTGCTGCAGAAGTGTGATTACGATGTAGACAAGGCGCAGATGGGTATCGTCTACATCGATGAAATCGACAAGATTTCGCGTAAATCGGACAACCCGTCGATCACCCGTGACGTATCGGGCGAGGGCGTGCAGCAGGCGCTGTTGAAACTGATTGAAGGCACCGTGGCCTCGGTTCCGCCGCAGGGTGGTCGCAAACACCCGCAACAGGAATTTCTGCAGGTCGATACACGCAATATCCTGTTTATCTGTGGCGGCGCTTTTGCGGGTCTGGAAAAGGTTATTCGGGATCGATCCGAGAAAAGCGGTATTGGTTTCAATGCCACCGTCCGCAGTCAGGACAATGGCAAAAAGGTGGGCGAGGCTTTGAAGGAAGTCGAGCCGGAAGACCTGGTCCGTTTTGGCCTTATTCCCGAGTTTGTCGGTCGCTTGCCGGTGATTGCAACACTGAATGAGCTGGACGAAGAGGCTCTGGTGGAAATTCTTACCGCGCCGAAAAATGCGCTCACCAAGCAGTATGCCCGTCTCTTCGATATGGAAGGTGTCGAGCTGGAGTTCCGCGAGGATGCGTTGAAAGCCATTGCACGTCGTGCACTGGAACGCAAGACAGGTGCCCGTGGGCTGCGCTCGATTCTTGAAGGTGTGCTGCTGGAAACCATGTACGACATCCCGTCAGCGGAGAATGTCAGCAAGGTTGTGATTGACGAGAATGTCATCACTGGCGCTGCCAATCCCTTGCTGATGTATGCAGCAAATGACGAGCCGCAACAGAAGGCCATGCCTGACGATTGATCGACAGGCTGTTTATAACCAACGGCAGATCACTGATCTGTCGTTGGTTGATTCACAACGTTCAATAGCATTTGCTTTGTTTTTCCGCATGTATCCCCGCTTGTAATTTGCCTGCTTTGCCCCCATCTTGAAATCATGCAGCATGTCTATCTACCTGCGGCAGCCAAGTACTGCCCGTTAAAGAGCGAGTCACAGCCATGAGCCTAGTCAGCGAACTCCCCCTTTTGCCACTGCGTGATGTAGTGGTCTACCCGCATATGGTGATCCCGCTGTTTGTCGGACGTGACCGTTCGATTGCCGCCCTGGAAGCCGCCATGGCCGATGGCAAACAGATCTTGCTGGTTGCCCAGCGCGACCCGGCAGATGACGACCCGAGTGCCGAAGGGCTTTACCGGGTTGCTACGGTCGCCACTATTCTGCAGCTTCTCAAGCTGCCTGACGGTACTGTCAAGGTACTGGTTGAGGGTGAGCAGAGAGCCAATATCACGGCCATCGAAGATGTCAGCGGTTACTTGCAGGCCAGGCTGGAGGCACTGCCCGCTCCCGAACTGGAAGAACGTGAATCTGAAGTGCTGGTACGCAGCCTGATGAGCCAGTTTGAGCAGTTTGTCCAGGTTGGCAAGAAAATCCCTTCCGAGGTGATCAGCACCCTGGCAGATATTGATAATGCTGATCGTCTGGTCGACAGCATGGCGGCGCATCTGAACCTGAAGCTGGAGCAGAAGCAGGATATTCTCGAGATCATTCCGGTACGTGAGCGGGTAGAGCACGTACTCGGTGTGCTGGACGGCGAAATCGAGCTGCTGGAAGTGGAAAAGCGCATCCGCGGCCGGGTGAAGAAGCAGATGGAGCGCAGCCAGCGCGAGTACTATCTGAATGAACAGATGAAGGCGATCCAGAAGGAAATGGGTGGCTCGGATGATGATCAGAGTGAACTCGAGACCCTGCAGAAGAAAATCGATTCGGTCGGCATGAGTGAGGAGGCCCACAAGAAAGCCAGTACCGAGCTCGGCAAACTGAAGATGATGTCACCCATGTCAGCTGAAGCCACGGTGGTGCGCTCCTACATCGATTGGTTGACCCAGGTACCCTGGAAGCAGGCAAGCAAGGTCAAACACGATCTGGCGCGCGCCGAGTCCGTGCTGGAGGCCGACCACTATGGCCTGGACGAGGTCAAGGAGCGCATTCTTGAGTATCTCGCCGTACAGAAGCGCGTGCGCAAGTTGAAAGGGCCGGTATTGTGTCTGGTCGGTCCGCCGGGTGTCGGCAAGACGTCGCTGGGTGAGTCATTGGCCCGCGCGACCAATCGCAAGTTTGTACGCATGGCCTTGGGTGGTGTGCGCGATGAGGCCGAGATTCGTGGTCATCGGCGTACCTATATCGGCTCCATGCCCGGCAAGTTGATTCAGAAGCTGACCAAGGTGGGGGTTCGCAACCCGCTGTTCCTGCTCGACGAGATCGACAAGATGGGTGCCGACATGCGTGGCGACCCATCATCGGCCTTGTTGGAGGTGCTGGATCCGGAGCAGAACAACAGCTTCAACGATCACTACCTGGAAGTGGATTACGATCTGTCGGACGTCATGTTCATTTGTACCAGTAACTCGATGAACATCCCGGCACCCTTGCTGGATCGGATGGAAGTCATTCGTATTCCCGGTTACACCGAAGACGAGAAGGTCAATATTGCCCGTCGTTATCTGGTGCCCAAACAGGTCAAGAACAATGGCCTGAAAGCCAGTGAGATCAAGGTGCCGGACCAGACCCTGCTGGAGATCATTCATTATTACACACGAGAAGCAGGGGTTCGCGGGCTTGAGCGTCAGATCGCCAAGTTGTGCCGCAAGGTTGTTCGTGAGCAGGTCACCAGTAAATCCCGCCAACCGGTGGTGGTAGAAAGTGAGCTGCTGGAAGAGCACCTGGGTGTTCGCAAATTCAAATATGGCCTGGCCGAAGAAAGTGACCAGGTTGGCCAGGTAACCGGTCTTGCCTGGACTCAGGTTGGTGGCGAGCTGCTCAGTCTGGAGGCTGTGGTCGTGCCGGGTAAAGGGCGGCAGATCAAGACCGGTTCCCTGGGTGATGTGATGCAGGAATCGATCAGCGCAGCCTTGACGGTGGTGCGCAGTCGGGCTGCCAGTCTGGGGATTGCTGCTGACTTTCACGAGAAGAAAGACATCCATATTCACGTCCCGGAAGGGGCCACACCCAAGGATGGCCCCAGTGCCGGTATCGGCATGTGCACTGCGCTGGTGTCTTCGTTAACCGGCATTCCGGTGCGCGCAGACGTCGCCATGACCGGCGAAATCGCTCTTCGCGGGCAGGTTTTACCTATTGGCGGGCTCAAGGAAAAGCTGCTCGCAGCGCACCGTGGCGGCATTCGCACAGTGCTGATTCCTCACGACAATATCCGTGATTTAAAGGAAATTCCCGACAATATCAAAGAAGATATTGAGGTCATTCCGGTCAAGTGGATTGACGAGGTGTTGCAGGTTGCGTTGCAATACATGCCGGAGCCGCTGCAGGAAGGGGTTGAAGAGATGGTGGCAAAGGACGACAATCGGGATGCAGATGCCAAGGAGCGTATCAGTACTCACTGATGCGGGGCAGGGGGCACGCAGATTTTTGCAGCGTCGTCGCCATCATCCGTACTGGCAGTAATGCCAGCTTCCTTGACAGGGTTTTTTGCCGCTTGTTATAAAGCGGCAACGCCCACCAGGTAGGCTGACTGGCCACGGCTTTGCTAAGCAACATGCTTTATAATGATTTACTAACACATCGATACTGATAATTGATAAGGGGACTTAGAGTGAACAAGTCTGAACTGATTGATGCCATCGCCGCATCCGCTGATATTCCTAAAGCTGCTGCCGGTCGTGCACTGGACGCCGTTATTGACTCAATCACTGGTGCGCTGAAAGATGGCGACTCGGTTGTTCTGGTTGGTTTCGGTACTTTCGCTGTCAAGGAGCGCGCTGCACGTACCGGTCGCAATCCGCAGACTGGTGATCCTATCCAGATCAGCGCCGCCAAAATTCCGGGCTTCAAAGCCGGTAAAGCACTGAAGGATGCTGTCAACTGAGCAGTGTCTGACTTGCACCGTCACGGGCTAATCCCCGCACACGGATGTCAAGGCGTTACCCGGATCGATTCATGGTTCACCCTGTCGATACCCTGAATTGATCCAGATTTGCAAAAAGGCGCATCACCCAGATGCGCCTTTTTGCGTTTATCGATAGAAGAAATGGCCGTAGACGATTATCATGCAGCCAGAGCGTATTTTGCGTGAGATGAATAACAAAATTGTGGGGGCACGATGCTGCAAAGAATGAGGGACAACTCGCAAAGCTGGATCGCCAAGGTGATCGTTGGCGTTATTGTGCTTGTGTTTGCCCTGACTGGTTGGGAGTCCATCAGTCGTTTCACCAGCAGCGAAAACAAAGCTGCCGAGGTCAATGACAGGGTCATTACCCGCATCGAGCTGGATCAGGCTGTGGCCCAGCAACATCGTCAGTTGCAGCAACAGATTCAGCAAATGGGCAACGACATGTTTGATCCCAGCATGATTGATGAAGACCTGTTGCGGGAGTCGGTTCTCGACGATCTGATCGATCGTGCGGTGTTGCTGGATGGTGCCGATCAGGCCAATTTCCATATTTCGGAGCGCATGATTGACCAGCTCATTCTGACGACGCCGGATTTCCAGGTTGAAGACCAGTTCAATGCTGACCGTTTCGATCAGGTGATTCGCAGTATGGGTATTTCATCACGCCTGGCTTTTCGTGATCTGGTGCGGGAAGAGCTGAAGATCAGCCAGTTGCGCAATGCGCTAGAAGCCACCGCTTTCGCTACTCCGAGTGAACGCATGCAGTTGGCCCGCCTGGAACAGCAAAGTCGTGACTTCGCGGTGATTGAGCTGCCTTACAGTCGTGAAGGTATGTCGGTGACCGATGAAGAGGTGTCCGAGTACTACGCGGCCAATGAGCAGCAGTTCATGGCTCCCGAGCAGGTGGTGCTGGAAAGCCTGACGCTCAGTCGCAGCGATTTTTTTGATCAGGTCACTGTCAGTGATGCAGACGTTGAAGATCTGTATCAACGTGAAATCGGCAACCTGGGTGAACAGCGTCGCGCTGCTCACCTGCTGATTGAAACTGACTCAGTCGATGATGAAGACGCCCAGGCCCGGATTGCACAGGCGCGCGACCGTCTGGATGCCGGTGAAGACTTCGCTGCCGTGGCGCGTGATTTGTCAGACGACCTGGGGAGTGCCAATGACGGTGGTAATCTGGGCGTCGTTGTTCGCGGCAGCTTTGATCCGGCATTTGAAGAAGCCTTGTTTGCCCTGGAAGAAGGGGAAGTGTCCGAGCCCGTGCGTACCAGTTTTGGTTTGCACTTGATCAAACTGACCGGCTTGCAGGCGCCAGAAGTGCCCAGTCTGGAATCCATGCGGGAATCTCTGGAAGAAGAAATCAAGGCTGGTCTGGTTGAACGGCGTTTTGTTGAGGCCAGCCGTGAACTCTCCAATCTGGCTTACGAGTCGGCGGACTTGCAAGAGCCGGCCCGCGCCCTGGATCTTGAGATCGAGACGCATGGCCCTGTTAGCCGGGAAGGTGGAGAAGGTTTGACGGCCAATCCACGAGTGATGCAGGCAGCTTTTGAAGAAGAAGTGCTGCAGGATGAGCTCAACAGCAGCCTGATCGAGCTGGATGACGATACGGCTGTAGTGGTGCGAGTCAAGGAGCATCAGCGTCCCAGTCTGCGTCCGCTGGATGACATTCGTGACGAGGTGGAAGATCTGTTGATCTATCGCAAGGCCACTGAGCAGGCCCATGAGCGCGCCGAAGCCTTGGTTGCCCAGCTGCGTAGCGGTGAGCTGGATGCTGACGCGGTTGCTGCTCAACTGGATGCTGAGTGGGCTCGTCATGAAGCCACCCGCCGTACCTCCAACTCAGTACCCTCGGCTTTGCTGCGCAATATTTTTGCCATGCCGGCCCCGGCTGCAGAGCAACCAGCGTACGCTCAATTTGCCCAGACGGACGGCAGTCGCTGGATAGTTGTTCTGAACGGTGTGGCCACTCCACAGAATCTGGCGGAAGAGGCCAATGACCCGGAGTATCGCAACTTCGTGGCTGGTCAGACCGGCGAGCAGGACTTTGCCGCGCTGCGGCAGAAACTCAAGGAAGACGCGGACATTACCCGTTACTGATCGGGTCAAATCCAGCAACAAGACAATGGGCCGTTTTCGGCCCATTGTGCTTTCTGACTCCCGCTCGCTACCTGTCATACGCTAAGCTGGGCACAGGTCAATAACAAAGGATGCCTTGCCGATGCAGGTGCTCAAGCACATATGGCTGTTTATCCGGACCAATCTGTGGATTATTCCCTTGGCGCTGCTGTTGGCCTGGGGGTTGATCCGTTTCCTTGATCCGGCGCCGCCACGACATCTGGTCATGACCACGGGAAGCGAAACAGGGGCGTATCACGGTTTTGCCCAACGGCTGGCCGAACGACTGGAACACCAGGGCTTGAGCCTGGAACTGCGTCCCAGCAAAGGTTCAATGGAAAACCTGCAGCGGCTTGTGGCCGACAATCCCGATGTGCAGATTGGTATGGTTCAGGGCGGTACGGCAGGCTTGCTGGATAGCGCTCAGCGCAGTCGCTTGCAGGCTCTGGCTGCGCTGTATCACGAACCGCTGTGGTTATTTCAGCGCACCGGAGAGTCGGTAGACACGCTGGCTGACCTGAATGCCCTGCGCCTCGGGGTAGGTGCTGAAGGTAGTGGCACCTGGGCGGTGGTCAAGGCCTTGTTTGCCGAAGCCGGTCAGCAGGAACGCTTTGGCAGTCTGAATCAGGGATTGTGGCAGCCATTGGATAGCCAGTCTGCGGCTTCAGCCTTGCTGGCAGGTGAGCTGGATGCAGCCTTTCTGGTCTTGCCGGCGGATCATCCACTGATCAGTCGATTGGTGGCTGACCCGGAACTGGAGCTGGCTGATTTCGCTCAGGCCGAAGCTCTGGCTGCCCGCTTGCCTTACCTGCGGCAATTGCACATTCCGATGGGCCTGCTGGATATAGCTGGCAATCTGCCGCCAAGCAGTGCCAGCGTCTTGTCACCGGTTGCCACCCTGGTGGTCAATGAGGCATTTCACCCGGCCCTGGCGACGCTTATCCTGCAGGAATCGCGGGAAATACTGCGTGAAGGAACCTTGCTGGACGCCCCGGATGCTTTCCCGGCCGCGACCCCATTGGATTTACCCTTGAGCAATGAGGCGGATTACTACCACCGCAATGGTGTGCCCATGCTGCAGCGATATCTGCCATTCTGGATTGCCTCGCTGGTCGATCGCTATGTGGTGCTGCTGATACCTTTTATCGCCATTATGATCCCGCTGTTTCGCAGTATGGGCCCACTCTATCGTTGGCGCATCCGTGCGCGGGTATTTCGCTGGTACGGCCAGCTGCGACGTATTGATCGACTGATCCAGAATGATCAGATTCAGAACCAGCGAGATGAAGAGCTGGCTAATCTGCATCAACTGGAAGATGACCTGACACGGGTCGACGTACCGCTATCCTATGCGCATGAGTTGTATACGCTGCATCTGCATGTGCGTTACATGATCAGTCGGCTGGAGTCGATCCCGACTGATGAATGAAGTCGACCGTGATATCCAGCACCGGATCCCAGTCCTGAAAGGGGTGTGCCAGTGTCAGCAGCAGAGTGAAGTGATTGCGGGAATCAAAGTAGTGGGTGTCGACGGCGACACCAGCTGCTGAAAGCTTGTCAGCCATCGCCTGGGTGTTGCGCTCAGGGTCGACCAGACGATCAGGGCGGGCGGCCATCAGTAATGCCGGAGGGCTATGCTCGCCGACATGCTCGATCGGTTGTGAATCCAGTGGCGTCTCGGGGTGGTGAAAGACCGGTTTGACCCGGGGGTTGAGGATGGGCAAAAACTCGAATGGCCCGGCCAGTGCTACCCAGGCATCCAGATCCGTCGGGCTCAGTCCATGCCTGGCGAGCCAGCGCGGGTCAAGGGCCAGCATGGCAGCATTGTAGGCCCCGGCGCTATGCCCCATGACCACCAGCGGGCCCGGTTGCGGTTGCCAATCGCTACGTTGTTCGATCACCCAGGCCAGTGCAGCGGCACTGTCATGCAGAAAGTCAGGGTAGGTGACGTCAGGATATACGCGGTAATCGGCGATTACGGCAATGATACCTCTGGCCGCCAGTGCTTCGCCGACAAAGGTGTAGTTATCCTTGCTGCCACCGCGCCAACTGCCGCCGTAAAAGAATAGCGCCACCGGAGCCTTGTCCAGATCTCCTGCCGGGAAGTACACATCAAGGTGCTGTCTTTTGTGCGTGCCGTATGCCTGGTCAGCCTGCAGCTGGTAACTGTCATCAGGGATGAAGGCGTTGATCGGGGCCAAGGGTGAACATGCGGTGAGCAAAGACAGGCTGGCCAGACCAACGGCGCGTAGAAAAGGCACTGACATGGGCGTTATCCGTTGAAATGTTTTCTTATCATGGCGCAACCGCGTGTGCGAGCAAGCTAAAGCTGTTACAAGTCATTGCTCCTGAACCGTTGCTCGGGCCGGTGTGCCGGCAAATGGATAGAACCCGGGCTGGCGAGTACAGGTGATTCCTGTTGGCTTGCATTAAAACCTGGTTCTGTTAGTGTCGGCTTGACGGCAGCCAGTTCTGGCTGCCGTTTTCTATTCCTCCCCAATTACTTTTTACTTTCCTGATACAAGGAGTTTTGCGTTCGCCATGAACAAGTCACCTACCATAATGATGACCCGCCTGGATATTCAGCGACTGGACAAGATCCTCGCCAGTCTGGAAGGGCCGATTGACCTGCTGGAAGCGCTGGAGGACGAAATTCTGCGTGCGGAGGTGGTCAGTCACGATCAGGTAGCAGCGGACGTGGTGACCATGAACTCGACGGTGCGCTTTGTCGATGAAGCCAGCGGCCGCGAGTTTGTGTAGACGCTGGTGTATCCGGAGCGCGGCGGGGTGCCGGGCTGTATTTCAGTATTGGCCCCAGTGGGCATTGCCCTGCTTGGCTTGCGCAAGGGTCAGAGCATCGACTGGACCGGACCGAACGGCCGTGCATTGAAGCTGACCATTATCGACATTCTGTACCAGCCGGAAGCCCATGGTGATTTTCACCTGTAAGTGGGGCTCAGGTGTTGAATGCGCGATGGACTGCCAGGTTGCTGCGCTTCTCGCAAGGGCTGAATAAAGTATCCAGTCATCAGTCTGATACTGCCGTCATTGCGGGCTGTGCGCCCGCAATGAGGATTCAGCGAGCGAGCTTAGTCTTCCAGATTGCCCATGGCAGTGGTATTGAAGCCACCGTCCACGTACATGATTTCCCCGGAAATACCCGAGGCCAGGTCGGAGCAGAGGAAGGCGCCAGCGTTGCCGACTTCATCAATGGTGACGTTGCGGCGCAGCGGGGTTTGTTTCTCGTTGTAGGCCAGCATCTTGCGGAAGCTCTTGATGCCTGAGGCAGCCAGAGTACGGATCGGTCCGGCGGACACGGCGTTGACGCGGGTGCCTTCCGGGCCCAGGCTGCCGGCCAGGTAACGTACACCGGCTTCCAGGCTGGCCTTGGCCATGCCCATGACGTTGTAATTGGGCATGGTGCGCTCGGCCCCGAGGTAGGACAGGGTCAGGATGCTGCCGTTGCGCCCCTGCATCATCGGTCGACCGGCCTTGGCCAGGGCGACCAGGCTGTAGGCGCTGATGTCGTGGGCAATGCGGAAGCCTTCACGGGTGGTGACATCGGTGAAGTCGCCTTCCAGCTGGTCACCGGGGGCAAAACCGACCGAGTGCACGATGCAGTCCAGGCTATCCCATTGCTTGCCCAGCTCGACGAACACCTGCTCGATCTGCGCATCATCGGCAACATCGCAGGGGAAGCAGAGATCGGCGCTGGAGCCCCAGCCTTCAGCAAAGCCTTCAACCCGACCCTTTAGCTTGTCATTCTGGTAGGTAAAAGCCAGTTCGGCACCTTCCCGGTGCATGGCGGCGGCAATGCCGGATGCAATTGACAGCTTGCTGGCAACGCCAACGATAAGTACACGTTTTCCGCTGAGAAATCCCATGATTCATTCCTGTTGTGTTTCACTGGCCGCTGGGGCCGGGTTTCCGGTAACTGAACCGGGCCGTTTTGCCGGTGTGGCGAAGGCGGCCTGCAACAACTGACGCGTGTAGTCGTGTTGCGGGTCGGCAAACACCTTCCTGGCCGAACCCTGTTCGACGATTTCGCCCTGGCGCATGACCATCAGTTGGTGGCTGAGGGCCTTGACCACCGCCAGGTCATGGCTGATGAACAGATAGGTCAGATTATGCCGCGACTGCAAATCACGCAGCAGGCTGACTACTTGTCCCTGTACCGTACGATCCAGTGCCGAGGTTGGCTCGTCCAACAGGATCAGTGACGGCTTCAACACCAGCGCCCGGGCAATCGCAATGCGTTGCCGCTGGCCGCCGGAAAATTCATGTGGATAGCGGTGCCGGCTATCCGGGTCCAGACCGACTTCCTGCAGGGCCTGGATCACCCACTGCTCGCGCTCTTCAACCGTACCCAGACGATGAATTTCCAGTCCCTCGCTGACAATCTGCGCCACCGACATGCGCGGGCTCAGGCTGCCGAAGGGGTCCTGGAAGACCACCTGAAACTGGCGCCGAAAGGGCCGCACCTGGCTCTGGTTCAGACCATCCAGACGCTGGCCCTGAAACTCGATCAGGCCCTGACTCTCGGCCAGGCGCAACAGCGCAAGCCCCAGCGTGGTCTTGCCCGAACCGCTTTCGCCGACAATGCCCAGTGTCTGCCCCTGCTGCAGGCTGAAGCTGGCATCGGTAACCGCTTTGACATGGTCGACCGTACGCTTGAATACGCCTTTCTTGATCGGAAACCAGACGCGCAGTTGCTCGGCACGCAACAGGGTACTGGCACCGTCATCGGCCTCGACCGGTTCACCACTGGGTTCGGCATCCAGCAGTTTTTGCGTGTACGGATGCTCTGGCCGGGTAAAGAGTGCTTCACAGTCATTGGCTTCGACGACCGAACCTTCGTGCATGACACATACTCGATGCGCCACCTTGCGCACCAGGTTGAGATCGTGGCTGATCAACAGCAGCGCCATACCGAGCTTTTCCTGCAGGGACTGCAGCAGGTCGAGAATGGTTTGCTGCACGGTGACATCCAGCGCAGTGGTCGGCTCATCGGCGATCAGCAGTTCCGGCTCGTTGGCCAGCGCCATGGCAATCATCACGCGCTGGCGTTGGCCGCCAGAGAGTTCGTGCGGGTAGGCGCCGAGACGCTTTTCCGGCTCTGGCAGGCCGACCAGATGCAACAATTCCAGAGTGCGTTCACGCGCGGCGCGCTTGCCCAGGCCCTTGTGCAGCAGCAAGACCTCATTGATCTGACGCTCGACCGAATGCAGCGGGTTGAGCGAGGTCATCGGCTCCTGGAATATCATCGAAATGCGATTGCCACGAATCTGCCGCAGGCGTTTTTCCGGACAGTTCAGCAGGTCTTCACCATGGTAATGGATGCTGCCACTGGGGTGGCTGGCTTGCGGGTAGGGCAGCAGGCGCAGTATCGAATGCGCGGTAATGGATTTACCCGAGCCACTTTCACCCACCAGTGCCAGAGTTTCACCGGCGTGAATATCCAGGCTGACATCGTGCAGCGCGAGCACGCGTTCATGCTCGCCGGTAAAGGCGACGCTAAGGTTTTCGATGCGGATCAGGGGCGATGTGCTCATGCTTTCCTCGGATCGAAGGCATCGCGCAGGGCTTCACCGATAAACACCAGCAGGGTCAGCATCAGTGACAGCACGATAAAGGCAGTCAGCCCCAGCCAGGGCGATTGCAGGTTGGCTTTACCCTGGGCAATCAGCTCACCCAAAGAGGGCGCGCCGGGTGGCAGGCCAAAGCCGAGAAAGTCCAGGGAGGTCAGGGTAATTACCCCGCCCGTCAGAATAAAGGGGAAGAAGGTCAGTGTGGCCACCATGGCATTGGGCAGAATGTGCCGGAACATGATCACAGTGTTGCTGGCCCCCATGGCGCGCGCAGCGCGCACATATTCGAGATTGCGCCCGCGCAGGAACTCGGCGCGCACCACATCGACCAGTGCCATCCAGGAGAACAGCAGCATGATGCCGAGCAGCCACCAGAAGCTGGGCTCGACAAAACTGGCCATGATGATCAGCAGATACAGCACCGGCAGGCCGGACCAGATCTCGATAAAGCGCTGGCCAAAGAGATCGATTTTGCCGCCGTAAAACCCCTGAATGGCCCCGGCTACTACGCCAATGATGGAACTCAGGATGGTCAGCGTCAGGGCAAAGAGCACCGAGACGCGAAAACCGTAGATCACCCGGGCCATGACATCGCGCGCCTGGTCATCGGTACCCAGCCAGTTTTCGGCGGAAGGCGGCGCCGGCGCCGGGACTTCCAGCTCGTAATTGATGCTGTTATAGCGGTAAGGGATCGGTGGCCAGAGCATCCAGCCGTCGCCTTCCTCGATAATCAATTGCTGGATATAGGTGTCACGGTAATCGGCGCGAATCGGGAATTCACCACCAAACTCGGTTTCGGCGTAACGCTTGAATACCGGGAAATACAGCGAGCTCTCGTAGCTCATGACCAGCGGCTTGTCATTGGCGATCAGCTCCGCACCCAGGCTGAGTACAAAGAGCAGCATGAAGATATGCAGCGACCACCAGCCACGGCGGTTGGCCTTGAAGCGGGCAAATCGGCGTTGATTCAGTGGCGAGAGTCGTGGCATGCGCTTAACCCTCCCGGCTGGCGAAGTCGATCCGTGGATCGACCAGGGTGTAGGTAATGTCCCCAATCAACTTCACGATCAGTCCGAGCAGGGTGAAGATATACAGGGTGCCGAACATGACCGGGTAATCCCGGTTGATGGCGGCCTCGAAGCCGAGCAAGCCAAGCCCGTCCAGGGAGAAAATAACCTCGATCAACAGGGCGCCGGTAAAGAACACACTGATCAGGGCGGCCGGGAAACCGGCAATGATCAGCAGCATGGCGTTGCGAAAAATGTGGCCATAGAGTACGCGGCCTTCCGACAGGCCCTTGGCACGTGCGGTCACCACGTACTGCTTGCCGATTTCATCGAGAAAGCAGTTCTTGGTCAGCATGGTCAGGGTGGCAAAGCTGCCGATGACCATGGCGGTAATCGGCAGTACCAGATGCCAGGCGTAATCCTTGATCTTGCCCCAGGTACTCAGCTCCCCCCAGTTGTTCGATGTCAGCCCGCGTAAGGGGAACCAGTCAAGATAGCTGCCGCCGGCGAACAGCACGATCAACAGAATCGCCAGCAGGAAGCCGGGGATGGCGTAGCCGACAATGATCAGCGAGCTGGTCCATACATCAAAGGAGCTGCCATGGCGCACTGCCTTGCGGATGCCAAGGGGGATGGATATCAGATAGGTGATCAGGGTGGTCCACAGGCCCAGTGAAATGGATACCGGCATTTTCTCGATGATCAGGTCGATGACCGGCGTGTCGCGGAAAAAACTGTCGCCGAAATCAAAGGTCAGATAGCCCTTGATCATCATCCAGAAACGCTCATGGGCCGGGCGGTCAAAGCCGTACATACGCTCGATCTCGGCAATGATGTCCGGGTCCAGCCCTTGTGCACCGCGATAGTTGCTGCCGGTCGCGGCATCCCCGGCGGCGCTGCCGGAAATGCGACTGGTGCCGCCTTCAAAGCCTTCCAGCTGGGCAATCATCTGCTCAACCGGCCCGCCTGGCGCCGCCTGGATAATCATGAAGTTGATCAGCAGTATGCCGAAGATGGTCGGAATGATCAGCAGCAGACGGCGAATGATATAGGCCAGCATGGCTCAGTCTTCCTCGACGTCGATGATCGGGTGTTGCCCGTCCAGGGCAGCGTCCCTGGCCTCGTCAACCCACCAGGTATAGAGCCCCAGATCATAGCGTGGCGGTTCGGGTGGATGGGCAAACTTGTTCCAGTAGGCTACGCGATAATAGCGGGTGTGGAAATTGGGCACTATGTAATGACCATCACGCAATACCCGATCCAGTGCGCGGGTGTGGGTAATCAGCTCTTCACGCGAATCGGATTCGATCAGACCCTCGACCAGGGCATCAATTGCCGGGTCTTTCAGTCCCATCAGATTGCGACTACCAGGATTGTCGGCGCTGGAAGAGTGCCAATATTCACGCTGTTCATTACCGGGTGAATTGGACTGGCTGTAGCTGGTGACCACCATGTCGAAATCCCGCGAGCGCAGGCGGTTGATGTATTGCGAGACATCCACCCGGCGCAGGTTCATATCGATACCCAGGCTGGCCAGGTTGCGCTTGTAGGGAAGCAGAATACGCTCGAAATCGGCTTGTACCAGCAAGAATTCAAACCGCAGCGGTTCGCCCTGGGGATTCACCATCTGATCATTTTCAATTTTCCAGCCGGCGTCCAGCAACAGTTGATAGGCTTCACGCATACGCGGTCGTATCATGCCGCTGCCATCGTTGCGCGGGGGGACCCAGGCCGGGCCGAAGGTGCTCGCTGGCAGCTGATCGCGCCAGGGCTCCAGCAAGGCCAGTTCGTCTACATCCGGCTCGCCATGGGCGGCCATTTCAGAATTGGAGAAGTAGCTGTCGCTACGGGTATAGGCGTTATGGAACAGGCTGCCGTTGGACCATTCGAAGTCGAACAGCAGGCTGATGGCCTTGCGCACCCGGCGATCCTGGAAGTGCGGGCGGCGCAGGTTGAAAACAAAACCCTGCATGCCCTGGGTATTGTTGTTGAGAATCTCTTCCTGAATGATGCGGCCGTCACGCAGGGGCGGGCTGTTGTAGCCGGTTGCCCAATTGCGCGCACTGACTTCCTGGTTGAAGTCGAACTGGCCGGCCTTGAAGGCCTCCAGTGCTACGCCGGTATCGCGGTAATACTCGACCATGATGCGATCGAAATTGTACATGCCGCGGTTGACGGGCAAGTCTTTCGCCCAGTAGTCCGGGTCGCGCTCGAAGCTGATGCTGCGCCCGGCATTGACCCGGCTGATGCGGTAGGGGCCGCTACCCAGTGGCGGATCCAGAGTTGTGCGGGTGAAATCGTGCTCGGCCCAGTAATGTGCTGGCAATACCTGCAGTTGGCCGAGTACCAGGGGGAGTTCACGGTTGCGACCGTGGTGGAAGTGAAAGGTAACGGTCAGGCGGTCATCCGCCACCACTTCTTTGACGTCACCGTAATAGGCCCGGTAAAAGGGCGCGCCGTCGTCCACCAATGTATTGAAAGTAAACACCACGTCATCTGCGGTGATGGCTTCACCATCATGAAAGCGGGCGTTGTCGCGCAGATGAAAACGTACCCAGGTATTGTCGCCGGCTCGCTCAATGCGTTCGGCAATCAGACCGTATTCGGTAAAGGGCTCGTCCAGGGCATGGAAGGTCAGGGTGTCATAGATCAGGCCGAGACGTTCAGCACTGGTGCCACGACTGATGAAGCCATTCAGGGAGTCAAAGCTGCCAAAACCGGACAGGCGCAGGGTGCCACCTTTGGGGGCATTCGGATCAACGAAGTCAAAATGCGTGAAGCCCGCCGGATATTTTGGCGGCTCCCCATACAAAGTAAGTGCGTGCTGGCCCGGTTGTGCCAGCGCTACTCCCCCGATCACCAGTAATAACAGCCCCGTGGCCAATGATTTCAGCATGCCAACCCTTGTTGTTCGTGTAAGCCAGCCAGGCCCCAAAGGCAAAAAGCTAACACTGTGCAGGGCTTAGTGAAAGCCCTGCCCACGCAATCTCGCGTGGGCTCAAGGCAGATAAAGGGTCAATTGCTGACCTGGCTGCAAATGCCGCCCCAGCGTGTTCCAGTTGCGGATATGATCAATCTCGATCTTGAAGCGCCGGGCAATACTGTACAACGAATCACCCGAACGCACAGTGTAGGTCGTCTGCTGCTGGTTGCTCGCAGTGCTGCCCGGCAAGCGCAGCTGTTGGCCGATCTGCAGGGCATTGCTGCTCAGATTGTTGGTTTGTTTCAGACTGGCGACACTGATGCCATGTTGGCGGGCAATGGTCCACAGACTGTCACCTGAGCGCACAGTGTAACTGGAGGTGGATGACTGGGCGCTGGCCTGTTGCGGTACATTGTTGCCCTGGGCGGTCTCCAGCGGCTTCGGCAGCATGAGAGTTTGACCAGCCCGGATCAGGTTGCCACGCAAGTTGTTGATGTCCCGAATCGCGGTGATTGAAACACTGTGGCGCTGGGCGATGGTAGACAGGTTGTCGCCACGACGGACCTGATAGGGCTGATAGTCAACCCAGGCTGAGTCCGGCAGGGCTTCCAGGGCGGCACTGAAGCTCTCTGCCTTGTCGACGGGTACCAGTAACTGATATTCGCGGCGTGGGGCTGTAATGCGTTGGTGGTAGGCCGGGTTCAGTTGGCGCAATTCATTGGGTGAAATCTCTGCCAGTTCGGCTGCCTTGTGCAAGTCCAGTTGGCGATTCAGGTCAATTGCGGCGAAATAGGGTGCATCCGGAAGATCGGGCAAGGGGGTACCGAAACGCTCGGGTTGTTCAACCACCTGCGCCATGGCCAGTAACTTGGGGACATAGTGCATGGTTTCGCGCGGCAGGCGCAGGCTCCAGTAATCAGTCGGCAATCCCTGCTGTTCATTACGCGTGATAGCGCGACTGACGCATCCACCGCCGCAGTTATAGGCAGCCAGTGCCAACAACCAGTCGCCTTCAAAGCGTTCGCTCAGTTGACTGAGGTAATCCAGAGCGGCCTGGGTCGATGCGGTGATGTCGCGGCGGCCGTCGTACCACCAGTCCTGATGTAGCTCGAAGTGACGACCGGTGGAGGGAATAAACTGCCATATCCCGGCAGCCTGGGCATGCGAGTTGGCCTGGGGGTTATAGGCGCTTTCGATAAAGGGCAGCAGAGCGAATTCCTTCGGCATCTGCCGTTCTTCCAATTGCTCGACTACATAATGCAGATAGCGCTCCGCGCGCGGCGCGGTCTGCTCGAAATAGCGCGGGTGACGCGCATAGAAATGCAGCTGTTGCTGGATGCGTGCCTGGTTCTGTGCCTGCTCCTGCAGCTGATAACCGCTTCGGATGCGAGCCCAGATGCTGTCATCAGGAACGGTCAGTTCGTACGCGGCAACGGGTTCGGGTGAGGCTTTGACGTCAGCCGGAAGCACCGGCAATACGCGTTCAGCATGGGGGGTAATGGGTTCGGTTGGCAGCTTGCTGGTGGTCTGGCAGCCAGCGAGGAAAAACATCAGGCCAAGAGATGCACCGAGTCGCCAGCGCGCCCTGGCGAAGTGGGGTGTGGTTGTCATTAAAATGTCCGTAAAATGCAATGTATCCTAGGCAGATGCTCTTCGAGGGTCAACCGGGCGATGACTCAGAAGCTGTCTTTCCATTGGCGAATGACTGCCAGCGTCTCTGCTCCGGCAGCCACCGGCTCGGTGCTGCGCTCATTGGCGGCTTTATGCACCGACGTCCGGGTGCTGCGCATAAAGGGATTGGTCTGCTTTTCCAGGCCGATACTGCTGGGCAACGTGATGCGGTCGTCGGCCCGAAGCTCTTCCACAACATGCAGTCGGGTCTGGATCTCGCGGTTGTCCGGCTCCACCGCCAGCGCGAAGCGCAAATTGGCCAGGGTGTATTCATGCGCGCAATACACCCGGGTTTGCTCCGGCAACGCGGCAAGGCGCTGCAAGGACGTGTGCATTTGTGCCGGAGTGCCTTCAAACAAGCGTCCACAACCACCAGCAAAGAGAGTGTCGCCGCTGAGCAGAAAAGGGTCTGCACAATCGCAGTAATAGGCAATATGCCCGAGGGTGTGTCCGGGCACCTCAAAGACTTCCAGTTCGTGACCCAGCACCCTCACGTGGTCACCATCATTCAGCGGTTGATCGATACCGTCGATCTTTTCGTTTGCCGGGCCCAGCACCTTGCACTGGGTCGCTGCCTTCAGTGTTGCCAGGCCACCAATGTGGTCCGGGTGGTGGTGGGTGATGATGATATGCGTCAGCGTAAACTCAGGATGACGCCCGAGCCAGGTCACAACCGGTTTGGCATCACCGGGGTCGACGACCGCCGCCCGGTTATTCTCCTGATCGACCAACAACCAGATGTAGTTGTCACTGAAGGCGCGCAGGGGAATAAATTCGAGCATGCTGTAGCCTCTTGGCAAATAGGATGAGCGGGCAGGGTGGCAGGGCCATCACTGTCCGGATACGGGTCTTTTGGAGTATCTTAGTGGGCAAGACGGTCCAGGCCAACCCCGGAGACCAGAGATGACCGATACCTCCATCAGCCAGTCCGACCTGATCAGCCTGCTGGGCATCGCCCGTCAGTGGTTGCAGACGCCGGCGGGCGAGATGTTGCTGGTGGCCGAGCGTGCGGCGCTGGAAAAAGCCATGGCACGCTGTTTCGGGCAGCATATGGTGACCTACGGGCTGGCTACCGAGCCGCTGACTGACAACCATCAAGCGTTGCGCAATCATTGGCGTATCGATCTGCAGGCCGATGGAAAAGCGCTGCCGGTCGATGAGGCCTGTTGGCCCTTTGCGCCACAGAGCCTGGATGCGGTGCTGTTGCATCATGGTCTGGATTTCTGTCTCAGCCCTCGGAGTGTTCTGCGTGAAGCAAGCCAGACAGTGCGTGCCGGCGGGCACTTGCTTATCTTCGGTTTTAACCCGTGGAGCCTCTGGGGAATGAATCATCTGGCTGGTCGCGACTGGTTCAGCGAGGCGGGTTTCGTCAGCCCCGCACGCCTGGTCGATTGGCTGGAACTGCTGGGATTTGCGGTGGAGAAACGTCAGGGTGGGTGTTATCGTCCGCCGCTGGCTTCGGCCCGCTGGTTGCAGCGCCTGGCATGGCTGGAGCGTGCCGGGGCCAGGTATCACTTGCCCGGAGCCGGCTTTTATTTTATCCAGGCTCGGCGGCAAATGTTTGGCATGACACCGCGCCAGGAGCATGCTCCGGTTTTTCCGGCATTGACCTTGCCGCCTTTGGTGGCTGGTAGCCGCAAGGCCCATAAACGGAATCAGTAATGACCCAGACGATAGAAATTTTTACCGATGGTGCCTGCAAGGGCAATCCTGGCCCGGGTGGCTGGGGCGCTGTGCTGCGGCTTGGGCCGCATGAAAAGAAGTTGTTTGGCGGCGAGCTGGGCACAACCAACAACCGTATGGAACTGACTGCAGCCATTCAGGCGCTCGCTGCGCTGAAAAAGCCGGCCAGTGTGCGGTTGACGACTGACTCGGAGTACGTGATGAAAGGTATCCGTGAATGGATGCCTAACTGGAAAAAGCGCGGCTGGAAGACGGCCAGCAAGCAGCCGGTGAAAAATGCTGACCTGTGGCGTGAGCTGGATGCGCTGGTGCAGCAGCACGAGATTGAATGGCAGTGGGTCAAGGGCCACAGTGGCCATCCGGGCAATGAATTGGCGGATGAGCTGGCCAACCTCGGCGTTGAACAGGTATTGGCTGAAGGGGGCAAAAAACATGCGTGAAGTGGTGCTGGATACCGAAACCACGGGCATCGAATTGCGTGACGGGCATCGCATTATCGAGATTGGCTGTGTCGAAGTGGTCGGTCGACGGCTGACCGGTCGGCATTATCACGTCTACATCAACCCCCAGCGCGAGGTCGACGAAGGTGCCTATGCCGTACACGGCATCAGCAACGACTTTCTCGCCGACAAACCGCTGTTTGGCGATGTGGTTGATGACTTCATGCGCTTTATCGAAGGCG
Source organism: Halopseudomonas salegens (assembly GCF_900105655.1). NCBI lineage: Bacteria > Pseudomonadati > Pseudomonadota > Gammaproteobacteria > Pseudomonadales > Pseudomonadaceae > Halopseudomonas > Halopseudomonas salegens. The sequence continues at coordinate 1,203,764 of NZ_LT629787.1, forward strand.
CGCGTCTGGTGATTCACAATGCGGCCTTTGACGTCGGTTTTATCGACGCCGAGTTGCAGCGCCTGAAGCGCGGCCACGGCGTGGTGAAGGACCACTGCTCGGTGCTCGACACCCTGAAAATGGCCCGGGAAAAACATCCGGGCCAACGCAACAGTCTGGATGCCCTGTGCAAGCGCTATGGCATTGATAACTCCCAGCGCGACCTGCATGGCGCTTTGTTGGATGCCGAGATTCTCGCCGACGTTTATCTGACCATGACCGGTGGACAGACTGCGTTGACCCTGGCGGGTCATGGTCAGGATGCCGATGCCGAAGGCGGCGTTAGCCGCAGGCGGCCGGTCAGTCCTGACCTGAGTCAGCAACTGAGGCTGCTGCGCGCCAATGCCGGTGAGCTGGAACTGCACGCCGAGCGCCTGGCTGCGGTAGAGAAGGCCGCTGGTTTTGTCCTCTGGGAGGGCGCGCCGGCTGACAACTGAGACGGCTTGTGGATGCCTGTGACCATGAGTCTTGATATAGTCACATGAGGATTCACCGCTTTATCAGTTTCAGTGCGTTTTTGCATAATTCACCAGGAGTTGTCGTATGCCCGAGTATCAAAGCCTCAAGGTTGAACTGAATAATCAGATTGCCCACATTCAGCTCAATCGACCGGAAAAACTCAATGCCATGAACGCGGCTTTCTGGGAAGAGATGGTTGAGGTGTTCGATTGGGTTGATGCCACCGACGAGGCGCGAGTGGTGATTATCAGTGGCGCCGGCAAGCATTTTTCCGCGGGTATCGATCTCGCTTTGCTATCGACGGCAGCCGGGGAGATGACCCGGGATATCGGCCGCAATGCCGAACGCATACGGCGTAATGTCCTGCGTCTGCAAGCGGCGTTCAACGCCGTCGACAATTGTCGCAAGCCGGTGATTGCAGCCATTCAGGGCTACTGTATTGGTGGGGCTATCGACCTTGTCAGCGCCTGTGACATGCGCTATGCCACAACCGATGCCAGCTTCTCGATCAAAGAGATCGATATGGGTATGGCTGCCGATGTTGGCACTCTGCAACGTTTGCCGCATTTGATTGGTGATGGCATGATGCGGGAGTTGGCTTACACCGGACGCAGCTTTGCTGGCGAAGAAGCGGCAGCCCTGGGTCTGGTCAATCGCTGCTTTGCCGATGCGGATGCCTTGTTGGCTGGAGTAACAGCCATTGCTGAAGAAATTGCCGGCAAGTCCCCCTTGGCGATTCGAGGTACCAAGGAGATGATCCGCTATAGTCGTGATCACAGTGTGGAAGACGGTTTGAACTATATCGCTACCTGGAATGCGGCCATGTTGCAGTCGGAAGACATGAAGATTGCCATGACCGCACACATGACCAGGAAAAAAGCGGATTTTGCCGACTGATATCGGTCGGCTACAGGGAAGGCGGAGGCGTACACCATGTTGACGGGCGCGACATCACTGGACCTGGTCCTGCAGGAGCTTTCGAGCAGCTTGTCCGAGGTGGAGGATTTACTGCAGCGATTCCTGGAGGATCGGCACAACGGCGGTCTGCTGCAGCAGGCAATTGAGGGCTTGCAGCAGTTGCGAGGCACCCTGACGTTGATTGAGTTGCGTGGGGCAGCCTTGCTGGTGGAAGAAATGATCGCCCTGGCGACGGATATTCCCGAGCATGATGCCGAGCAACATAACGATGCATTGTCGGCCTTGTGTGACAGCCTGTTCGAGCTTGAGCGTTATCTGGAATTTACCCGCAGTATCGAGCACGAGTTGCCTGAACTGCTGTTGCCGGTGAGTAATCAGCTTCGTAGCCTGCGTGGCGGCCTGCCGCCATTGAGCGAAGACTTTTTCTTCGATCTGGATCCGCAGCGATTGGCGCGCAAACCCTGGCAGGGTAATGAATCACAGTTGGATGCCCGCAGCATGGCGCGTTTGCGGCAGATGTATCAGGTCGGTTTGTTGACCCTGTTGCGCGATGATGATGCCCGAGCTGCTGCGCCCTTGATGCGCCGGGCACTGCAACGCTGGATGGATGCGCTGCCGCAAGCCGCGGCCAATCTGTGCTGGGTGACTGATGCGGCTCTGGAGGCCGCCGAGCAGACCCCCCTGGCAATGACATCCGAGCGCAAGCGGCTCTTCGCCCGCATTGATCGTCAGATCAAACCTTTTCTCAAGCAGGATATTGCCGGCGCCGACGTTGATCGCGGCCTGATGCAGCATCTGTTGTTTTTGACTGCCCTGGCTGATGCCTCATGCGATCGCGCAGTGGCTGTGCGTGAGGCCTACAGCCTGCCCGATCCAGGCTATACCGAAACCGAGTTGCAGCTGGCCTTTGAGCGCCTGCGAGGGCCGGGTGTCGAGGTCATGCGATCCCTGGCCGATGCGCTGCGAGAAGAACTTACTGCGGTCAAGGACTTGCTTGATCTGTTGGCGCGCAATGCTGCAGGAGACATCGACCAGTCGCAGGAAACCCTGCGCACTGCGCTGGAACGTTTGAGCAAGACCTTTGCCATGCTGCAACTGCCGCGTGAATCGGATGGGCTTGGCCTGGCAGCCGCTCGGGTAGCCGAGTGGTCGTCGGAAAACCTGCCCCAGGGACTGGAACTGGTTGCCGACGCGGTACTCCAGGCCGAAACCACTGCCAATGCGCTTGACGGTCAGCAAAGCTACGCTCAGCGTAATGACGCCGGAGATAGTGCGCAGGAACCAGTGGAATTGAAAGAGGCGCGTATCGTCTTGAAAGAAGAGTCCCAGGCTGGTCTGGCACTGGCCAAGCGCGCCGTGACTGCTTACCTGGAGTCCGGCAATGACAATATGCATTTGTTGAATGTGCCCGGCTCGCTGGAAAGCGTTCGTGGTGGCCTGGTTTTCCTTGGCATGACGCGCGCTGCCGCTATCACTCGTCAGGCAAGTAATTACATTCAGCACAATATGCTGGATAAAAAACAGGTACCGGATGCGCGTCAGCTGGATGTACTGGCTGACGCCTTGACGGGTATCGAGTTCTATCTGGAATCTGCCAAACGCTCAGCCGCTTCCGCTGCAGATGTCCTGGTCATGGCCGAAGACGGCCTGGCTCAGCTCGGTTATCCGGTTACTCAGGAGTAAACATGCTGGCAGGTTTTACCCCGGCGAGCAGTTTCAGCAGTCCGCAGGCAGCTACGCGTTGCCTGATCATCAGTCAGCAGCAATTTGCTCTCTATCAGGGCAGCTTTCTGCTCGACCCGGACACTGCGCGCTATATCGGGAATGTACAACACACGCTGTTTATTGGTTATGTTGATGGTCATCCCTGTGAAGTCTGGCGACTGGAATCTGCGGACAGCTTTCCTGGTCTTAGCTGGCATGGGCTGCGCAGTCTGATTGGCCAGGTAGAGGATGTCGTGTTTCGTGTGCTGGGGCTGGCCCAGCAGCTGGATGCCTGGTACGACACTCATCAGTTTTGCGGTCGCTGTGGTCATCGCATGCAGCCTCATGCGAATGACCGGGCTATGCATTGCGAGCCTTGCGCGCAGACCCAGTATCCCAAACTGGCACCGTGCATTATTGTGCTGATTACCCGGGATGATGAAGTTTTGCTGGCCCGCTCGCCGCGCTTTCCTGCCGGTTTCTTCAGTACCCTGGCCGGTTTTATCGAACCCAGTGAATCAGTTGAAGAATGTCTGCATCGTGAAGTGATGGAAGAGGTCGGGCTTGAAGTCACTGATATTGAATATCTGGGCAGCCAGAACTGGCCGTTCCCGAATTCGTTGATGCTGGGTTTTCATGCCCGCTACCAGAGCGGTGAGATCGTGCCGCAACCCGGCGAGATTGAAGAAGCGTACTGGTGGCCTGTCGATCAGCTCCCGCAGATCCCACCGCGCGGAACCATATCTCGCTGGTTGATTGACTGTCATCTGGCCCGTTTGCGTGGCCAGTCCGAGCCGCCACCACCGCTCTGAAACGGAGTTCATCATGTCTATGCAATATGCGGGATTGGCCGGAGTGCTGCTGTTGCTGGCATGTATTCTGCTGATCATTACCATCCGTATCGGATGGCGTTTGAACTGGTTGTTGGGCTGGCTGCGTGGGCAGCTGATCACGCTGTTGCTGTTGTTCACGCTGGTTCTTGGTCTGATTGCCTGGGACCTGTCCCGTTATCAGGCGTTGCCACTGGAAGGTCGTCTGTTTACCGTGGAGATCCGCGCAACCAATGCCGGTCACGATTTACGCTTGCAGCATGCCGGTAAAACGCATGTTCACTCATTGCAGGGGGATCTTTGGCGTCTGGATTTGCAGGTACTGCGGTGGCAAGGTCTGGCGCACGCCATTGGCCTGCAGGACGGCTATCGGCCCTATCGCCTGAGTGGTCGTTTTCTGTTGCTGGAACGGCAACGGGCGGGTGCGACCCAGCTCGAGTTGCACAACACGCCGGCCTGGCGGGACCCATGGCATTGGCTGGATGGTGGTAGCGGGCGTGGGTGGCTGGCGGCTGATGCATTCAGCATCAATTTCATGCCCCTGGCTGACGGAGCGCGTTTTGCTATCGAGGCAGGGCCGACCGGTTTGACGCCAGTGCCACTGAATGCGCAGGCAGCAAGCGCTCTGACAGGGCAGCCCTGACAGACTGATAATACTGGCCGGCTGCAATAGCCGGCCATTGCTTCAGGCGAGCATGCCGCCGTCAACCGTGACTGTCGTCCCTGTGGTGTAGCTGGACGCGTCGCTGACCAGATACAGCACGGTACCAGCCATTTCAGTCGGATCGGCTGCACGACGAAGTGGAATGCGTTGCAGGGCTTGCTTCATGATGCTGTCGTTGCTGGTCAGCGCTGAAGCAAACTTGGTGTCGGTCAGACCCGGCAGCAGGGCGTTGCAGCGAATGCCGAACTGGGCACACTCGCGGGCAAACACCTGGGTCATGTTGATCACCGAGGCTTTGGTCATCGAGTAGATGCCCTGCATGTCACCGGGTACGCGGCCATTGACCGAAGCCACGTTGAGAATCACGCCACTCTTGTTCTCGCGCATCAGTTTGCCGGCTTCAATCGACATGAAGAAGTAGCCGCGAATATTCACGTCGACTGTCTTCTGGAAGGCACCGAGGTCGGTATCCAGTACGTTGCCGAAGTAGGGGTTGGCAGCGGCATTGTTGACCAGAATGTCCAGTTTGCCGAATTGCTCGCGAATCGCTGCAACCGTGTTGGTGATCTGCTCCATTTCACCAATGTGGCAACCCATGGCACTGGCCTTGCCGCCGGCAGCAACAATGGCGTCAGCGACTTTCTGGCAGTCTTCTACCTTGCGGCTGGATACAATCACGTGGGCACCTTGCTGAGCCAGCAGCTTGGCAATGGCTTCACCGATACCGCGGCTGGCGCCAGTTACCAGCGCTACCTTGCCATCGAGGTCAAACAGTTGGGTCTTTTGCATGGGGTAAATCCTTGTTCCTGGTGAATTACAGCGTTGATTGATCAATAACCTGCAGGCTCATCTGTTCCAGCAGCTTGTTCATGCCGATAAAGGCCGCAAAGCGCTGGTCCTGGGTTTGACCATGGTAGTAGCGATAGTAGATCTGCTGGACGATTCCGGCCAAACGGAACAGGCCGTAGGTGTAGTAATAGTCCAGATTGTTGATCTCGATTCCGGCGCGCTCGGCGTAGTAGTCGGCAAACTCCTGACGGGTCAGCATGCCCGGGGCGTGGCTGGGCTGACGGCGCATGGCCTGCACCGGGGCCGGATCGTCGGCTTGAATCCAGTAGGCGAGAGTGTTGCCCAGATCCATCAGCGGGTCGCCAATCGTGGTCATTTCCCAGTCGAGCACGCCGATGATCTGCATCGGGTTGTCCGGGTCGAGAATCACATTGTCAAAACGGTAGTCATTGTGCACCAGCCCGGGCTTGTGATGGTCAGCCGGCATTTTTTCGCGCAACCAGGCCATGACGGGTTCCCAGTTCGGTGCATCCGGGGTGATTGCCTTGTTGTAACGGCTGATCCAGCCTTCAATCTGGCGCTCGACATAGCCTTCGGGTTTACCCAGATCGCCAAGCCCGCAAGCAGCGTAATCAACATTGTGCAGGTCGACAAACTTGTCGATAAAGCTTTTGCACAGCTCCCGCGTGCTGGCTTCATCCAGGCCAAGTTCCGCTGGAAGATCAGCGCGCAGAATAACCCCGTTGACCCGTTCCATGACATAGAACTCACAACCCAGAACGCTTTCGTCGGTGCAGTGAACGTAAGCTTTAGGGCAATAGGGAAAGCCATCTTTCAGTTGGCTGATAATGCGGTACTCACGGCCCATGTCGTGGGCTGATTTGGCCTTGACGCCGAAGGGCGGCCGACGCAGAACGAATTCCTGTTCCGGGTAGGCGATCAGATAGGTCAGGTTCGAGGCACCACCGGGGAACTGGCGGATCTTCGGGCTGCCTTGCAGGCCCTCGATATGGCTTTTCAGGTAGCGATCTACTGCGTCTGCATCCAGCTCTTCGCCGGCGCGAATCTGGCTCGCCTGGTCTGTCAGAGTCATGGCTGTCCTTTAGGGTCGTTGTCGGAATAGTCGGTTAATCTAATCCAGCTCTGTCTGCGTAACAAGATCAAACGGTCGTTTGAAACCCGTTATCAGTCAGCGTGTTGTTGCTGAATTGGCTGGGCTGATGCGGCTGGAGGCCAACCGAATGGTTGTCAGGCCACGATGGCAGAGTCAAGCAGGCAGGGCAAGGTGGGGCGTGAGTAGCGAAAGCGGACGAAGGTAGAGCGCCGGCAGCGTGGTCCGGCGCTCCGGTCTATCAGCCAGCGGGGAAAAGTTCACCCAGCTTCATGGCCTGCATGATGTCGCCTTCGGCGCGCAGCTTGCCAGACATGAAGGCCTGCATGCCGTCGGTCTCGCCGGTCATGATACCAACCAGCGTATCGCTATCCATGATCAGGGTAACGGTCGGATTGGCAGCTTCGCCGGTATTGACGTCGCAGGTACCGTCCTTGACGGCTACATTGAAGTTGTTGTCATCTTCAATGTTGAACTGGAATACGATGTCCAGGCCCTGGGCGGCAGATGCATTGAAGCGGGAGTCCATCTTGCTGACGATATCGGCAACAGTAGTCATGAGCAATCCTTCCTTATCTTGTGGGGTGTGAGCAAGGCTCTGTGGCTAAGCCCACTGCCGAGATTAGGAGCCTCTCTGGCTGCTGTCAATACAAATTCATACGATCGTTTGAATTTTACCTGCAGCCTGTTGCTGTCACCCTTGAGGACTGTTCCTGTATGCTTGCAGGAACGTCTAGACAAGGAGATACCCGGTGGAATGGTTGGGTGATTACACACTGTTCATGGCCAAGGCAGCGACTGTGCTGGTTGTGGTCTTTCTGATTGTTGCGCTCATTGCCTCGCTGAAAGAACGGCAGCGCGGCAATGAAGGTTCATTGCAGGTCCACAAATTGAATGATCGCCTGGCCAGCATGACGGAAGTCCTGGGTGCAGAGGTGCTCGACAAACAGGCGTACAAGGCCATGCACAAGGCGCGCAAGCTGCAGGAAAAAAAACGCGCCAAGGGCACCGAAGATGCACCTCGAGTATATGTACTGACCTTTCATGGCGACATCAAGGCGGGTGCATTGGAGCATTTGCGGCATGAGGTGACTGCCGTGCTGGAGCTGGCCAGGGCCAGCGATGAAGTTGTGGTCCGGCTGGAAAGTGCCGGTGGCATGGTCCATGCTTATGGTCTGGCAGCCTCGCAGCTGGTGCGGGTGCGTGATGCCGGTATTCCGCTGACCATTTGCATCGACAAGGTGGCGGCAAGTGGTGGTTACATGATGGCCTGTATTGGCAACCGGATCATGGCGGCTCCTTTTGCCATGCTGGGCTCGATTGGCGTGGTTGCGCAGTTGCCCAACTTCAATCGACTGCTGAAAAAGCATGATATTGATTACGAAATGCTCACCGCTGGCGAATACAAGCGTACATTGACCCTGTTCGGTGAAAATACGGAGCAGGGCCGGGAAAAGTTCAAACAGGATCTGGAAACCATTCATCGCCTGTTCAAGCGCTTTGTCAGTGACTATCGTCCGGCACTGGATATTGATCAGGTCGCTACCGGAGAAGTCTGGTTCGGGGCGGATGCGTTGGAGCAGAAGCTTGCCGATGAACTTAAAACCAGCGATCAGTACCTGACCGAGCGGGTCCGGCAGGCCGATGTTTTTGAACTGCGTTACGTGCAGCGCAAGAAGTTGCAGGACAAGCTGGCCGGGGGCACTGCATCGGTGCTTGACCGTTTGCTGCTGACCTGGGCGTCACGCTTTCACAATCAGCGTTTTTGGTAGGAGAGTCGTATGTCTGAATTCAAGGCGTTGCTGGTCAGCGAAACTGAAGGGCAATATCAGTCTGAAGTGGTCAACCGCAAGATTGATGATCTGCCCCCGGGTGAAGTGCTGATTCGGGTCAGATATTCTTCCCTGAACTACAAGGATGCATTGTCCGCCAGTGGCAACAAGGGCGTTACCCGCAACTTTCCGCACACACCGGGCATTGATGCTGCCGGTGTGGTTGAAGCCAGTTCGGTCGGTGATTTTACCGCCGGTGATGAAGTTATCGTCACCGGGTACGATCTGGGCATGAATACCAGCGGGGGATTTGGTCAGTATATCCGTGTCCCGGCTGACTGGGTCTTGCGTCGTCCGCAGGGCCTGAGCTTGCGCGACAGCATGGTGCTGGGTACGGCGGGGCTGACGGCTGCTCTGTGCATTGACAAGCTGGAGCACGCTGGACTGGCGCCCGGCCAGGGGCCGGTGCTGGTGACCGGTGCTACCGGAGGCGTAGGCAGCATCGCCGTGGCCATGCTCAGCACCAAAGGCTACGAGGTTGCAGCGTCTACCGGCAAAGCCCTGCAAGCGGATTTTTTGCGCAAGCTGGGCGCCAACCAGATTGTTGATCGCAGCACACTGGAAAGTGGCAAAGACAAGGTGCTGCTGAAAGATCAGTGGGCCGGTGCGGTGGATACTGTGGGCGGCGACATCCTGTTCAATGTGGTCAAGTCATTGCGCTACGGCGCCAGTGTGGCCTGCTGTGGCATGACCGCAGGCGGCCAGTTCAATGCCAGCGTATTTCCTTTTATTTTGCGCAACGTCAATCTGCTGGGTATCGACTCGGTTGAACAGCCCCTGGTCGTCAAAGCGTCGATGTGGGACTTGCTCTCGGTGCAATGGAAGACCGACCTGCACAATCTGGAGCGTGAAATCAGCCTGGACCAGCTACCGGCAGAAATTGACAAGATCCTCGCCGGCAAAATGGTCGGTCGGATTGTCGTCAACCTCGGCTGAAGCATTTTTCCATAGTTGACCGGCTCAGACAGAAAAGCCACCGCGGGTAACCGCGATGGCTTTCTTTCCAGCTGATAAATCCAGCCGGGGGTTAGTTGCGATCCCGCTTGGGCAGCACATCCTTGATCTTCGCATGCATGCTGCGAATGCTCTTCACTGTCGTATCCCAATCAATGCAGGCATCGGTGATGGATACGCCGTATTCAAGATCTTTCAGGTCTTTGGGTATCGACTGGTTGCCCCAGCCGATATGGCTTTCAACCATCAAGCCGATAATGGACGTATTGCCCTCGAGAATCTGGTTGGCCACATTATCCATTACCAGTGGCTGCAAGCCCGGATCCTTGTTCGAGTTGGCATGGCTGCAGTCCACCATGATGTTCGGTTTGATCTTCGCCTTGGCCAAATCCTGTTCGCAGAGTGACACGCTGACCGAATCATAGTTGGGCTTGCCATTACCACCACGCAATACCACATGGCCGTACTGGTTGCCCTTGGTGGTTACGATGGACACCTGGCCATCCTGGTTGATGCCGAGGAAACGGTGCGGGCTGGAGACCGACTGCAGAGCGTTGATGGCAACAGTCAGGCCGCCGTCAGTGCCGTTCTTGAAACCGACGGCCGAGGACAGGCCGGAAGACATCTCGCGGTGTGTTTGCGACTCGGTGGTGCGCGCGCCAATCGCTGACCATGAAATCAGGTCTTGCAGATACTGGGGTGAAATCGGGTCCAGCGCTTCAGTCGCTGTCGGCAATCCCATCTCGGCCAGATCACGCAACAGTTTGCGCCCGATATGCAGGCCGTCTTCAATCTTGAATGAGTCATCCAGGTAAGGGTCGTTGATCAGACCTTTCCAGCCGACTGTGGTGCGGGGCTTTTCGAAGTACACTCGCATGACCAGGTACAGGGTATCCTTGACCTCGGCGGCCAGTTCCTTGAGGCGCTTGGCGTAGTCCATTGCCGCATCCAGGTCATGAATAGAGCAGGGACCGATAACGATAAACAAGCGATGGTCTTTGCCGTCCAGAATGTCACGAATCACCTGGCGACTTTCGGTCACCGTATGCTGTGCCGCTTCGCTCAGGGGGATCTTGGCCTTCAACTGCGCCGGGGTGATCAGCACTTCGTTGGAAGCAATGTTCAGGTCATCAATCGGTAAATCAGCCATCGGTAGTCTCAATTGGTTATCTGGACTGACGCCACGCCAGTGTCATTTATTTAGAGTGTGCACAGCATAATCAAGGACGCCGCCCCAAGCTAGTCCACAAAGGGGTATTGGGTTAATACAGCGGGTCAATAAGCCCAGGCTGCCATTGCGAGCAGTGCAGCGGCGCGGCAATCCATAAACAGTCCATACACATACGCTATTGTCACATGGCTGACGGTTTGGCCGGCTCAAGTGCACTATCATGCCCAACAGACCAATAATGAATGTAACGAGAGGCAGTCATGCAAACATCACCCCGCATCGGAATCATCGGTACCGGCGCCATCGGCGGCTTTTACGGCTTGATGCTCGCCAGGGCCGGTTTTGACGTACACTTTCTGCTGCGCAGCGAATACGACGCCGTCGCCGAACACGGCCTGTTCGTGCACAGCCCGGTGCATGGCGAGCTGCACCTGCACCCGGTCCAGGCCTACCGCGACGTCGCTGAGATGCCCGCCTGCGACTGGCTGCTGGTCGGCGCCAAATCCACCAGTAACCCGACCCTGGCGCCGATTGTCAGCGCCGCTGCCGCCGAAGGCGCCAAAGTCGTATTGCTGCAGAATGGCCTGAACAACGAAGCCAGCATGCGCAAGCTGCTGCCAGATCACGTGCACCTGATGGGTGGCCTGTGCTACGTCAGCCTGTTCCGTACTGAACCCGGTCACATTACCCACGGCGCCAACGGCCTGATCGACTTTGGCTACCATTCCGGCCCGGCCACGGACGAAGAGGGTGTCCAGGCCATCATCGGTGAACTGGCCGAGATGTTGAAAACGGCTGGTATTCCCACCCGCATTCTGCCCAACGTGGATGCTGCCCGCTGGCAGAAGCTGATCTGGAACGGCCCCTTCAACGGCGCTTCCGTGGTGCTCGACGCCGGCACCGATGCCATGCTCACAGACCCCGGCAGCCGCCAGTTGATCACCGACTTCATGGCCGAAATCACCACGGCAGCCGCCGCCTGCGGTCACCCGATTCCGGACGGTTTTGCCGATAATCTGCTGGCCGCCACCGCAAAAATGCCCGATTATTACCCGAGCATGTATCAGGACTGGAAGCACAAGCGCCCGATGGAGCTGGACAGCCTGTATGCTGAACCCATTGCCCTGGCCAAAGCCGCCGGTGCCGAGATGCCGAAAACCGAAGTTCTGTTGAACATGCTGCGCTTTATTCAGGCCCGCCGGCTGGCCGACGCCTGACGCAACCGAGGCCCGCACAAGGAGAGCACATGCCCGCACAACTGGGGGATAAACTGGTCATCGCGATTTCATCCCGCGCCCTGTTTGACCTGAGCGAAAGCCATCAGGTATTCGAGCAGGAAGGGCTGGAAGCCTACCGGCAATACCAGATAGCCCGCGAAGACCAACCCCTGGAGCGCGGCGAAGCCTTTGCCCTGGTGCAAAAGCTGCTGCATATCAACACCCTGCTGGAAGGCGACAGCCGCGTTGAAGTCGTCCTGCTGTCGCGCAACAGCGCCGACACCGGCCTGCGGGTGTTCAACTCCATCCAGCATTACGGCCTCAGCATTACCCGCGCCGCCTTCGCCGGCGGCCGTTCCCCCTTCGGCTATATCCCGGCCTTTGGCTGTCATCTGTTCCTGTCCACTCATGCCGATGACGTACGCAGCACTCTGGATGCAGGCTTTGCCGCCGCCACCATTCTGGCCTCCGGTATCCGGCGGGAAAGCGGTGACGAATTGCGCATCGCCTTTGATGGTGATGCCGTGCTGTTTTCCGACGAATCCGAACAGATCTTCCAGCGTGAAGGTCTGGCCGCCTTTCAGGCGCGGGAACAACAAAACGCCCACCAGCCCCTGGCAGGTGGGCCGTTCAAATCCTTCCTCGCGGCACTGAGCAAGATCCAGGCAGAATTCCCCGAAGTCGCCGACGCCTGCCCGATCCGCACCGCGCTGGTCACCGCCCGCAGTGCCCCCGCGCACGAACGCGTCATCCGCACCCTGCGCGATTGGGACATTCGCCTCGACGAATCCCTGTTCCTCGGCGGCATGGACAAATCTGCTTTCCTCCGCGCCTTCGGTGCGGACCTCTTCTTCGACGACCAGGAAGGCCACTGCCAACGTGCCAGCGGCGTCGTACCCACCGGGCATGTGCCGCACGGGATCAGTAACCTGCAAGTTACGGACGAATGAGCGGTCTGAAGCCCTGAAAAGCACATCCCCTGAATGTCAGGTCGTCACGGTCTGTGGCATCGCGGTGACGAAGAGGGTGCATGCAGAATGGGTTCTTGTTTGCCTGCTGGCTTTTCTAAATAAACAATCTAAGATAAAAGCTCATACTGTGCTTTATGGTTATAAAGCTGGTTTGGCGTTGGTCAGACCGCAGGGGGAATATCGATGAAGCTTCAGCAACTGCGTTACATCTGGGAAGTGGCGCATCACGACCTGAACGTCTCTGCCACGGCGCAAAGCCTGTTTACGTCCCAACCCGGTATCAGCAAGCAGATCCGGCTGCTGGAAGACGAGCTGGGTGTTGAAGTCTTCTCCCGCAGCGGCAAGCACCTTACGCGAATAACTCCGGCAGGTGAGCGCATCATTGCTACTGCCGGCGAGATTTTACGCAAAGTCGAAAGCATCAAGCAGATATCCCAGGAGTTCAGCAATGAGCGCAAGGGCACTCTGACCCTTGCGACCACGCACACTCAGGCCCGTTATGCATTGCCGCCGGTGATCAGTGGCTTTATCGAGCGTTATCCTGACGTATCCCTGCACATGCACCAGGGCACGCCGGTGCAAATTTGCGAAATGACAGTGGACGGCACTGCCGACTTCGCTATTGCTACCGAGGCGTTGGAGCTATTCACCGATCTGGTGATGATGCCCTGTTATCGCTGGAACCGATGCGTCATCGTTCCGCGGGGTCATCCGCTGACCGAGTTGCCGGAGCTGACGCTGGACGCCTTGGCTGATCACCCACTGGTAACTTATGTATTCGGCTTTACCGGGCGTTCGAAACTGGATGAAGCCTTCAGCCATCGGGGGCTGGCGCCCAAAGTGGTGTTCACCGCCGCCGATGCGGATGTGATCAAGACCTATGTGCGTCTGGGTTTGGGTGTGGGTATCGTCGCGCATATGGCACTGGACCCGAAGACCGACCAGGACCTGGTTACCATTGATGCCAGCAAACTGTTCGAACCCAGCATCACAAAAATAGGCATTCGCAAAGGTACTTTCCTGCGCGGCTTTATGTACGATTTTATCCAGGCTTTCGCACCGCACCTGACACGGGAGATTGTCGACCAGGCTCTGGCTGCGCATACCCGGCAGGAGCTGGAAGCCTTGTTTGCCGGGATCGAGCTGCCCTTGCTTTGAGGCGGGCAGGGCATGAACCCGGTGCTCAGGGCTTGCTGGATTTCTTGCCCAGGCGCACGGCTATCACATCGCAGGGTGCGCCATGCAGGACGTCGTTGGCAGTAGAGCCGAGCAGTAATGCCAGACCATGCCGGCCGTGGCTGCCAACAACAATCAGATCGCAGTCCTGTTCGTCGGCAACCCGGTGTATTTCCTGCCGTGGGTGACCGAAGGCAATTTGCAGCTGGTCTTCGGGCAGGCCGTAGTCGCCGGCAAACAGCTGCATCTTTTCCTTGGCCTGTTCAAATTGCTGTTGCTGCAGCATCGACAGGTCCATCGGCACATCACCCCCGTAGGCCATAGCCAGGGGCTCAACCACGTGCAGCAGGGTGAGTCGGGCATCCAGCGTTTTCGCCAGGGCCACAGCATGGTCGGCGACACTGCGACATTCCTCAATCAGATCAACGGCCACCAGAACGTGGTTATAGAGCATGAGATCCCCTGAATTGGTATTCTTTTGCTCGATAGTAGCAGCAACCTTGCTATCGTCCAGCGGTTTTTATGCATTCCCGATACGCTCGTACTGGATGGTCATTTTATGCCGAAAAGGTTTTATTGCGTTGCCATTTAAAGGCCTGCTGTTCAGTGTTTACTTTTCGAAAGATGCATAACCCATTGATATGTATTGTTATGCAAGCTCGACTTCAAAATGGTCTAGACTGGTTGGTCACATCGCTTACGCCTCCACAGATTGACAAGTTGGGCGTTTTCGCAGAAGGTGTGCGCACCCGAATCAAACAAGTGTATGAATTGTACGGCTAAAACCGGGCAATCCCTAACTCGGGACGTTCATGACACTGGCGGTAGAGCCTTCCGGGCCAGCCACCAGATGTTTCTCATGTGCTTTCACAGCGTGGAGATCAGTTGATGATTTACGAAGGTAAAGCCATCACGGTTCAGGCCCTCGAAGACGGCATCGTCGAACTCAAATTCGACCTGCAGGGCGAGTCGGTCAACAAATTCAACCGGGCCACCATGGCCGAGTTTCAGGCAGCCGTTGAAGCCATTCAGGGCGACAGCAGCATCAAGGGCGTTGTTGTCACCTCCGGCAAGGATGTATTCATTGTCGGCGCCGACATCACCGAATTCGTCGGGACTTTCCAGCTCCCTGAAGAAGACCTGGTCGCCGGTAATCTGGAAGCCAACAAGGTTTTCAATGCATTTGAAGACCTCAATGTGCCCACGGTAGCCGCCATCAATGGCATGGCGTTGGGCGGTGGTTTTGAAATGTGCCTGGCCTGTGACTATCGCGTCATGTCCAGCGCTGCGAAAGTTGGTCTGCCGGAAGTCAAGCTGGGCATCTACCCGGGTTTTGGCGGTACTGTACGTATGCCGCGTGTGATTGGCGTCGATAACGCCATCGAGTGGGTCTGTGCCGGCGCTGAACAGCGTGCCGACAAGGCACTGAAAGTCGGTGCCGTGGATGCTGTGGTTGAGCCGGCCAAGTTGAAAGAAACGGCCGTGGCTACTGTCAAGCGTGCCATTGCCGGCGAGCTGGACTACAAGGCCAAGCGTCAGCCCAAGCTGGAAAAGATCAAGCTGAATACCATCGAGCAGATGATGGCCTTCGAAACCTCCAAGGGTTTCATTGCCGGTCAGGCGGGTCCGAACTATCCGGCGCCGCTGGAAGCGGTCAAAACCATCCAGAAAGCTGCCAATCACGGTCGTGAAAAAGCGCTGGAAGTGGAAGCTGCAGGTTTTGCCAAACTGGCCAAAACCACGGTTACCCAGGCGCTGGTCGGTCTGTTCCTGAACGACACAGAGCTCAAGCGCAAAGCCAAGCAGTATGACAAGGAAGCGGCCGACGTGAACCTGTCTGCCGTGCTCGGTGCCGGGATTATGGGCGGTGGTATTGCCTACCAGTCAGCCGTCAAGGGCACGCCGATCCTGATGAAGGATATCCGTGAAGAGGGTATCCAGCTGGGTCTGGACGAAGCCTCCAAGCTGCTCGGCAAGCGTGTGGCCAAGGGCCGCATGAAGCCGGAACAGATGGCGCAGGCGCTGAACGCCATTCGCCCGACCATGTCCTACGGTGATTTTGGCAACGTCGATATCGTTGTTGAAGCTGTGATCGAGAACCCCAAGGTCAAGCACGCCGTGCTGGCTGAGGTGGAAGGTCATGTGAAGGACGATGCCATCATCGCTTCCAACACCTCGACCATCTCTATCACCTATCTGGCTCAGGCGCTCAAGCGCCCGGAAAACTTCTGCGGTATGCACTTCTTCAACCCGGTACACATGATGCCGCTGGTGGAAGTTATCCGTGGCGAGAAGTCCAGTGACCGCGCTGTTGCTACGACGGTTGCCTACGCGAAGAAGATGGGCAAGACGCCGATTGTGGTCAACGACTGCCCCGGCTTTTTGGTCAACCGCATCCTGTTCCCGTACTTCGGTGGTTTTGCTCGCCTGATCGGTATGGGTGCTGACTTCCAGCGCGTCGACAAGCTGATGGAAAAATTCGGCTGGCCCATGGGCCCGGCATACCTGATGGATGTCGTCGGCATGGATACCGGCCATCACGGCCGTGACGTCATGGCGGAAGGTTACCCTGATCGTATGGCTGACAAGACCAAGACTGCGGTCGATGTCATGTATGAAGCCAACCGTCTGGGCCAGAAGACCGGCAAAGGCTTCTACGCCTACGAGATGGACAAGAAGGGCAAGCCGAAGAAGGTCGTCGATCAGGAAACCTATGAGTTGCTGAAGCCGGTTGTGCTTGAGCAGCGTGAGTTCACTGACGAAGAAATCGTCGAGATCATGATGGTTCCGCTGTGCCTGGAAACTGTACGTTGCCTGGAAGATGGCATCGTTGAATCCGCAGCTGATGCTGACATGGGCCTGATCTACGGTATTGGCTTCCCGCCCTTCCGTGGTGGCGCCCTGCGTTACATCGACACTATCGGTGTAGCTGAGTTCGTTGCTATGGCCGACAAATATGCCGAGTTCGGTGCCATGTATCACCCGACCGAGAAGTTGCGTGAAATGGCCAAGAACGGTCAGAAATTCTTCGGTTAATTGCGGAACGTAAAGAGCGAGATTAAATCTATGAGCTTGAATCCGAGAGATGTCGTAATTGTCGACTTCGGCCGCACCCCGATGGGCCGTTCGAAAGGCGGTATGTACCGTAATGTGCGTGCCGAGACCATGTCCGCCAAACTGATCACCGGTGTGCTCGAGCGCAACCCGAAAGTTGATCCGGCTGAAGTGGAAGATGTGATCTGGGGCTGCGTCAATCAGACCCTGGAGCAGGGCTGGAACATCGCCCGCATGGCGTCATTGATGACACCGATCCCGCACACCAGTGCCGGTCAGACGGTCAGCCGCCTGTGTGGCTCGTCCATGAGTGCGCTGCACACGGCTGCCCAGGCCATCATGACCGGAAACGGTGATGTGTTCGTGGTCGGTGGTGTTGAGCATATGGGCCATGTTGGCATGATGCACGGGGTCGATCCGAATCCGGCATTGTCACTCTATGCGGCCAAGGCGGCCGGCATGATGGGCCTGACCGCGGAAATGCTGGGCAAAATGCACGGCATTACCCGCGAGCAGCAGGACCAGTTTGGCGAGCGCTCGCACCGCCTGGCGCACAAGGCCACGGTAGAAGGCAACTTCAAGGACGAGATCATCCCGATGGAAGGTCACGATGCTGATGGTGCCCTGCGTCTGTTCACCGAGGACGAAACCATTCGCCCGGAAACCACTCTGGAAAGTCTGGCTGCACTGCGTCCGGCCTTTAACCCCAAGGGTGGTACTGTGACTGCGGGTACGTCTTCGCAGATCACTGACGGTGCTTCCTGCATGATCGTAATGTCTGCCGAGCGCGCCAAGGCCCTGGGTCTTGAGCCGCTGGCAGTGATTCGCAGCATGGCTGTAGCCGGGGTGGATCCGTCGATCATGGGCTATGGTCCGGTACCGTCCACGCAAAAGGCACTCAAGCGTGCTGGCCTGAGCATGGATGACGTCAGCCACGTCGAACTCAACGAAGCCTTCGCTGCCCAGGCGCTGCCGGTCCTCAAAGACCTCAAGCTGCTGGACAAGATGGAAGACAAGGTCAATCTGCATGGCGGCGCCATCGCTCTGGGTCATCCCTTCGGCTGCTCCGGTGCGCGGATTTCCGGTACTCTGCTGAATGTGATGAAGCAGAACAACGGCACCATCGGCGTGTCGACCATGTGCGTTGGCCTCGGTCAGGGCATTACTACCATCTTCGAACGCGTTTGAAGCGGTAGTGGTTGAAAAAAGCCGGGGCTCAGCCCCGGCTTTTTTATGGCTGCTGCCTGCTGGGCGCAGCAAAAATGAGAACCGTCATCTAGAGTGTGGGCACTGACTACTGAGGAACTGACATGCGCGGTAATGATGCAAGCCTGTTGCGGCCGGGGTTGTACCGGCACTATAAAGGCAAGGACTACGCTGTGATCGGTGTGGCACGCCATTCGGAAAACGAAGAAGAACTGGTGGTTTATCGGACCCTGTATGGTGATTTTGATCTCTGGGTACGGCCATTGGCGATGTTCACCGAACAGGTGCAAGTGGATGGCGAGTGGTTGCCACGCTTTACCTTTATCCGCGAAGACGTGTAGGCTCTGGCCCTCCGGGCTTGCTGCGCCAGCATGCAGAGCGGAACCTCTGGCCTGAATCGGCCACTTCGAATTGATTGCGTCAGGAAAACTGTTACTCATGGGAAAAGCACTGGTCATTGTGGAGTCGCCGGCCAAGGCCAAGACGATCAACAAATATCTTGGTAACGACTTTGTGGTCAAATCCAGTATCGGCCACATCCGTGATCTGCCCACCAGTGGCAGCGGCAAGACCGAGAGCAAGCCCAAGGGTGGCCGCAAGGCTGCATCAGCGCCTGAGGTCGACAAGAAGACCAAGGCTCGCATGCAACTGGTCAATCGTATGGGGGTAGACCCCGAGAATGGCTGGGCGGCACGCTATGAAATCCTGCCGGGCAAGGAAAAAGTGATCGAAGAACTGCGGCGCCTGGCCAAGGACGCCGACACTGTCTATCTGGCAACGGATTTGGACCGTGAAGGGGAGGCCATTGCCTGGCACCTGCGTGAGTCCATTGGCGGCGATGAAAGCCGCTACAAGCGCGTGGTGTTCAACGAGATTACCAAGAAAGCCATCCAGGAAGCCTTCTCCAAGCCAGGCGAGCTGGATCTGAACCGGGTCAATGCGCAGCAGGCGCGGCGTTTTCTTGATCGCGTTGTGGGCTATATGGTCTCGCCACTGCTGTGGCAGAAAATTGCCCGTGGTCTGTCAGCCGGTCGTGTGCAGTCGGTGGCGGTAAAACTGATTGTCGATCGCGAGCGTGAAATTCGTGCCTTCATCCCGGAAGAGTTCTGGGAAGTACATGCCGGCTTGACGACCCCCAAGGGCGAGCCGGTGCGCTTTCAGGTGGTCAAGCAGCAGGGCGAGACTTTCCGCCCGGTCAGCAAGGCGCAGACTGATGCGGCGTTGAAGCTGCTTGAACAAGCCAGCTACGACGTTGCCAAGCGTGAAGACAAGCCGACCAGCAGCCGACCCAATGCGCCCTTCATTACCTCGACATTACAACAGGCTGCCAGCACGCGTCTGGGTTTCAGTGTGAAGAAAACCATGATGATGGCCCAGCGTCTTTATGAAGCGGGTTACATCACTTACATGCGGACCGACTCGACCAATCTGTCGGCCGATGCGATCAGTATGGCGCGCGCCTATATTGAGAAAAACTTTGGCGACAAGTATCTGCCTGAGAAGCCGAACCTGTATAGCAGCAAGGAAGGCGCTCAGGAGGCGCATGAGGCCATTCGCCCTTCCGATGCAAAGATACGCACCACTGACCTGAAAGGCATGGAGCGGGACGCTGAGCGCCTGTATGAGCTGATCTGGCGGCAGTTCCTCGCCTGTCAGATGATGCCGGCCAAGTACCTGTCAACCCTTATCACGGTCAAGGCCGGTGAATTCGAGCTGCGCGCCAAGGGGCGCATCCTGCAGTTCGATGGTTATACCAAAGTCATGCCGGCCCAGGGCAAGGGTGGTGAAGATGAAGTGCTGCCGGAGATTCAGGTCAAGGACAGCCTGGGGCTGGAAAAGCTTGACCCCAGGCAACACTTCACCAAGCCGCCGGCACGCTATTCCGAGGCCAGTCTGGTCAAAGAGCTGGAAAAGCGGGGTATTGGCCGGCCCTCGACCTATGCCTCGATTATTTCGACCATTCAGGACCGGGGTTATGTAACCCAGAATAGCCGGCGTTTTTATGCCGAGAAAATGGGTGACATTGTCACTGATCGCTTGAGTGAGAGTTTCCCCAATCTGATGGATTACAGCTTTACGGCAACCATGGAAGAGTCACTTGACGAGGTTGCTGAAGGGCAGGTGGTCTGGAAGCGGGTGCTGGATGATTTCTACCAGGATTTCAGCAAGAAGCTGGCGGTCGCCGAGTCCAGCGACAATGAACAGGGCATGCGCGCCAACCAGCCAACGCTGACCGATATTGCCTGTCACGAATGTGGCCGGCCGATGATGATTCGCACCGCCTCAACCGGTGTATTCCTCGGTTGTTCCGGTTATCAATTGCCACCCAAGGAGCGTTGCAAGGCTACTGTCAATCTGGTGCCGGGGAACGAAGTCGCCGATGACGATGAAGAGGGTGAATCCCGTGTTTTGCGCAGTCGCCGTCGCTGCCCGATTTGTGACACGGCGATGGACAGTTATCTGGTCGATGAAAAACGCAAGCTGCATGTCTGCGGCAACAATCCCGATTGCAACGGCTTCGAGATTGAAACCGGCCAGTTCAAGATCAAGGGCTACGACGGTCCGGTACTGGAATGTGACAAGTGCGGCAGCGAAATGCAGCTCAAGACCGGTCGTTTCGGCAAGTATTTTGGTTGCACCAACAGCAGCTGCAAGAACACGCGCAAACTTCTCAAGAGTGGCGAAGCCGCACCGCCGAAAATGGACCCGGTGTTGATGCCGGAGCTCAAGTGCGAGAAAGTCGACGACGTTTATGTGTTGCGTGACGGGGCCTCAGGTATGTTTCTCGCCGCCAGCCAGTTCCCGAAAAACCGGGAGACCCGGGCGCCACTGGTGCGCGAGCTGATTCCGCACAAAGCCGAGATCGACCCCAAGCATCACTATATTCTGGATGCTCCGCAAAAAGATCCCGAGGGTAATCCGAGTGTCGTGCGCTATAGCCGCAAGACCAAAGAGCAGTATGTGCAAAGCGAGATCGAGGGCAAGCCAACCGGTTGGAAGGCTTTCTTTGATGGCAAGCGCTGGGTGGAAGACGGCAGCCCCAAAGGCGCTACCAAAGCGGCTGCGAAAGGCAAAGCCAAGCCGGCTGCGAAGAAAGCCAAGAGCTGATCACGGCTATGGCCAACGAAGCCTATACCCGCACCAATCAGTCGTTGTATTTTGCCGCGACTGCCCTGGCGGCCTGGCAAGAGACTGAAGCCTCAGCGTCCCTGGATGCTCGTACGCAGGCCCGTTACCAGGGTGAAACCTGCCTGTTCCACCTGTACCGGGGTGTACTGGCGCTGATCCATGAGGTGGCGGATTTTTACCGTTGGCCGCTGGTGGATGTGAGGGATGTCGAGGCACTGCTGACGGATTCGCGCCTGGCGGATTTTCCCGGGCCTGAATTGGGTGAGTTGCTGGAATTGGCGCAGCGCCAGGATGACTGGTTGGCGCCGCTATTGATGGCCTGGAAAAGCTTGCTGGCCCCTCCTGTCGCAGGCAGCCAACCAGAGGCGCCGGAGCTGATTGTCCGGGTGGGCGGTCAGCCGGCTGCCTGGTCAATCGAGCGTGCGGAGGCTGCGTTGCAGGGCATCAAGGTTTTATGTGCACGACAGCGGGAGCTGATGCAGGAGTGGTAAGCGTCTGCGTCGTAGCGGCGGCTGTGTTACAATGCGGTTGAACTGCTCGGAGACCACGCAATGCCTTCACCCTTTCTCGAAATAGTCGAACTGTCCGACGGCCGTGTTGCCCTGCGTCGCTCTGATGACGATGGCGAGCCCTTGCTGGTTATCGAGTTTTCGGTCGATGCACAGGATTATCTGCAGGGACAGTACATTGAGGTGGCCAAGGCGATGATCAGTGCCGGCATGCAAATGGCCGGGCAGGTCATGGAAGATGATGATCAGTTGCCGGAAGACCGCGTTCTGCACTGAGTGCATGCCTGATTGACGCCGGCCGACTGCCGGCGTAGTGGTCAGGCTTTCATCGCCCGTTTCAGGGCATACGAATATTCAGACTTTTACACTGGCCTTGTCGGGCAGCCTTTTCCAGTTGAGCGCTTACGGCTGCATCAGTCGAAAGCCAGCTGATCACGGTATGGCTGCAACCCAGGCTGAGCAGTTCCTGGCATAGCTGATTCCCCTGCATGCGGCCGTTGCTGCGCACAATCAGAATGCGTTGCGGATCCAGTCCGGTAGCTCGCAGCCACGCATGGCTAACCAGCTGTGGCGGGTTGAGCAGGGTCAACCAGCGATCACCGGGGGTGTTGGCCAGATCGCGCAGGACCGGTGCCAGCCACTGCAAGCATTGTTGCGGCTGTCCGCTCAGCGCCATTTCGCTATAACCGCTATCACTTGTGTTGTGAGCTGATGGCAGGTTGGGTACGGGTCTGGTTTCACGTCGGGCAGGAAAACCCGAGGCCATCAGGGCATTATGAAACAGGTCGGCCTGAGTCAGGCTCTGCTGTGGGGCGCGATACTGCATGATTCTCTCCTCAGCGGCGAATTACACCAACACTCAATCCTTCGATGGCTAATTCTTCTTCGCCCAGATCGACTTCGATCGGGCTGAATTCAGGGTTTTCAGCAATCAGGGATACTTTGCGGCCTTTTTTCTGAAAGCGCTTGACGGTGACTTCATCACCGATACGGGCGACCACGATCTGGCCATTGCGTGCTTCGGTCGTGCGATGAACGGCCAGCAGGTCGCCGTCCAGAATGCCCACGTCTTTCATGCTCATGCCTTTGACGCGCAGTAGATAATCAGCGCGCGGCGAGAAGAAGGCGGGATCAATCCGGCAATGATCTTCAATGTTTTCCATCGCCAGAATCGGTGCACCGGCGGCAACCTGGCCAACCACGGGAAGCTGATTCTCGTCACTCACTTCGCCGTTATCAGGCAGGCGGATGCCGCGAGAGGCGCCAGGAATCATTTCAATGGCACCTTTACGTGCCAGGGCACGCAAGTGGTCTTCTGCAGCGTTGGGCGAGCGGAAGCCGAGCTCGCGGGCAATATCGACGCGGGTAGGTGGATAGCCATTGGTTTCCATGTATTCGCGGATAAAGGCGAGTATCTGCTGTTGCCGTGCCGTCAGTTTTTGCATTGCTGTGCTTCCCTGTTTTTATATACAGTAGCTGTGATTATATACAGTTGTTGTGTGGGCGCAAGTAGCTGTGTTGACTTTGTTCCATACAAGGCATGGGTATTCACCCGAGTGATGAACCTGGTCCAGGCGCCTGGGCTGCTTGCTCGCGCGTTCAGGTTTCTATAACGTCAGTCATCAGGCTTGACACTATTGCGTTTGAAACGTATGTTTCAAACATCTGTTTATCCAGTGGAGTCTGGCATGGCCCAGTCGGAAACCGTTGAACGCATCCTTGATGCTGCTGAACAACTCTTTGCTGAAAAAGGCTTTGCAGAAACGTCCTTGCGCCTTATTACCAGCAAGGCCGGGGTTAACCTGGCGGCAGTCAACTACCATTTCGGCTCCAAGAAAGCGCTGATCCAGGCAGTTTTTGTGCGTTTTCTGAATCCTTTTGTCAGCAGCCTTGAGCAAGAGCTCAATCGTCGCGGACAGTCACACGAGGAGGCGCCGGGGCTTGAAGAGCTACTCGACATGCTGGTGCGTCAGGCTCTGCTGGTGAAACCCCGTAGCGGGAATGACCTGTCGACTTTCATGCGTCTGCTCGGATTGGCCTTCAGTCAGAGTCAGGGTCACTTGCGCAAATACCTGGGTGAAGTCTACGGTGGGGTGTTCCAGCGCTACATGGGATTGGTGCATCAGGCGGCGCCCGATTTGCCGGCCCAGGAGTTATTCTGGCGTGTTCACTTCATGCTCGGCAGTGCGGCCTTCACCATGTCCAGCATGAAAGCCTTGCGGGCGATTGCCGAGGCTGAGCTGGGCTCGCATACCGGAATTGATCAGGTATTGCAGATGATGGTGCCTTTTCTGGCTGCAGGTATGCGTGCGGACAGTGCGGCCAAACGTGCCGATGCAGCAGACGCTGTCATGGAGTTGACCGAAGCCTGAAGTGCTTTGCTTCTCGCCAATAACTGTTTCGAGTCTTACCTGAACCTTGCTGATCCGTTATCGTGTGCACTTTCAAACGGAGAGTGCCATGGCCCTGGAACTGATCCATATCTCTTTGTCCGAACAGACCCTGCGTGGTTTTAGTGCTGGCCGGGAATCCTGTCTTTTTCCTGTGTCGACGGCGCTCAATGGTGCCGGGGAAATGGATGGCAGTGGCTGTACACCACGCGGCCAGCACCGCGTTCGTGCCCGTATCGGTGACGGTGAGCCGTTGGGTGCGGTTTTTGTCGGTCGCCGGCCTACCGGTGAAGTCTGGAGTCCCGAGCTGGCTGCATGCCATCCACAGCGTGACTGGATACTGACCCGGATTCTGTGGTTGTGCGGAGAGCAGCCCGGTTTCAACCGGGGTGGCGACTGTGACAGTCAACGCCGTTTCATTTATCTGCATGGTACCCCGGATGATCAGCCCATGGGCGTTGCTCTTTCCCATGGTTGCATTCGGCTGCGCAACACCGACATGCTTGAGCTCTTTGCGCAGACACCGGTCGGTTGTCGGGTGCTGATCAGTGAACAGTCAGGAGACAGCCTTTGAAACCCGATTCCCCGCAGCAAGCAGCCTTGATGATGGATGTCGAGGGGCTCTGGTTGACCCCTGACGACCGCAGTTTGTTGCGTCAGCCTGAAGTGGGCGGTGTGATATTGTTTGCGCGCAATTGCGCGCATCCGTCGCAGGTCCGTGAACTGGTGCGCAGTATCCGCCAGTTGCGTCCGGAGCTTTTACTGGCAATTGACCAGGAAGGCGGCCGGGTCCAGCGCCTGCGTCAGGGCGTCTTGCGCTTGCCGGCCCTGGGGCGTATCGGCGGTTCAGGAGAGCAGGCTGGTATTCTGGCCGAGGCAGCTGCCTGGCTAATGGCAACCGAGATGCTGGCCTGCGGTATCGATATCAGTTTTGCGCCGGTGCTGGATCTGGATCGCGGCCGCAGCCAGGTTATTGGTGATCGCTCTTTGGGGGCGGAGCCGTCTCGGGTCACCAGCCTGGCCAGCGCCTATATCCGTGGCTTGAACGCCGCCGGAATGGCGGCAACCGGCAAACATTTTCCCGGTCATGGTTGGGCAGAAGCTGATTCGCATATCGCGATTCCCGGCGATGAGCGTCCGCTGGAGGTGATCAAAGCCAGCGACATGCAGCCCTTTGCGGCCTTGGCCAGCCAACTGGCCGGCATTATGCCGGCACATGTGATTTATTCAGCGGTGGATTCACAGCCTGCGGGCTTCTCACGCTTCTGGCTGCAACAGGTTCTGCGTGGTGAGCTGGGCTTTGGTGGCGTGATTTTCAGCGATGATCTGAGCATGGCGGGTGCGCACGTTGTGGGCGATATTACTCGGCGCATTGATGCTGCCGCCAGTGCTGGCTGTGACATGCTGCTGGTCTGCAACGAGCGCGCAGCTGCCGAGCAGGCGCTGATCCACATGCAACAGCAAGGTTATGTACCCAGCGTGCGAGCCCAGTCATTATCCAGTCCTGTGGCGCGTGCCGCAGATTGCAATTATCGCTCTCAGCCTCGCTGGCAGGATGCCGTACAATTGTTGAAAACCCATTATTTGCTGTGAGTGCCGCATGGAAGAATTGATTGAACTGTTACCGGTCGACTCGGTGCCTTTTGCTGACAACCTCTGGGTTTACCAGGTTTTCAGCGTTATTTTTATCTCCCTGGTGCTCGCCTATGTAGGCAAGATCGTGCTCGACCGGCTGGAGAAGAAGGCGCACAGCACCAACAATGTCTGGGATGACGCTCTGGTTACCGCTGCGCGCAAGCCTCTATGGGTGCTGATCTGGAGCATGGGGTTGCTGTGGGCGGCGCAGATAACCGCTGTGCAGATGGATGATGGTCTGGCATCGGTACTGGATAAAGGGCAGTCGGTGCTGTTGATCATCCTGTTGGCCTGGTTTCTCCTGCGACTGAGCGGTGAAGTGGAAGTGCGCATTGTCGACCGGCGCTACCGGAAAAAACCGGTGGACCTGACCACAGCCAATGCGATTGGCAAACTGCTGCGGATTTCGGTGATTATCACGGCTGGCCTGGTGGTGCTGCAGAATATGGGTTACAGCGTATCGGGTGTGCTTGCTTTCGGTGGCGTTGGTGGTATCGCCGTCGGCTTCGCTGCGCGGGATTTGCTGGCCAACTTCTTTGGTGGCCTGATGGTATTTCTTGATCGGCCGTTTGCTGTCGGTGACTGGGTGCGCTCACCGGAAAAAGATATTGAAGGAACGGTCGAGCACATCGGCTGGCGACTGACGCGTATTCGTACCTTCGACCAGCGACCGATCTATGTGCCGAACGCGGTATTTGCCAATATCGTTATCCAGAACCCTTCACGCATGCACCATCGGCGTATTTTTGAGCATATCGGTATCCGTTACGACGATATTCAACAAATGGAGCCCATCGTCAAGGCGGTAAGGACGATGATTGATGAGCATGAGGATATCGCCCAGGACCAGACCAAGATGATTTACTTTGACCGCTGTGCGCCATCATCGGTGGATTTTTTCATCTATGCCTTTACCAAGACCAAGGTCTGGTCCGAGTTCCATCGAGTCAAGGAAGATGTGCTGCTCAAGGTATTGAAAATTGTCGATGATCACGATGCGCAGGTCGCCTTCCCGACCTCCACGCTGCATGTGCCGCAAGGTTTGCGTCTGCGCGGCGATGAATCAGGCGGTGAAGAGTCAGACGCTCCCGAAGGTCAGCGCGCATGAGCTGGGGCATTATCGGTGGCACAGGTCTTAATCAGATACCCGGGTTGCAGTTGCTCGCCCGTGAGGTAGTCAGCACGCCCTGGGGAGAGCCATCGGCTCCTTTGGTGCGTGGTTGCCTTGAGGGGCGGGAGGTGGTGTTTCTCGCGCGCCATGGTGAGCCGCATCGGATACCGCCGCACCGGGTGAATTACCGTGCCAACCTGTGGGCCATGCAGTCTGCAGGCGTTACCCGTATTGTCGCGGTCAACGCGGTTGGCGGTATTGATGCGGCTATGCCACCGGGGCATTTCTGCGTACCGGATGACCTGATCGATTACACCTGGGGACGCGACATGACTTACTTCGCGGATGATCTCGAGGCGGTCACCCATATCGACTTTACCCAGCCGTATACGTCCAGTGTGCGTAAAGCGCTGCTGGATGCCCTGCAGGCCGTCAATGTGGCGTACAGTGCGACCGGCGTTTATGCCGCGACTCAAGGGCCCCGGTTGGAAACCGCTGCCGAGGTGCGCCGCTTGCGCAAGGACGGATGTCACATTGTCGGCATGACCGGTATGCCGGAAGCGGCACTGGCGCGTGAGCTGAATCTGCAATATGCCTGTCTGGCGCTGGTGGTCAATGCCGCTGCGGGTATGGATGAAGCGCCGATCAGCATGGCCGCCATCGAGACGGTGATGGCGGCGGGCATGGATCAGGTGCGCGAGATTCTCGGTTGGGTGGTCAGCGCCGACTGACGCGCACCAGGGCGCCAATGCTCTGGTGGTCCAGGTAATGTACCTCATCCAGCCGCAGGCGGCGCTGCTCGCTCAGGCGCTCACTGGCGGCAAGATTGCGGCTTTCGCGGTCAATATGGTTGCGCCAGAAGGTGGCATCCAGCTCGACAAAACGATCGCGTTGCAAGCTGATCAGTGCCTGAACCGGGAATACTTCATCCAGAGGTTCGCCCTTGGCGACTGCAACGGTCAGGTTGCCATCGGCCGGTTGCACCCAGGCCTGATGCAGCAGGATGCTGCTGCCGCCCTGGCGCAGGCGGTCGGCCTGGCCGGTCATGCGCAACAGGGTTTCACTGACCGGACGCACATCGGCATTATTGTCGCGCTCAGCCCAGACTGCTTCATCAGCCCACTGATATTGCGGCATGGGGGCTGAATACAATGGGCTGCCGCTTTGGCTGAACAGGAGTACTTCTACCTGATACAGGGTTTGTCCCAGCGCCGGCAAGGCACTCAGGCTGAGCAGCAAAAACAGGCTGCGGGTTAGGGCTTTCATCAAGAGGTTTCCTTTGCCGTGTGCTTTTCGGTTGTCGGTTGCAGGCGTTCCAGCAGTGCCTCAACTGTGTTCAGGCGTAATTCAGGTTTGGCCATGGGGGCGCTGAAGCGGAAAATGCTGGCCCCTTCCAGCCGGTAACGTTGGGGATTGTCCTGAATCAGACGAACCAGGGTCAAGGGATCGACACGGGTTTCGCTGGCAAACTCCACGCGACCGTGTTCGGCCCCGACATCCAGCTTGCTGATGCCAAGCGGTTCGCAACGCAGTTTCAGCGCGGTAATGCGGAACAGGTTTTTTACCGGTTCCGGCAGCAGGCCGAAGCGATCAATCATCTCTACCTGAAGGTCTTTCAGTGCTTCATCGTCAATGGCGTTGGCAATGCGCTTGTACAGGATCAGTCGGGCGTGGACGTCAGGTAGATAGTCTTCGGGGATCAGCGCGGGCAGGCGCAGGTTGATATCCGGGCCACCACCCAATGGTTGCTGCAACTCGGGTTGCTTGCCCTGTTTGATGGCTTTGATGGCGCGTTCCAGCATATCCATATACAAGGTAAAACCGACGGCCTGAATCTGGCCGCTCTGGCCATCACCGAGCAGTTCACCGGCACCGCGAATTTCCAGGTCATGGGTCGCCAGGGTAAAACCGGCGCCCAGGTCCTGTGCGGCGGCGATGGCTTCCAGGCGTTTCTCGGCATCACCGGTCAGCTTGCGTCCCGGTGGCGTCAACAGATAGGCGTAAGCCTGGTGGTGGCTGCGGCCCACCCGGCCCCGCAACTGATGCAATTGGGCCAGGCCGAACTTGTCCGCCCGTTCAATGATAATGGTGTTGGCGCTGGGCACATCAATCCCGGTTTCAATAATGGTGGTGGTCACCAGAATGTTGAAGCGGCGATGATAAAAATCGCGCATCACCTGCTCCAGAGCCCGTTCAGGCATCTGCCCGTGGCTGACGCCAATGCGTGCTTCGGGCACCAGCTCGGCAAGATCGGCGGCGCATTTGTCGATGGTCTGAACTTCGTTGTGCAGGTAATAGATCTGCCCGCCGCGCAACAATTCGCGCAGTATGGCTTCTTTGACTACCGGGCCTTGTTGGGGCATGACAAAGGTCTTGACCGACAGGCGTCGCGCCGGCGGTGTGGCGATAATCGACAGCTCGCGCATGCCGGACATGGCCATATTGAGCGTGCGGGGAATCGGTGTGGCGGTCAGGGTGAGCACGTCCACTTCGCTGCGCAGCGCCTTCAGGCGCTCCTTCTGACGGACACCGAAACGGTGCTCCTCGTCAATAATCACCAGCCCCAGATCCTTGAACTGGATGTCGCCCTGCAGCAGCTTGTGCGTGCCGATCATGATGTCGACTTTGCCTTCGGCCAGTTCGGCGGCGGCGGCTTTGACTTCCTTGGCTGATTTGAAGCGGGACATCACCTCGACCTTGACCGGCCAGTCAGCAAACCGATCCTTGAAGCTGTTGTAATGCTGTTGGGCGAGCAGGGTAGTGGGTACCAGCACGGCTACCTGTCGGCCGCCATGCACGGCAAGGAAAGCGGCGCGCATGGCGACTTCGGTCTTGCCGAAACCGACATCGCCACAGACCAGGCGATCCATTGGCTGGCTGCCGACCATATCCTTGATGACGGCATTGATTGCGGCTTCCTGATCAGCTGTTTCCTCGAACGGAAAAGCCTCGGCAAAGGCCTGGTAATCACGCTCCGGATGACTGAAAGCATGTCCTTCACGCGCGGCGCGGCGGGCATAGACATCCAGCAATTCGGCCGCTACATCACACACCTGCTCGGCAGCCTTGCGCTTGGCCTTTTGCCATTGTTCTGAGCCCATGCGGTGCAGCGGTGCGTTGTCATCATCCGCTCCGGTATAACGGGCTATCAGGTGCAGGTTGGCCACCGGCACATAGAGCTTGGCTTCGTCGGCATATTCGAGGCTGAGAAATTCTGCCTGCTGGTCTTCGATGGTCAGATTGACCAGGCCGCGATAACGACCCACACCATGGTCGATATGCACGACCGGTGCACCTTCGCGAAGCTCGGTCAGGTTGCGCACCACCGCGTCACCAAGGTCGGTCGCCTTGCCGCGGCGGCGACGCTGCATCACGCGCTGGCCAAACAGCTGGCTTTCAGCAATCAACGCCAGCGCAGGTTGTTGGCACAGCAAGCCGCGATCCAGCGGGGCAAGCAGCAGGCTTACCCTGGCATCACCCGACGCAAATGCGGACCAGTCTGCATAACTCTGCGGCACAATGCCGGCTGGCTTGAGCATGTCCAGCAGGGCTTCGCGGCGACCAGCGGTTTCTGCCAGAAAGGCAACCCGGCCGGGAAACTCGTCAAGAAAGCGCAACAGGCTGGCCAGCGGCTCGGGGCTTTTATGATCAACCGCCAGTTCCGGGGCTGCCTGGCATGCCAGCTGGCGCTGCGCGCCTGGCTGCGGCCGGTCGTCACAGACAATGCGCGGGTACTTCTTCAGCGCGGCAAAGGCGCTTTCCACCGGTAAAAACAAATCCACTGGCGGCAACAGCGGTCGGGTCGGGTCAATGCCGTGTTCTTCGAAACGGTTGCGTACGTCCTGCCAGAAGTGTTCGGCACTGGCTTCGATGTCCGGCAGGCTGAAGGTCAGGGTGTTGTTCGGTAAATAGTCAAACAGACTGCCCAGTTCATCGAAGAACAGTGGCAAATAATATTCCACGCCAGGTGGTACCAGTCCCTCAGACAGGTCCTGATAAAGCGGGCAGCGGCGGTGGTCGACTTCGAAACGTTCGCGAAAACGCGCGCGAAATTGCGTCAATGCCGACTTGTTCAGGGGGAATTCCTTGGCCGGCAGCAAATGGATGCGCTCGACCTTGTCGACGGAGCGCTGGCTTTCCGGATCAAAGGTACGCAGGGTTTCGATTTCATCGTCAAACAGATCAATACGATAAGGTTGACGGCTACCCATGGGGAACAGGTCGAGCAGTGCGCCGCGCACGGCATAATCGCCATGCTCATAGACAGTGTCCACGCAACGATAGCCGCTGGCATCCAGGTCCCGACGCATCTGCTCGATATCCAGTCGCTGACCAACTTCCAGCAACAAAACCGAGCCACCGAGAAAGCTGCGGGGAGGGGTACGCTGCAGCAGGGTCGTCATGGGTACGACGAGAATGCCCTGGTTTACTCCGGGTAGCTGGTGCAAGGTGCGCAGGCGTTGCGAAATAATATCCTGATGCGGTGAAAAGCGGTCGTAGGGCAGGGTTTCCCAGTCGGGAAAGCTGAGCACGGGGAGTTGCGGAGAAAAAAAGCGCAGCTCTCGCTCCAACTGGTCCGCTTCGGCGCTGTCACGGCTGATGACCAGGCTCAGGCCCTGATGCTGGGCGGCAGCTTCGGCGATACTCAGGGCGCGGGCAGCATCGGTCAGGCCGGACCAGGTCTGCTTGCCTGAAGTCGGCAGCGGGCTATCGACGGGGAGAAGGCTGGTAGGGCCAGACATGCGGCAGTGTTCCTTGCTGAAAAGCCGTCAGTTTACCTGTTTGCAGGCTTTAAGGGGAAAGCCCGGGCGCTTTTGATGGTCTCAATTATTGCCTAATTTCACGCTAAAACGCATAATACTGCCCCCTTGCTACCCCTGACCTGGAAGGATGCGACGTGACTGATTCTCAATTCGAGCAATGTCTGGAAAACTGGGCTGACCGTGAAGCAACTGCGGAGGCAATGATTCCGCTGATTGGCAAGTTGTATCGTGAGCATAACGTGGTGACCTCCATTTATGGTCGCGGCCTGGTCAATCGCTCGGTGATCAGTATTCTCAAGTCGCATCGTTTTGCGCGTCAGATCGATGATACCGAGCTGTCAGTGCATGACACCTATCCGGTTATTCAGGCGCTGCTGGCGTTGAATCTGGGGTCGGCCTCGATTGATATTGCCCGTCTGGTCGACAAGTACCGCAAGTCCGGCAGCAGTGATCTGGATGGATTCCTGCGCCTGGAATTGGCCGATGCCATCGGCAAAAAAGCGGATCGTGGGCAGGGCCGTGATGTGGTGCTTTATGGTTTTGGGCGCATTGGGCGCTTGCTGGCACGCATTCTGGTCGAAAAAACCGGTGGTGGCGACGGTTTGCGCCTGCGCGCCATTGTCGTGCGCAAGGGCGCCGACAATGATCTGGCCAAGCGTGCCAGCCTGTTGCGACGTGATTCGGTGCATGGCTCCTTTCAGGGCACCATTACTATCGATGAAGAAGCCAGCACAATTACTGCCAATGGCGTGCAGATTCAGGTGATCTACGCCAAAGATCCCTCGGCAGTGGATTACACGCAATATGGTATCGAGAATGCCATTGTGGTCGATAATACGGGCGTCTGGCGCGACGAAGCCGGTCTGTCGCAGCATTTGCAGTGCCAGGGCGCCAGCCAGGTCGTGCTGACTGCTCCGGGTAAGGGCGATATCAAGAACATCGTGCACGGTATCAATCATGCCGCCATTACGCCTGATGACAAGATCGTCTCGGCGGCGTCCTGTACTACCAACGCCATCGTGCCTGTGCTCAAGGCAATCAATGACAAGTACGGCATCGTCAATGGTCACGTGGAAACCGTGCATTCCTATACCAATGACCAGAATCTGATCGACAACTTCCACAAGGGCAATCGCCGTGGCCGCAGTGCTGCATTGAATATGGTGATCACCGAGACCGGTGCAGCCAAGGCCGTGGCCAAGGCGTTGCCGGAGTTGTCCGGCAAGTTGTCCGGCAATGCTATCCGGGTGCCGACGCCGAACGTGTCCATGGCGATTCTCAATCTGAATCTGGACAAGTCGACCGATCGTGACGAGGTCAATGATTACCTGCGTTACATGGCATTGCATTCCGACCTGCACAAGCAGATCGACTTCACCAACTCGCAGGAAGTGGTGTCAACCGACTTCGTTGGCTCGCGTCATGCCGGTGTGGTGGATGCTGAAGCGACTATCTGCAATGACAATCGGGTCATTCTGTATGTCTGGTATGACAACGAATTTGGTTACAGCTGTCAGGTTGTCCGGATTCTGGAAGATATGGCCGGGGTCAATCCGCCGTCTTTTCCCAAATAGGTTTTGAATTGACCGAAAAAGGCGCCCAGCAATGCGGCGCCTTTTTTTATTGTCGGGATTACCCTCAGCGCTCTGCCAGCAGGCGTTGTCGCAGGCTGTCGGACAGTCCGTTTTCTTCCAGCCAGATACCGACATAGGTGCGTGCCAGCTCTTCGTTATCGCTGGTGAATATCACCTCGTCGTTATAGCTCAGCCGCAATGCCTGGCTATCGCTCAGGGTCAGGCTGTAGCGATCGCCCGACTGTATATCGCTGAAGGTGGCATGCAGTTCATCAATGGCCGGCCGCAAGCGTTCCAGTGTTGCATCGTCATGCTGGCGCTCGAGTGCCACCCAGGCTGCTTTGACAACATCCTCCCGGTCAATGTTGCGGTAATAATACAGCTCCAGATGCAGCGGACTTCGCTGGTCTACGGCGTTGGCCGGGCTGATGTCGGCGGGGGTCAGCAGGGCAGCGCTGTATACGTCGACAAACAGGTAGCGCAACAGGGATTCATTGCGCAGTACCAGGGTCTGCTCATCAACCTCCAGGCGCTCGGGGAAGTCGGGCTCATTGGCGAGAAGAAACGGGCTGAAAAGCATCATGGCGAGGCAGGTCAGGGTGCGGCGCATCAGAATTCACTCCGGTTTGCATTTGCAATCAATTTACAGTCGCACCGGGTGTCAGCGTCAAGCATGACATTAAAGCAATGTGTAACAGAAAAAGCCTGAAAAAACCAAGAGCTTGAGTAGCCATCGGGGGCCATGAACTTTATACTTAGCAGGATTTTTCGTGGGGGTTTGTGGTCACCTCATCCTGATTCCGTATTCGCCCAGCGCTGCGACATCGGGTTCCTGCTTTTATTCTGCATTGGCCACCAGCCGCCGAAGATTTTAACCAGTGATTAGGCTATTCGTATGATAAAAATCAAACGGGGCTTGGATCTGCCAATCACCGGCTCACCCGAGCAGCGTATCGAGGACGCCCGTTCCGTACGCAGCGTTGCCGTGATCGGCTTCGACTACCATGGCATGAAACCAACCATGGAAGTGCAAGAGGGTGACCGGGTCAAGTTGGGCCAGATCCTGTTCAGTGACAAGAAAACTGACGGTGTTGTCTACACGGCGCCGGCCAGTGGCGTGATCAGCGCAATCAATCGCGGTGAGAAGCGTGTTCTACAGTCGGTTGTCATTGATGTTGAAGGCGACGATGCCGTCACCTTCGATGCCCATGATGCCGGGCAGTTGGGTTCGCTTGATCCGCAAGCAATTCGTGATCAACTGGTACAGTCCGGTGTATGGACCGCGCTGCGCACGCGTCCCTACAGCAAGGTGCCCGCGCTGGACAGCAAGCCCAGCTCGATTTTTGTCACCGCGATCGATACCCATCCGCTGGCGGCTGATCCAGCCGTGATCATTCAGGAATATGCCACTGACTTTGAGAATGGCCTCAAGGTATTGGCGCGACTGGCCCCGATCTGGTTGTGCAAGGCTGATGGCGTCCAGTTGCCCGGCGAAAGCCTCGAGGGCGTGCGCTGCGAAAGCTTTGCCGGTCCGCATCCGGCAGGTTTGCCGGGTACGCATATTCACTCCCTGGATCCGGTCGGCGTCAGCAAGGAAGTGTGGCAGATCTATCCGCAGGACGTGATTGCCATTGGCAAGCTGTTTACCGAAGGGAAGATCTGGACTGAACGGGTTGTCGCACTGGCAGGGCCTCAGGTTGACAAGCCACGCCTGTTGCGGACCCGTCTGGGTGCAAGCCTGGAAGAGCTGACAGCCGGTGAGCTGAAGCCGGGTAATAACCGCCTGATCTCCGGTTCCGTGTTTGGTGGCCGTCACGCCCGCGGCGCGGTTGCCTATCTCGGTCGTTTCCACCAGCAGGTGTCGGTTCTGGCTGAAGGTGATGAGCGTGAAATGGTGCACTATCTGCGTGCCGGGGTGAACAAGCACTCGATGCTGAATATTTTCATCTCCAAGCTGACCTCGGGCAAGTTATTCGACTTTACCACCACGACCAATGGCAGCCCGCGAGCCATGGTGCCCCTGGGTAACTACGAAATGGTCATGCCGCTGGATATTTTGCCGACTCAGCTGCTGCGTTCCCTGATTGTTGGTGATACCGATACGGCGCAGAAACTTGGCTGTCTGGAGCTGGATGAAGAAGATCTGGCCCTGTGCTCCTACGTATGCGCTGGCAAGTACGAATATGGCCCGATTCTGCGGGACAACCTTACCCTTATCGAAAAGGAGGGTTAAGTCATGGGTTTGCGTAGCTACCTCGACAAAATCGAACACAACTTCGAAAAGGGCGGAAAACACGAAAAGTGGTATGCCCTGTACGAAGCGGTGGATACTTTTTTCTATCGTCCCGGCAGTGTCACCAAGACCACCGCTCACGTGCGTGATGGCCTTGATCTGAAACGGATGATGATTACGGTCTGGTTGTGCACCTTCCCGGTGATGTTCTACGGGATGTACAACATTGGTTTCCAGGCCAACAATATTTACGCTGCCAACCCGGAGTTGCTCACCGCTCAGGATAACTGGCGTCTGGCTTTGATCGCTATGTTCGCCGGCTTTGATCCGGGCAGTGTGTGGGATAACTTTATTCATGGGGCCGCATACTTCCTGCCGATCTACGCGGTGACCTTCCTCGTGGGTGGTTTCTGGGAAGTGCTGTTTGCCTCGATCCGCAAGCATGAAGTCAACGAAGGCTTCTTTGTTTCCTCGGTGCTGTTTGCGCTGATTCTGCCGGCCAGTATTCCCCTCTGGCAGGTGGCACTAGGCATTACCTTCGGTATCGTGGTGGGCAAGGAAGTCTTTGGTGGTACCGGCAAGAACTTCCTCAACCCGGCGCTGACCGGCCGGGCTTTCCTGTTCTTTGCCTACCCGGCACAGATTTCGGGTGATGCCGTGTGGACAGCGGTTGATGGCTACTCCGGAGCGACGGCACTGAGCATGGCAGCGGAAGGCGGTGTGCAGGCAATTGTCGACGGCGGCATTACCTGGTGGAACGCCTTCTCCGGCAGTATTCAGGGCTCGATGGGTGAGGTGTCCACGCTGGCCATCTTTATTGGTGGCGCAGTGCTGTTGATTACCAAGATTGCCAACTGGCGCATTGTTGCCGGTGTCATGCTCGGCATGATCGGCATGAGCCTGTTGTTCAACATGATTGGTTCTGATACCAATCCGATGTTCTCCATGCCCTGGTACTGGCATATGGTAGTGGGCGGTTTTGCCTTCGGCATGATCTTTATGGCAACTGACCCGGTGTCTGCGTCCATGACCAACCAGGGTAAATGGTTCTTTGGTGCACTGATTGGCGTTATGGTGATGCTGATTCGGGTAATCAACCCGGCGTTCCCGGAAGGCATGATGCTGGCAATTCTGTTTGCCAACTTGTTTGCTCCGCTGATTGACCACTTTGTCGTTCAGGCCAATATCAAACGGAGGGTTGCACGCCATGTCAGCTAAGAAAGAAACCATCGGGCGCACGATCACCGTCGCCTTTCTGGTCTGTCTGGTTTGTTCAGTAGTCGTGTCTACTGCAGCAGTCTCCTTGCGACCGACACAGATCCAGAACCAGTTGCTGGACAAGCAGCGCAATATTCTGTCGATTGCCGGCTTGTTGGAGCCCGGCACCAGTGTCGAAGAACAGTTCAGCAAGATCACTCCACGGCTGGTTGATTTGCGTACGGGTGAGTTCACCGATGCAGAAGACCCGTTGACCTATGACGCGCAAGTTGCCTCTGGTGACCCGGCGCGCTCAATGAGTCTGGATGCCGGCGAGGATACGGCCAGCATCCGTCGTCGAAGTCATTACGCGACTGTCTATATGGTCGAAGGCGAGGATGGCCAGGTTGATACCTTGATCCTGCCGATCTACGGCGCAGGCCTGTGGTCAACGCTGTATGGCTTTGTGGCTCTGGAGGGCGACCTGAATACAGTGGTCGGGTTGGGTTTCTATCAGCATGCAGAAACACCGGGCCTGGGCGGTGAAGTAGACAATCCGAACTGGAAGCAGCAATGGGAAGGCAAAAAAATCTACAATCCCGAAGATGACGTTGCGACTCGCGTCGTGAAAGGCGGTGTCGACAGCGGGAGCCCCAGAGCAGAGTATTCGGTGGATGCGCTTGCCGGTGCCACGCTGACTTCGCGCGGGGTAGAAAACCTGGTGCGTTTCTGGATGGGTGAAAACGGCTTCCGTCCGTTCCTGAACAACCTCAGTGCAGGGGAGGCATAATCATGGCTAAAGCAAGTGCCAAGCAGGTGCTCTTCGAGCCCATTTTCAGTAACAACCCGATCGCGCTACAAGTGTTGGGTATTTGTTCGGCTCTGGCCGTAACCACCAGTCTGAGCGTGACCCTGGTCATGTGTGTTGCTCTGACGATGGTGACTGCGTTTTCCAACCTGTTCATTTCGGTGATTCGTAACCAGATCCCCAGTGCGATCCGCATGATCGTACAAATGGTGATCATTGCTTCTCTGGTCATTCTGGTGGATCAGGTGCTCAAGGCCTATGCCTATGAAACCAGTCGGCAATTGTCGGTATTCGTTGGTCTGATTATCACCAACTGTATCGTCATGGGGCGCGCAGAAGCCTTTGCCATGCAGAATCCTCCGCATATGAGCTTTCTGGATGGTGTAGGTAATGGCCTGGGTTACAGTTTCATCCTGATTGTCGTTGCGGTCATTCGTGAGCTGTTCGGCGCTGGTTCGCTGTTCGGTATCGAGATTCTGCAATCGGTGAACAATGGTGGCTGGTATCAGCCCAATGGCCTGTTGTTGTTGCCGCCTTCAGCATTTTTCATCATTGGCTTCACCATCTGGATTTTGCGCACCTGGGACAAAGGCCAGGTTGAGGAAGAAGAATTCAGGATGAAGCCGCAGACCCGGTCCCTCAAGGAGGCCATGTAATCATGATTGAACATTACATCAGCCTGCTGGTCAGGGCGATTTTTGTCGAGAATATGGCTCTGGCCTTCTTCCTTGGCATGTGTACCTTCCTGGCCATCTCGAAAAAAGTGCAGACCGCGTTGGGTCTGGGTATTGCTGTAACCGTGGTACTGACTATCACGGTGCCGGCCAACAACCTGATCTTCAACTACCTTCTGCGCGACGGTGCGCTGGCCTGGGCCGGTATGCCGAACGTCGATCTCAGCTTCCTTGGCTTGCTCAGTTACATCGGTGTCATTGCAGCCATCGTGCAGATACTCGAGATGTTGCTGGATAAATATGTCCCCGTGCTTTACAACGCGTTGGGTGTTTTCTTGCCATTGATTACCGTGAACTGCGCCATTCTTGGTGCTTCCCTGTTCATGGTTGAGCGTGATTACGCTCTGGGCGAAAGCGTGGTGTATGGCTTTGGTGCTGGTGCCGGTTGGGCTCTGGCTATTGTTGCCCTGGCCGGGATCCGGGAAAAACTCAAATACAGTGACGTACCTGCGGGTCTGCGTGGCCTTGGCATCACCTTCATTATTGTTGGCTTGATGTCGCTTGGCTTTATGTCTTTCTCCGGCGTCCAACTGTAAAGAGGAGCTGTACCCGAGATGAATACTGAAATTATCCTTGGCGTCGGGATGTTCACTGCGGTCGTTCTGACCCTGGTGGGTGTTATCCTGGCTGCCCGTTCCAAGCTGGTTGCCAGTGGCGATATCAGCATTGAAATCAACGGCGAGCGGACCATCACTGTGCCCGCTGGCGGCAAGTTGCTGAATACGCTGTCCGACAATGGTATTTTCCTGTCGTCGGCCTGCGGTGGCGGCGGTACCTGTGCCCAGTGCAAATGCATTGTCGAAGAGGGCGGCGGCTCCATGTTGCCAACTGAAGAGACGCATTTCACCAAGCGTGAGGCCCGCGAAGGCTGGCGTCTGTCCTGTCAGGCTCCGGTCAAGCAGGACATGAAAATTGAAGTGCCGGAAGAGGTCTTCGGCGTCAAGAAATGGGAATGTACTGTTGAGTCCAACCCCAATGTGGCGACTTTTATCAAGGAATTGACCCTGAAGCTGCCCGGCGACGAAAACGTCGAGTTCCGTGCTGGTGGCTATGTGCAGCTGGAATGTCCGCCGCACACCGTTCACTACAAGGATTTCGATATCCAGAAAGAATTCCATGGTGACTGGGACAAGTTTGATGTCTGGCGTTATGTATCCAAGGTTGACGAAACCGTTATCCGCGCCTATTCGATGGCCAACTATCCCGAAGAGCGTGGTGTGGTCAAATTCAACATTCGGGTAGCTACGCCGCCGCCTGGTCGTGATGACTTGCCACCGGGCAAGATGTCGTCCTGGGTTTTCGCCCTCAAGCCGGGTGACAAGGTCGTGGTTTATGGTCCTTTCGGGGAGTTCTTCGCCAAGGAAACCGATGCCGAGATGGTCTTTGTTGGTGGTGGTGCCGGTATGGCCCCCATGCGTTCACACATCTTTGACCAGCTCAAGCGCCTGAATTCCACCCGCAAGATCAGCTTCTGGTACGGTGCTCGTTCGCTGCGCGAAGCCTTCTATGTTGAAGAGTTCGACAAGCTGGCGGAAGAGAATGAGAACTTTAGCTGGCACCTGGCTTTGTCTGAGCCATTGCCGGAAGACAACTGGGAAGGTCCGACCGGTTTCATTCACAATGTGCTGTATGACAATTACCTGAAGGATCATCCGGCACCGGAAGACTGCGAATTCTATATGTGCGGTCCGCCGATGATGAATGCCTCGGTCATCAAGCTGCTTGAAGACCTGGGGGTTGAGCCGGAAAACGTCATGCTCGACGACTTCGGCGGCTAGCATGCCCCTCAGGTGGTCCCGGCCCGTCATGGCCGCTGTTCTGGCAGCGCTCCTGGCGGGCTGTTTCATTTCTGGCAACTCTGTCAGGGAAGTCGAGGGCGATTCCCGCTTTGGTAGCTACAGCCTGAAGTGGCTGGACAGGCCCGGAACCCCGGCAGCAGATGATCTGCGACCACGCTTGCACGCCCGTATTGAGCAGTTGGCCACCGAGTTGCTGGCGCAGGCGGATAGTCCACTGGCGCAATTCAATCGTTTGCCGCTCGGTGAGTGCCTGGCAGTACCTGATTCTGTACGGCAACTGGTGCAACATCTGCAGGCCCTGCATGCGTTCAGTCTGGAGCAGGTTGAAACTGGTCATGCACCGATGGTGCGCTGGTGGTTGTTGACTGAGGACGGCACGCCCTTGTCGAGCACTCAACAGCAGGCAGCAGTCACCCTGGAAGGCGATCAGCTATGCCGGGAAATGGCGTTGCAGCTGGATCTGTCGAGTCTGGCCAACAGCTACGCTGTGGATGTACTGGATGATTGGTTGTTGCAGAATGGTATTGAGAATTACATGCTCGATATGGCCGGGGATGTTAGGGTAAAGGGGTATCAGGCAGATGGACGTCCCTGGCGGATCGCGGTAGAAGCGCCGCATGATCATGCGAGGCTGGCCTATCAACTGCTCGACCTGGATGGTCATGCGGCAGTTCGTGCCGGTGAGTATCAGGATTATGTGGCTCGCTCACGCAATCAATCGGTATGGCCACAGGCGCTCACTGCTGAGCAGACACACCAGCCTTTGCGGTGTGTCACGGTATTTGCCGAGTCGGCTGTTGAAGCCGATACTCTGGCACATCTTTTGATGTTCATGGGGGCCGAGCAGGGTTGGCGATTTGCCCGTGAACGGGACATTTCGGCTTTTTTTGTTGAACGGTATGCGGAGCAAGGGTTTGTTTCCCGAGGTACTCCGGCCTTCAATGCGCTGAAAAACAGCGAGGAGTAAGCAGATGATTTATGTACTGGCGTTTGTAGTCATGGCCGTCATTGTTATTGGCATGTCGGTGGGTGTCATGGCTGGTCGCAAACCGATTGCAGGCTCATGCGGTGGCATTGGCGCTACCGGGGTGGACAAGTCCTGCGGTATCTGTGGTGGCGACGTGCAAAAATGTGAAGAAGCCAATCCGACCGACGACACGGGCAATCTGCGCAGCGAGCTGGCACGCGATGCGACCAAGACCAAGGTCGACTAGTCAGCCGTGAGGATCGTTCAGTAAGCTGGGTTGGCTCATGGGAAAAGGAAACGATTGAATGGCTGTATACAATTACGACGTAGTTGTTCTGGGTTCGGGCCCGGCAGGTGAGGGTGCGGCCATGAATGCCGCCAAGCATGGCCGCAAGGTGGCAGTGGTTGAAGAGCGTGAAATGGTCGGGGGCAACTGCACCCATCTGGGTACCATTCCGTCCAAGGCGTTGCGCTACTCGGTCAAGCAGATCATTCAGTTCAATACCAATCCCATGTTTCGCAAGATTGGCGATCCGCGCTGGTTTTCTTTTCCCGATGTATTGCGCAGCGCGGAAAAGGTGATGAACAAACAGGTGGCTTCGCGTACCAGTTATTATGCGCGCAACCGGGTAGATGTGTTCTTTGGCAAGGGCAGCTTTGCTGATGAACGCACCATTGAGTTGGTCAGCCCGTCAGGTGGGCTGGAAAAGCTGATCGCCAGGGAAGTCATCATCGCCACGGGTTCACGTCCCTATCGGCCGGCTGATGTCAATTTCAGCCATCCGCGAATCTATGATAGCGACACCATTCTCAAGCTGAACCACACCCCGCGTACCTTGATCATCTATGGTGCTGGAGTGATTGGTTGCGAATACGCGTCCATCTTCTGTGGTCTGGGGGTCAAAGTCGATCTGATCGATACCCGTGATCGTTTGCTCAGTTTCCTTGATGACGAGATTTCCGATGCTCTCAGTTACCACTTGCGCAACAACAGTGTTCTGATTCGGCATAACGAGGAATACGAGAAGATCGAAGGTACCGACAAGTCGGGTGTGGTACTGCACCTGAAGTCCGGCAAGAAACTCAAGGCAGATGCATTGCTCTGGTGTAATGGCCGCACGGGCAATACGGATGGTCTGGGGCTGGAGAATATAGGCTTGCAAGCAAATGGTCGCGGCCAGTTGGTAGTCGACGAGAATTATCGTACCGAGATGCCGAATATCTATGCGGTAGGCGATGTCATTGGTTGGCCCAGTCTGGCCAGTGCTGCCTTTGACCAGGGCCGCTCGGCAGCAGGCAATATCGTCAGCAATGATGCCTGGCGTTTCGTTGATGACGTGCCGACCGGTATCTATACCATTCCTGAAATCAGCTCGCTGGGTAAAACCGAGCGTGAACTGACAGAGGCCCAGGTGCCTTATGAAATCGGCCAGGCCTTCTTCAAGAATATTGCCCGTGCCCAGATCAGCGGGGAACCGGTTGGCTTGCTGAAAATCCTCTTTCACCGGGAAACCCTGGAAGTGCTGGGGATTCACTGCTTTGGTGATCAGGCGGCCGAGATCGTGCATATCGGTCAAGCGGTCATGACCCAGAAAGATGCTGCCAACAGCATTCAGTATTTCGTCAATACTACCTTCAATTATCCGACCATGGCGGAAGCCTATCGGATCGCCGCGCTGGATGGCTTGAACCGGCTATTCTAGTCGGCTCAGGCCAGCACCCGCATCGCCAGGTGCGGGTAGTCGGTAATGATGCTGTCGACACCCATGTCGATCAGACGTTGCATCTGCTCAATCTCGTTCACCGTCCAGACGGACACATGCAGACCCTGCGCCTGGGCCTGCTGGATAAGGGTAGGGCGGCACAGAGTCCATTTCAGGATCAGGAAGCGGCACTGATAGCGGCGGGCGCTTTTCAATGGGTCAAGCAGGCCGTATTCCTCAACCAGTCCAGTCGCCAGTGGGTAGGCGGTATCCCGCGCGGTGCGAAGCAGGGTGCGACTGC
Source organism: Halopseudomonas salegens (assembly GCF_900105655.1). Lineage (NCBI taxonomy): Bacteria > Pseudomonadati > Pseudomonadota > Gammaproteobacteria > Pseudomonadales > Pseudomonadaceae > Halopseudomonas > Halopseudomonas salegens. Next base: position 1,246,712 of record NZ_LT629787.1, read on the forward strand.
TGGATGTGACCACCACGCGATTTTGCAGACCGAAACGCTCGACCAGTTGCAGAATCGCGGCCAGGACAATGCGCGACTGTGCTGTAGAGCCGCTTTTGACTTCCAGTTGATAGTGTTCGATGTCAGGGAAAGTGCCGAACACTTGCTCCAGTGTCGGAATCGGGCAGGGCTCCGGCCAGCCGGGCAAGCCAAGACGAGCGTCAATACGTTGCAAATCCTCGGCACTATGCTGGGCGACCTTGCCACGCACGCCCGTTGTCCGTTTCAGGGTGGGGTCATGGATTACCATCAACTGGCGATCAGCTGACAGGTGCAGGTCCAGTTCTACCCGCGTTACGCCGGCAGCCAGGGCCTTGGCAAAACTTGCCAGGGTATTTTCCGGCGCTTCGCCGCGGGCACCGCGATGCCCGACGATCAGCGTCATTCGCCGGAGTGAGCTGGGCGATGATGATGCACGCTGTGCACCACGTGGTCATATTCGAAATACACGCTGAAATCGGCATAATCCCAACGGCTGATCGGCGGCTGGCCCACGGCAGCTTGACGTTTCAGGGGTTCGCCGTGACGCTGTAACACCGTTTGGGTGCTGCTGCCATGACTGGGCAAGCTGGCGCTATTCTGGCTGGCTTGTGTCCCGATGGGGATCTGCAGGGTATCGGCGTTGGTCAGGTTGACGGTCAACAGCAGGCCGGTAGCGGCAAAGACGGCGATCAGTGGTTTCATCATGGCGTCCCTTCTTCTGAACTCTTGGCGGCACGGATTTCCTGTGCCTGTTTTTGCAGAATATGCCGTGCCAGCATTTGCCGCTGCGCGTCGGCCAGCTGCTCAAAGCTTACAGCGATTGACCAGGTGTCGGTAGCGTCGGCAATGGCTTCGCAGCGTATCACTTTGCCCGCCAGCAGCATGCACAGGGGAGAGGGTAGCAATACCAGGCGCAATGCCAGCAATTGGTCCAGCTCCAGCGGTTCATTGGTGGTAAATGACATGCCGCCTTCGCTGATGGTAACCTCAACCGGGCTGCCCAGATCATCGGTCAGCTGCATGGCCAGTGCCTGCCCGACCAGGTCGATGCGCTTGTTGACCACTTTCAGGTAGTGGGCCATGGCACGATCACGTTCACTGATCTGGCGCAACAAGTGCTGGGACTCATATTCCAGTACATGCAGGTCAGTCAGCAAGTCAAACATGGGCGCCTGACGGGAAAAAGCCTGCTTCAGCTCATCCAGGCTATCCAGCCGCCGATACTCCAGTGCCAGTTCATCACTGATGCGAAAAAAATCGCGCTTGTCGATATAGTCGTCGTCGGTGCTCATGCTGGGTTCCATGACCAGAAGGGTGGCTGTAACCGCCTTGAATTCAGTGTAACATGCCTTATTCGACTGGTAGCCAGCAAGCTCTTCATGCATCAAGCGCTGGCCCGGCAGTTAAGGACTTATCTGTGCTTCCCTAAGGGCTTTACATGTTCCGACCCCTGCCGTTTTTCATCGGCCTGCGCTATACCCGTGCCAAGCGCCGCAATCATTTCATTTCCTTTATCTCATTGATTTCCATGCTTGGGCTGACCCTGGGCGTGATGGTCATGATACTGGTGCTCTCGGTCATGAATGGCTTTGACCGTGAGCTGCGTACGCGCATTCTGGGGATGGTCCCGCACGCCACTATCAATGGCTATGATCCGATTGAAGACTGGCAGCAGTTGAGTGAACGGGTGCAGGAGCATCCCCGGGTGATCGGCGCCGCCCCCTTCATTCAATTGCAGGGCATGTTGACCCACGACGGCAATGTGGCACCGGTGCTGGTCAACGGCATTATTCCCGAGTCCGAATCGGACGTGTCCATCATTGACCAGCATATGCAGGCCGGTAGTCTGGATGCATTGGAGGATGGCGGCTTCGGTATCGTGGTTGGTGAACTGGTGGCGCGCCGTTTTGGTGTCGGGGTCGGCGACCGGTTGACCTTTGTGCTGCCGGAAGCTTCGGTCACGCCCGCTGGAGTGTTTCCCCGTCTCAAGCGGTTTGAAATAAAGGGCATTTTCAAGGTCGGTGCCGAGCTGGATGGCTCGCTCGGATTGATTCACGCCCATGATGCAGCCCGATTGAAACGCTGGTTGCCCGGGCAAATGCAAGGGTTGCGCATTCAGCTGGATGACTTGTTTCTGGCCCCGCAGGTATCGTGGGATCTGACCGGACAACTACCGGGTGATTACTATGCCCAGGACTGGACACGCACCCACGGCAACCTGTTTGCAGCCATTCGCATGGAAAAAACCATGATCAGTCTGTTGCTGGTGCTGATTGTTGCAGTCGCCGCATTCAATATCATCTCTACGCTGGTGATGGTGGTCACCGACAAGAAAGCCGATATTGCCATTCTGCGAACCCTGGGGGCTTCGCCGTTGAAAATCATGGGTATTTTCATGGTGCAAGGATCGGTCATCGGTGTGATTGGTACTGTCGCCGGTTGTATTCTTGGTGTGCTGGCGGCTTTGAATGTGTCAGGTCTGGTGGCTTTGCTGGAACGCCTGTTTGGTGTGCAGTTCCTCAGCTCGGACGTTTATTTCATCAGCTATCTGCCTTCTCAGTTGATCTGGTCGGATGTGGTGACCATTTGTACGACTGCCCTCGGCCTGAGTTTTCTGGCGACCCTTTACCCGGCTTGGCGGGCTTCACGAACCGATCCGGCGGAGGCCTTGCGTTATGACTGATCCTGTTTTGCACTGCCATGCCTTATGTAAAGACTACGCGATAGGCCCGCAGCAATTACGGGTGCTGGATGATGTGAATCTCAGCCTGGTTGCTGGTGAGAGGGTGGCAATTGTCGGTACCTCGGGGTCGGGCAAGACTACTTTGCTGAACCTGTTGGGTGGGCTGGATACTCCCAGCAGCGGTGAGGTCCACCTGGCGGGCAAGCAGATGTCCGCTCTGAAGGAAGCGGAGCGTGGCCGTTTGCGCAATACCCAGCTTGGCTTCGTTTACCAGTTTCATCATTTGCTGGCTGAGTTCAGCGCCCTGGAAAATGTTTCCATGCCACTGTTGATTGGACGCACTCCGGTTGCCGAAGCGCGTGATCGAGCTGCGGCCATGCTCGCTCGTGTTGGGCTGGAGCAGCGCGTGGCGCACAAGCCGGCGGAGCTCTCTGGTGGTGAGCGTCAGCGTGTGGCTATTGCGCGGGCATTGATCTCCGAGCCAGCTTGCGTGTTGCTTGACGAGCCCACCGGTAACCTGGACCAGCACACTGCCGCGACTGTGCAGGCATTGATGCTGGAACTGAGCACAACCTTGAATACCGCTTTTCTGGTGGTAACCCATGATCAGAGGCTGGCAGCGAAAATGGACCGGGTGCTTAGCCTCAACCAGGGTAAGCTGGAAACACTGGCGCGGGAACAATTGGTGATTTAGCAAGAATGCCTGCAGCAAGGCATTCAAGCGCAATACAGGCAGCGATGGTTTCAGGAATGCCGGCTGCGGCGTAACTTGCGTTGGTGCCAGCTGCGGCTGACCCAGAAGCGCCAATAGAGCATGGTGCCGGCATAGCCGATGATGGCCAGGCCGATGCCCATGATCAGGGCTCCGGCCAGGAGTGGCTGCCAGAAATGCTGGATTTCAGCCATAATCCAGCTCAGCGATAACCGCATGGGGATACTGTGTTCTTCGGTGCCCAGTAACCAGGCACCCAGTTTGTACTGGAAAAAGAACAGTGCCGGCATGGTCACCGGATTGGATACCCAGACCAGTGCTACCGAGATCGGCAGGTTGGCGCGCAGAGGCACAGCCAGGATGGCAGACAACAGCATCTGCAGGGGGATCGGCAGCATACCGTTGAACAGGCCAAGCGCCATGCCGCGCGCAACACTGTGGCGATTGAGGTGCCAGAGATTGGGATCGTGCAGCATGCTGCCGAGAAAACGCAGGGATTTATGCCCGGTTATTTTCTCAGGTTTGGGCAGGTAGCGTTTGATCAGATTGCGCGGCATCGCTGTTTGGTCGGCGACAAGAGAATGTAATTTCGATTATGCCCTTAATGAAGCGCAGTCTCTAGCTACTGTGGGCAAATCTGCCAGGAAAAACAGATAGTTTTTACGGTTGTTCATTTCATGGTGTGACCAGGAAGGTTGCGCCGTTTGACAGGAAGTCATGGATGCACGTTCCCAGTCATTTGTTGGCCATTATCATTGGCCTGCTGTTCCCTTTGATACTCAGTGAGTTGTGGTCGCCGTGGTGGTTGCTGCTGTCCGGGCTGCTGCTTGCACTGCTATTGCGGCGCGTCAGGCTGTATCGTCCCGCCTTTACCCTGGTGTGCAGTTTGCTGTTTGGCGCCAGTTGGGCGTTGCACTGGCATAGCGGTCAACTGCTTCAGCGTTTGCCTCTGACGCTGGATAATCAACGCGTCATCATCGAAGCGAGGGTCGACGGACTGCCGGAGCCGACCGCACAAGGTTGGCGTTTTCAGCTTGGTGATGCTTATCTGGCGGACAGCGGAGAAGCCTTGCCACGGCTCCGGGCCAACTGGTTTCGTGGTGAGCCGGTGGCACATGGCGAGTGGTGGCGCTTTGAAGCAAGCCTGCGACGTCCCCGTGGAATGTCCAATCCCGGCAGTTTCGATTATGAAGGCTGGTTATACGCCCAGCAGATCGGTGGGCTGGCCAGTATTCGCAGCGGCGAGAAGCTGGGGCATGCAGATCCACAGGTGTTCGGTGGTTGGCGTTCGGCATTGCGTCTGCGTCTGCTCGACAGGTTCAGCGCCAGCGAACAGAATCCACGCGTGCTGGCGTTGATTACCGGTGACCGGAGTGTGCTTTCGCGTGAAGACTGGCAGGTGTTGCAGGCCACCGGGACCAGTCACCTGATGGTGATTTCCGGGTTGCATGTGGGCATTCTGGCAGCCAGTGTATTTGCGCTTTTCAGCTTCTTGTGCCGTTGTGGTGGCTTGCCCTGGCCATGGCCGCGCTTGTGGCTGGCAGCACCCTTCGCCCTGTGTGTGGCTGCTCTGTATAGCGCTCTGGCCGGCTTTGCGGTGCCAACCCAGCGGGCAGTCCTCATGGTGGCCCTGGTTTTGGGTTGTCAGCTGCTCTACCGTCGCCCCGGACCCTGGGCCCTGTGGTTGGCTGCATTCTGTGCTGTGTTAATGATCAATCCGGCCGCGCCGCTGCGTGCTGGTTTCTGGTTGTCGTTCATGGCGGTGGCCATTTTGCTGTACAGCTTCAGTGGGCGCCTGAATCCGGGCTCCTGGTGGGTGCGTCTGGGATTACCGCAATGGGTGATATTTGTCGGCTTGTGGCCGTGGTTGGTGCTCTGGGGTATGCCCGGTAGCTTGAGTGCGCCACTGGTCAACCTGTTTGCCATTCCATGGGTCGGGTTGGTGATTGTGCCCATGGCATTGCTGGGTACGCTGGTGGAGCTGATCGCCGGGCAAGATTCTCTGTTGCGTTTGGCGGCCGGGTGCTTGAATGGATTGTTTCATGTACTGGAACAGCTGGCGGCCTGGCAGGGCTCCCGCTTGCTGGCCTTTTCCGACTGGCTCTCCTGGCTGAGTGGTCTGGCAGGAACGCTCATGTTGTTGAGCCCTTTGCGGCGCTTGCTCTGGCCGGCAGCACTGGCCTGTCTGTGGGGGTTGTTCTTTCCGCAGCAACCACAGCCAGAGGTCGGTGAGTTCTGGTTGACGGTATTGGACGTAGGGCAGGGCACGGCCGTTCTGGTGCAAACACGGGAGCACGCCATGCTGTACGATGCCGGCGCACGCTTTGCCACCGGTTTTGATCTCGGTGAAGCAGTGGTCCACCCGGCATTGCTGGCCCTGGGTGTGCGTCGACTGGATCTGATGTTGATCAGTCATGCGGACAATGACCATGCCGGTGGCGCACCGGCAGTAGCGCGTTTGCTCGGGGTGCAGCGCGTTCTGGCAGGGCAGCATGAAGCCCTGCCTGAGGTATTGGACGCCAGGGCCTGCCAGGCAGGTGAGGCCTGGGATTGGGATGGGGTTCGTCTCGAGGTGGTCTACAGTGCCCCGGCACCAGCTCCGGCCAATGAGCGCTCCTGTGTCCTGCGCGTGGTGGCGGCCAATGGCTCGGCTGCCCTGTTACCCGGTGATCTGGGTATTCGTGGCGAGTACCAGATGCTGGATCGTCCGTTACAGGCCAGTGTCTTGCTCGCTCCGCATCATGGTAGCCGAAGTTCATCTTCCTACGCGCTGATACGTGCCGTGGCACCGGAGTGGGTGGTGTTCAATGCCGGGCACCACAACCGCTTCGGTCATCCACATCCGCTGGTGGTGGAACGTTATCGGGAATTAGGTGTAGAACCGGTTTATACTTCACGCTCTGGTGCGGTACGCTTCCAGTTTGGGCAAGAAGTTGTCGCCGAGCCACAATGGCGTTGGCGGACACAAGCCAGACGCTTCTGGCATGAGCCATGAGAACGGTGCCGGCGCCAGCCGAAATCCGCGACAGGGTAAAAGATGGAACCTGACATGGAATACAAGAGAGTGAACCGGGGGAGGGAACGCGTGTGTGGGAATTGATCAGTGCGGGCGGCTGGCTGATGCTGCCGATTATCTTGTCGTCAGTCATCGCTTTGGCCATCATTATCGAGCGGTTGTGGACCTTGCGCTCCCGGCGCATTGCTCCACCCAACCTGTTGGGGCAGGTCTGGCGCTGGATCAAGGACGGCCAACTGGATGCAATGAAACTGAAAACCCTGCGTGCCGACTCACCTCTGGGTGAGATTCTTGCCGCCGGTCTGGCGAACTCGCGGCATGGTCGCGAAGTGATGAAAGAATGTATTCAGGAAGCCGCCAGCAAGGTTATTCACGACATGGAACGCTACCTCAGTACGCTGGGCACCGTTGCTGCAATTACCCCTTTGCTTGGCTTGCTGGGTACCGTGATCGGCATGATCGATGTGTTCAGCGCCATCATGATCGAGGGCAGTGGCAATACAGCCGTGCTGGCTGGAGGCATCTCCAAAGCCCTGATTACCACGGCAGCCGGCCTGACCATTGCAATTCCTGCGCTGGCTTTCCATCGTTTTCTGGTTCGCCGGGTTGATGAGCTGGTTATTGCCATGGAGCAGGAGGCAACCAAACTGGTTGAAGTCGTGCATGGCCAGCGGGACGTCGAAGGCAGTGGCCTGAGCGGCAATGGAAACGGCAAGTCCAGACTCAAGCCTGCGGCTCCAGCCCCGGCTGGCAAGGGAGCCTGAGTGTGAACTTCCGTCGCCAGCGAGCAGAAGAGGTTAGCGTCAACCTGACACCACTGATCGATGTGGTGTTTCTGTTGCTTATCTTCTTCATGGTCTCGACTACCTTTACCCGTGAAACCCAATTACAGCTCGATCTACCACAGGCTGACTCGGGTCAGCCAGTCGAACAGACCGAGGTAGAGCTGATCGAGCTGTTGATAGCCGCCAATGGCGATATCGTGATCAATGATCGCGCGTTGGTGGATAATCGTCTGGATACCCTGAAAAATGCGTTGCAACGTGAGTCTGGCGGCAATAACCAACTGCCGGTGGTGATTACAGCAGATGCCAAGACGCCGCACCAGGCGGTTATCACCGCGATGGATGCGGCGGGTCAACTCGGCTTCAATCGCTTGCGCCTGACCACTATGGAACGCGAGGACAATGGCAGCCCGTGAGTGCTTCCGCCTGGCAGCAGCGCTTGCAGAATGCCTGGTATCAGGGTGCACCGGGCCTGTGTCTGCTGCGCCCCCTATCCTTGCTCTATGCTCGGGTGGCGCAGCAGCGTCGGCAGAACTACCTGTCGTCACCCGAGCGCATCTGGCAGTCACCAGTACCCCTGATCGTGGTTGGCAATATTACTCTGGGCGGCACCGGTAAAACGCCCATGACTCTCTGGTTGATTGACTGGCTGCAAGCGCGTGGCTTGCGCGTCGGTGTCGTCAGTCGGGGATATGGCGGCAAACCACCCAGCCAACCCTGGCAGGTTGACCCCGCCCGTGATGGCCCTGAGGTAGCGGGTGACGAGCCACTGTTGATTGCTCGCCGTGGTCGTGTGCCGGTGGTGATTGATGCCAATCGACCGCGCGCCTGTCGGCATTTGCTGGCCCGTGAGCCGGTGGACATCCTGATCAGTGATGACGGTTTGCAGCATTATGCGCTGGGACGCGATATTGAATTGGCCATGCTCGATCATCAGCGCGGTGTAGGCAATGCGCGATGTCTGCCGGAAGGGCCGCTACGTGAGCCGGCTGAGCGTTTGCAGTCAGTCGATCTGGTGATCCGTACCGGCGCTGCGGCAGACAGTGACCAGGGGTATGCCATGACACTGGAACCCACGCATCTGGTCAATATCAGAAGCGGTGAGTCGGTTGCCATTGCCAACTGGGGGCGTGATATGAAGGTGGTGGCGCTGGCTGGAATTGGACACCCACAGCGGTTTTTTGCCAGCTTGCAGGCGCTGGGTTTTAGCGCCGAATGCCACGCGTTTGCCGATCATGCCGAGTACACAGCATTACAATTACAGGCGCTCAGCGCGGGTCGACCGTTGTTGATGACCGAGAAAGATGCGGTCAAATGCCGTGAATTTGCCGCTGAAAACTGGTGGTATCTGCGCGTCGACGCGCAACTCAGCGAGGCCTTTGCTTCGCGCCTGAACACTTTGCTGGCTGCGATCATGGCGCAGCCCCGATAATCTGAACAGCAGGACACTGTCATGGATCCGAAATTGCTCGATATTCTCGCTTGCCCTATCTGCAAGGGGCCGCTGGCTCAAAATAGTGACAAGACCGAACTCTGGTGTCGCGCCGATGGTCTGGCGTTTCCGGTGCGTGACGGTATTCCGGTCATGCTGGAAAGCGAAGCCCGTCCGTTGGACGCCGACGAAAAGCTGGATCGCTAGGCAATGTTTCACGTCATTATTCCCGCCCGGTATGCCTCGTCCCGTCTGCCCGGCAAACCACTGGAACTGCTTGCCGGCAAACCGATGATTCAGCACGTCTGGGAGCAGGCGCAGCGCAGCCAGGCGGCCAGCGTAACCGTGGCAACGGATGATCAGCGTATCGAAAAGGCCTGCCATGCTTTTGGCGCGCGTGTGATCATGACCCGCGCCGATCATCCGTCGGGTACCGACCGGCTGCAGGAAGTCGCCAGTCTGTTGGGGTTGGAGGACAAGGCTGCAGTCGTTAATGTGCAGGGTGACGAGCCTTTGATTCCACCCGCGCTGATCGACCAGGTGGCGGGTAATCTGCTGGCATTCCCTGCAGCCAGTATGGCTACACTGGCGGAGCCATTGCACGATGCGGCTGCGCTGTTCAATCCCAATGTGGTCAAGGTGGTATGTGACCGGGAAGGCTTTGCGCTGTACTTCAGCCGCGCCCCCATGCCCTGGTGCCGGGATGATTTTGCCCACAATCGTGAGCAACTGCCGGCCAAGGTACCCTTTCGTCGGCATATTGGTCTGTATGCCTACAAGGTCAGCTTTCTGCACGATTATGTGCGCTGGCCAGCCAGCCCGCTGGAACAGGCGGAATCGCTCGAGCAATTGCGGGCACTCTGGTTTGGCTGCCGGATCCATGTGGCTGATGCTTGCGAAGCACCGCCTGCCGGCGTCGATACGGCAGAAGATCTGGCACGTTTGCGCACCTTGATGGAGGCGTCCGAATGAAGGTGCTCTTTGTCTGCCTGGGTAATATTTGTCGTTCCCCCAGCGCTGAAGGCGTTTTCCGTCAGCGTTTGGCGCAACGGTCGCAGCCTGGTGTCAGTGTCGACTCGGCTGGAACCGCAGGCTATCACGTCGGCAAAGCACCAGACCCCCGTGCGGTGGCTGCCGCGCGCAAACGCGGTATCGATATCAGTGGCTTGCGCGCACGGCAGGTCAGTGCTGAGGATTTCTCCCGTTTTGACCTGATTCTGGCCATGGACCGGAGCAATCTGACCGACCTGCACCGGCTTGATCCGGGCAACGGCGCTCGCCTGCGCCTGTTTATGGAGTATGCCCCGGACCAGCCACTGGAGGTTCCGGACCCTTATTACGGCGGCGAGCAAGGCTTTGAACAGGTGCTGGATATGCTCGAGCAAGCGTCTGACGCCCTGTTGAATGAATTGCAGGCGACATGCTGAGGCTTCGCCAGCAGGTCTCCCTGCGCACCTGCAACAGCCTGGCGATTGACGAACTGGCCGAGTACCTGGTTGAGGTTGCCTCGTACGCAGAGCTGCTTGAAGCGCTGACTCTGGCCAGACAGCATGCCTGGCCTGTGACGCTGCTCGGTGGCGGCAGCAACGTGTTGTTGTGCGGCCCGGTGCCCGGCCTGGTGATCGTTCTGGCGCTGCGCGGACGACGGTTGTTGCAGCGGAGCCGAACCGAAGCACTGATTGAAGCTGAAGCGGGTGAGAACTGGCATCAGCTGGTCAACTGGACGCTGGATATGGGCCTGGCCGGGTTGGAAAACCTGTCCCTGATCCCGGGTACAGTGGGTGCTGCGCCGGTACAGAATATCGGTGCCTACGGTGTTGAACTGGAGCAGTGCCTGCACAGCCTGGATGCCTACGATCGCAGTCAGAACAAGATCGTCAGCCTGATGGCTGACGACTGTCAATTCGCTTACCGTGATAGCCTGTTCAAACGCAGCCCCGGTCGTTTCGTCATTCTGCGTGTACGCTTGCGGTTGTGGCCGCAGGCAGTGGCTCCTCTGCATATCGATTACGCGCCGCTGGCCAGGGCCTGGCAAGCTACCGGGTTGGTCTCTCCGGATGCGCGGGTGGTCAGCGAGCTCGTCTGTCAGATCCGTCGCAGCCGCTTGCCTGATCCTGCCGTGCTGGCGAATGCCGGCAGTTTTTTCCACAATCCCATTGTTTCAGGTGAGCAGGCACAGGCGTTACTGGCCAAACATCCGGCTCTGGTGCATTACCCGCAAGCCGGTGGGCGGGTCAAGCTGGCCGCTGGCTGGTTGATCGATCAGGCAGGCTGGAAAGGGTATCGCGAGGGGCCGGTAGGGGTGCATGCCGAGCAGGCGCTGGTGCTGGTCAATCACGGCGGCGCCAAGGGGCGGGATATTCTGCAGCTGGCCCGGCGCATTCAGGCTGATATCCAGCGGCGCTATGGGCTGGAATTGCAGATTGAACCGCAGGCTGTGGGCGTGCCAAGTCTCTGATCAGAGACTTGGCAAAGTGCCGCAGAACTATTGCTCTGACGCTTCCCGCTTCTCCCCGGCGATGCGCGAAATGCGCTCAATCACCACAGGATTGACCGGCACATCGCCGTGCCCGCCCTGAGTCGTAGTGGGTACCTTGGCGATCGTCTCCACCACATGCTGGCCCTCGATGACCTGGCCAAATACGGCGTAACCAAAATTGCCGGGGTTGTGATCAAGAAAGTCATTGTGGCTGAGGTTGATAAAAAACTGGCTGGTGGCACTGTCGACCACGCTGGTGCGCGCCATGGCAACGGTATAGCGGCGATTGCGCAGGCCATTGTCCGCTTCGTTCTTGATTGCCGCCACGGTGTCTCGTTGGCGCATATCCGGCGTAAAGCCGCCGCCCTGAATCATGAAGCCGGGAATGACCCGATGGAAAAGCAGGCCCTCATAGTGCCCGGCATCGACATAGCGTAAGAAATTGGCGACGCTGATGGGCGCTTTCTCGGCATTCAGCTCCAGGGTGATGTCACCCAGGCTGGTGTGCAAGGTGACCTGTGGCCGGGTTTCCTCGGCCGCAACGAGCTGGCTGTTGAGTAATAGCAGGGTGGTCAGGCAGGCAAGCAAGGTTTTCAGCATGGTGCAGTCTCTTTTGATTACAGGTGGGGTTGATGGGATGCAACTTGCCGGTCAAGAAAGTCCAGCAGTAACTGATTGAACTCATCCGGCTGGTCTACCGGGGTGGCATGGCGAGAATTGCGGATAACTTCCAGCTGCGCATTGGCCAGCTCTTTCACGTAGGCCCGCTTTTGCTCGACCGGGGTATAGTCCTGGTCGGCACAGATCACCAGCACCGGACAGCGGATGTCACCCAGCCGTTCGCGCACACCCCAGCCAACAATGGCACGCAATGACGCCAGATAGGCGTTGCGATCATTGGCCTGCCATCGGCGTTCAAACTTCTGTCGAAGCTCTTCCTGTTGCGGTTCCGGAAAGAGCAGGCGGGCCAGCCCTCGGGATACGGTCTTCAATGGCAAAACGTGAGCAAAGAACAATCGCTTGCCGGCCATGCGGTAATCAGCAAAGCTGCGTGGCACCACTTCCGGCCCGCTATTGACGATGGTCAGGCTGGCGGGAATGTCCGGATGATCTACGCTGACTTGAAAAGCAATCATGCCGCCCATGGAAATGCCGACGATATGCGGCTGCTCCAGCCCCAGGTGCTGGATAAAAGCCAGGGTGTCATCAGCAAAGGCCTTGATACTGTAGCCGGAACGCGGCTTGTCGCTTTGTCCGTGACCCAGCATGTCGAGTGTAAGCACGCGATAGTTCGGGGTTAGCGCCGGCAATTGATACTCCCAGTCCAGGCTGCTGGAGCCCAGGCCGTGAATCAGGAGCACCGCAGGGCCTTGTCCCTGATCGGTGTAATGCAGGCGGTGGCCGTTTAGCTGAATGTCTGGCATGGCTAACCTGTTTCGGTTGGCATTGGAGCACAGAGCATAACGCATTCAGCGTGGTTGTGGTGCATGCCACAGATGCAATCAGGGGCGCCTTGGCGCCCCTGATTGGATTGGTTGCAGGGTTTAGCTGCGTTTATCGTCAGTGTCAGTCGTATCCGGCCTGGAAGGCTCCTCGTTATCAATCGGCAAGGCACTTTGTTGCGGTGCCTGAGTGGGTTTGACCTGAGGTTCATCGTGACTGTCGGTGGGTTCGGCTTTGGCCTCGGGAGCCTCGGCCTGTGGTGCCTCTGCATCGATGTGTGGTTGCAGGGCCTTTTCAGTCGCTTCGGCTTCTGCCTGGCTAGCCGCTGCTTGCTCTTTGGCCGCCTCTGCTGCAGCGTCGGCAGCGGCTGTATCGGCGGCACGTTTGGCCAGCTCGGCAGCTTCAGCTTCCGCCTGGGCAGATGCCTGTTCCGCAGCCTTGCGCTTTTCTTCATCGCGACGGCGACGAATTTCACGCGGATCGTTGAACGCACGACCTGAGGCTGTCAGCGCAGGCGCTTCCACCACGGGCTGGACTTGTTCGGCAGGCGCTGAAGGCGCTGCTGTTTCCGGCTCTTTTGCTACGGGTTCGGCCTGAATTTTAACGTCGGGCTCAGCCTCTGCAGGAGGAGTGACGGACATCTTCACTTCGCCTGATGCGGGTTCGTCGCTGGTGGGCGATGGTTCGCTCGCCGCTTCGGGTTTTGCCGGCGCTTCTTCAACAACCGTTGCCGGCTTTTCGGTTTCAACCGCTTCGCTAGCGTCACTGGCAGCCTTGACTGAGGCTTCCGCATCGGCTTCAGCAACCGTTTCACTGGCGTCAGCTTTTGCTGCCGGGCGCTCGCGACGGGGACCGCGCGACCGGCGTGGACGGGTTGGTGCTGCGTCGGTCTCGGTAGTCGTGCTTTCGGTAGCAGGCGTCGGCTCGCTGTCTGCCTGGGGGGGCTGCTCAGTCGGTTTGACCCGGGCCTGCTCTTGCTCGGCGGTATCGTTGTCCCTCGGTTGTGCCTGGGCAAATGCATCGACGGCTTGTTCAATGCTGGCTTCTGCCTGATCGGCAGCCTGATTGAGGCTGTCTTCTACCGGTTTCTTGAGATCGGCCACAGAAGCCTGCTCAGTAGCTTCTGCAGTGCTGGCCTGTTCAGACTGCTCACCCTGATTGGCACTGGCTTCTGCTGACTGATTTTCATCCGGATTCGTCCGGCGACGATTGTTGCGACGACGCTGGCTATTCCGCGAGCGGCGGCGTGGACGCTCGCTGTCGGTCGCTTCTTCGCTGCCGGCCTCGGTATTTCTGGTCGGTTCGTTGTCAGTGTCCTCACTGCTTTCCTTGCGAGGACGACGCTCCTGGGGTGCCGGAGTTGCCTTGCGAGCTTCGTTGTTGTCAGTGTCGGCTACGGCGCTGGCATTGCTCGCTCCACTCGGGCCGCGACGACGCCGGCGACCTTGCGGGCGCTCTTCACTGCTCGCTTTCTCGCTGGGAGCTGATTCACTGCGTGCCGGGCTGCTGGCGGCTGGCTTGGCTTTGTCACCCTCGCTCCGCTCTGTGCGCTCGTTACGTGGCCGACGGTTGCGCGTGTTGCGTCGCTCGTTGCCACCGCGACTGTTGCGCTGATTGCGGTTTTTCTCTTCGGGCTTGGGCTGCTTGTCTGCGCTGGCATCCTCTTCGCTGTCGGACTGGTCGGCAGCAAACAGGCCAACCAGAGATTTGATCAAGCCTTTGAACAAGCCGGGTTGCGACTCTTGTACCGCCTGAGTCGCAGCAATGGGCGTTGCCGGGGTGGCGGGAGTCGGTGCCGGACGCGTTGGTTCAATGCGCTTGACGGCGGCTTCCGGGCGCACAATGGCTTTGGTCTGGCTGACCGGGACCGGCTCTTCAGCTTCAATCTCGGTGCTCATGCTGTAGCTGCTCTCGCCGGTCATCACGGCTTCGCTATCGTCGCGCAGGCGCTGGACGTCGAAGTGCGGCGTGACCATATGCTCGCTGGGCAGCACCAGAATGCGCACGCGGGTGCGACTTTCGGTGGCGGCGAGAGCTTCGCGTTTTTCATTCAGCAGGAAGGTTGCAACCGCAACAGGTACATGAGCGCGTACTTCCGCGGTGCGGTCTTTCAGCGCTTCTTCTTCGATCAGGCGCAGGACCGACAGTGACAGTGATTCAACGTCACGAATGGTGCCGCGGCCATTACAGCGAGGGCAGACGATACCGCTGGTTTCACCCAGTGACGGACGCAGGCGCTGGCGGGACATTTCCAGCAGACCGAAGCGCGAGATGCGGCCGACCTGAACGCGCGCACGATCCGCTTCCAGGCTCTGGCGCATGCGGTCTTCCACGGCGCGCTGATTGCGTGCCGGGGTCATGTCGATAAAATCGATCACGATCAGGCCGCCGATGTCACGCAGGCGCAATTGGCGAGCGATTTCTTCAGCGGCTTCCAGGTTGGTGTTCAGTGCGGTTTCTTCGATGTCGCCGCCTTTGGTGGCGCGTGCCGAGTTGATGTCGACGGAGACCAGTGCCTCGGTATGGTCGATAACAATCGAGCCACCCGAGGGCAGTTTGACTTCACGTTCGAAGGCGGTCTCGATCTGGCTTTCGATCTGGAAGCGGTTGAACAGGGGCACGCTGTCTTCATACAGCTTGATCTTGCTGGCGAACTGCGGCATTACCTGATCGATAAAGGCAAGGGCGTCGTCGCGTACCGAGGGATTGTCGATCAATACTTCGCCGATATCCTGACGCAGATAGTCGCGGATGGCGCGGATGATGACATTGCTTTCCTGATAGATCAGGAAGGGGGCCGATTTCTCGGAAGCGCTCTTGATCGCATCCCACAGCTGCAGCAGGTAATCCAGATCCCACTGCAGTTCTTCGGCGCTGCGGCCAAGACCGGCGGTACGCACGATCATGCCCATATCAGCAGGCACATTCAGGCTGTTGAGGGCTTCGCGCAGCTCGTTGCGCTCTTCGCCTTCGATACGACGGGAAATGCCACCGGCGCGCGGGTTGTTCGGCATCAAAACCAGGTAGCGACCAGCGAGGCTGACGTAGGTGGTCAGGGCGGCGCCCTTGTTGCCACGCTCTTCCTTGTCGACCTGGACGATGACTTCCTGGCCTTCCTTGATCACTTCCTTGATGTTGGCGCGGCCTTCCGGCTGCCTGGAGAAGTATTCGCGGGCAATTTCTTTCAGCGGCAGAAAGCCGTGACGCTCGGAGCCGAAGTCGACAAAAGCGGCTTCCAGGCTGGGTTCGACGCGGGTGATGCGGCCTTTGTAGATGTTGGCCTTTTTCTGTTCGCGGGCGCCAGACTCGATATCGAGATCATAGAGGCGTTGGCCGTCGACCAGAGCAACACGCAACTCTTCGGGTTGAGTTGCGTTAATCAGCATTCTTTTCATGAAGTACCGTTGTGTTTCCGATGCTGTCCGGAGCACACGAGTACGGCACCTACGACTCTTCCGTTAGGTGTCAGGTGTGTTTCTGTTTGGGCCAACCTTGCCCTTGTTCAGAGTTCGCGCAGTGCCGGGGCAGTGCGCTGACTAGCTGTGTCTGGCGAGTACAGAAAAACGTCTTAATGGAGGAATCAGCCGGATTGGGACGGGGACATTGATTGGCATGTCGGCACGCGTCGCATCATCCTGAAGCTGTACATCTCCACCTATACACTTACCCATCTGAATCGGGTGCCGCTCGTCGACTGTTCGGAGAGCGGGTTTAAAATGACCCGCCAATGGGGCGGGGCTTCAGTGGTCAGCGGGCGGGGCAATTCCTGAAAGGCGCCAGCAGCGCCCGTCTGACAGTGTTTCTGGGGACGGGATCCGCGTTATGGCGTGATCATCTTTCCCCGGCTGCGGGTATAGCAGCTTCGCGGAATATAGCAGTATTTTTTAAGTGCTTCAATTGAATGAAAAAATGTATCATGCACAAATGAAAGAAATAGCCAGCAATTCCCCTGCCCAGGTGCAGTTTGAAACCATCTCGGCCGAGCAGGCCGGGCAGCGTATCGACAACTTTTTGATCACCCGTCTCAAGGGTGCGCCGAAAACCCTGATCTACCGGATTTTGCGCAAGGGGGAAGTGCGCATCAACAAGGGTCGGATTAAACCGGACTATAAATTGCAGGCCGGCGATCTGTTGCGCATTCCCCCGGTTCGCTTGCCCGAGGCCGATGAACCGGTGTTGGTCGGGCAAGGGATTCTCACTGCTCTGGATAATGCCATTATCCACGAAGACAAAGCGTTGATTGTCGTCAACAAGCCCCCGGGATTGGCTGTGCATGGCGGTAGTGGGTTGCATTTTGGCGTCATTGAAGCCATGCGACAGCTAAGGCCGGATTGCCCGCAACTGGAATTGGTGCATCGGCTTGATCGGGATACCTCGGGCTGCCTGATGATTGCCAAGCGGCGAAGCATGTTGCGCCACCTGCATGCAGCCCTGCGCGCTGAAGGCGGTGTCGACAAGCGCTATCTGGCACTGGTGAGAGGGCGTTGGCCTACCGGTACCAAGCGCGTACAGGCGCCGTTGCAAAAAAACAATCTGCGCTCCGGGGAGCGCATGGTCGAGGTAAACACCGAGGGCAAGCCGTCACTGACCGAGTTTTCGGTGGTACAGCGTTTTGGCGACCTGGCGACGCTGGTTGAGGCAAGACCGATTACCGGGCGTACCCATCAGATTCGCGTGCATGCCAAGCATGCCGGGCACCCGATTGCCGGGGACCCGAAGTACGGTGACGACGAATTTTCCCAGACAATTCGTGAGCTGGGTGGCAAACGGTTGTTCCTGCATGCCGCTTTTCTTGCGCTTGAACTACCCGATGGTCAGCGCCTGGAATTGCGTGCCGAGCCTGGTCGGCAGTGGGATGCGACGCTGCGGAGGCTGGCAGATGACTGAGTTGCAGACATTGATTTTCGACTGGGATGGTACCTTGGCCAATTCGGTTGAAAAGATCGTGTTATCGATGCAGCGGGCGGCCGACGATGTTGGGCTCGACCCGTTATCGGCACAGGCTGTCAGAGAGATCATTGGACTTGGCCTGCCGGAGGCAATTGCTGTGCTCTACCCGAATGTAGAAGATAGGCAGTTGGCCGAACGACTCGGTACCGCCTATGGACAGCACTACCTCACCCTGGAAGAGGTGCCATCGCCATTGTTTGACGGTGTGCGAGACGCGTTGGATATTTTCCGCGATGCCGGGTTCCGGTTGGCGGTAGCGACGGGTAAAAAACGCCGGGGGTTGGCGCGCGTGCTGGAAAAGCACGGGCTTTCCGGTTTTTTTGATGCCACCCGCTGCGCCGATGAAACGGCCAGCAAACCGAATCCGCTGATGCTTGCGCAAATTCTGTATCAATTGGATACCCCGGCAGAGCGCGCCATTATGCTGGGTGACAGTGTGTTTGATCTGCAAATGGCACATAATGCTGGCGTTCGCCCGGTTGCAGTCAGCTACGGGGCAATGACTCGAGAGCAGCTTCTGGCCTGTGAACCAGAGCACTGCCTGGATACTTTCAGTGACTTCCATCACTGGGTCATGCGTGAGCAGACTCAGGGTGTTGGTGTTTAAGGAGCACGCATGTCGTCAGATCGGTGGACCCGGGGTGAAATGGTCAATGCGAAGCAGGCGCAGGCCAACAAGGAAGATGCCAAAGCCTGGACGTTGCTGGAGAACACCCTGCAAGCCTCCCTGCAGGAGCAACGGCGCACCCGACGCTGGGGGATATTTTTCAAGAGCCTGACTTTTCTGTACCTGTTTGTCGCCATCATGTTGTTTTCACCCCTGGGCAATATGGATGCGGCGAGCACGTCGACCGGGCCGCACACGGCAGTGATCGAGGTGCGTGGGCTGATTGCTGATCAGCAGGAAGCCAGTGCCGACAACCTGATAACCAGCCTGCGCCGTGCTTTCGATGATGAAAATACCCGTGGCATTGTCATGCGTATCAACAGCCCGGGTGGCAGTCCGGTGCAGTCAGGCTACATCTATGATGAAATTCGTCGTTTGCGCAAGGAGCATCCGGATACTCCCGTATACGCAGTAATCACTGATCTGGGTGCCTCGG